>JAOTTS010000041.1 GCA_029864335.1 Candidatus Nitrosopumilus sp. | reverse complement strand
CCTCCAAAGATTGCAATCATTGCTCCACCAAAAATCAAGAAGGCCTTTACAATACCAGTGTTTCCAGTAATGTCAACTCCTTTCACATCTTTAAGATATTTCTTAAATTCTTCAGGTATGTCATTGAACTGTACAAAATTCTTCATGCTGTTTGCACGGTATGTTCGAGGTTTTTTGTCTGGTCCCCTTTCCCTGCTGCGAGGTTTTTTCCAGCAAAGATGTTTTCAGATTCATCGTAACTTTCAGATATAATTTCAACATCATTATTATTTTCTTCAATCATTTCATTCATTATTTGCATATCACCTCCTGTTTGTCTTCAAACTGTAATTGACGCAACTTTCTCAATGTTTTTCTCTTGAGGTTTATTGGAACAGAATAATTTGTCTTTTCCTTTAGATCAAAGAACGTTCTTCTTGGAAGTCCTATTCTTTGGGCAACATCCAAAATAAGATTCTTGATTATCTCTAGGAATTTTCCTTGTTTGTCGACATACTCTGAATAGTCCTTGCCTGAGACGCCCAACACTTCAGACTCCTCTAGTTCGTTTGATTCCTTTCCAATGTATCGTATTGATGACTTGTTGATGGCAACATGTTTTCTTGACAAGTCCTGTATCTCCTTCTGATTTTTCATCATTATGATTAACGTATTTTTCTAGAATCTCAGATTGCCTCTTCCAGTAGAAATAAGACTCTAATGGATTGTCCTCATTAGGATAATTTTTCCTGTTTTGTAGTCCATAAAGGGAATATATCGTGGGATCATGCTGGTAAAGTCAATGTAACTTACATTGACTGGCTCTTTTCTTATCCTGTCTTCTGTACGCCCTCCATAGTATGTCTGCATCACCTGTTCGAGTATTCCACTTGGGAATTCAGGATTTTTGGCAGAGAAAGAAACTATTCCCATTTTTTCATGACATGCTTTTCCTATTGATGCCGGAGATGCCGATGTTGATGCTGCTAGGACTCAATTGCTAGATTTGTTGCAACAATTACGAGATGCATACTCAAATGGGATACTGAGACTGCAAAGTCAATTCACGATCAACTCAAAGAACTCAAACAGACTGTATTTCTTAATATGAGAAGTGCTCATATCTAGAGTCTTTTTTTATTATTTTTCTTTAATTTAGATTCAATTCCGTAGAGGCTTGAACCATTTTTGGATGTAATTTAGTGTCATAAAAGGGATTTGCGCTTTAGATGAATACACAATATAGTAATAATCAAAACAACATTGAAAAGTATTGGAAACAAGAGTAGTTTTCCACATAGATTTTGATTATTTTTATGCCCAATGCGAGGAGACAAGATCACCGGAATTAAAAACAAAGCCAGTATGTGTTTGTGTTTTCTCAGACAGAGGAGGGGATAGCGGAGCAATAGCTACGGCCAACTATACTGCAAGAAAATATGGAGTCAAGTCAGGAATACCAATATCATTTGCAAAAAAAAGACTAGATGATAGAAAAGATGCAATATTTTTGCCTGTAGATTTTGATTTCTATTCAGATATTTCTGGGAAAGCAATGGAGATCATAAAATCTAATGCAGATGTTTTTGAATATGTCGGAAGAGATGAAGCGTATTTGGATGTAACAAAAAGAGTCGAAGGCGATTTTAAGAAAGCTAGTCATCTTGCACAACAAATCAAAAATTCTATTCGGGAAAAAATTAAACTCAGTAGTTCAATTGGAATTTCACCTAACAAGTTAATTTCTAAAATTGCATCTGATTTTCGAAAACCAGATGGTCTTACAGTTGTGACTCCAGATAACATAAATAAATTTTTAGAACCATTAAAAATTAGTGCAATTCCAGGAATAGGGAAAAAAACTGAAGGAAGGTTTTCTGAAATGAAATTAGAGACAATACAAGATTTAAAAAAATTAGATGTTTTTACTTTAAATAAAGAATTTGGAAGAAAGAGTGGAACTTACATCTATAATGCAATAAGGGGAATAGATAATGAGCCAGTCAAAGAAAGAGAAGCCAGAATACAATATAGTAAAATTTCAACATTAAAAAAAGACTCAAAAGATTATCAATTTTTATCGGAAAATATTGTCGAATTATGTAAAAAAGTACACAGTGTCTTAATGAAAAATAATCGAATGTTCAAATCTGTTGGAATTCATCTTATTCAATCAGATTTATCAAGCAAATCAAAATCAAGAATGCTAAGAAATTCAACTACAAGTCTTGAGGAATTACAAAAAAATGCAGATCAGTTACTAAAAGAAGCATTAGAAAATCAGACCGATACAATTAGAAGATTAGGAGTTAAAGTTGCAGAACTTTCAGAAGTTCAAGGGCAAAGTAGCATTACAAATTACTTCTAAATAGAAAAATTATTGTTCAAGTTTTTTCATGCGTCTTGATTCTATCAAAATCACTACCAAAATGAATGCAAATAGCCAAGGCAAAAACATGATTTCACCTGCAATCTTGTGATATTCTTCCCATGCTACAGGATCTGTTGTTACTTTAAGGGCATACCAGGATAATGAAAATATTCGAATCAGATTAACTGTGATTGTACCTATAATACCTAAAACAAAATACATTACTTTTCGATGTCTTGGAATATTCAATTTTAACATGAATGCACCAATGACTAATGAAAAAATAATAATACTATGAACTCCCGCAGATGGCCAAAATACTTGAAGGGCCATAGAACCATGCTCACCACGTAAGAACATGACATTGTCTTTAGCTACTGCCGTTCCAAGATCAAGTATTGTAATTATCCACACATTTGCTTGAACAAAGTACGGAACAATATACTGTAAAGGACCTAAGGTATCGTATGGAAAAAATGCATCAAGTGAAAGAATTATTGCAGTGCCAGTTAGAAAGATAGGTCCAGCAGGGGCAATTCTAATCCATCGTTTACCAAAGAAAATTGTCAATGCTGCAACAATAAAAATTGCCATGACAACAAAATCCCACATCCATGTCCATGAGTAAATTAATTGTACATTAAACTGCTCAGCAGATTCAATAATGTAATCTCTAAGATTGTACTCTAATGAAATTAGATAAATAATAGTTAGAAGTGCCATTGGAATTACGGCAAGCAGTCGTTTTTTAGATATGACAATTTTAAGACCAATTAATTCAGCTACTATGAAAACTAGTGCAAAGAAATAACCACCCCTACCTTCATTCCAACTCCAAGCTATTGAATCAGGGTATGCAATCATTGAAAAAAGAATTGGACTTGCAATTATGAAAATTCCAAAAATGAGATTCCAATTCTGCATTAGTTAAACCTAAAAAATGGCAAATAAATAGGTCAACTTTGTAAATTTTTAAAATTCATTTATTCATTAAAATTCAAAAAAACTATAATCCTTAACATCTTCTATTTCATCTGCATCTTGACTCTCCTACTAGGCTTGATTGGAAGATAAATGAATGTCATAGAATCTATTCAGATGGCCATAATATACATTCCAAAGTTGCAAATATTTGCCTAATTTGTAATTTCTAATACATCAAGATCAAGAATGGACATTACACTCAATTTTGAGGGATTTTACAGTAGTGAAATATGCTGCAAATAAAATAGCAATTGCGATGATTCGAATAGGAATCTCATAATTTGTTAGAAACGCAGTCGCAGTAGCACCTACTGAGCCAAAAGTTGAGATTACTGCAAATCCCACAGGTCCACAACTGCATGCACCAGCAGATGCACCAATGATTGAACCAACAATACCACCACCCATTTTTTGTTTTGAACTTTTCAAAATATTTATTCTAAAAATATTCATTGGAATTACTAATGCAGATAGAGCTGAAATTACTAAGATTAATACAAATCCTAATTCAGTTCCAGATGGCAAATGACTTACAATGTAAGGTTCCAAGAAAATGTATTCTGAGAGGATCAACAACCCAATCATCATAGATACAAAAATTACAGAAGATAAGAAAACATATTTGAAATTTGAAAACACAAGTTTGATTGTTTGCATCATTCAGATCATAGAATCCAATATTTGTTTAAAAACAGAAAAGGGTTGCGCTCCACTGATTTGTTGTTGTTCATCTGGACCTACAATGAAGAATCCAGGAGTTCCACTGACACCATTGTCTCTTGCTTGTTGTATGTTATACTGAACACGTTTTGAATATTTTCCTGAATCAAGACAACTTTCAAAAAGTTTCATGTCAAGATCCAAACTAAATGCAAACGCCTTTAGTCTTTCAGAATTTGCCCAACCTCCATCTATTTTCGGTTCTTGTGAATTGTAAAGAAGATCATGATAATCCCAATACATCCCTTGATCTTCAGCACAATATGAGGCCTGAGCTGCTTTGGGAGAATCATTTCCCAAAAAGGCCAAATCAACAAAAACTAAATTTACTTTTCCAGTTTCAACATAATCACGTGTTATTGCAGGTTTTGTATTATGAAACCAATTATAGCATTGATGACATTGATAATCACCAAATTCAACAATTGTGATTGGAGCAGAAGGATCACCTAAAATTGCAGAACCCATGGCAGTAGAGATTGTACCATGTGTTCTGCCCATATCAAGATTAACGGTTTCAGAGGGAGATGATGAAACAGATGCTGCAATACCAGCAACTATTGCTACAACAATTACGCCTAGAATTACAGCTTTTTTATTCATATTTCAAAAAGATGGAATTGGTTAAAAAACTTATTCCAAATTATGCGATGACTTTCGTTTAAACAAATTTACAAATTTTGAAATTGCAGTATCAATAGGACACATCTCACACGATATATTTGATGAATGTGCATCAAGATGTTTTTCAAATCTTTCTCTAGATTCAAAAACCAAATCACATTTTTCGCAATAAACTTTATTCACGTTATTCTTTGATGATTTTATCACGATTTTTTTGTGTAACTAGTGCTTATAAAGATCCTGTTGAAAATCAAAATGTGGTTAAGATTCTAGATAAATTTGTTACAAGATTTTTTGTCGTGATGCTGGGAATTTTGTGGTATTGTAGTTCAAAGTATCAAGTTAACCCAAGTCAGTACATAGTTGTAGTCTATGATGTGTTTGGGAAGCAATCAGAGATTTTTGGAATAAGAACTAGATTTAAAACAAAAGAAGTTGCACAAAGTTACATTTCAGAATACCAAAAACGCTTTGAAGGTTACAGTTTTTCAATGGCTCAAAAAATGCCCATAATTAAAAATCCAGGTTTTAGAATTTTTAAGAAAATTCAAAGATAATGGATTCTCATGTGAACATTAAGTTCAACTTGATATCTTGTGACAAATCCACAATGAGTACAAGAAAACATTTCAGATTGTTCTACAGAGTCTCGTTCTATCACTCGGCCGGAAATTGATCTAATGTTAATTTTTCCATTATTTGAAATCACAGCAAAGTTTTTTCCTTCATCTATCGAGTCCAAGTATTCTTTAATGGCAGAAATTACCATATCAATATCAATGGTATCATTGTCATCAAAAGTAGAGAGTGTAAATTGATGTTGTTTGAGGGTAGGAATAGCTTCTACTTTATCTGCAACATATACAAGTAATTCATTTTTTATTGATGAAATATCCTTACAATCAATTGTGAGCATGGAATTTGTATAACGGGTCAATATTTTAGTCTACCAAGGATTTGAAAATGATTATTATGGTTTAATATTGTAAGTTTGAATAGATGAGAGATTCAGAGACATTTGGAGTTGAAAAAGGTTACGGAGATGAGATTGTGTCATGGTTAAACAATCAGGCTAAAATTCAAGGAGTGAAACTTGAAGCTAGACTATATGGATATAAAATTTCTACTAAAAGTTTTGGGGATTTTGAAATGTTTTCATGGATGGGAGATGTCCAAATTGCAAGGAAGATGATTATCAAAGCAAGTAAAAGATTTAAAGTAAAAGTGATTGAAGGAGGATACAAACCAAAAGAAAAACTACTAAGATTAAAAAAATTTGATTTTGCCAAAGTCAAAAAAGGAGACAAGACGATAGGACAATTAGAATTTGTCTCATCAAGATTTGGAAATAATCAATGGGAGATCCAAAATGAAGAACGTCATTGAGATATTAATTCCAAGGAATAATAAAAAATGAAAAAGATAGGGATTATCGGTTTAGGAATGTTAGGAAATGCAGTGGCACTACATTTGTTAGATTCAGATTTTGACGTAACAGTATACAATAGAACAAAAGAAAAAACAACACAAATCAAAAAGAAAGGAGCTAAAGTCGCATCATCACCAAAAGAAATTGCAGAACATGTAGAACTTGTCATTATTGTAGTAAAAGATGCAGATGCAGTGAAACAAGTATCTTTTGAAAAAGAAGGAATAATTGAGAGTAAAAATGAAAAGATAGTTGTTGCAGATATGAGCACCATTAATCCATCAGAATCAAAAAACATTTCAGAAAAATTTCTAGAGCACAATATTCAGAAATTAGACATTCCAGTAATGGGAGGGCCAAATGTTGCAATTACTGGAGATTTAGTCATGATGGTATCAGGAGATAAGAATACCTTTGAAAGTTGTAAAAATATCTTTGATATTATTGCAAACAAAGTATTTTTCTTAGGAGAAAGTGGAGTCGCACATTCAGTCAAGCTTGCTATGAATCTTCAAATAACTATGCTTGCGCTAGCCCTATCAGAGGGAATTACTCTTATTAAGAAATCAAATGTCGATCCCAGAATATTTCTTGAAATTTTAAACTCTACATATTTTAAAACAGGAATGAGTGAAAAAAAGGCATACAAAATGGCAGATGGTGAATATGATGCAACATTTACACTTGCAAATCTAAAAAAAGACATCAGTACGATTACAGAAACTGCCAAATCTTTGAGGATAAAACTGCCAATGATTGAAAAAGCTGAAGAATTGTACGGAAATGCTCTCAAAGAAGGACTAGGAAAAATAGACTATACAGGAATAATTGAATACATTAAAAGAATTAATGATTCCAAATAAAACTAAAATGACGAATAAAGTTAAACAAAAATTCTATAAGTTATGAGTTATTTGTGTTAGTATGAGATTAAATGATAAAGTTGCCATAGTTACAGGGGCATCAAGTGACATAGGTAAAGGTATTGTGAAAAGATTTTCTGAAGAAGGAGCAAAGGTTGTTCTGGTTGCAAGAAGCCTAGAGGGGTTAGAAAAGGCAAGAAAAGAGATCGGAAATGAAGAATTAACAGCCTCAATAACGTGTGATTTGACTGATGAATCGCAAGCACTCCAAGCAGTCAATCAAATCATGGACACTTATGGTAAAATCGATATTTTAGTAAATAATGCAGGGGCAATTAATGATCCAGTGCACTTTCATGAAATGAAAGATTCCGAAATTAAAAAACTCATTGACGTGAATTTGTTAGGAGTGTTTCATATGACAAAAGCAGTTCTTTCAAAAATGTCAGATGTAAAAAGTGGGGCTATTATAAACATAGGTTCCATATCAAGTGAAAGGGCAATACCAAGAGTGCATTTGGCAGTATATTCAGCTACCAAAGCAGCAATTTCCATGTTTACAAAATCAATTGCAGTAGAATATGCAAGAAGAAACATCAGATGTAATTGTGTAAATCCAGGAATTATCAATTCAGGAATGATCAAACCATATCTAGATGATCCTCAAGCAAGAAAAGTTCTTGAAGAAAGATTGCCTCTTGCAAGAATTGGCGAACCAGCAGATGTTGCAAATGCTACGCTTTATTTAGCATCAGATGAAGCAAATTGGGTAACAGGAACCATCCTAAATGTAGATGGTGGTAAAACAGCTTCAGAAGGATAATCCTTTTTCAAGTAACGTTTTTGCAAGTAATTGAGATACACGAATAGGTTCTGGAACAGAACCATGTAAGGTTAAATCATCAAGAAGATGTCTTACATCATTTAATGTACAGCCTTCCCTCCTAACAAAAATATCATTACATGTGTGCAAAGTAATTTTTTCTCGTTTACCCAATTTATGATATTCAGAAATTTTAGATTCAAATGAATTTAGAAAATGGCGTTTAAGAGCATCTTCAATTCCAAGAGAATCATTGTATGAAACTCCAATGATTGGAATGTTTAGAGAATAAAATAATTTTTTGATATCTATAATATTATACATAGAAATTATCAAACCAGAGATCAACACATAATTGACATCAGGTCTATCAAGTTCATCATACATCTTTAAAATAGAATCAGTAGCATCATTACCACCTAATGTTGCACTTCCAAATACAAAATCATCAATAATGAAATCTCGCCTCATCACTATGCCAGATAAAATAGATTTTGAGGAATTTGGGGTAAAGCTTTCAGCAATAGCAAGCCCCCTTAATCCTTTTTTTTCAAGATGAAGAGATCTCATCGTTTTTTGTCCTCAAATATGCACGGTAACTTAGTCCAGTAATTACCATAATAATTCCAGTAATAGCAGACCATATTACAAAAGACGAGATTTGAGATTCATCCATAAATAATTACAAATTTGTAAACATCTAAAGTTTCGGTTCAAGAATAAAACAGTCAATTCAGTATTACCTGAAACATCTAAATAGATTTGATACAAACGGAATTTATGCCTGAATTCATATGCCCTGACTGTGGAAAACGTCTATTTCATGAAAATGAAATAACGCTAAAGATAGAGGAGACAATACATTCAAAATTCTGCAGAAAGAACGAGGGAGAGACCCATAGTTACATGCATAGAGATTTAGCACACATGCAGACCTTTGATTCAGAAAGAGAAAACGACACATCAGGCACCCCAGTTTTAAAGAAATAATTTCACAGAAAATCCTCAAAATTATATCCTAGGTACTACTGATTAAATTAAGTTGTCTGAAGAACATCATTACGATTTAGTTGTGGTAGGAGGAGGACCTGCAGGATCATCAGCAGCATTTGCAGCTGCAAAAAATGGAATTAAAGTTGCTCTAATAGAAAAAGAAAATTCAATTGCAGAAACTGTTAGAACAAGCGGAGTCACATGGATTCAAAATATCAAAGAATTTGGAATTCCAGACGACTATTTTAATCCAATTAAAAACTTCTCATTTTGTTCACCAAACAACGAAGTTACGATTGGTGATTCAGTTCCACGAGCTGCAGTTTTAGATGTGAGAAAAACATACAGATGGTTAGCACAACAAGCAAAACAGTCAGGTGCAGATATCTTTGTAAAAATTAATGTTAATAAGGTAATCAAAAATGAGAGTGGAGATATTGCAGGAGTTAGCGGTATTGGACCAAATGGGAAAATCACGTTTCATTCAAAAGTAGTAATTGATGCAAGTGGATTTCCATCTACGGTTTGCAAAGCGATGGGTTTTGTAACTCAATGGAAAAGATTCGGGGCAGGAGCAGAATATGAGGTAAAAGCAGAAAACGTAGAATCGGACACATGGTGGTTGATGGTAGGTCAACAATACTCACCAGCTGGATATGCTTGGATTTTTCCTTTAGGAAACAACATCGTTAGAATTGGAGTAGGCGTAGGAAAACCAGAATCAAATGTAGACCCAACTCAAAGACTCAAAGAACTGATGGATTCAAAGATAGGCCCAATTAAAAGACTAGGAAAAATATCACCAATAGAGTTTCATTACGGATTAATTCCAAATGATGGCTTGTCAAGAAAGACGGTGTTTAATAATTTGATTTTGGTCGGGGATTCTGCAGGCCAAGCAAATCCTTTGGTTTTGGAAGGAATAAGATATGCAATAAAATTTGGCAGAGTTGCCGGGGAAGTTGCGTCTAATGCAATCAAATCAGGAAATACAGACAAAACGGCATTGAATCCATATGAAGAAAATTGGAGAAAAGAGATAGAATCAAAAATTAATTCTGCAGGAAAGGTACAGAATAGATGGATTGGACTATCTGATGAAGAGTGGGATAGAGAGTTAGACATCATTAAAGAATTGAAACCTGAAGAGTTTATCGATTTTATTAAAGCTGAATTTGGATTATCAAATATGATAAAGTTGGCAACCCACCACCCAAAGCTTGCAGTAAGACAGATCTTCAATTTAGTGAAAGGAAAGAAAAAATCACAATAAACATGAATGGGGTTAGGAAAACGTTTGATGAGTGGGCTCAAAACGGAAGAGCAGAATTAATGGAATTAGAACACGGAAAGAACGTTTCAAAATTTTTGCAAACTGTATCATTTGACAAGCCATTTACATTTCTAGATGTAGGTTGTGGGAATGGATGGGTTGTAAAGAAAATTGCAAGAGAGAAAAATTGCAGAAAAGTAGTAGGGATTGACAAAAGCGAAAAAATGATTCTTCAGGCAAAACAAAAAAAAGATAGCAGTAAAGAAGAGTTCATTCATACAGATATAGAATCAATGAATTACAAAGGAAAATTTAATTTTGTATTCTCAATGGAATCCCTTTATTATGCAGATTCAATTGAAGCGGCACTGATAAAAATATTCAAACTACTAAAACCAGGAGGAAGTTTTTTCTGTGGGACAGACTTTTATTCTGATAACAAGACCACTGCTAAATGGGCAAAAATTATGAAAATACAGATGCATTTGCATTCAAAAAAAGAGTGGAAAGAATTTTTTAAAAATGCAGGATTCACAGTTAAAACAAAGCAAGTCAAAGATTTGAAAAGCGGAAAAAAATGGAAACGAGAATTTGGGACATTGTTCATAATAGGCACAAAACCTCAAAGGTAATACTCAAATTCAATCAAGAAGCATACCCATCATGTGAGCTGGAGCACGACACGCTGCTACGGCAGAGGAAACTCCTCCCTCCATACAGGAAATGTGATCTGGAGATGGATAATTAGAGATGATTGGCAACGGAACAGAAAAAAATCCAATATGGCGCACTATGATGGAAAAACCTGAGGTTTCCATAAAAGGAATGAAAAAAGCCGCCCCACATGGAGCAAGGCCAAACAGAACTTAAAGTTCCTGTACTAGGTTCAGGTAGGCTGCAAAGCGAAATATCGTGAAAACA
>JAOTTS010000019.1 GCA_029864335.1 Candidatus Nitrosopumilus sp. | reverse complement strand
ACCTACTGCCTGATAAATTGAATCATACTCTGAAAAGTTCTCATCAAACCATTTTTTGTAAGTTATCTCATTGTTATATCTGTCAACATAACTCTGTGGATCTTTTGTTTCATCTACAAATGAAGCTAGTCCAAGCTCCTTGGGTTCTGGCGTAGTTTGTTTTGGTTCTGGCATAGTTTGTTTTGGTTTAGGTTCTTGATATGCTTGCTTTACGGTTATTGTAATTTTCTCTCTATCTTCTTGACCTCCCTTATTTACAATTACATCGAAATTATAAGACACATCTTGGATGTTTCCATGAAATTTTGACGGAGTCCAAACAAATTTTCCTGTGTTGGCATCTATTGTGGCACCAGAAGGCGCATTTTTCAAACTATATGCTACATCAGTAATAGAACTATCAATAAGACTAGCTGTAAATGTAATTGTTTTTTGTACTTCAACCTCTTTATCTCCAATTGTTTTTAATTGTAATACAAAATCAGGAACTTCAAATAATTTTTCATCCTTAAATTCCAATTCTATTGTAATTCCGTTCTTTTCTGCTTGATCATTAGTAAAAGCCGTTGCTTTGTAAATTCCGTCATCTTTAAAGAATAATGATACTTGCCTAGGAATTACCGAATACTCTCCTTTGCCTGGATTAACATCTGATAACATTCCGATATAGTCCCCTCCTTCATCACGAATTATTACAAAGACTTGTTCTTTCCCTTCCTGATTTCCAATAAAAGCAAAATTCTCATCCTCTGTGTAAAGACTCCTTTCTAATGATAATGATGTCACATTTGCATAAGCTGGTGTCATTACGACTACAAATAACATCAATACTGAGAATCCTACAAATTTAATGTACACAATGATGATATCAAGAGTTTATTTTTAAAAAACACGTATAATTTCTTCTTGTTTTGTGCAAAGAAATCTTCACCAAACTCACAAATCAAGCAGAAATCTCATATAGACACAACCATTTATCTTAATTTCCATGTCATAAAATGTTGGAGCCTTTATCTCAACTTTGAAATTATGCTTATGAACATCAAGTGGCTCCCCATATGCTGTTGCTTTGATTTTATAACCATTATTTTCCTCAATATTAAACTCAATTCTCTTGATTGCAAATCCTTCAGTAATTAGAAGAAATGGAATCTCTTCAAGCCAGCTGAAAAGAAGATAACGCAAATCTTTTCCATTGGCAGTGAATTCTTTTTTGTCTTTTTCTTCAACTTTATCTTGATCAAGTGTAAGATTAATTTCTGCTTCGGCTGCTACAGCAAAAGCTTCTTTGATGTCTTTTGCAGTAACCTCAATTATTGCATCAGTTGCATGATCTAAAAATTTGTAACTCACTTGTATTTTTTAGAAAACTTTCTGATTATTAATCTAGCCTATATTTTACAATATATGGTCAGAGAAAAATAATTTCTCATGATTCTACTTGAAAGTAATAGTCCTTTGACCGTATCGTTTTAGGATCTGATTTATTGGTTCTAGTAATGTAACAATTTTAGGATAATTTGTATTTATCAAATTCTTTTTAATGATAGTTAGATAATGCCTTTTTTGTTTTATTTCACGTAGTTTTTTTGATTTTGATGCATCATAATTTTTTAAATCACTCAAGTTTGCAGAAATATCACAAAGTTTGATTAGTTTTGCATCAAATGACGCTTCTTTGAGTTGTATGTTGTATGCTTTTTCTCTTTGTTTTCTTGGTAATGTTTTGTCTTTAGTCAAAGATGATACAATAACTGCAATCATGTTTCCAAACTGCTCATACAAATTATCAAAATTAGTGTCAGTGTCTTTAATAATATCGTGAAGCCATCCTGCACTTAGAAGTTCTTCGTCAATTACACCCAAACTCTTGAGTCTGTTAACTACATCTTCTAAGTGTTTTGAGTAAGGAGTATTGCCATCTTTTCTATACTACCCTGCATGTTTCTTTTTTGCAAGCAATTCTGCACTTTTTACTAATTCCAAGATTTATTCCTCATGTAGCAAAATTTGTATTATTGGTATTGATTATTGTGCTTTCTCATCCATCTCTATAATTCCAAACATATTGCCCTCAGTATCAGTACATTGTGCAAACCATCCAATTTTTGGAATTGCCATTTTTGGAACAATTAATTGTCCTCCTTTTTCTATAATCTTTTTAGAATAGTTATCAAGTGATGGAACATTGATGGTATTTGAGATTCCTATCTGTCCTGACATTCTCTTTGATAATCCTCCATTAATTCCAGGTTCTTCTGTTCCTGTTATAGCCATCCAATAGTCCATTGGCCCATCCCATTTCTCAAACTTCCAATCAAACACTTCCCTGTAGAATTTTTGTGCTCTCTCAGGATCATCTGCCGGTATGTCAAAATGAGAAATTCTTGGCATAACTTTCCATCTCGCTAAATTATTTAAAACTGAGCTTTTCATTTTGAAAAATTTCAGTATTTTAAAATTGGATACCTATTGAAATGATTTTATGAAAGCTGCTTATTTTGATGGAGAAAAAGTGACTTTTGATCAAAACTATCCAGAACCACATTCTGCTGAAACATTAGTCAGAGTAAACTTGGCAGGAATTTGTGGAACTGACTTGGAGATTCTAGACGGATACATGAAATATAATGGAATCTTGGGTCATGAATTTGTTGGAACTGTAGAAAAATCTGAAAATTCTGAACTAATTGGAAAAAGAGTCGTGGGTGAAATTAATGCTGGATGTGGATTTTGTAATTCTTGTAAAAATGGAATGTCTCGACATTGTCCTAACAGAACAGTTCTTGGAATTTTAAAAAGAAATGGGGTATTTGCAGAATTTGTCTCACTTCCTGAAAAAAACTTACACGTTTTACCTGATTCAATTAGCGATGAACAAGCTGTGTTTATCGAACCACTAGCAGCTGCATTTGAAATCAAAGAACAAGTAAAACTTGATCCTAAATGGAATGTTGCAGTGATAGGTGATGGGAGACTGGCACAATTAATTGTACGAGTATTGAAATTATCATGTAACGATATCATATGTTTTGGTAGACACACAAACAAACTACAAAGTTTAGATAAACTAGGAATAAAAACAAAGATTGGAATTAAATCCTCAGACGAATCCACTTTTGATTTAGTGGTAGAGGCTACTGGAAGCAATTCTGGATTTTCTGACACTATGAAATTAACAAGACCACGTGGAATTGTTATTTTAAAATCAACTATTGCATCAAGGGAAAATCTCGATTTGACTCCTATAGTAGTCAATGAAATAACGTTAATTGGCTCTCGTTGTGGGTTGTTTAAACCAGCAATTGATGCATTAGCTACTGGAATGATTACAGTTGATGATATGATCGATTCCACATTTCCTCTTGAGAAATTCCAAGAAGCAATTATTCATGCAAAAAAGCCTGATACGTTAAAGGTATTTCTAAAACCATAATTTGAATTATAGTTTCATCTAAAATTGATTTTATTCTAAGGGAAAATCAATCTCACAGAAAGTGCATTTGCCTCTTTGACCTTGGTATCGCTCTTCAAAATATTCAATAATTTCAGCACTGCATACCCAACAAGTTATTTCATCCTCATCTTGCTCTTCCACACAGATAGATACTGTTCATCGCTTTTATCCATATTACTAGTACGTGACATGAATTCTAACCCAACAACAATTTTTGTGATTTATAGAATTTTCAACAATCCCTTGAAAATATGAACCGATAAATGAATTAGTTAAAATTAAGAGAACTAATAAAATAAAAAAATCTATTCTAATACTTTAATATCTATAATTTTTTCAAACAAGTCATCGATTTTTCTCAACTCATCTTTTGTAATTTCTTTTTCTTGTTTAATTACAGTTTTTTTCATGTCTACCATAATCTAAAATTCCTTTTGTTCCTCTATCATACAAAAATATTTTTAGTATAAATCTCCTATTTTGTAATTTTTCATTTGGTGGATCATGATGGTTCTAAATTATTATGGACTAATATTATTCATTTTACAAATTTAAACCTGAAAATTAAATGATCAAAATTTCTAAAAATAATTTTTGAAAAGATCGATCATAATTTTTTTATAAAATTCATCTAATATTTTTTCACAAGATTAAAAAAACAAGATCTTTGTAACTTAAATTTCTAGTATTCTCCAAATGAATTGTTAGTTTGTTGGAATACATAACTATCAAATAATCAATTATGCCGTAATTTTGATACATTTTCTAAAATTGTCATGTCAAAGTGTCAAATCTGTCTGAGTTTGCACTCGTAAAGTAATTTAGTAAGATTTCATTTGCAGAAGCAATTGGAGCCATTTGATTCATTTCTTGTTTGGATTACAGAGTTTCTAGGAGACCATCTCTATGAAGGAATATTTCTAGCAGCCTTACTTGAGACTATAGTTCCGCCTATTCCTACACTTGCCGTATTTCCTACTGCAGGATTCTTGGCATTCCAACATGGTATGTCAATTGTTGATCTCATCCCGATGATTTTACTTGGAGCGGGTGGTGCCACTCTTGGTACATCTGCGATATACCTAATTGCGTTAAAGCTTGGTCGAGTTGTTCTAATTCGTTATCTTCTATATGTCAGATTATCTGAAAAAAAATTAGAGCGAGTAGAGATTTGGTTTGAAAAATATGGAGACAAGGCTGTATTTTTGGGTAGGATGGTTCCAGTTATGAGAGAAATGATTTCAGTTCCAGCTGGATTATTAAAAATGAGAATTCCAAAATTTGTTACTTACACATTTGCAGGATCATGTGTTTGGTCTACTGGAACAATTTTATCTGGATATTACTTTGGCGAAGCTATTGGACTTGGCACTAACACAATTGCATTATTACCTTAAATATTGAAAACGTTCTATGAATATTACCATCCTATTGTTTGGTTGGATATTTGGCAGAAATTCTTCAATGCTCTCCTAGTTATTGAAGAATTTCTGTTTAAAAATTACCTAATGTCTTTTGTCTTTTTTCTTCCCACATTAATTCCCGCATTCCAAGCTGCATTCTCAAAGAATTTGCAGTTGCAGGACTAAATCATTCATAATGATTATTTGTCAATATCATGGCAAGTGGAATGTCTTGAATGTTTTGTAGTTTCTTTGCCCAGTTTTTGATCAGTTCTTTTTTATCTTTTATAACTTTTCCAAATTTTGAATCGAGAATAGAACGATCTCCAATCAATCTAACATAAAGAAAATTTGCAGTAACTCGCATTGGATTGTCAACTCCTGCAACATCATTCCATACAAGACAATGTTTGTTTTGTTTTAGATATGTTAAAGCATCATCTGAAAACCACGATTCATGTCTTCCTTCAATTGGATACAAAAAATCATCAGGCAAAATATCAAACAATTCTTCTAGTCTTGGTTTTGCCTCATCAAATGATAATGATGGGGGCAATTGCAAAACAAGTGCTGAAACCTTTTCGTGAATTGGAACAAGAGATGACAAGAATGAAAATATTTCAGAATTTACCCTTTCCAGCCTCTTTTCATGCGTAATTACATGGAAATTTGGCTGTAAATCTGAAATGCCTTGGAGTGTCAGCATTCCACCTCCTTACAATCTCTTGAGAAGGAATCCCGTAAAATGTAGAATTAATTTCAGTAATTTCAAAAATCTGTGAATAGTATCTGAGCCAATCTTGGCTCTTGAGATTTCTGGGATAAAATGTCCCAGACCATCCTTGATATCTCCACCCAGTACACCCTATTTTGATATTCACTCTATTGCTTGATTCGATTCTGTTTTTAAAAATTTGAAAGCTGACCATTGCGGACTAATCTTTACACAGCCCTGCTGTATGCATAGACCGGTAAACAATTACCAGCATTCAGACAAGAGGATATTGTGCCAGCTTCCTGAATTACTATATGCAGTTATTAAATAAAAAGTAGATCCCAAATCTCAAATACTGCTAATTAGATGCGATCAGAAGTATTCTAGCCAAATTTCAATTGATTACGGATATTTTTAACTTTAAACCAATGATTGGCAAATTGGTAAAATTCCAACTCAAAACAATTTTAAAAATCAGTAAAGTCTACCACTGATTTTTAGGCATTTGGAATATTCTGAGAATTCTTGCAATTTCAAAATCAAATGGATAATTTCTACTTGAAGTTTATATCAAAATTCTGAAAAACTAACTTATGTTTAGTCTGAAGAAGAAAAGAGAATCAAAATTTATTTACATTCCACCTGTATCAAAAAATGAAATTTCTCAAAACTAGATTCTAATAAAGAGTAAAAAGACTGAAACTAGTCTAATCCGTCATTGACAGCAAAACAAAAAATTTCATTTATTGTGGGATTCCAAATTATTCTAATAATTAGTATCTTTTTGACACTAGTATATCTTGAATCTGAGTGACTTGAAATTGGAAATACGATTGACTATACAGGACTAAACAGATTTTTGACTGTCAATACCATGTTGCACATTCGTGATTATGATTTTAATTCTCAACTTTTAGAAAAACCTGAATCGCTTGAAAATCTAAACAAAAATTAGCTTTTTAAGCATTTACTAGATTTTGATAAATTCATTATTTATCATCCATTGAATACTTTTGAAATACTCTTCATCTGATATTAACCCCTGACTCCACCATCCTGCATCTTTTCGTAACCATGATGGTAATTGCTCCTCAGAATCCCCTTCAGATGTTGTTCCGAATGGAATTGTAATGATGTCCTTTTCTATAAGATATTGAAGACCTAATGAGTAGTCTTTATTTGAAATTTGATTTAATGACCACCACTTTGCAGTTTTTCTAATCCATTCAGGAATTTTAGAACTCACTTCAACGAAATGTTTCCCATCTCCAGTTTTACATTGCCTTGGATATGATTCCATTATTGGATTTCCAGATTCAACACACTCCTCAAAACTATTAATTTCATATATTGGCATGATTCTGAGAATTTTATCATCATTAGGATTTGGAAATCCTCTGCTATCCTGATTGCTTGTAAGAATATACAATAATCCATCAGGTCCTGTTTGTACATCTCGTAGTCTTCCAAATTCATCTTGGAATAGTTTTTCGTGAGACAGCACCAAATTATTTTCTA
Organism: Candidatus Nitrosopumilus sp.; assembly: GCA_029864335.1. GTDB lineage: Archaea > Thermoproteota > Nitrososphaeria > Nitrososphaerales > Nitrosopumilaceae > Nitrosopumilus. The sequence continues at coordinate 34,021 of JAOTTS010000019.1, read as the reverse complement.
AATCAAACTCTACCATGTGAAGATGACTGCCTCTGAGTGTTGCAACAAAATATTTTCCAGTCCAGTTAAGAATTTTGTCTCCATAGTAGAATTCTGCACCTGATGGTGCCCATGTATCATCACCTGTATGCAGGATTGGTTTTTGCAAACCTTCTGCTGTCTCATCACCAATAATGTCAGGCCATCCATAATTTGTGCCTGGAATTATCACATTGATTTCATCATGTGCTATTCCTCTCCATCCTGATGGACCATGCTCTGTTGCAACCAGATTTCCAGATTTGTCCCAATCAATTCCTTGAGGATTTCTATGACCTATTGAATAAATTGGAGAATCCTGCAATGGGTTATCTACAGGTATCGTTCCATCAGAATTAATTCTGAGAATCTTTCCACCCAACGAATTCAGATCCTGTGCAAGTCTTGGATCTCCAGCTTCTCCTGTTGTGATGTATAATTTTTCATCTGGTCCAAACTGAATTCTTCCACCGTCATGAAATGGTCCACCAGGGATTCCATCAAGTAATATTTTATCTTCTGTTAATATTCCCTCAACAAGTTGGAATCTAACAAGTTTGTTTATTGTTGATAAAAATTCATTGTATGTATAATAGAGATATATGAAATTATTTTCTTCAAATTTTGGATCCACTGCAATTCCTAGCATTCCACCTTCTACTCCACTAACTTCAAGTGACAATAATGGTTCTTCTAATAATTCTCCATTTTGAATTATCCTGAGGTGTCCGTTTCTTTCTGTAAATAATATCGTTCCATCAGGTAACCAATCAATACTCCATGGAATAGTGAGGTTATCAGCTACTGTCTCCACTTCAACTCCAAGCTCTTGATACTCTTGAGCAAATGCTGCAGGAATTGTAAACAAAAAAATAACAAAAATTAACTCTTTCATGGGAGATTGCATATTACTTTTATAATGAATGTAGATAAATAATTAGACATTCTTTAGGCATTTGGCTGACCTTGGTGTTGACCTTTCTCACAAAAATCACAAATCTCTTTGATAATTGATTCGACTTTATCTGCATCATTTTCAAATTCAGCTTCTACTATGGCATTTTCTTCTTCATATCTGTGACCAAATTCTCTTATTTCATTTGGACAATCACATTTGTTACATTGACATTTCTTCACATTTTTTTGGATGCTGCAACTAATCTAAGTATTTGCTTCAAAATCTATAAGATTGATTTGTAACAAAATAGGAAACGAGGTATACTGAAAAACTACGAATTCTAGATGCTTCCATCTTTTTTCGTGTTTTCCTTTTTTTCTATCTGTCCACCTCCTCAAATCTATCCTTTTGAATTTCGGCAGATATGATAGACCTCGTCATAACACTTTTGTGAAAATGAAATTTAAAGTATTCTGAGAAAAATCTTAACATTCATTTATTATTTATGATATAACAATACAAATGTATATTGATTTATGATTTAGATTGTTTTCTAACATCGATTTAACCAAACAATTTCATCGATTGGATACTTGTGTTAAATACACAAAAAAACATCTAATCTCATATGTCTAAAGAGAAATTTTCAATTGAAGATATCAAAAATAAAATCAAAGATATTTTGGCCGAACCTGAAATTCGATATTGTGGTTTGATTGATTGCAAGGGGGAATTAATTGCAGGTGATTTCAAGGATGATGTTATTCCTTTTGAAAATGATGCAAGACGAAGGCAAACATTTCAAGAATTAGCACACAGAGTTGCAAATAGAAAAGGGTTTGATGCAAATTTGGGCAGAGTCAAATATTCTTCTTCTAGGAGAGAAAAGGTCGTAATGATGAGTTTTCCTTTTGGAAGGTACATCTTAATGGTTATTGCAGAACCAAGTGTAAACATTGATAGGCTTGGTTGGAAAATAATTTATAAGCTAGAGCACCAGTGGTCTGAATTTTATGGATTGTAAAGTATAACAATGACTATTTTTTGAGTCTTTTGTACATTGTTTGCAATCTACTATGATAATCATGGTTAATGTCAAAATTAATGCAGAACATAGATGCTGTTTCATGATGAGGAATTAGATGAAAAAGAGTTACAACAGTTATTTGAGAAATTAGACCCCAAAACTATTGAACAAATTCAAAAACTGTATGAGAATACTGATTAAAAAAAATCTGAGTTTAAGATTTTAATTTGAAGTATTTCTAGTCTACAATTTCCCTTGCAATTCTATCATGACAAGAACACTTACAAAAACTGTAAAAATCTCCATCATGTTCTAAATTGCATATTGAACAGCCATTACCTGCAGCAATTTAGTAGTATGGACATTTTCAATATTTTTATTTTTCGCTAGAACTCATTAATTCAAGTTAGAGTTAATTTTTTGGCCTTTGCAAACACTGCGGACCATTGTATCCAAGTTAATCGTCCAGTCTGTGTATTTTGTTTTGAAGGGTGATATGATGTGAGGATCCGAATTGTATCATATTCGAATAGTTTGTTATGCCCAAATTTTTCTGGTTTTACCTTATACAATTTACAAACGGTATCATATGCTATTTTTCCAAGGCAAAGAACTATTGTGATGTTTTCTAGAATCTTTCTTTCTTGCTCCAAGAATCCAAAACAAGTGTCCTTCTCTTCTCGGGTTGGTTTATTTTGAGGTGGTGCACACCTAACTGCTGCAGTAATGTAGGCATTTTTGAGGATCATTCCATCATTAATGTTCTGACTAGTAGAAATTGATGCAAATCCATGTTTGTGCATTACTTTTGCCAGCCAGTCCCCTGATGAATCCCCTGTAAACATTCTCCCTGTTCTATTTCCACCATGTGCAGCTGGAGCTAAACCTACAATGAGTAATTTAGCATTGACATCACCAAATCCTGAAAGAGGTTTGCCATAATATTTCTCATCTTTGAATCGTCTTACCTTGTTTTTTGCAACATCTCTGATGTAGGCTGCTAATCTTGGACATTTTTTGCAGCTTGCAATCTTTTTGTTTAGTGATTTAATTGACTTCAACTATAACACCATAATGATATAATTCTATAATACTACAACATCATTTATCTATAATTAAATCAATTAGGAATATGGCACTGTATGGCATATCTGGCAGTCATACGACTGAAGCGTGTCCATTAAACAGTGATTCAAGTGCAAAACTGGTCATTCAAGCAGAAAAAATGAATGTTGAGGAAATTGCCAAAAACTACAAAATTCAAAAAATCATAGGGCAATATCACTCTGCTCTAGAACACACATTTCTATGGATTATAGATGCTGAAGATTCACATATGATCCAGCAGTTTTGCATTGATGCAGGAATTGCTAGCTTTAATGCTGTAAAGATTATCCCCTTGATTACATTTGATCAGGTAATTGAGACTGTCAAAAAAGTAAATCCTCAATAGATTTTATTGCTAATTTTTTTCTAATTGAAATCTTTGGAATTATGTTCAATAAAATAAGATTCTATGTTTCCCCTACTGTTTGAATAGTGATAAACAATTCCATGTGATAGTTTTGTTTGTCCGATTAATTTCATGATGCTTCCTTAAAATTTTTTTGCTTAACAAAATTCATGTTAAAAACTACACCTGTTCGTGATCCCTATCTAGATTAATTCCAATTGATTGAGCCCACTTTGTTATCTCTTCTACAAACCCGTTTTCTTTTTGTGTAAACATAAAAAAATTATCCTAAAAACAATAAAAGAAATTACTACTAACTTATCTTTAATTCATGAAATTGATTTGATTTCAAAATTATCCTGATTAACACTTACAAAATCTAGTCCCTACCTTCTAGGCATGAATTATTCAAAAATTGCCTCATTTGTAATAATACTTACCATGATATTAACCGACATTCATTATATACAAAAATCAAGAATTTGCATAATGAAAAGCACACAACTTCTAAGCGTTGTTTTTTCACTGATCATGTTTACTGGAGTTACTGCAGGTAGTACAGCATTTGCTGATAGTGATGATCTTGAAGATATGATGGAAGACTTTTGTGAAATGAGCCTCGAGGAACAAAGCGACTTTTTTGCTGATTATCCAGATATGGTAGAATACAATGGAAAACTTTCTATAATTTGTGAGATAGCAGATGAAGATGAACTCGAAGATGAGGCTAATGAAGACGATACTAAAGAAGACGATAGAGACGAAACTGACGACAGAGATGACAAATATGACCGATATGCAGACCTTGATGATAGACTAGAGCACTTCTGTGATATGATTACAGATGAAAAACGTCAATTCTTTGAAGACCATCCCAGACTTGAACAATTTTCTGGCAGATTAGCAAACTATTGTGATTTGTCTGAAGATGAAAGAGAAGATGCAATTGACAAATTTATTGCAGAACATAAAGATGTCATCCGTGATTATATGAATGAGAAAATTCATGATAAAGTTACAGACAAAATTCATGACAAAATGACAGATATCCACATGAACTATGATAGATTGTGCTCAATGACAGAATCTAACAGAGCATCAGAAATTACCGATGTTGCAAAACTTGATAGAATCTCAAAATGGTGTAATATGACACCTGAAAAAAGAAAAGACTACAAGAAAGAGCATCATGATGACATCAAAGACAAGGTCTCTGATAGAATCAGAATGTCTGACATGTCTTCACGACTCAAGGCAATGATCATGGACAAACATGGCATTTCTGATGAGAAACATGAAGAAATCAAGATGAAATATTAGAGAAAAATATGATGATCTAACTGATGAGAGAAAATCAGAATTAAAGATAAAGATCACATGACAAAAATCAAAATCAAAATGTCTGATGAGCGAAGATCTGCAATTCATGACAGATTATCTGACATGAAAGCATTCAAAGCAGAACTCCGTGAGCGAGCATCTGAAATGACAGACAATGAAAAACAACAACTAAGAGAAGAATTCATTCAAAAGGCAAAAGACATGCAATTAGCGTGGATTTCCCCACGTACACAAATTACTGCCGGCATTGATGCTGCAGAAGTTGAGTATCGTGAAGGATTCAGTCTTGTAATGAAAGAATCAAACGAAGTACCAATTTGTCTCAAAGCAGAGACTGCTCTTAAGATGATAGATAGAGGACTAGTAGTTCCTGCTAACTAATCATTCTTTTTTATTTATCTTTAGTTGTTCAAACCTTAATGATGAATCTATATGATGGATTAAATGTTCAAAGAAAGTTATAGTCTTAAGAGATTCGAACCTTTCTTTTGGAACTAATTGAAACCACAATGATTACTGGAACTAAAAGGATTCCTCTTAACATATATTTTCTATTTATTTTTAAGTTTCAAATTATATTTTTGTTTGTTATCTTTGTTTCTTGGTTTTGTTCTTAACATCATTCCACAACAAGGACAATGTCGCCCATCCCAAGAAATGAAAATACCACATTCATTACATCGTTTTTGACCGTTAGCATATCTATCGGTATGCAAAAACCATTTAGCTTTAAACCTCTCACAAATTCCTCGACACATTACAATCTCCCTATAATTACACCATCATTTTTTCTAACGGCTTCATAATCTTTTCTTTGTATTTTCCACTTCTGGGTTTAAGTCGTAATCTATAACCACAGCAAGGGCAAAAAATGCCTTCCCATTGTATAAATACATCACAAAGATTACATCGTTTTTGACCAGCACTGTATCTTCCAGTGCCGTTTGGTTTTCTTATTTTATATCTATTACAAATCCCATTACATGAAGTTCCCATCTAATCCTCCCAATAATTTCGAATTGGTTAAAAAATATTGTAATGTCCGAAAATTTCTCTGAATTATTTCTTTTGTCAAAATTTCAATTGATTTATCCAAATGAATTTTTCTTGAAATTTCTTTGATGTTTATATCTATCTCTTTACATGATGTGTGCAGGTGAAGATCTTTAGTCATATTTGCAAAAACTAAATTTATTGTTGAAGCACATTTGTAACAGTATCTGCGATTGGTAGTAGAAGTTGCAATTACGTTATTTTCCTCAAATAGCTCTTGGCAACGTATACAGTAAGCAACTTTCATATTCTGAATCTCGAAAAAATTACTTGAATTTGAGACATAGGTAGTTTTAGTTCTAAACAATTTCTAGAGAAAACCTTCCACAAAAAAACAGAAACCTAAACTAGTTGATAAAGATGTTCTTATTTCCCGATATCGTTAGTATCATTGTTTAAAAATTCTTGTAAAAAATTCCAAAAACCAGTTAGATTTTATTTCATTGGAACTTTTCTAGCGAGATATTACTACTCTAATCCGGTCGCACTCTTGGAATGATGAAAAGACGAATCCGCAATTTAGAGAAATTTGTTATCTGCTCTAAAGATAGTTTGTATTATGAGATTCCATTTTACTGCCTATATCCAATCCACACATTTTCTAAAATTGCCTAGTTCTGCATAGTTTCAAATCAATTTTACTTAATTTCTATCTATATTCGTCTCCACAATCACCAATTGTCTCAAACAAATCATTTGATTTTGCAGTAATTGTATTGATCAATGAAATATCTTCTTTATCTAATTTCACATCAAAAACTTTGGCATTATCATTTCTATGGTTAGCAATTCCAAGCCTTGACCCAATAATTACTCCTGCAACTTGAGGTTTGTCCAAAACAAATCTAGTAGCAACATTTGCAATGCTGCATTGATGTTTTTTTGCAATTTCATCCAAATTACAAAGTAATTCTTGAAATAATTGCCATCCTCCCCAAATATCGATCATGTTTTTGTATTTTTGCAGGCTAGAAGTTGTTAATTCTTCTCTATGTGGTTCATCTAAACCCAAATACTTTTCAGAAAAGAATCCTCCTAACAATGTTCCATATGTTAGAATCTTTATTCCATTTTTTGCAAAAAATGGAATCATAAGTTTTTTTGGTCTTTGATCCAAAATAGAAAACTGAACTTGGTTTGATACTATTTGAAATCCATTTTCTATAATTATTTTAACTTGCTCACTATCAAAGTTTGTCAATCCCAAATGTTTTATTTTTTGCTCGCTTTGCAATTTTGACAAGTGGTGTAATGCATCAAGATAATTAGAATCATTATAATCCCACCAGTGAAATTGGAGAAGATCAATACAATCAGTATTCATTTTTTTCAATGATTGTTCAATATAGTAAGTAACAATACTGTTGCTCATTGGACCAGGATTTGGAACAAATTTAGTAAGTGCTTGTGATTGAGTTTTGTCTATTTTTTCTCTAAATTCCCCAACCAATGATTCTGCAGGGCCATAAATGTCTGCCAAATCCCAAGTTGTAAATCCTAAATTATGATATTCTATCATATCTGCAATTGCCAAATCCTTTTCAATTTGGCCATGGCCTCCTGCAACTTGCCACATACCATTTAGAATTCTACAAATTTCCAAATCTTTTGCAAGAGTAATTTTCTCAATTGACACAAATATCCTAAAAAACCTCTTTAAAAATAAGTTGTTTTTTGTATCTAATCCTATATGCTAGGAAACAGTAATGACACTTAATTCACAAATACATTCTTCTCTTTTGCCACATCTAGGACAGTTGCAATCACAATTTAGTAATGGAATATTGCATTCAGGACATTGTGTATATTCTGCAAAGTCATCTCTCAAACCATTTACCCAATAAATTACTACTGTTATGAAACTTAACTGTAACAAAAAAATTGTAAAAATTCATTTGATTTTTGATGAATTATCAAATACATATGAATTTTTTTCTCAATTATTATGCAAATTTAAGATCAATCTCAAATCATGTACTATGAAATAATTTCAGAGAATATTTCACAAGATGTGTCTTTAGTCTTTAAATTATAACTTTAAGTGTGAATTGAATCTGGCTTGATTATGGGACAGCTAAACGTTGCTGTAATTATAAAACTAGAACCAGATTTTTCTGAAGGTAATGTTAGTTACAATCCAGATGGTACATTAAATCGGGCGGAGACAAAAAATACTCTGGGCCCACATAGTGGAATTGCAGCTCATGCAGCTTTCTTTGCAAAGGTAATGTATGATGCAAAGGTTTCAATTGGAACGATGGGTCCACCAATTGCTGATTTAGCACTACAACAAGCTCAACAAATCTCTGATGCTGAAGAACTTCATTTGTATAGCGACAGATTATTTGCAGGAGCTGATACTTTAGGAACTGCAGAAGTTCTAAAAACTGGAATCCATAAGATGAAAGAAAAAATGGATATTGTTTTTTCAGGACACAGAGCATCTGATGGAGAAACAGGACAAACAGGACCACAAACTGCATGGAAACTAGGATTTACTTTTCTTGGAAATGTAGTTAGCTATACTGTAGATATGGAAACTAGAACAATTCGTGCAAAACGTTTGATTAGTTTACAAGGAACTCCGGATGTACTTGAAGAAATTGAGGCACCTCTCCCAGTATTCATATCCATTGATCCAACATACAAATCTAGTTTTGATAAAGTATCTCAAAGACTTGCATTTCAAAAATATAAAAAAGAAGCAGAAAAGCGAGCTGATAACTATAAAGATTATTTTACAATGTTTAATGCAGATGAAATTGGTGTTGCTAAAAGTCTTGTTGGGCTTCCAGGTTCACCTACAATTGTTTACAAAGTTGAAAGAGTTCCAAAGTCAACTGCTACAAGAAAAGCCGAAGTAATTGATGGCTCAGATCCTGAAGCAATTCGTAAAGCTGTAGGAAAAATGAAAGAAGCACTAGATGCAATGGTGATAAAATAATGGTGGAAAAATATAGACATCTGTATGTAGTAGTTGAGATTCAAAATGGAAAGTTAATTCCTATTAGTAAAGAAATGATAGGTGAAGCAAGAAGGTTGATGGATGGGTTTAATCAAAAATACTCTTCTGATGAAAAAGTTGTAGCCATAGTTTTAGGAAGTGACATCAAGGATTTATCTAAAGAATTAATAGAATCAGGTGCGGATGCGGTAATTTATTGTGATAACCCACAATTAGAAGAAGTAACGAATATTATTTACACCAAAGTTATTTGCCAAATTGCAATTAATAAAAAAATTGGTGGACAGATAGAATCAAAATATGCTCAAGATTTCAAACGACCAAGATATATGTTCTTTGCAGCAGATAGTATTGGAAGACATCTCTCTTCAACTGTTTTAGCTGGTCTGAATTCTGGACTGGCTTCAGACATTAATCAACTAGTGATTGAAGACATTGAAATGTCCCATCAACAAAAAACTGCAGGTAAAAAAGAAATTTATGAAAAAACTTTAGAGATGTATAGACCAGACTTTTCCGGATTCTTATGGACTACCATTCTTTGTCTTGATAACCGAAATCCAGCATTCAAAAGAGATTATCATCCACAAGCATGTAGTATTATTCCAGGAGTTTTTGAACCACGTAAACCGGACTCAACAAGAGAAGGAAAAATAATTGAATTTATTCCTAGAATTGATCAAAGAGATCTCAAAGTTAAGATACTTAGCCGTAAAGTAATTGAAAGTACCGTTGATTTTGAGACTCCAAGAACTATTGTAAGTTTTGGTAGAGGAATTAAAGAAGAACCAGAAGAAAACATCAAGCTCGTAGAACAACTAGCAAAAGAACTAAATGCAGAAGTTGGAATCACTTTGCCAATTTCAAAGAAACCATATCCTATCAGTTCAAGATTGGATGAAAAATACATGATTCCAGACAGAGTAATTGGAACTAGCGGTCACAAAACTAGTGCAATGCTATATGTTGCTGCAGGAGTTAGTGGTGCGATGCAACATGTCTGGGGAATGAAAGATTCTGGATTTGTTGTAGCTATTAATCCTGATGAAAATTCTCCAATAAAAGATGAATGTGATATTTTCATTAAAGGAAGAATGGAAGATGTAATTCCCCTATTAATTGAGGAGATAAAAAAACAGATACAAATTGTGGAGACAGTATAATTTGGAAAAATATGATGTAGCAATTATTGGTGGAGGCTCTGCAGGACTAGCTGCACTAAAACAGTTGTCAAATCTTGGCAAGCAGGCAATTCTGTTAGAAGCAGGTTCAGAAATTGGCGCAAAAAATCTCTCTGGAGGTATTCTGTATTCAAAAAAGCCTCAAAAAGGCCAAGTATCAAACGTCGAAAAAATTTACGAAAATTTTCTAGATGATGCACCTTTTGAGCGTAAAATTACAAAATACATTTTACATTCAACATCAAAAGACAAGGTCTACTCTATGGATCTTACAGCAGCTCATGAATACCAATCAAATTTCGGATATTCTGTTTTACTAAACAAACTCAACTCATGGTTTGCAAAACAAGCAATTGAATCCGCTGAGAAACTTGGTGGTGGAATTATTCCTGGTGTACATGTCAAATCAATTACTTGGAATGAATCAGGCAATGCAATAATTCAAACTGACGAATTAGATGAATTTGAAGTAAAGGCAGTTATTGCAGCTGATGGTGTAAATTCAGAAATTGCAGATATGGTAGGTGCAAGACCAAAGTTCACACCAACACAATTGTATCAAGGAGTAAAAGTTATTGTAAAATTACCTGAAGAAATTATTGAAAAAAGATTTGGAATTTCATCGGATGAAGGTGCAGCACATCTCTTTGCAGGAGACGTTACACTAAATCATATTGGTGGTGGATTCCTCTATACAAATTCTGATACCCTTTCAGTAGGGGCAGTATATCATTATCATTCTCAATTAGAAAATCCCACTGAACCATCTGCATTAATTGATGCATTATTGAAAAATCCAATGATCAGTGAATTCATCAAAGATGATGTTCCAATAAAATCAAAAATTGATAAAAGCTTACCCCAAGAAGAACAACTCCGAATTCGTTTTGCAGTAGCTAAGCAAATTAAAAACTGGAATGAAATCCGTTCATCATATCTTTCATCAAGTGGAAGACAACGGCTAATTGATTCAGGTAAATACAAAATTGATGAGGATATCAAAACCAGACTAGATGGAATTGAAAATCAATTAACAAAGTTAGGAGTCACTTTTGGCTCTGATTATGTTGAAGCAGAATATGGTGCAAAGTTAGTTCCAGATGGAAAGAGATGTAGAATGCAAAAACCATTCTTCAAAAATATCCTATTTGTAGGAGATGCAGCAGGAAGAGGTATTTTTGTTGGTCCAAGAATTGAGGGTCTTAATGTTGGAATTGATGATGGTGTAAGAGCTGCCAATGCAGTAGCAAAAGCAATTGACAAAAATGATTTCTCAGCTAATTCTCTTGGTGAGTATTATTCCAAAGAGACAGAAAATAGTCCATATACTACTGATATGAAGCAAATTGACAAGAATTACCTAAAGATTTTCCTTGATGCAACGAAAGATGTTCCAAAAGATCTCATTGGTGCACGCTATGGCCCAATCTTGAAAATGATGTCAAATGAAAAACTCAGAGGCATTGCAGTAAAGTTTGCAAATATTTTAGGTTATGAGAAACTACTTCCAATGATTGAATCAGAGGATACATACGTAAAAATTCCAATTCAATTAGCTGAACGTTTAGGGGAAATTGTATCTCAATCCTATTCTCCAAGCATTCCATCAATTGCAGATAGAATTGGAAATCTCAGTTATAATGATGATAATTCTTCTCACATCAAGGTTCTAAATCCTAACAGCGAATTTATGAAAAAGATGGTAACTCTTTGTCCTGCAAAATGTTACAGTGAAGAGGGTGGAAATGTTATCATACAACATGAAGGATGTGTAGATTGTGGAACCTGCTCACAAGAAACAGAGTGGAGACATCCTCGTGGTGAAAAAGGAATTCATTACAAATACGGTTAATCTAAATTTTAATTTTTATCGTTTTTAACTCGTTATAAGCTTCTTTCATTTTGGTGTAAAAATCTTTTACAGTTGGAGGGAAAATAGAAAATGCAATGTAAAAGTCCTCAGCTTCACTAATATATCTGGAAATTTTTACGGTGTTTGGATTTTGAGAAATAAATTTCATGTTGTTTAATCTATCACAGAGTTTTATGATCTTGACATCATAATCTGATTTTGTAAGTGTAACACAATAATCTAAAAATCTTGCAGTATACCTTTCAGCTTCATTCTTACCATGATAGTTTTCTAATGGTTTGGTTTTTAAAGTATAACCTACATTGAATACGTATTCTCCAAATCTGTGTCTAAAGTAAGCATCAAAACCATAAGATTTGGATGCATACAAGTCTAAAATTTTCTCATCATCTTCCATGATATCATGTAAGATAGATGAAACAATTTGAAGAGATGTAAGAAATTTATTATTTGAATTATAATGGCGAATTACATCAATTGTTACAGGCCAAATATGAGTTTCAAGAAAAGAGGTTTTTCCATCATCTCGTTTAAGATCTGAATGTGCTTCCTCAGCTAAATCTATAGCATTTTGAACAAAACTATCTACTCTGATATGAGCTTCATTTTCAATTACGCTCAATAGTTCTTCTTTTGTTGCAAAAACCTTTTCCATATCTAGTATACGTCTTAATCATTCAAAAGTATGATCATTTATCACATTTTGAATCAATAAGATATCATGAACCTCAAATAATCCCTAATTTTATTTTCAAAAAATGGCATAGTTCTTACAGAAATATCTAAATCACTACCATCAAAGAAATAATCATCTTGGAACTACCACGAGGAATGAAAGATTTTGAGGGTGCAGAAAATACAAATATTGAGCACATCCGATATCATTTCAAGCAAATATCCAATCTGTACGGTTTTTCATTTATGGATCCATCTCCAATTGAATTACTGTCAACTTTAGAAACAAAGTCAGGTCCGGGAATTAAAGATGAAATTTACTATTTCAAAGATAAAGGAGACAGAGAAGTTGCATTAAGATTTGATTTTACAATGGGCCTAACAAGATATGCTGCTTCCCAAAAATCCATGAAACTGCCAGCAAAACTCTCTAGTTTTGGTGGTGTATTCAGATATGATGAGCCACAAAAGGGCAGATATCGATACTTTCACCAATGGGATATCGAAGTGTATGGAAAACCATCCATTGAATCAGAGGCTGAAATCATCGAATTGACATCTAGATTATTTGATTCGCTTTTACTCAAAGGAATTACAATTGACATTAATCATAGACATCTAGTAGAGTCTTACATTAACAAAATTTTCAATTCAAAAGATCCAGAATTAGTAGCTGATATTTTAAGAGCAGTAGATAAAATTGCAAAAAAATCAAAAGATGAAATCCTAAAAGAATTTCAAACAAAAGGATACGAAACAAAAAAGATAGAAAAGATTCTAGAGTTCTCACAAATTAAAGGAACAATTTCAGAAGTTGAAAAAATATTTGATTCTACCCAGTTAGAATCATGGAGTGAACTAAAACAACTATTTGATTCACTTGAAAATAGAGGTGTATCTAATGTTAGAATTAATTTTGGTATAGTTAGAGGATTGGATTACTATTCAGGAATTGTCTTTGAAGTCTTTGATAAAAATTCTACACTAGGTGCACTAGCTGGTGGTGGTCGATATGATGCCCTGACTAAAGCATTTGGCAGGGAAGACATTGGTGCAACTGGAGTTGCAGGTGGTGTTGAGAGAATTATTCTTACAATGCAAGAGCAAAAAATAATTCCAGAAGTTTTACAAAAACGAATTGCAGTGTTGTATATCAATGACGAGATGCAAAAAGTTGCTCATTCAATTGCTTCACTATTAAGACTCAATAACATTCCAACTGACATTGACTTAGCAGGAAGAAACCTGAAAAAACAAATGGATATTGCAAACAATGCCCAGTTCTCAATTATAGTGGGACCTGATGAACTTGAAGAAGGAAATGTTGTACTCAAAGATATGGTTAATGGAACTGAAGGAACTATTCCACTAGAGAAATTAACTGATGATCCAAAATCTATTCTTAATTTAGAAAAGCCCTAGTTAACATCATAATTTCAGGGCCAGTAGTTAGTGATCCTACAATAATAGAATGATTATTTGCCAGAATTCCTGATGCAACATATGGGATGCCATTATTAATGGAGCACTGCTCAATTTTTACGCCTAATAAATTAGAAAATGTCTTCATATCCTCTTCATCTGCTTCTGGATGAATAGCCGCACCATAATTATTGGCAACCATAACAGCTCCTGTCTGATTAAAACCAGCAATTTTTTTCTGAATTACCTCTACTCCCAAAACATCTGAAATATTTTTGCAGTCTTGGAGTGATAACCATGGAGATACAACTGCTCCTTTATCATTAGTACAAATTACATTTCCTAAAGCAGATAATTTTGAATCAAGAACACCTACTTCTAATTCTGTTTCATTTTTGAGAAAATCAAATTCATCTTGGTATGCAGTTTTTGGAATAAGTATTCCTTTGTTATTCATTACACATAATGCTCCAATTAGTCTTGTGTTTGCAATTGACATGAATAGATATTCTACATCAAGATATTTTGCAAGTTTTTCTGCTTTTGATTGTGCATATCCCATTGGAAGTAAAATCACACTATCGTTTACTTTAGTGTAAACTCCAATGTTTGGACCACGATATACATCGTACTTGATAATATCCATATCCGGAGAATTTATCGTTCAACGTTATGAACGTAAGGAATTCATTCCTGAAAGATCGATTATTACTAATCTATTCGTAATTTACCTTATCTAGCTTTAAATAATAACTCTGAAAAATTATACCATGCCAATAGCAGAAAATTTCCCTGAAGGCCTAAAGCCTATTGGAAAAATAAATCTAGATGATGGAAATTTCCATATCATGTGGGGTCCAGGCAAAGAAAAAAACACTGATGGTTCACAAGCTGAAATGTTTGCAGATTCAGACGTAGTTGCCGCGTATGCTGCAAGAAACGAAGAACAGGTTCCTCTTGGTGTAAGTGGTACAATGGTCGCAGTCGATTGGGATTCATGTGTTGCAGACGGTGCATGTATTGAAGCGTGTCCAGTGCAAGTATTCCAATGGTACAGAACTGAAAAAGACATTCCAGCCAAAGATGTTGTTAGTCAAACTTTTAACGGAACTGGAAGCAATGTTAAAGATGAACGAAAAGATCTAACTGACAAGGCAGATCCAATCCGAGAGCATGATTGTATATGGTGTATGGCATGTGTATCAGTTTGTCCACCACAAGCAATCAAAGTTGATCAGTCAAATGTTGAAAAACACGAAGCTGCAGCCAATACTCTTTAGAATTTCAAAACCCAAATATATCTAGAAATTTTTATTTTCTTTTTTATTTAGTCTCGACTAATTATATCTAGATTTAAATAATATTTTGGGGTAACATGAATATGGCAGAATTAGTTATACCAGAAGATTTCTGTGTTGATAAAGAACCAAAGGGAAAGACTAGTCATGCAGATGGCGAAAACTTTCACTGGATCTGGGGAGACGGAAATCCAGATGGTGCAGCATTCAAAAACGACGACGTAAAGGCAGCTTATGAAGCAAGAGGAGAAACACAAGTTCCTCTTGGAATTCATGGAACAACTGTCGCAGTCGATTGGGATTCATGTGTTGCAGCAGGTGCATGCATGAGTGTATGCCCAGTTCAAACATTCCAATGGTTCAGAACTGAAAAAGATATTCAAGCAGAAAAATGTCTGGGTGAAACTTTTGAAGGAACTGGCCTTACAGAACAAGATGAAAGATTAGACTATACAGACAAATCACAACCAATCAGAGAACATGATTGCACTGTTTGCATGGCATGTCAAGAAATCTGTCCTGAAGGAGCTATTCGAATTGAATCAGCTAACCAAGAATGGCATGAGAAAGCAGCCGGTACATATGTACTTATGAAATCTGGCTCAGAAAACCCACACGCACACGATTAAAGAAACTTTTTTCTTTTTTCTTATTTTTCTATTTCACACCAACAAATTTTAATCACTTCTATCAAAGAATTTTCGCAGAGGTCGCCTAGCTCGGTAGGGCGCGGGCCTTGAGAGCCTGTGTGCGCAAGCATACGGGGGTTCAAATCCCTCTCTCTGCGTTTTAATTTTCTATTTTTCCAAGTTCTGCCAGCATTGCAGATAGCTGAATTTCAGAATTTGCCCCAACAAGAACTCTATAATCATATTTTGCAATAATCTCTAAAATGTCTGATAACTTTTCATGCTTTGATTTGAATACTGCTGAGTTGAGATATTTTAGGAAATCAGATTCAGACATTCCATACACTTTGATTAGTTCTATCATCTTCTCTCTTGCTTCTGTAACTTTACCTGATAATGCAATTTTTAGAACTTCATACACATCACTGGTTTTAGTAAGTCCAGCTGATCCCTTTACATGCTCTTCAGTAATTCCACCAAGGCTTGCAGTTGCCTGCATTAGGTTAATTGCATGTCTCATATCTCCTTCAGAATAATCATAAATTGCCTTGAGACCTTTTTTATCGAATTTGACTTTCTCATTTTTAGCAATCTCTTCTAGTCTTTTAATGAGATCCCCTTCTGGAATTGTTGTGAACTTGAAGGTTGCACATCTACTTTGAATTGGGTCAATAATTTTTGAAATATTGTTTGCAATGAAAATAAATCTACAAATTTTTGCAGTGTCTTCGATAATTCTCCTTAGTGCTGTTTGAGCATCTGCAGTCATCTCATCTGCTTCATCTAAAATGATAATCTTGAATGGAATCTCTCCCATTCCAGCAAATCTTGAAAATTTCTTAACTTTCTCTCTAACCATGCCAATTCCTCTCTCATCAGATGCGTTTAGCTCAAGTGTGTAATCTTTGAAATTTTCTCCCAAGATTTGATTTGCAATACATAATGCAGCAGTTGTCTTTCCAACTCCTGCAGAACCTGAAAACATCAGATGTGGCATATCTGTTGGATCTTTGATTAATGCCTCCAAACTACCGATAATTTCAGTTTGGTTTACAATTTCTGAGAGCTTTGTTGGTCGATACTTTTCTACCCACATACCACTTCCCAACATGAGTCCTAAAGCCTAATCCCCATTAATAAATCCGAATTGGTTATTGTATCATACCACATCTTAAAATCAAAATTTCTCCTAATCTCATTGCGATCAGCCTGAGATTAATTAGGATCAATTGATCTCACTAAATTGTTAACAGAATTGATCGATCCGATACTTGAGGATCTAAAAGAGGATAAGTGATCTCGCATGGAAATTGATAAAGTAGAAAAAGTGCATTCAATTGGATACCGCCTAAAGGATACGAAATTTACAGTAAATCAAGATTTTAAATTCAATGTGGCAGGAGTAAAAATTGAAGCAACTCAAGGTGACACTAACAACATTCCTCAATGGATAGGAAAGATTCTGTCTGATAATAACTTGGGAATATTAGACTCTCCAGATATGATTACTGAATTAAAACAAGCACTCTCAAAAGAAAAGATGGTTGGAGAATATCAAATATCTACACTTGATCCGCATTTTTACATAAAATTAAGAGAATCCATGAAAGAATTGAACCGCGATGATTTTGATAAAGTTGAAAGTATGATGCTTGAATTATTTAGAATGAGAAGAGGTAAACTAGTAAAGATGGCTGACTCTATCAAACTAAATTCAGATTTATACAATAAACTCACTGTTGAGGAAAATATCTTTTACAAAACTATCTATGATAACAGCAAAGAATTTGAAAAACAAATTACAGGAGGCTTAAATGAGCGCCAAACAAGCTAGTACTTTTACCGATTCTGCTTTATCTGATAAAGTAAAAGAATTTCTAACTAGATTCAAAGATAAAAATGGCAACTACAAGTATGTAGATGCAATCGATGAGATGATGCCAAAGAATGCAAAATACATCATCGTTGATTATAATGATTTAATAGTAGAACCACAAATTGTGGTAATATTTTCTACAAATCCTGACAGGATATTTGATGCATTTTCTAGAGCAATCAAAGAAGCACTACAAACAAGATTTCCTGATTATGCTGAAAAAATAAAAGATGAAGTTCGTGTAAGATTAATTAATTTTCCACTTGAGCGAAGTCTAAGACAAATCAATGCTGAAACAATCGGACATATTACAAGTGTTTCAGGAATGGTAGTTAGAGCATCAGAAGTAAAACCTCTTGCAAAAGAACTAGTCTTTGTATGTCCTGATGAGCATACAACTAAAGTAATTCAACTAAAAGGAATGGATGTAAAAATTCCAGTTGTCTGTGATAATCCAAATTGTAAACAGCGTGATTTCGAGTTAAAACCAGAAGCAAGCAAGTTTATTGATTTTCAGATTCTTAGATTACAAGAACTTCCTGAGGATTTGCCTCCAGGACAACTTCCTCACTATATTGATGTCACAATTAGGCAGGATTTGGTAGATAATTCAAGGCCTGGTGATAGAATTATTCTTACAGGTGTTGTTAGAGTAGAACAAGAATCAGTTGCAGGAATTCAAAGAGGTCATAGTGGATTATATAGATTAAGAATTGAGGGAAATAATATTGAATTTTTGAGTGGTCGTGGTTCTAAAACTGATAGAAAAATTGGAAGAGAGGAAATTTCACCTGAAGAAGAAAAAATGATCAAATCACTTAGTCAAAGCTCTGATGTTTATCAAAGACTGATTGATTCATTTGCACCACATATCCAAGGACAATCATTAATCAAAGAAGCAATTTTGTTACTCATTGTAGGTTCCAATCAGAGATTACTTGGTGATGGAAGTAAGATTAGAGGAGACATTAACGTATTTCTAGTTGGAGATCCTGGTACTGCAAAAAGTGAGATGCTAAAATTCTGTGCAAGAATTGCACCAAGGGGGTTGTACACTTCTGGTAGAGGTTCAACTGCTGCAGGACTTACAGCTGCTGTAGTTAGAGATAAAACAGGAATTATGATGTTAGAAGCTGGTGCAGTAGTACTTGGTGATCAAGGTCTTGTAAGTATAGACGAATTTGACAAGATGAAGCCTGAAGATAGAAGTGCTTTACACGAAGTTATGGAACAACAATCTGCAAGTATTGCAAAGGGTGGTATTGTTGCCACACTAAATGCTCGAACTTCAATTTTAGCTGCAGCAAACCCTATGTATGGAAAATATGATCCATTCAAAAATATTACAGAAAACGTAAACTTGCCAATTCCATTACTTACTAGATTTGATTTGATCTTTGTTGTTAGAGATATTCCAACAAAAGAACGAGATGAAAAGATTGCAAGACACATAATTCAAAGAAATACCACTCAGGGAACAGATAAAAAATCTGTTATTGAAGTTGATTTGCTTACAAAATATTTATCATATGCAAAACGTGGCATTCCTGAATTGACAAAAGAAGCAGAAGAGAAAATTCTATCTTATTATCTCCAAATGAGAAATGTGGAATCTGAAGAAATGATCACTGTAACTCCAAGACAATTAGAAGGAATTATTAGACTTTCTACTGCAAGAGCAAGATTACTCATGAAAGACAAAGTGGAAGAAGAAGATGCTGACCGTGCAATATTTCTAATTCAGAGCATGCTTCAAGATGCAGGAGTTGATGTCAATACTGGAAAGGTAGATCTTGGAGTATTACAAGGAAAGCCGAGAAGTGAAGTCTCTAAGATGCAACTATTCATGGATGTCCTAAAAAGTCTAGAAGGTGACAATAAAGTTCCAGTAGAAGAAAGAACATTTGTCAAAGAACTTGAAAAGAGTGAAAAATTCACAGAAGAGGAAGCAAGAAACTATATCAGAAGAATGCTCAGAGAAGCATCTATTTATGAATCAAAACCCGGTCACTATAACCGAGTATGAAAATTGAGCAACTAGATCTTCCAAAATCAGCAATTGATTTTTTACAATCACAAGGTTTTGAAAAATTATACCCACCACAAGCTGATAGTGTAAAGTCTGGATTGCTAGATGGCAAAAGTATTCTAGTATCTGCCCCTACTGCAAGTGGAAAGACTCTGATTGCAATGATTGCAATGATTAGCTATCTTTCAAAAAATGACGGTAAGGTGATTTATCTTAGTCCTTTACGTGCATTAGCTGCTGAAAAATTTTCAGAATTTAAAAAATTAGAAAAAGTAGCATTGAGAAAAAAAATCAAAGTTGGAATATCAACTGGCGATTTTGAAAATATTGAAAAAAATCTAGAGAAAAGTAACATATTGATATTAACAAATGAAAAGATGGATTCAATTATTAGACATGGTGTTGAGTGGGTTGAAGAAATTGGATTAGTTATTTCAGATGAAGTACATTTGATTGGAGATGAAAGTCGAGGTCCAACACTTGAAATGATTTTAACACAACTAAAACTTTTAGATACAAAACCTCAACTCGTAGGCCTTAGTGCAACAATTACCAATTCTGATGAGATTGCAGATTGGCTTAATTGTAAACTGGTAAAAAATGACTGGCGACCAGTACCCCTCTCTGAAGGGGTATGTGATGGAGGAGAGGTTACTATGAATGATGGTAAAACCTTTGAAGTTGAGCGTAGTCTATGTGGAACACCTATTGATTTAGGCGTGCAATCTGTACGACAAGGAGGACAATCACTAGTATTTGCTGAGACTAGAACTCGCTCCAAATCTCTTGCAACAAAAGCTGCAGATGCGATTTTTCAAATTTTAACAAAAAATGAATTAACTGAATTAGAAAAAACATCAAAAAAAATTCTATCTGAAAATGAACATACAGAACTAGTAAAAACATTGGCACTTCTAGTTAAAAAAGGAGTTGCGTTTCATCATGCAGGACTAAATCAAAAATGTAGAGAGATCATAGAGACTGAATTTCGTAAAGGAACAATAAAACTACTATCATCTACTCCAACTTTAGCTGCAGGAGTTAATCTTCCTGCAAGAAGAGTTGTAATTTCAAATATTAATCGATATAATGCAAAGGTTGGAGCAAATAGACCAATTAGTATTCTGGAATACAAACAACTATGCGGGAGAGCTGGACGACCTCAGTACGATGATTACGGTGAATCAATAATTGTTGGAAATAGAAATACTGAAGATCTTATAGAATATTATATTAACGGGGAACCAGAACCAATAGTTTCAAAAATCACTGATGATAAATCTTTGAGAACTCACATTCTTAGTGTGATAGTAACACATCCTGGAATTAAAAAAGAAGAAATTTTGGAATTCTTTTTGCAAACATTGGGGGGATTACAATCAAGAAAATCAACCATAAAATTTGCAATTGACATATCACTACGTTTCCTTTCTAGTAAATATCTGATAATCAAAAAAGGAGAAAGATATGCAGCTACTGAATTTGGTAAAAAGACATCGATTCTGTATATTGATCCTTTAACTGCAACATACTTTAGAGATGCAATTGAAAATGTATCTAAAGAAAGAAACCATACGTTTGGATTTTTACATCTGATTTCAAATTGTGATGAATTTTTTCCAAAATTTTTACTACGGCAAAAAGACTATGAATCAGCCAGTTTAATGATAGAAAACAATTCTTCAGAACTACTAGAACCAATTTCTGAATATGATTGCTCAAGAAGCCTTTTGGCTTTGCAGTCTTGGATTACTGAATCTTCAGAATTATCTCTATCTGATAGCCTTGGAATAGAGTCTGGAGACATGCATAGGATGGCTGAAAATGCTAATTGGCTTACATATTGCCTAAGAGAGATTTCAAAACACGTTGAGAGAGCAGATTTGCTTAACGAATTGGCTGATCTACGAACAAGAATTGTATATGGAATACGAAGGGAATTACTTGACTTGGTTAAAGTCAAAGGTATTGGAAGGGTCAGAGCTAGAATTCTATACAAACATGGAATAAAGAATTTAGATGATTTGGCAAAGATTCCGATGAATAAATTGGCAGAGATTGACAAAATTGGTTCAACCATTGCGGATAACATAAAGACGGAATTACAAAAGGTTAGATAATTGATTGAATTAATACTTCCAGCAATAGTTTCTTGCATTGTTGCATTTTTTGTAGTGTTTGCACTGACTCCTCCACTAATTAAATTTCTTGAAAAAAGAAATTTTGTAGTCAAGGATATAAATAAAAAAGAAGGTGTGATGATTGCAAGACCTGGTGGAATATCTATTATTGCAGGAATAATTGCATCCGAAATTGTACTTTATACATTTTTACAATTAAATGAAATTCTTGCAATAACTATTACAACATTTGCAGCTTTTCTAATAGGATATGTTGATGATAGAAGAGTTATGGGTGGTTGGTTTAAACCTGTAGCACTTGCAATTGCCGCAATTCCAATCATCGTATTTGGTGTATATGACTCAGATCTTGCTTTTCCTATATTTGGCACAGTTCAAATTCCAGTATTATATCTTGGTTTAATAATTTTCATGATTCCAATTACTGGAAACATAATTAATTCAATTGATGTTCTGAATGGTGTTGCTAGTGGATTTACGGTGATTGCAAGTTTTTCATTATCAATATGTTTGTTTGTGATGCAAAATTATGAGATTGCAATTATTAGTTTGCCATTAGGATTTGTTTCGTTGGCATTTTACAAATACCATAAAATTCCAAGTAAAATTTTTCCTGGAGATTCTGGTGCATTAACTCTAGGTGCAATGTATGGCGCAATTGCTATTGTAGGTGATGTTGAAATTATTGCTGCTGTAGCATTATTGCCAGCAGTTATCAACTCATTTTTGTTTCTCTCAAGCGTTAAACGAATCGTGGAACATAGGCAAGTCAAGGGTAAACCTGTTGAGCACACTAATGATTTTAAACTCAAAGCAACTGATGACAAAACTGCCCCTGTAACTTTGGTAAGATTGATTCTTGCTGGAGGCCCACTTACTGAAAAACAGGTTGGATTTGCAATCTTCAAACTTGCAATTTTTTCAGGAATCTTGGCAATAATTACAACATTTTTGATGGGAGTATATTCATGAAATCTGGTCTATATGGATTCTTGTTTGCCATGTGGATTTTGATTCTACTGGGAGGTGGAATTCTTGTTACAATTTTAGGACCAATCTCAATTTCTGGATTTGGTCAGTTTAATATGTTCATTGCATCAATCATTAAAGCTATAATTGCAATAATTCTTGTTGTAATTTGGATTTTAATTTTATCAAAATTGAAAAATTGGATTTTTAGAAAAGAGATTAAATCTTAACTTTCTTTCCATTCTCTTTGTTTCTTGTCGTATTCTTTTCTAGTGTATCTTATTGTAGCTGGAGAACCAATTACCACGGAATTTTCAGGAACGTCTCTTGTTACGATAGCCCCCAATGCAACAACACTATTTTTTCCTACAGTAACTCCTGCTTTGATAACTGCACGTGCACCAATTATTACATTATCTTCAATGGTAACTCCTATCATTTTGTCACACATTGGATAAGGATCATTTGTAAGAACTGCTGCT
The DNA here is from genome assembly GCA_029864335.1 of Candidatus Nitrosopumilus sp. GTDB lineage: Archaea > Thermoproteota > Nitrososphaeria > Nitrososphaerales > Nitrosopumilaceae > Nitrosopumilus. The sequence continues at coordinate 10,691 of JAOTTS010000019.1, read as the reverse complement.
GGACCCATGAAAACATTCTTTCCAATTCTGGATAAAGATGGAATGTATACTTGACCCTCTATCTTTGTATTTTCACCAATCTTTACATCATAATCAATATGTGCAAGAGATCCTATCTTGACATTATCTCCAATCTCTACGTTGTCACCAATATATGAAAAATGCCAAATCTGAACATTTTCACCAATTTTTGCTTTATCCGAAATAAAATTTGTAACCATTATCTCACAAATGCCATGGATTTCCCTGTGTAATAATTTTTTCAGGTAATTCCTCTTTGTAATTTTTTAGAAAATCAATCTCTTGTTTTTTGTCCCTTAATTCATCTGGGAGCATTATTGGAATTCCTTCTATAATTGGATAAAATCTTGAACACTTTTCACAAAATAATGCGCCTTCTGAAATTACATTATCTTTTTCTTTAATCTCAAATAATTCTAAAGGGTGATTTTTATCAATTGGGCATGCCAAGATGTCCATCATTGTTTTATTCATTTTAAATCCAGATAAATTGGAATTCCCTTTAAACTAGATAAGAGTGCTGCTTCTGCTATTTTTGTCACGTTAACTGCTTCTTGTGATTTGACAATATGCTCATTCTTACCCTCGATGGCTCCAAGGAAACTCTTAATTTCTAATAGTAGTGGCTCTTGCTTCTCATTTTGAACAGTTTCATTTTCATCGTCTTTTTCCACAGTAATTTCTTGAGTGATAAAATCTGATGAAATAATTGCATCTGTACATACCGCATTAAATTTTCTGACTTTTTTTGGTGTAATCCAATTTGATGAAATAATTGCAACCTTATCATCTTTGTATCCTAGCATGATACTTGCAAAATCTTCATGTTTGTGTCTTATTTTGCCTGCCCTTGCAAATACTACATGAGGCATATCATTAAACAACCAATTAGCAGTATCAATGTCATGAACTGATGTATCATAAATTATTCCGACATCCTTGATATGAAGCGGCATTCTATTTTCACGGTGAAATTCTAACATTAGCAAATCACCAAATTTTTTTTCTTTAACAAATTTTTTTACTATGTCTACTACAGGATTAAATCTCTCTATATATCCGCATGTAAGAATTACTTTATTTTTTTCTGCAAGTTTAGCAAGTACCTCGCCATCTTCAGATTTGTAAGTCATTGGTTTTTCCACAAACACATGTTTTTTTGCCTCTAACAATTTTTTTGCAATTTCGGTATGAGTTGATGTAGGAGTTACTACAAACGCTGCGTCAAATTCTTCAGAATTTAGTAACGAATCTAATGATTCATAATGATTTACAGAATATTTTTCTCCATATTCTTTACTTTTTTGAAGATCGACATCACATACTGCTGAAAGTACACCTAGTTCAGATAAAATTCTTGTATGGTTTTTACCCCATCCACCAGTTCCAATCTGAACAATTTTCAACTAATACACTTCCGTTAACCAATAAGAATAATCAATATTTTTGTTCATAACAATGTTTGTGTATTCTTGCATCATTTTCTTTGTGATATTCCCTGGTTTACCATTGCTAATCTTTTTTGAATTCATTGATATGATGGGTGTAATTTCAGCTGCTGTGCCTGTAAGAAAAATTTCCTCTGAAATAATTAATTCACTTCTTGTAACTTCTCTTTCTACAACACCAATATCCAAATCTTTTGCAATTTTTATTATTGCATCTCGAGTAATTCCTTCAAGTGCAGATGATGACAATGTTGGTGTAACCAATTGCCCTTCTCTTACGATAAAAATATTTTCTCCTGGTGCCTCACTTACATTTCCGTTATGATCAAGCAAAATTGCCTCATCAAAACCATTTCTTTTTGCTTCTTGTGTTGCTATGATTGAATTGAGATAGTTTCCTCCCATTTTTGCTTGTGGTGGTGTAGAATTATCTGAGAATTTTCTCCAAGATACAACTCCCGCTGTGATTCCATTTTTGTTAAATAAATCTCCAAAAGGAAATGTAAAAATTGCAACATTTGTTGGCGCGTTTTCAGTTACATGTAGATTTATTCCATAATCTCCTACAAAATAAAATGGTCTTATGTAACATGATTTTTTAATCTTGTTTTTTCTACAAATTCCTATGATGGCATCTGTGATTTCTTTGTCTGAAAAATTAAGTGAAATATCATAGAATTGTCCTGATCTTCTAAATCGTTTAACATGCTCATCCAGTCTAAATATGTAAAGATTTTTTCCATTCCAGTATGCCCTAATTCCTTCAAAGATTGATGTTCCATAGTGAATTGCGTGTGTAGTTATTGAAACTTGTGCCTTTTCTGTAAGGACATATTTCCCATCAAACCAGACATATTTTGAAAGTGGAAGTTTCATAAGAAATTTTTACTAGATGTGTATTAATCTATTTTCAATTAATTTCTACTATTTTGGATTGTTCTTTGACTATATCCTTCTTTAGGAAATTTCATTCCTGCTACTCTAATAGTCATATCTTCTGTATTTGCAAATTTTTCAACTGTTTTCCATTCTTCTTCAATAATCTTGGCAATACTTTCTGGTACATGGTCTTTCCATGACGACTCTTTTCTAAGAGCTGTATCATACAATTTTTCTTTGACCGATGCTGCAGAAAGAGCTTTTCTCTCTCCTACCTTGGGTTTCAATCTATATATTTTCAGCATGTATCCTTCTGCTTTGTCACCCGTATATGAAAAAAAATCGCCCTCCACTCCTCTAAGAATTTGTTTTCTTAATTGCCATGATTTTGGAGCCAACAGGGGTGGCAGGTATTTCTTAAATGGAGCAAAAAAAGCGTAATCATCAGTTATTTGAATTGAATCTCCAAAAACAGAGACAAGCATTTTCTTTCTAGTTTCAAAATTAAATGGAAAACTCTTACTGTTGATTTCTTTTTCTCCGTCTTTGAAAACTACTGGCATGACTTTAACAACATCTGCTTCTTTTTTTAGGCCAGAAATTATTTCAACATGTGCATTAGTTACGGGATTTAGATGTGCAAGATATAGTGCAGTAATCAATTGGTTTTATTAGATGAATCCTATATTTCAATGATTGATTTTCTGACTTATTTTTTTAAAAATCATCCGTATGATTCGTATTTGACTTCAAAGCTTCCATCTTCACGTTTGTCATGTTCTGTGACAAAACCTTTTGGTTTTAAGAAGTCCATTACTCCATCTATTGTTCCTTGCCAACCACAAACATAGAACATTGTATTTTCTTTTGTAATTACATCTCCTATTAATTCTTCTAGTGGTGATCTTCCGTTATCCCTAGGTCTCAGAAATGTTTCAACCCTTCCAACTTGACCAGCCCATGATCTGTTAAACCATTCTTGTGGTCTACTGATAGCTGCTCTGTATTTAAAATCCCATTCATTCTTGCCTCTTGTGATACTCTCATTTTCAAGATTAGTTAGCAAATCTTTGTAACTTAATTCATCAACATAACTTGCACCATGCAAAACTATGATTTCACGTTTATCTCCTGCATCATGAAAATGTTGTGCATAGCTAACAAATGGTGCAAGACCTGTACCACCACCAATACAAACAATTCTTCTGTTATCTTTTTCTCCATTTGGAAGTTCTTCATTAATTAACAAAGCTCTACCTGTAGGTTTTAACCAGAGAATCTCATCTCCTTCTTTTGCATTAAATATTTGAGTAGTTAATCTGCCTGGAAGTGGTTTTCTTACCCATCTTATTACGAGCTCAATGTAATCTCTATTTTCTGGATGAGATGCAATTGAATATGCACGTCTAACAATTTTACCTCCTTCTGCAGGATTTGGTAATCCTAATGTGATAAATTGACCGACTTTATAATCTGGGATTGGTCCATCTTTTGGAACTAATCTAATAATTACAAGATCCTCTTTTAGTAATTGCACATAAGTGACAGTTGCCTTGTTATCTACTACCATAACGATTGAACCATCATTATCGAGGTTAAATATATTGTGTTAATTTCATAGGGGGATTTCAATAAAACCGCTAAACGTTAATAACCATTTTGAAAAATCTTATTCAATCAGATTTCTGATTATTGGGCCGGTCGTCTAGTCTGGTAGGATAGGTGCATGGCATGCATCGGATCAAGGGTTCAAATCCCTTCCGGTCCACTATTTTAATTTCAAAAGTAACTTTTCAATTTCAGAATCTTTCTGTTTATTAATCTTATTTTTTTTATCTTCTGGAACTATAATCTTTAGATCAATAATTGCTTGAAGGGCACTTTTTCTAACTTCTAAATTTGAATCTAAAAGAGATTGTAAGAAAATTTCTTCTGCCCCTTTTGCTCTAAGATGTCCTAATGCACCTAATGCACATGATCTAACCATGGAACGTTCATCATTTGCAAGTTTAATTATTTCTGGGACTGCATCCTTTTCATTTCTATTTGCTAAAATTAGGGATGCAAAACTTCTGATATTTTTGCTACCAGAATTCAAACTTTTAATTAAAAAATAAGAAATATCATTCTCATTTAATACAAGTGAGCTAAACGCTTCTCCTCTTACTTGAATATCGTCATCGTCTAATTTTGAAATTATTTTTTCTAAAATTATTGGATTGTCTGTTTTATCAAGTGTTTCTAAAATTTTAATTTTCTCCTGACTGCTGCCCGATTCTAAAACTTTTGAAATGTTTTTCAAGTTCGCAAGAAATCCTCTCTTCTGGTTAATATTAGTTAAAATTTTTCAAGATTTTTTCAACAAATTCAAAAAACCCTTTTAGCTTTAAATTATCGTTAAATAGTATATTTTCTATGTCAAATGAAGCCAGAGACACCATATTCATTGGTAAGAAACCATTGATGGCATATGTTACATCAACGCTAATTCAACTGGCAAACTTACCGGCCGTCAACATCAAAGCTAGAGGACTCAGCATAGGTCGTGCTGTAGATGTAGCTCAAATCATTGCAAGAAAAACAGAAAATGCAGGCTACTCTATCGGGGAAATAAAAATTGGCTCAGAATCACTAGAGTCACAAGACGGTAGAACCAGAAACGTTTCAACAATAGAAATTGAAGTAAAGAGAAATACAGCATAACTGTATGCTTTACTTGAAATTTTTTCTTTTATTCTCTCTTTGAAAATCTGTACTTCTTTTCCATCTTTCTAAACTTTGGAAGATCTACTAGATCATTAAATTGATCAAAATTAACAACTTTTTGTTTGAATTTTGCAGTGGTTCCAGTTTTCTTTAACTCTTGTAAAATACTCATTGTAGCAAATGTGTTTGCAAATAATACAGAAAGTGGGTATAATATTATTTTAAATCCCATTTTGTTCAATACTTGAGCGGAACTAAGTGGTGTTGCTCCTCCCTCAATCATATTTGCAACAAGAGGTGCATTGATTTCCTTTCCAATTTTTTTCATTTCATTCAATGATCTTGGTGCTTCAATGAACACTGCATCAGCTCCTGTTTTTTTATTTTGAATTCCTCGTTCGATTGCTGCATCTAATCCTTCTGTTGCTCTTGCATCTGTTCTGGCAACAATAAAGAACTCTTTACTTTCTCTAGCATCAATTGCAGCGTTCAATTTTTCTGTATATTCTTCTTGTGGTACTACTTCTTTTCCTTGCATATGTCCACATCTCTTAGGCCATCTTTGATCTTCTAGAAACATTCCTGATGCTCCTGCAGACTCTAGTTCTTTAACTAGCTTCCAAACACTTAGTGCATTTCCATAACCTGTATCTGAATCAACAATTACCGGAACTGAAACTGTTCTGCAAATTCTTCTTGCATTATCAACTGTTTCAGATGCGCCAATAAATCCATAATCTGGCATTCCAAATAGAGTTGCAGATGTACCATATCCTGTTTGGAACATTGCATCAAATCCAACCTTCTCAGCAATCTTTGCACCAATTGCATCATAAACCCCTGGAATTACAAGGGGTTTATTCGATTTTAACATGTTACGCAAATTTTTCATGAATCTATTCTTTTTCTGAATTATTTATGATTTTAAAAATAATGTCACTTGGAAATATCAACGTCTCTTGTTTCAGGATTAATCTTTACACCAATTAAAATAATTATTGAACCAATTATTACATTAATTCCAAGTAAAACTAGAATTAACTCTGATCCTTTTGATATCATTGTTACTGCAATTAATGGAGCCCAAGATCCGAAAATTAGTCCTCCATTATAGATAAAACCACTTGCACTGTTTCTAACTTCTGTTGGAAATCTCTCAGACAAAAATGCTGGAATTGGACCAAATCCTGTAGTTGCAACAACAATCAAAACTACAGTATATGCAATTCTTTCAAATGCTGATTCCGCCTGGTACAATCCATAAAATGCAGGAATTGCAAATGCAATTGCGACCATAGCAAAATACCCAATTGCTTTTTTTCTGCCAATTCTTTGACTAAGATAACCTGTAAAAATTTGACCAAACAATGACGTCGTTGTTGCAACAATCATTAACAATGATACTTCAGTTTTTTCAATTTCTACATAATTTTGTAGAAACGTTGGGTAAAATCCAATTGATGTATAATATGTATACATGAGTCCTGTCATTAAAATCAAGGAAAAGATGATCGATTTCTTCCGTCTTTGCTAGAAAGTAATTTCTTAAGGGGTGATTTTTCTGTTTTTGTTTGGCAAGTCATACTTGTGATTCATTCTAAATCGAACAAATAATGCAACAAGTCCCGGAATGATTCCTGTAAAAAACATAATTCTCCACCAATTTCAACAAATTGCTCTTCTGGAAATAATGAAACTGCTCCAAAAAATACTACCGATGCAATTACAAAACCAAAATTAAAACCACTTTATAAAAACCCAGAAAGAATTCCTCTCTTTTCTTTTGGTGCTGTTTCCATAGTTATGACTGCACCACTTCCACATTCTCCTCCAGCAAAAAATCCCTGTGTTAATCGTAATCCAATTAGTAAAATTGGTGCCATAAATCCAATCATTTGCCAAGTTGGTAGTAATCCAGTTGCAAACGTGGCTCCAGAAAATCCCATGATTGTAATGATCATTGCTTTCTTCCATCCATGTTTATCTCCAAAATTTCCAAAAAAAGCTCCTCCAAATGGTCGCATGATTAATGTTATGATATATGCTGCAAATGTTGCCAAAAGAGAAAATGTTGTATCTTCTGCAGGAAAAAATAGTATGCTAATTAATGGAATTACTAATAACATCAAAACTAAGTCATAACCATCAAGTGACCATCCTAGCCATGAACCAAAAATTATAGACTTTTGTTCTCTACTAAGTGATGTCATATGTTTTCTAAAGGGTAGATTAATTTCTACTTTTCAAAATATTATTCAATTTTAATCTCTTTTCCTTTCTTCTTTGAACTTTTTTCATCCATTTTCTTTAGTTCATCTTGAAGGAATTTCCTATACTTTTGAGTTTCATCATCAGTCATATTTGCTAAATTAGAACTAAGAATAGATCCCATTGTAGAGATCTTCTCTAACAAATCTAATGCAACAAATCTTCCTACATTTCCTAATCTAAAAAGAACTTCTAATTGTTTTTTTACAATATTGTTAATTTTATCTACATCTTCAGCAGTATCAAGTCCTTTTTTTGTTAGTTTGTATCTTCCATCTTTTGTTTCTCCAATCAGTCCTTCATCTAGCAATCTACCCAATAAAGGATAGATTAATCCTGGAGATGGTTTCCAAATCCCATTACTTTGTTCTACGGCATAATCTATAATCTCCTTACCAGTATGCTCTTTCTTTTTTAATAATTCTAAAATGAAATATCTTGAGAATCCTCTTGGAATTGAACTTCCAACTCTTTGAAACCATTCAGAAATCATCACTAGTGATATCACTAGTGATATATTTTAATTTTTTGTGCTGTGCCTAACAATTGCTACATATTTAACCCACCTTAAGTAAGCCTGTCTAAAAATGGTTGATTTCTTAGAATTTGATTTGATTATTTGTGGTTCAGGTCTTGCTGGATTGAGGGCAGCTATATCTGCAGCCAAAAAGAGCCCTCATCTCAAAATTGGTGTTGTTTCCAAAGTACAAGTAATGCGTTCACACTCTGTCTCTGCAGAAGGAGGAACTGCAGCAGTTCTTTTTGAGGATGAAGGTGATACTATTGAATCTCATGTTTATGATACTGTTAAAGGAAGTGATTTTCTTGCAGACCAAGATGTTGCTGAAAGACTATGTATTGAAATGCCACAACAAATTCGTCAGTTAGATCATTGGGGAATGCCATGGTCTAGAAGATCAGATGGGAGAATTGATCAACGAAACTTTGGTGGTTATAGTTTTCCTAGAGCAACGTATGCATCTGATAAAGTTGGTTTCTTTGAAATGCAAACTTTGTATGATACATGTCAAAAATTTGAAAATATTGAATATCTCAATGAATGGTTTGTAACGTCAATTATACACGATGGAAAAAAATTCATGGGTGTTACTGCAATTGAATTATCTTCAGGAACATTTTACACAATTAAAGGAAAAGCTCTTATCATTGCAACTGGCGGAGCTGGACGTTTGTATAGTTTCTCAACTTATGCACTTTCTTCAACTCCTGATGGCTTGGATATGGGATTACGTGCTGGTATGGCACTCAAAGACATGGAATTTGTACAATTTCACCCAACAGGAATTATGCCCTCTGGAATTTTGATTACAGAAGGTGCAAGAGGTGAAGGTGGTTATCTTCTAAACAACAAAGGTGAACGATTTATGAAAACTTATGCTGCTGGTAAAATGGAATTAGCACCTCGTGATATTGTATCTAGATCAATTATGACAGAAATTCAAGAAGGACGTGGATTCAAACATGAAACAGGTGTTGATTGTATGAAACTTGATTTGAGGCATATTGGTGATGAGAAAATTAAAGAAAAATTAGGTGGCATTAGAGAAATATCAATAAAATTTTCTGGTATTGATCCTGCTACAGATTTACTTGACATTCGACCTGTTTGTCATTATATGATGGGAGGCATTCATACTGATATTGATGGCGCAACGGAAATTCAAGGAGTTTGGGCTGCCGGAGAGGCTGCATGTAACAGTGTTCATGGCTCAAATAGATTAGGCGCAAATTCTACATCTGAATGCATTGTTTGGGGAAAAATCACTGGTGAACTGGCCGCAGAATATGCGATGAATAATACTGCCTCAAATCCTTGGCCCCATCATTTAGTATCTGCAGAAGAAAAGAGAATCTATGATGGAATTTTTAGAGGAAATGGCGATGTAAATCCATATGAAATTAGGCAGGAACTCACTGACACCATGAATGAAAAAGCATATGTCTATAGAAATGAAACTGATCTTGTTGCAGGTCTTAAAAAAATTCGTGAACTAAAAACACAAACTTGGAAACATGTTGATGACAAAGCAAAAGAGTACAATACCAACTTTTCAAATGTAATGGAACTTGATTCTATGTTTAGGGTAGCTGAGATTGTTTTACTTGGTGCAATTAATAGAAAAGAATCTCGTGGTGCACATGCAAGAACTGATTATACTAAACGTGATGATGCAAACTTTTTACATCATACACTTGCTTACTATGATCCAAATGAACCAATAATGAAAACACATCCTGTAACAATTACAAAATATCAACCAGTTGAGAGGAAATATTAGATGACTCAAGATGAACACAAAGAAGGAATAAAAGGAATGGCTAATCCTGGCCGTTACGGAATTGAAAGGGTTGCCTATTGGCTGATGCGATTAAGTGGATTGGGACTTTTAGCATATTTTGTAGCTCATATTTATGAAACAAGTAACATTTTAAGAGGACAAGTAGGATGGGATGAATTTCTAGAATTAACTCAAACTACTGAAGGGCATCTTTTTTTGGCAATTGTAATTGCGATGTGTGTATTTCATACTGTTAATGGAATTAGAGTAATGTTGGGGCATGGAGGAATCGGTGTAGGAAAACCTGCAAGACCTGATTACCCATATGATCCCGCATCACAAAACTACAGACACAAAATAGGCATCTATTCTGCAATAATTCTTGCAGCAATTGCTATGATGTATGGATTAGCGGTAATGTTTGGTGAATAAAATGAGAGAAAGCACAATTATGAAAATTCATTATGGAACTGCTCTGGCAGCCGTAGCATTAGTTGCAGTCCATATTTTAATGCGTCTTACGATGGGATTTGCAGAGTCTTTGGAATATGAATCTGTTCTTGCAAATTATAAATTCATTCCATATGCTGCGATGCTGGAATTAATACTGATCCTACTTTCTATTCATGGATTTAATGGATTGAGAGTTATTTTATTAGAATTAAAACAAGGACGAGTTTATGAAAAAGCTGTTTCATATGGTTGTCTTGCAGCAATGTTTGGTTTGATAGCATATGGTTCACGAACAATTATTATGACCAATATGGGGATGATATAGAGATGGCCCAAGTATCTCACATTGCAGATGAACAATCATCCACGTCAATATCATCATCAAAATCAATTACACTTCGAATTGCAAGATACAATCCAGAACATGATGATTCAAGTCAATTCATGGAATTTACAATTCCTTATGAACGATGGACAACTGTTTTGGAGGCAATTCTTGAAGTCAAAAAACATTTTGATCATTCAGTAGCAGTACGTTATTCATGTAGACAAGCCACATGTGGTTCATGTGGAATGATAATTAATGGAAAACCTCGATTGGCATGTTTTACAAAAA
>JAOTTS010000040.1 GCA_029864335.1 Candidatus Nitrosopumilus sp. | reverse complement strand
CAAATAGTCCATCATATCTGCACTCAAAGCTCCCGAAACAATTTCATTCAGATATTGAAATTTTGATTCTCCAAATGCAATCTTTGTTATTAGTTTTTTATCAAATCCAGTTTTGGATAATATATCAGCAATTTCAGAGGTTAAGATTATTTTTTTTCCGTAATCCTCATGTGAGATTTTTTTTTCTTGTATTACTTCTTCAAACAGATGAGAAAAGGGTCCATGACCAATATCATGTAATAAACCTGCGATGCGCAAGACCTGAACATCATCAGAATTTAGAAGTCCTTTTTCATTTAATGCAAAACCTGCCTGACTGGCAATGTGCATGACTCCCAAAGAATGCTCAAACCTGCTATGCTGAGCTGAGGGATAAGTCAAATGTGCACCAGAAAGCTGCTTTATTCGTCTTAGTCTTTGAAAAAGAGGACTGTCAATTATCGGGAGCTCATAGTCATATACACGGATAAAGTCATGAATCGGATCTATTATGTCCAGATAGTTTTTTTTCATAGGCCCAATTTTTTTGAGAATGTCTTTAGAATTTCCTCGTGCACTTTTTCCTTAGATTTTGATGCGTCAATTATTTTCCAATGTTTTTTCTTTGCAGTAGTTCGATAGATTTTGGATATTTTTCTTAAAAATTCTTCATTCTTTTCAAATTTGTCTCTGTTAGTTTTCTGTCTGCGAAATGATTCTTTTTGTGTTACATCAAGTAGAATAATAAGATCAGCTTTTGGAAGTCCGACATCCAGATTCTCAAGCCATTTTTGTTTCATGCCATTTGCTAAACCATAGATCATGTTTGAATGATAATAACGATTCATAATCAAAACAGAATTTTTTTCTTGAGCTGCTAAAATTTGATCTACCTTTTCCCATCTGTTTGCAGCCAACAGGCAATGAATTACTTGTGGCGGAAATTTTCGTTTTCCATCCAGATATTTTCTGATTTCTTTTCCTATTGGAGTGGTGTAATCAGGGAAATGAAATAGCTTGGTTTTGACTTTTCTTTTTTTGAGTGCTTTTTCCAACAAAGTTGATTGGGTGAATTTTCCTGCTTGATCTCCCCCTTCAATTACAACTATCATAGATATCAAATCAGAGAGGTTAATTGATTAAAAATCTATCAGAGTGTAGAACTTTGAATATGACATACCATACCCAAAAATATTATTTATCAACATGAATTTGTCACTTGCAATCAATTTGCCTTGACATGGTTTTGCGACAAGTCTATTTCAATTTTATCTGTGCCTATCTCAATGAGTTTGTCAAGTTTTATGAAAGGTACCTCAATTAGTGAAATCAGAAAAGATATTCCTAGTTGGATAAGTTGAATATGATATTATGTTTTTCAAAATTTAGAATCAAAACATGTTGTCAATCCAAGGTTATAGGACATATCTCTAAAATTATAAATCAACTAAACATCCACAACTATCGTGAAAAAGATCATACTTTTCATTGCATCAAGCTTGGATGGATACATAGCGAGAGAAAACGGTGAAATTGATTGGCTACCAAAAACTGCTGAATCTGGATATGATGCATTTTACAACTCAATAGATACTGTGATTATGGGTAAAACCACATATGATCAAGTACTAACATTTGGAGAATACCCATACAAAGACAAAAAATCACTTATTTTTACTAAAAGTTCTGCTCAAAACAAAGATGAAAATATTGAATTTGTATCTGATGTTGAAAAATTTGTAAAAGATGGTTTTCCAGGTTCAGGAGAAAACATTTGGTTGGTCGGAGGAGTACAGATTATTGCATCTTTTCTTAATCAAGGGGCTGTAGATGAGATAATCATATTTGTTATTCCGGTACTTTTGGGCAAAGGAATACCTCTCTTCAAAAACATAGAAAATGAGACAAAACTTGAACTTGTTAAAACTGAAAAATTTGGTCAACTAGTTGATTTACATTACAAAGTTTTGAAATAAAACCAAAACAGATTCAGGTCTCCATGGATTCAGAACTTAGAAATTATTTTTTGGATAGTAAATCTATTAACAAGACAAATCTTGGCTTAGATATTGGATAACACTGCTAAGGAATTAGATGATTAGGATGATTATTACAAGAAAAATGATGTTAACACTATGCCTTGGTTTTTAGAAAAACTTGATCATGATGTGTTAAATGAAATTAATTCAAAAACTCTCAAAGAAGGCAGATTCTTAGACTTGGGAACTGGTCCTGGCACTCAAGCTAAGCAGCTTTCATCTCTAGGGTTTGATGTAATAGGCTCAGATCTTTCTCAAAGTGCAATAGAGAAGGTAAAAAAGTTGTATTCAGAGCCGCAATTTGTGGTTGATGATATTTTAAATTCTAAATTTTCAGATAATGAGTTTGATTATATTTTTGATAGAGGAATATTTCATGTCTTTGAAAAAAACCAATTACCCTCCTACCTATTTCAGATTAAACGAATCTTAAAGGAAAACGGATTGTTATTTTTGAAGTGCATGAGTGTAGATGAGAAAAATATTCCTGATGGGGCAGGACCAACCCTGTATTCACAAGAACAAATCAAGGAGTTTTTTCAAAACGATTTTGAGATTGAAACTATGAAAAATTCTTTATTTTATGGGGACACTTCTGGTTCCTATAAAGCAATTTTTGCTGTTTTGAGAAATAAGAAAATTTAGAATACTTTTGGAACATTTCATCTCCAATTTGATATCTGCACCTTTATGGAGTTAAACCTGATTGATAAGACTAACTCTAACTAGTGTTCAATTTAGGATTTAGTGCAAAATCTAGAGCCCTAACTATATCCCCTATTGCATTGCTCTCCCAATCAAATTTGAACTAGAACTTGTGTTTTACGAGAGCGTCAGAAATCCACGCCTAAAACGGGTGATTTCTATTTTTATTGATTGTCAATAAACTTGTTTACGCTTTTTCAAATACGACTTAGATTCTAAAGCATATTCATTAAAACAGCACATTCATTCAAAAAGTAAATTTGGATTTTGATGTGCTAAACAAACTTGGCAAAATCCTGTCAAGATTTATAACTAAAAATGGACCAGATAACACAAAATGGGACTAGTCAAAGAAGTAATCAAAGAGATAGGAAACAAATCAAGAGAGTTCTATGAATTTGTTTTACCACCAATTGATATGTACCTAAATGAAAAGAATCTCAAAGTAGTAATTGACATTCCAGGATTTGTAAAAGATGACATAAAGTTGACTCTATGTGGAGATATACTTTCTATTAAGGCTCAAAAAATAGCAGATGAAAAAGAATCAGAGAAATTAATTTCAAACCAACGACCAAATGTTATTGACAAAAAAATTAGACTTCCAGTTGACATTAAACAAGGAGAAGAAAAAATCGAATCTGCAAAATATGAAAGCGGCATTCTTACACTAATTATTCCCGTAACAAAAAAGGGTAAAGATATCTCAATAGAATAAACAACTAGTATTTTCTAAATAATACAGAAATTCCCATTATAATACCAGAACCAATCATTCCAGCTAAACCAACAGATTCATTAGACTGAAACAAGATTGCAGAACCTACAAAAATTGCAGATGCAAAGATACTTCCTCCGATTAAAACCACTGGTTTTCTTTTTTTCATGTGGAATTGGAATTCACCCATGAGTTTTTCCATTTCAGGTCCAATCCTTATTGCAGTATCAATTGATTTTGAGAAATTGTCAAAGGAAATCTTTAGTTCTTTGACATATGCCCCAAAAATTAGATTTTCTTCCTCTAAAATATTTTTTAAAACTTTGACAAATTTGAAATCAACATTATGCGTTTTGTAGATTCCCTCAATGATTGATGCCATTCTCATATACAGAGCCAAATTTTTTGGCAATACAAATGGAAATTTGCTCATAGTTTGATTTGCAAGCTCCATTAAACTTTGCACTTCCATCTCATCAGGTTTATCTCCATGCATTGCACGAATAGAAAGTTCAATTCCTTTTTCAATTACTGATCTATTATGTCCAGGAATTAGCATTTGAAGATCGTTCATGGCATTAACAACTCTTGGAGGATTTTTTTCAACCAATGCAAGATACAGCCTAATCAACTTGAATCGTGTTTCATCATTTATCTTTCCAACCATTCCATAATCATACAAGATGAGCTTTGCATCATCAGTTACTGCAATGTTTCCAGGGTGAGGATCCGCATGAAAAATTGAGTGCTTGAGAAGCATGGTAAAAAAGACCTTATGAACATCAATCACTAGCTGTTCTCTGTCAATTCCCTTCTCATCTAGGGCCTGAACATCTGTAATTTTGATTCCTGGAAGATATTCCATTGTCAGGACATTTTTTGAAGAATAATCATCAAAAACTGAGGGTACAATTACCTGACTGGTTCCTTTCATGTCATTTTTAATTTTTTTGAGATTTTCAGACTCTACAGTATAGTCCATCTCTTCATAGACGGTTTCAATGAATTGAGAAAGCATTGCCTTTGCGGAATAGCGTAAATTTGGATCAACAAACCTTAAGGCTAATGGAAGAATTTTTTTTAAAATTTTAAGGTCTTGCGCTACAATTTTTTCAATACCTGGTCTTTTTACTTTGATGACAATTTGCTGACCAGAAATTGAACCACGATAGACTTGTCCTATTGATGCGCCAGAGATAGAATCAGTATCTATCTCGTCGAATTTTTCATCAATTGGACCAAGGTCTTTTTCAATTATTGGTTTTACCTGATCAAAAGGAGCCACAGGAACGCTGTCTTGCAGTTTTGCAAGCTCTTCCAGATATGGTTGAGGTAAGATATCAGCCCTTGAAGAAAGCCACTGACCGAGTTTTATGTAGACAGGTCCGAGTGAAATGAATGCATTAAGGGCCTTACGGGCATTTTTTCTGAATTGTTCTAAATCCATTTCGTTTTTCTTTTGATTGATCCAAATTTTTCTGTCCTTACGTAACGCTAAAACTGATGGCAAGAGTTTGAAAAGTATTTGAATTGTTCTAACAGCAGACATTAGATTTACTCCAAATAATTTTTAATTTTTTTTGTTCCAACATATCCCAAATATCCAGAAACAATGGAAAAAA
Source organism: Candidatus Nitrosopumilus sp. (assembly GCA_029864335.1). Classification (GTDB taxonomy): domain Archaea; phylum Thermoproteota; class Nitrososphaeria; order Nitrososphaerales; family Nitrosopumilaceae; genus Nitrosopumilus. The sequence continues at coordinate 6,240 of JAOTTS010000040.1, read as the reverse complement.
GTATGTCAGAAGCTAATGATGAATTATTTTTATGGAATTTTTTTACAATTTGTGAACCAGTAAAAGCTGCAAATGCCAGACCAATCAAGACCTCAGGTGCATCATGAATCAAATGTCCCACCGGATCTTCTCTTGGATCAATTCTGTCAGTATGAACTAGGAATTTATCATGATATTCTCTAATGTGCAAGTTGCCATAACGATATTGCTTTTCTGCACCATTTTTTTGCCCAAGAATGGTTTCTTCTGCTTTCTCTAGCATGAATTCGCGCAATTCCTTTGGAACTTCAATCTCATCGCCTGGCATGATCGCAAGATCAAGTAATTGCTTATAATCTTACGGTCTAAAAATTGCCTCAGCCTAAGACCAAAAACATGTTGTACTTTGATGACGGCTAGATTGAATTTTGTAAATTAGTATTTATCACTCACTGAGAATTTCTACTAGTCCCTTTTGTGCAAATTTCATTCATTAAATTGATGAAATAAAGTATTTTTCTAGAAATAGAATTTTGCATTGACTGTTAAACATACAAAAGAGATCTTTAAGATTCCTTTAGTCTATCTTTTGTAAACATTATGAAGCTAATTGAAAAAACTGCCAGCATTGCAACTCCTGTGACATATGCATAGTTTAGTCCTACACCAGGATGATCTGTTTGATGATAGTAATTAATGAAAAACGTTACAACTAACAAAATCACTCCGATGATTGTTAGTTTCTGATGTGTCTCCAATAAAGATAATTTTATCAGTAACTATATGAATTTAGAAGAAAAATGAAAACAATTCACCTAACTAATTTGGTAAAACCACATCTTTCATAATAAAAAGAGAAAATGTCTTTTGATTGAAAAAACGAATGACAATGATTTCTTTAGGAGAAGATAAAACAGGATCGGTTCTTAGAAATAGAAAGAACTAGATCAAGTATCAGATTTCATCTGAGATAGTTCTTTGATTATCTGTTCAAGCTCTTTTGTGTTATCATCAATTACCTGTTTTATTATTGCAATCTCTTCATTAATTTGTTCAAGATAAACATCATCAGAATTCTTAATGCTTTCTTCTAGATCTTTTAGAATTTGTTGGTTGTACTGGTTAATTTTTTCTAGTTCATTTTTGTATCTTTCTAATTCTTCATACTGATTAGAAAATTCAGGAATTTCTTCATAATTTTGATTCGTAAGAAAACCCAAAGAGATCATCAAACTTCCTACCGCTAAAACTACAATGAGAACAATTATGCTTAATCTCAATTCAAAATACTCATTTTCTTTTTTCAGATTTAAAATTTAGCATCTAATTTGTTTGTGCTACTGTTTTTTTACGCCTGCGAAGAATGTAAATTACTATACCTATTGTCGCAATAATTGGAATAATTACCATCATTGGATCAGGACCAGGCTCTTCATCATTTGATGGTTCTTCAACAAGAATTGTTGTATCATATGGTAGAAAGATTTCATCTCTAATACCATCTTTGTATCTTACAGTGATGGTGATATCATGTTCTCCATATCTTGGATCGTCATCAAATTCAATTGGAATGTTAAATGGGACAGGGGCATCAATTTCAATTTCATCAATGAATTGAGTATTTGGTAGAATATTAGAATCTCCACGAGGCTCGATAGTTACAAAACCAAATAATCCATCTTCATTTCCTTCATTGATTATTTCTCCAATTACCATTTGTGTTCCAGATAATTCAATGACATCAACATTGTATATTGATAAATCAATGAGACCTTTAACATAGAAATCAGCTATTCGTGAAATAGTATGCTTATCACCATGCGCATTAAAATAAGTTATTTCAATGGGTGCACGAAGTGTATCACCTTTCAGAGATTCTGGTACGTATACATCAAGTTCAATAAGTTTTTTTGAATTTGGATCAATTTCACCAATCTCCCAATCGGTATTTAGAATAACAACATTCTCAACATTGGTAATAGATTGAGTTGTTGATGCTCTTTCACTTTGTGTATTTTGTAGTCCAATATTTACACTTGAAATTGGTGCTGTTCCATCATTTGAAATTTCAATGGTTACATGGTTTTCTCGTAAGGATGTAAGAAATGGATCCAGTGCACGAACGTTTACGACGCTTTCTCCAGTTATTTTAAAATCAAAGTCCTCAAATGCGGTACGAACTCCAGATTCACGTAACCGTGAATAATCAACTTTGACAGTGCCAGGATATTGCTGAATTTTAATTCCGTCACCTATATCAACAAAAAATGTTATATGAAAATTTTCTCCAGCAAGAGAATTTGAATTTGCATCTGCATGGATTAAAGAACCAGGTCCATCTGAGGCTGAAAATCCAAGAGGCAGAGACAGTTGTCCTCGTATTCCTGTAATATCTTGAGTTCCAACATTTGCCATTACTACGGTAAATGGTACATTTTTGTCTCCTGCATCAATCTCGAATTTTTCATCGATTGTTCCAAAATAGGCATCAAGGAATTTTACATCTCCAAAATCTCTTTCAAAAGGAGAATTGCCAAACCCTCCAGAAGTGATTTGTGCATAAGAACTATCAAAAATAAATGGAGATAATCCGATTACAAATAATGACAGCAATAGTTTTAAAATCATTATACTAAAACCTCCATTTCAGAAGAAGGAGGATTCCCTTCAAATGCTTTACCATCTATTATTGTAATCACCTTATCCACTTCCCCAAAGTGTTGTCTATCATGTGTAACAATGATGAATGTTTGATTGAGTTTTTTTGCCATTGATTTCATTAGTTGAACAATTGTTTCTGAAGTTACAGAATCAAGATTACCAGTAGGTTCATCAGCTAAAACAATTGAAGGTTTGTTGATTAAACCTCTTGCAATTGCAACTCTTTGAGCTTGTCCACCCGAAATCTTGTTTGCACGTTTATTAATTTGGTCTTCAAGTCCGACTGCTTTTAGTAAATCCCTAGCTTCTTTTTCAGCAATACCATCAGTCCCTCCAATTTGTCTGGGTAACAATACATTTTCTAAAACAGAAAGATCAGTAAGCAAATTAGAAAATTGAAAGATGAATCCCAGTTTTTTGTTTCTAAATGAAGAGATTTGATCATCATTTAGTGTTGTAGTATCAACTCCATCAATGAAGATCTTTCCACTTGATGGATGATCCAACAGTCCAACCATGTTAAGCAATGTGGATTTTCCAGAGCCGGAACTTCCTACAATTAAGACAATTTCACCCTGTTCAATTGAAAATGATGCATTATCAAGTGCCTTAACTTTGCTATCGCCTTCTCCGTAAATCTTGCTAACTCTGCTGATTTCAAGTACTTTAGACAGTTCTCATCGCCTCCACAGGTAATAGCTTTGTCGCCCTATACGAGGGATACAAAGATGCAATCACTGCCAAAACAAAGGAAGTCAAAGCAGTTTGGATGATTTTTTCCCAGTTATAGCTGACCTCAAGGGGTAAACTATTGTTAAATGACATTTTTGTTTCCTTTGCATAGACAGTATAACCCAGTCCTGCTGCAGTTCCCACTCCAGCACCGATAGCTCCAATTATCATTCCTTGAAAAATAAAGACTATGAGAATGTCCTTTCTTTTGGCTCCAATTGCCCTCATTATACCAATTTCTTTAGTTTTACCATTTACTAGCATCATCTGAATTGTAAGAATTGCAAATGCAGAGGATCCCATTCCAAAATAGCCTATCATGCTAATCATTGCAATACCAGATCTAAAACCTGCAAGTTGCTCTTCAGCTGATTCTTCTATTGTTTCTGCAAGAAAATCATCATTAGGAAAGGATTGTAAAAAGAATTCTTTTACTTCAAATGCTTTAGAAGGATCATTTAGTTTTACCATAAAGGAGCCAGTATCTCCAGGTCTATTCATCATGTCCCGTAAGGTATCAATATGCACAACTGCCGTATAATCAAATCCTTGGCCTCCAGGTGATTTTGCAATTCCAGAAACAGTAAATCTCCTAATCTGATCTTCTCCGAATCTATCAACTACAAGGACTTTAACACTGTCACCAACTTCGGCTCCTCCTAGATCTGTTGCTACATTAGATCCCAACACAATAGAATTTCTTGAAAAGACATAGCTTCCTTCTGAAACGGTTTCATGAACAGTAGATGCCCTGATATCGCGAAATGGATCAATGCCCACGATTGGTACTCTGGTTTCTTCAATTAATTTTCCATTCTTTGTCATATTCATTTCAGCACTTGATGAAAGCCGCGGTGTTGCCCCCGCAACATAAGGTATTCTTTCAAACCAGCTTACAATTGACAAATCTGACTTGTCGATATAATCAGCTTCATCAGTTACAAGAATATCGCCATTTCTATAATCACTGATATCTCTAACTATAGCATCAAAGAGTCCTTGAAATATTACAAAGTTAACGTGTATAACCAAAATTCCAATTGTTACAGCTAAAACTGCACCAAGCAAACTACCTTTTTTGTTAAACAGCATTCTTTTTGCTAGCTTTAATCTATAGTCCACAAAGATAATAAAATAGTCTAATATTTAATGTCTATGATGTATTATACTGATGATATAGACAATTTTATATCAGATTAGTTGATTCTACATTGTATAAGGACAATATAGGTGAGAAAATGGACAATCTAGATATGAAAATTCTGAGCAGACTGTTGAATAATTGTAGAGAATCAGACAGGCAAATAGGCATAGAATTGGAAATATCAGGTGGAGCAGTTCGAGCAAGAATACGAAAAATGCAAGAAAGGAAGATCATTGAAGAATTTTTCGTAAAAGTTGAACCGCCAGTTTTAGGATACGGTGTTTTGTACTTTGTCGTATCAGGTCAAAACATCAACCATATTTTAGAACAAGCAAGTCTTGTAGGTGAACCATATTTTGTGGTACCGTGTGTTGGAGGAATAACAGTTTGTGGTATTTCTGTAAAGGAGAATTTGGATCAGAAAATTAAGCTTGCAAAGAAATTGATGAAAGATGTTAGAGTGCTATCCATTTTTGAAGCAGAGAATCCAGGATTTAGTTCAAATCTTACAAAAACAGATTTAGAAATTCTAGAAGAATTAATTAAAAATCCAAGAGAGAGAATTGAACAAATTGCAAAGAATACAAACATGTCAACTAAAACAATAACAAGATGTATAGAAAAATTACATGAAAACGATGGAATTCAATTTACCCTAGTTTATGATCCTAGAAAAATTGAAAATTTTATTCCTCACGCAATACTTACTTGGATAAAAGGAGATCTGAGAGAAACATTAAAAAAATTGAACAATGCATTTTCTGAATCATATTTACAAATTCCATTCATTGCAAAAAATCAAATTGTTTTATTTATGTACAGTGACAATATTTTCAAGATGGATGAGCTAACACAAAAAGTTAGAAACATCAAAAATATAGAATCAGCTGATTTGTTTATTCCAAAAAAAATTTTATTTTATGTAAAATGGATAGAAAAAGCTATTAATGATTTCAAAAAATCACCCAAATTACATTTAACATATCAAACAAATTAAATAATAATAATAATTGATATACGATATGAAAAAAACAAAGATCTATGAAGGGAAAATTTTAGGTCTTAGTGTTTATGATGGAAAAATAGAAGGTAGAAAAGTTAGACGAGAAGTTATTGAGCATAGAGGTGCTGCAGCCATGCTTGCTTTTGATGAAGAAAATAAGATAATTCTGGTAAAGCAACATAGATTTCCTCATGGATATGTGTTGGAGATTCCTGCTGGAACATTAGAAAAAAGGGAAGAGCCCATAAAATGTGCATTCAGAGAACTAGAAGAAGAAACGGGCTATTCAGCAAAAAAGATGACTCCTCTCATCACATATTATCCATCAATTGGCTATAATGCAGAGATAATTCATTGCTTTTTAGCCTCAAAACTAAAGAAAACATCCGAGTTGAAATTAGATGATGATGAAATATTATCAGTAGTAAAACTAGATTTGAAAAAGGTGCTATCAATGATTAAAACTGGTAAAATTCAAGATTCAAAAACCATATGCGCAGTTTTGACATATGCTGCTAAGAAAAAACTATACTGATTATTTATTGTAGATAGGCTGTACAAGATCAGCTACATCTGCCCAAGACTGTGTAATTCTTTCAAACATATACACTATATCAAGAAAATCAATAGGAATTTGTTTTTTATTACCTAATGTATTTCGAAGTAAACCAAGTTTTTCTTCATATTGTTTATGCAATGATATGGCTTCAATAGCTAAAAG
>JAOTTS010000039.1 GCA_029864335.1 Candidatus Nitrosopumilus sp. | reverse complement strand
ACTACGCGTTACTGAGCCGTCTGCCTTGTATTGCTACAATGACTCGCATGGCTTAGTATCAATCCGATAGCAGTCAGGTCCGGCAGGATCAACCGGATTCTGAACTTTTAATTTTGATTATTGAAGTACATTTGTACTTTATTTGGAATTGACGGATGCACATAATCTTCACATTTCAGATTTGATCTTTTGATCAGATCCTCATTTTGTATGCGTAACTGGAGGCCCATGAATCACAAAATGGCATATTACCAAACTTCATCACAAGCGCCGCCTATTGCGTTACGTATGCAGAAGGTGAAGCATACGGAATCCATATAAATCATACGTGAAATTGTGCCTGATCGGTGTAAAAAATTGAAAAAATTACATCTTTTAATTTTCACCTTATCCACAAGCACAGTTTACATGTAAAATAGGATCAATTAACAATACTTTGAGGGTTAAAATGACAGTGAAGATAGGTAAATTTGGTTTTGGATTACACAAAAGAGTACAAGAAAAAGACCCCACAATCTGCAAAAATATTTGCAAAGTCATCCAAACTTCATGTTAATGGTGTTAGTCATAACATAAGATTTTATGAACCATATCCATTTGTAGTAAAAAAATCATCTGGAAAAAATTTGATTGATGTAGATAACAACAAGTATACAGATTACTGGATGGGTCATTGGAGTCTGATTTTAGGACATGGACAAAAAAATGTTAAAGACGCTCTAAAAAAACAGCTTGAAAAAAGCTGGATGTATGGGACAGTCAATGAGCAGACGATTTTATTATCTGAATTAATTGCAAAGGCAGTTCCAGTAGCTGAAAAGATTCGGTACGTCACATCAGGTACTGAAGCTACAATGTATGCAGTAAGATTAGCACGTTCTGTTACAGAGAGAAAAATAATTGCAAAGATTGACGGAGGATGGCATGGCTACACTTCAGATTTACTCAAATCAGTAAACTGGCCATTTTCTGAATCAGAAAGTAGTGGAGTTTTAAATGAAGAAAAAATTGTATCAATTCCTTACAATAATTTAGAAGAATCTATAGTGATTTTGAAAAAACATGCAAATGATTTGGCAGGTGTTATTATAGAGCCAGTTTTAGGTGGTGGCGGATGCATTCCAGCTGATTCAGATTACTTGAAAGGAATACAAGAATTTTGTAAGAAAAATAATTCATTATTTATTTTAGATGAAATAGTTACAGGTTTTAGATTTAGATATGGGTGTGTATATCCTACAATGAAGTTAGATCCAGACATTGTAACATTGGGAAAGATTGTAGGTGGAGGAATGACAATTGGTGTAATGTGTGGAAAAAAAGAGATAATGGAATATGCCGATACGACTGGAAAGAAAAAATCAGAGCGCAGTTATGTTGGAGGTGGAACATTTTCTGCAAACCCCACATCAATGACTTCAGGATTTGCAACACTTTCTGTTTTGAAAAATAACAAATCCATTCATTCAACAATTAATTCTTTAGGAGATTATGCAAGAAAAGAACTAAGCAAAGTATTTGATGGTAAAGTCATCATTACAGGCAAGGGTTCTTTGTTTATGACTCATTTTGTAAAAGATGGAATTACAGAAATTACAAACGCCACTCAAGCATCAAAATGTGACACAAATGCATTGCATGATTATCATTTCAAGATGATAGCACATGATGGGATCTTCTTTTTGCCAGGAAAATTAGGCGCAATATCTAGTATCCATACAAAACAAGATATCAAAAAAATGATTTTATCAACTGAAGACTATCTTAACTAGATGGAAAGAATTTCTGTCTCCAAGCGATTAATTGATTAAAGATACCAAGGAAATTGCCATGTTTTATAGTAATATGTACATGAGCTGAGAGATCTCCCAACATACCCTCAAATATCATTGTACATTCATCTTTGAATAAGGGTATGGTGAGTCCTATTCTATTTAGTGAATAAAAGATAATATTTTCAATTTGGACTGTTGTTTCATTTACAGTGATTTGTTTTTTTTCTGGATTTTTATTAATTGAAGAATCAAGCTGTGAAATTGTAGAATCATCCCAGATAGGGGAATCCTGAGGCCATCGATGCACATGTACCTTGTCTGCAAGATATTTTAATTGGAAATCAGACACAAGCAAATTATCATTTTATTCAAATTAAGCTTATCTTAGAATGTTATATTTTTATAAAATGAATTATTGTAAAATATATGGAAAAGAAAAAAGATGGAAAAGAGGGATATGCAATGGATGATCCTACAAAAACTACAGCGATAGAACAAGAAGAGATGGCAAAAGAAGCAATAAAAAAATTCAAATCATTGAAATAAGCCAAACTTTCATTAGCAATATCATTTTGTAGAAATTATGGGGTTATTTGGCGGAAATGAGAATTTAGAAGATCTCTTATACAATGCAATGTCATTAATGGAGAAGAACCAGCCAAAAGGAGCAATATCATTATTTAATAAAGCTCTAAAACAAGAACCAGAAAACACATCTGCATTATTTAACAAGGGTTTAGCACTTAATCAAATTAAAAAATACAGTGATGCAATCACATGTTTTGAAAAATTAATAGAAATTAATCCAAAGGATTCCCAGGCTTACAACAATAAAGGAATTGCATCAGCAGAATTGGGAAATATTCAAGGTGCGGCAGAATGTTATGACAAAGCAATAGAGGCAGACCCAAAATATGCTGCATCTTATTTTAACAAAGGAGTATTGCTTGATAAACTAAAAGAACATGAGGAAGCAATACAAGTTTTAGACAAAGCAATAATCATAGAGCCAAGAAAACCCAATGCATTGTTTTACAAAGGAATCATTCTAGGTAAAATAAAAAAACACGAAAAAGCATTGAATTGTTTTGAAAAAGTTTACAAGAGTAATCCTACTCACATGGATGCTTTTTTTCATAAAGGAATAGAATTGGCAGAGTTAGGCAAGCATGAAAAAGCAATTGAGATTTTTGATCAAATTTTATCAAAACACAAAGAAAATGTAAACGTCATTTATGCAAAATCAAGAAGTAAAGCAGAGATTGGAATGTATCCTGAATCATTAGAATTACTAAAGCAGGCAATTTCTAAGAGTCCAAAAATAATTCGCTCATGGGCAAAAGAAGAAAAGACATTTGAAAAGTTTCACACTAATGATGAATTTAGAAAAATTGTAAAACTATAACAAAACATCATTAAAAAACACCAAATAAATCATTGAGAAAAGGAAAATTTGGATTAAAGGATTTTTTTTCTTACAGCATCAATTCTAATAATTCCGACTTTCTTTTTAGGATCAGACAGCCTTGCTTCAAAAATTGGAATGTATACTTCAGTAAGATCATGTAATACAAATTCATCTCTGAGATCTCGCACATCTGACTCTAATGGTTTTTTTAGATGAATCTGAAGTTTCTCAATTGCTGAATCATAAGAGAATTCAGGTTTTCTAACAGTAGATGATCTATCCTCAAGAATTTTTTTAGGATAATTCTCAATTGTTTTTGAATCAATTTTGAAGGGTAGTTCAATTTCCAAACCATGATGATCAAATGTTAATTCGTCTTCGCCTTCAACAAAGACATGTTCTTCTAAATTCAAATCAATTTTATTTTTGCCTCTTTTTCCAACAAATGCCTTTTCAAGACCAGATTTTGAACGAACTGTAAAAACGCCATCCCCCAAAACAACCCCATGAACATTCGAATCCACATCAATAGTATGCACAGATTTTCTAAAATAATCAGCATTATATTTTCCAGATACTATCAATGAGCCTTCATAAAATAATTTTAGTGAATCAATATGGATATCTTCCTTTTTGGGTCTGGATAACAATGATTTGAAAGGATCAGTTTTCTTTTGTTCAACAATGTTCATTGCCTCTGTTTCGTCAATTATTTTTCTAATCACAATTGTCTTTACACCAAAATCGTCGTTATCCAAAATCACAGATTATACGGAATTCAGGCTATTAAACCAATTCCACTAAGAAAGAAATAATAGATTTGAAATTATTAAGAATAGTATGGGAACTTCAAAAAAAGGAAAAGCAGTAACAAAAAAAGGAGGCTATATCGATAAATTTCTAAAAAGAGCCGATAAGGCAATCCAAGAAGGGCTCAAAAAAGCAGATGATGTCTTAGATGAAGCAGTTGAATTAGGTGAAATCACTGCAAAGCAAGCATCCAAAGCAAGTAAAGAATTTAGTGATAGAGCAAGGAAAGAAAGCGAAGTTTTTCAAAAAAAGAGTATTGAAAAGATTAACGAAGGAATCGTGTCTGCAAAAAAAATGGCATCAGATTCCCAAGAAGACTTGAAGATGCTCGAAAAATTAGGAAAATTAAGAAAGTCAGGAGTTCTTACTGAAAAAGAATTCCAAGAAAAGAAAAAGAAAATTTTGAGTCGAATTTAAAATGAAGAAAATCAATATTTCTGGAAAAGATGATCAACGTAAAGTAAACCTAGATTGGTTTACAGGGAAAACATGGATGAAGACATTATCTGAGAAAATTAAATCAAAAGATCAAGACATCTATCATGTTCATTTTGAAAAAGGATCGAGAACAAAACTCCATCAACATGATGGAAATCAAGTGTTAATTGCAATTAAAGGAAAGGGAAGTCTTGAGATTTTCAAAAAATATGGTAGATCTAAAATTAATTTCAAAATTAAACGAACCGAAAGAATTAGCCTCAATGAAGGAGATATTGTGCACATCCCAGCAAAAGTACTTCACACTCATGGTTCAGTTGACAAGAAAAAGACATTTTCACATATCGCAATAAACATTTTGTCTAAAAAAAATACACCATACAAAACTACATGGTATGAGTCAGATTTTAAATCTAAAGTTTCAGAAATTATTTAGACAAAATGTCAGTACAGAAAAATTCAGAAATTCAATCAATTCAAGGAAATGATGGAACTAAAATCAAGCAATATTTTCATCCACATAACACACTAAACGGAATTAATTAGTGTTGTACAATTCACACTAGAGCCAGAAAAAAGATCTAAACTTCACAAACTTAGATCATCTGAAATTTATTATATTTTGGAAGGTAGTGCAATCCTAAATGTTGATGAAGACACACATCATCTTGAAAAAGATGATTCAGTATATGTTCCCCCAAATTCCAAACAATTCATTGAAAATACAGGTTCAGGTAATTTGAGATTTTTATGTATTGTTGAACCTGCATGGAAGGCTGAAAACGAAGTTTTACTAGAATAAATACAGCCAGATGCACCATAGCAATTATTTTTATCATATGACAAATCTCTATGTTCAGTGAACACATATCAAGCAATCAAAGTATTGAATGTGAATCAAGAGTCATCACAAGATGAGATCAAGGCAGCATATAGAAAGATGGCACTAGAGTTACATCCAGATAAAAATAAAAATACAGAGGCTGATTCAGAATTTAAGAAAATTACAGAAGCATACAACTTTTTGAAGAAAAATCATGGCCAAACTAGTAATTTCTCATATGGAGAACATACAGAAACTAAATCTAATATAAAATCAAGATACAAGAAAAAACCTCAATGGGGCGCACCAGATGATGGAAGCATTCCAGAACAGGATTGGAGTAAATACACACGGGAATTTGAAGAAGGGGATCCTGATTTTTGGAAAGAGTATGAGCGAAAATTCTGGGAAGAGTATAATGCACGTGTTCGTCCAGATGGAAGAAACGGTGAACATGAGAAAGTACAAGAGCCTAAAAAACAACCAAATCTTTTCGTCGATGTTGACAAAAGTAGATGCATTGGATGTTGTAGTTGTGAGATGATTGCACCAGATGTTTTTGAAATTAACAAAGAAACTAAGTCAAACCCTAAATCGTCTGTAATTAATCAAAAAGGTGCAGGAGTGAACAAAATAATGAATGCAGCTGAAACATGTCCAACAAAAGCAATCATTGTAGAAAATATAGATTCAAAAGAAAGATTGTATCCTTATTAGATTTTTAATTTGGTGTAAAGTTCATCAATTTCAGAATCAGATAATTTAAATGAATCATCAAACATGGAATGAATTGCACCTGCTGAATCATCTTTACTTCTCGGAACTAAATGTACATGAACGTGTGGCACTTCTTGTCCTGCATCTTTACCGTTATGTACTGCAAGTAAAGTTGATCCAGTGATAGAGTCAACCTTAGAAATCATTGTATGAACAAGAGAAAATAAATCAGAGTTTTCTTTTTCGTTCATATCTTGAATTTTTTGATGATGTTTTTTTGGAATCACTAATACATGACCCTTTGAAAGTGGAAATGCATCTAAAAATGATATTGAATCGCTAGTTTCCTTGAGAATTTTTGTAGGAATTTCACCAGATATAATTTTACAGAAAATACAATCCATAAGTTTTTAATAATTTTTCAAAATATTAAATCATCGATTAAGGGTTAACAACAGTGGCCCACGCAAGACCGTGACCAAATTTTATGGTGACTTTATCTCCGGGATTTAGAGTGCAATCTTCAATAGTTTTAGGAATATTATCAGAGGTTTCAACATAACACACATCGTTGTCATTTGTCAAAATTATCACTTCTTCAAATACATCCTCACGAATTAGATTCCAAAATGGGAAGACCATAGTTGATAAGACAATCCCCGCAGTAAGAAATGCACCAACAAAAACTAGACTAGTTTTCTGGCCTGAACTTAATTCCATGTTACCAGGTACCACCATCACCTGCGTTTGGATCTAATTTCTTTGCAGGTACGTTTCCATGGGCTTTTTTCATATGTCTTTTCAAACGTTCGGGATCATGTAATTCCGTTCCACATACATCGCATTTTGTTTGGATTTCATCACCTTTCTTACGTTTGAATAAGCCCATTAAATAACAAAATTTTGAAATACATTATAAAGGATACCCAACTTTTTAGAATCTGTGGCAATAAAAAATATCACAGTTTTAGGATCTGGAGTAATGGGACATGGTATAGCCCAAGTTTCTGCAACAGCGGGATATAATGTAGTTTTAAGAGATATCAAACAAGAGTTTTTGGACAAAGCCATGGAGAAAATAAAATGGAGTCTAGACAAATTAGTTTCCAAAGAAAAAATTTCAAAAGATGAGGGCGATGCAATTTTTGCAAGAATTAAACCAGTAGTAGATTTAGGTGAAGCGGTGAAAAAAGCAGAATTAGTTATTGAAGTTGTTCCAGAAATAATGGATTTAAAGAAAACGGTTTATGCAGAATTGGACAAAGTTGCTGCACCTGAAGTGATCTTTGCATCAAACACAAGTACATTGCCAATTACTGAAATTGCAAATACAACATCACGTCCTGAAAAATTCATAGGAATTCATTTTTTCAATCCACCACAACTGATGAAATTAGTAGAAGTGATTCCAGGAGAAAAAACATCTCAAGAAATCACAGAGTTAACTCAAGACTATGTAAAGTCAGTAAACAAAGTAGCAGTATTATGTAGAAAAGATGTTCCAGGTTTTATCATAAATAGACTATTCATTCCAATGGTTCACGAAGCATGTTTTGTTAAAGACAGAACAGGTGCAACACTTGAAGAAATAGATTCAGCTGTCAAATTCAAATTAGGATTTCCAATGGGAATTTTTGAGTTAGCTGATTTTACTGGAATGGATGTTATTCACAAAGCCACAGTTGAGATGTATTTGCGAGACAAAAAAGTGATTAAACCCCATCCACTTGTTGAAAAAATGTTTGATGAAAAAAAATTAGGGCAAAAATCAGGAGAAGGATTTTACAAATATTCTGATGATAAATACGAAAGAGTTGCACTTTCAGAAGAACTAGCACAAAAATGCAATCCAATTCAAATTGTTTCAAATATCCTAAACAATGCAGCATGGCTTGTATCTAATGGTGCAAGTGATATTGAAGAAATTGAAAAGGCAGCTCAATTAGGATTAGGTCTGAAAAAACCGTTGTTTGAAACTGCAAAAAAAATTGGTATAAAAAATATTGTTGATGAATTAAACAAACTTGCTGCAGAACACGGAGAGTTTTACAAACCAGATCCATTACTGTTATCTATGCAGTAATCAATTCTAAAATTTTCTTTACAGCTTCTTGAGGAGTATCAACTCCAGTTATCAGGACATTCTCTCTCTGATCAATAAAACCATCAATGAAGGATGCAACAGATCCACCCATATTTCTAATTGCAACTATTGGTTTTTTGTACATGTATGCAGCAGTGGTTTCAGATAAAGTTCCAGAACCTCCACCCACAATAATTACACCATCTGCGCTTAATGCATTAAGAAAATCACGAGCTAGACCCATCCCTGTAGGAATTATAACATCACAAAATTCGTTTGCCATAGATGGATCATTTTGTGGAATTATCCCTATAGTCAAACCTCCTCCATCATGAGCACCATGAGCTGCTGCTGTCATCACTCCGCCCAATCCTCCACAAATCAATATAGAATCAGATTTTGCGATTTCCATTCCAATAGCATATGCAATTTTTTCATGCTTAGGTGTGCATCCATTCGTATTATGACCGATAACTAAGATCTGTCGTTTCTTTACCACATCCAACATATAAAAAATGGTTTGAAATATCTTCCGAGAGAAAAAGATATTAGTAAAAAATACAACATAATTTCATGGAAAGACGTTCAATGCCAGTGTGTTTTACAGAAAAACAATACAAAATGATCGAAGAATTTGCCAAGAGAAATGGCATGCTTAATGCAAGTCAGGCTCTTGAGAAAATCTTAATCCAATAAACAATTTTTTGTTATTTTTATTTTGTTTACATTTATAGAATAAGTCATATCAGAAGGATCAAAATGGGATTATTTAATAAAAAACCATCTAACTGTGCAATTTGCAACAAGGAATTGTCACATAAACACAAACCAAAAAGAGAGTGGAATATCAAAGGAGTACTATGTGGGGACTGTCATTTTGAAAAATCTAAGGAGTATTATGAAGGAAAAGTGAGACACCCATGTGTAGAATGTGGTGAAACTCAAAAAATTACAGATTTGTGGGAGCCAAGATGGCAATGGGACATGGAAGGTTTGCTATGTAAGAAATGTTTTGATAAAAAAGAAGAAAGTCACGGACAAAAGAAAAATTTCTGTTCATTATGTGCAGGAAAGATGGGTTTGATAAGATACAATCCAAAAGGACATTGGAAAATTGAAGGACAATTATGTAGAAGATGTTGGGATGAAAAGAAAGCAGAGTTTAGATAAAAGTGGGATTTTTTAAAAAAATAAAATGTGATGTGTGTGATAAAAAATTTTCAAAAGAAGAAGAATTCATGAATCACAAACAAATTGTTCATGGAAAAGATTTACAGTATGATTGTAAAGAGTGCAACAAATTTTTCTCAAACATGGAAGATATGAGAACTCATTTACAAAGAGAACATAGTTACAAAAAAGACAGATAAATTAGATTGCTTTAATGGTTTTAACTACTGGTGGTCTTACCTTAGTAAACACTCTGAACCCACAAATACATTTGATTTCAGGCAACCTAGATAACTCAGTATTTGAAACTGTAGTTCCACAACGTAGGCAAGAATAGTTTACTTCAAATGTCTCAACAGGAGTTTCTTCTACTTTCTCATCATCAAAGTTTTCTTCAACCATATTTATCATCAAAATTTCTATAATTTAAGGCTACCAGATTATGTCAAAGATAACTCAATGTATACATCATCAGGAATTTTTAATCTCATTAGTTGTCTTATAGCTTTATCATCAGCATTGATATTGATAATTCTACGATGCATTTTCATTTCCCATTTTTCATAAGTTTCAGTACCACTTCCACAAGGTGATTTTCTAGTAGCAACATGTAATCTTTTCACAGGAAGTGGGGTTGGACCTTTAACTTTAACACCCGTTTTTTTACCTATACCCATGATTTCACCGCAAACATCATCTAACTTTGGTAGACTGGTTGAGGTGAGTTTGACACGGGCGGTTTGAGTCATAAAAAATCCGCCTATGGTTTGTACTCTTCAGTAATTTCCTTAACAATTCCTGCTGCGATAGTTGCGCCCATATCTCTAAGGGCAAATCTACCCATTTCAGGAAATTCTTGGAATGTTTCGATACAAGTTGGTCTCACCGGTCTGATTTTAACAATTGCAGAATCACCAACTTTAAGGAATTTTGGATTTTCTTCCTCAACTGCACCAGATGCTGGGTTGATCTTTTGGAGGAACTCAGTAATAGTTGCTGCGACTTGTGCCGTGTGTGCGTGCATTACTGGTGTATAACCAGGAGCAATCGCTGTTGGGTGGTGAATAACTATAATTTGTGCTTTGAATTCTTTTGCAACCATTGGTGGTGCATCAGGAGTACCTAGTACATCACCTCTCTTGATGTCTTTCTTTTCAATACCTCTGAGGTTGAAACCGATGTTGTCACCTGCTTCTGCAGATGGCATTTCTGTGTGATGTGTTTCAATTGATTTAATTTCACCTTGAGCACCAGAAGGCATGACAATAATTTTTTGTCCTGCTTTCATGATACCTGTTTCAACTCTACCTACTGGTACCGTTCCTACACCAGTAATGGTGTAAACATCTTGAATTGGTACACGTAGTGATTTTCCAACTGGTTTCTCAGCAACGGTAAAGTCATCAAATGCTTCAAGCAATGTTTTACCTTTGTACCAACCCATGTTCTCAGATTTTTTAACCAAGTTATCACCTTTCCATCCAGAAACTGGAATGAATGGTACATTTTCTAGTTTGTAACCTACAGATCTTACCAATTTTTCGCCTTTCTCTTTGGCGGCGTTAAATGCGTCTTCTTTATACTCTACTGCATCCATCTTGTTGATTGCAACAATTAGTTGGCTTACACCGAGTGTTTTAAGCAAGAATGCGTGTTCTCTTGCTTGTCCACCTGCTGCAATTGCAGTATCAGTTTCACCTTCTTTTGCTGAAAGTACAAGAATTGCTGCATCAGCTTCAGAAGCACCAGTAATCATGTTTTTAATAAAGTCTCTGTGACCAGGAGCGTCAATCAAAGTAAAGAAATACTTTGGAGACTCAAACTTTTGAAAAGCTAGATCGATTGTAATTCCTCTTTCTCTTTCATCTTTAATATTATCCATTACCCATGCATACTTGAAAGTATCACCTTTTCCGGTCTTCTCGGATTCGACTCCATGTGCTGCAATTGTCCTTTCATCTACAACACCAAGATCCATCAAGAAATGACCCATAGTTGTGGATTTTCCATTATCAATATGACCTGTAACAATCAGGTTCAAATGTGGTTTATCTGCCATATCAACAGCGTATCTGAGGGCATTTATTACTGTTATGAATTTTTGAAGAAAATTATATTTTTTTTGAATTAATTTTACATTACAAAATTAAAAAAAATACACATAAATCAAAGGTATAAAGATGTAAACCATGAAAATTACGGTTTCAGTTATCAAGGCAGATGT
>JAOTTS010000038.1 GCA_029864335.1 Candidatus Nitrosopumilus sp. | reverse complement strand
AACTGCAGATGAACTTGATATTACTGCCACTTCACTAATCGGTACTGTTGTACCACCTCTCGAGAGAGCACCAGCTGCTAACTTGAGAACAGTTGATGCATTCGGTAACAGTTTAGATACTGTTTCAGTTGATCAACAGGTGCAAATCAGTGCTGACTTAGCAAATGGTCAGGATAGAGAGCAATCATTTGCATACTTGGTACAGATTCAGGATGGTAACGGTGTTACAGTCGCATTAGCATGGATTACAGGTTCACTATCTAGTGGTCAATCATTCAGCCCAGCATTATCATGGATTCCAACTCAAAGTGGTACTTACACAGCAACCGCATTTGTATGGGAATCAGTTGATAATCCTACGGCATTATCACCACCAGTTAACACAACAATCACTGTAAGATAAAACTAGTTCACATTATCCTTTTTTTCTTTTTTTGAATACTCCTTAACGTAAGTTGTAGACAATTTTTCCAGAAGTAATATCTAGGAGAGAATCAACAATTAATTAAAATGAAATCTGAAATTGTATTTCCTATTTTGATTGTTTTACTATTTGTAAATATTCCAAATTCATTTTCAGAAGAACTCGAATTATTTACAAATAGTAAAGTTTACTCCCCTGCACACACTCTGCAAGTTTATGGAAAAGGATTACCTGAAGAAAATTTGATTATACGAATTTTTGCTCCAGATGAATCTATTGCAAAATTTGATCAAATAACTACTGAATCTGATGGCTCTTTTAATTATGGATTATTAACCTGGCCACAACCATCAACTAATTTTCCATATGGCACATATACTGTAGAAGTTATTAGTACAGAGCAAAATGGTATCTCACAAAAAATCGATGTAAAATTTTCATCTACAACAGAACTACTTGATGTGCCTGTTGAAAGAATCATAAATACTCTGGTCTTTGCACCTGAAATTGCTGCAATTAACCACCCAATCAGAGTATTTGTACAAATTACTAGTGATGGTCTTTTAATTGGAAATGAACCATCTGAATTACTAGAAACTACGCATGTTCACCTTCCCTCTGGAGTCTCTATCCCTTTATCAAATTCATTTAATACACTTCATCAGGGATTATACTTTGTAGATTATATCCCACGAGAAGAAGGAACTCACGTGTTTCATGTTGTTGCATTCAGTCAAGGAACAACGTCTCATGGTTCTGTAGCCACTAATGTTCTAAGTCAAGATCTAGGGGGAATATCAGATCAAATAATTACGCTGAATTCTGTTTTGGATGATACATCAAAAGAACTTAATGTCCTCAAATCTGAAATTGCGGGATTTGACACTACTTTAGATCGTGCCAGCATTCAGATTGAAGAAAACATTGGAACAATTACAACTTCTGTCAAATTCATTAGTGAAGCTTCTTCTCAACTAAATGCATTAATGTTTCCAATTATTGCATCAATTGGATTAATTGTTGCACTACAAGTAGCAATTCTTACTAGGCGAAGATAGTTATAATAATACAAGAAAAATAAATTAACTAATGCCCAAAGTGGCTATTTTCTTTTCTATCCTACTTCTTTCAACCATGACAAATTCTTATGCATTAACTTCTGGAGATGTGATTTTAGATGAATTCAAATCTCCGATAATATTTGATTCTGAAATATTAGATATAGATTCTGATTTTTTTACAGAAAATGATTTTAAAAGATATTTAGTTTTTGGACCCAACACACAAGATATTGATTTTTTAAAAAATAGCTCATTATATGGTATTCAGTATGATAATGGATTTTTTTATGTCTCTGTTCTTTCTGAAAAATCAGCATCTAATCTTATTTCACAGGGTTACTATGTTATTGAAGACACTAAATTAGATTTTCATTTATCAGATAATGTAATTTCAGATTCTTCAAGAATAGGTGAAATTACAGGTTCAAGTATTGCTAAAAAAAAATATGATGCATCAGGAAATGGCACTATAATTGCAATTGTAGATACCGGAGTTGATTTTTCAAATCCTGATGTCCAGCATTCACTTGCACGAGATAAAATCAATCATCCTATAATGCTTGATCCAGATGGACAGGGTATTGTTCTAACAAATGCAACTTTCTTTGCATATATTGATAAAAATGAAATAATTAGAAATTACAGTAAACCAATTCCACCAGACATGACTTCATCAGTATATGTAAATAAAGATGGAGTCTTTCTTGATGTGTCTCAAGGTGGCAACGGAAGCAAAATTCCAATTTATAATTCATTTTTTCCAAAACTTGGCTCATCTCCAATTTTTAATGGAACATTAGACAAAGATATGAAAATTGGTGATAACAATAGAAACTATATCAAATCAAAAAGTGGAGTATACCATCTTGGTGTAATCTATCAGGGTGGATTGCAAGGACCATTAACTCGAATTCAGGTTGTACCTGTTCTAGTAGTTGATTCATTTATTCCAGGAGTTTATGATACTATGATTCCTGATCTTAGTACCTCATGGGAAGATTATACTAGATATGATCTAAAGCAAGGTCAGAAACCAAACTATGATTTTGATTTTACTGACGAAAAACCAATTGTGTTGGGAAGTGGTAAAGAATTTCTTGTCTATGATTCAAACAACGATGGAAAAAATGATTATAGTGCAGGAACATTTGGTGCACAAGTACTTGATGTTTTTGGTGTAATTAAAAATAATGTAACTGACATTGATGATTCATTACAAGCAATTAATGGTACGTTGCTACCTGCATTGGATTCAGATGGTAATTTTTTTGGTCTAATGAGTGATTTTATGGGTCATGGAACTTCTAGTGCAGCATCTATTACTTCACGAGGCCAGGAAGTCTATAATATCTACAACACTACAGAAAAACATTCTATTATCGGTGTGGCTCCTGATGCAAAGATTGTGCCGGTAAAAGCATTGTGGTTTGGAGATACAGTTTATGGTTGGTTGTGGTCTGCTGGATTTGAAAACAAAGATCATGACTGGAAATTTTCAGGTAAACCAAAAGTCGACATAATTTCTAATAGTTGGGGGGTGTCAAATTTTCCTTCTTTTAATACATCACCTGGAATGGATGTCTTATCACTGATTCTCTCTATTCTTGTAACTCCGCATTCTTTAGATGATGATTATCCTGGTATTACAATAATTTCTAGTGCAGGAAATTCCGGACATGGATATGGAACAATTGGGTTGCCAAATGTATCGCCTTTTGGAATTTCAGTTGGTGCAACTACTAACAATGTATTTGTTGGATATGGTCCATTCAAAGATCAACCACGATTTGGGAATACTACGACATATTATAATCAGGTTGCAGATTTTTCAAGTAGAGGACCTGGTTCTATTGGAGATCCAAAGCCTGACATAATGAGTATTGGAGCTCATGGTTTTACTCCATCAAATGTTTTAAAAATTAAAAAAGATTCCAAAGATGAATCTTTTTCATTATTTGGGGGAACTAGTATGGCCGCACCATTAGTTTCTGGAAGTGCCGCAATCTTAATGGAGCAAATGAGAAAAGAATCTCAAGATTATGATCCATTTATGATTAAAAATATCTTAATGTCAACTGCAACTGATCTTCAAAATGATCCTTTCACTCAAGGTTCCGGTTTAGTAAATGTTGAAACTGCTTTAAATTATGTTCACGGGGATGATGGAGTTTTCATTGTGTATAATGATGCATCATATAATAACATCAAAAAGATTCTTGAACCTGCAATTGAAAACATCAATTCAACTACAATTGGATTTGAACAATTTCAACTTCCTTCAAATTCTCTTCCTATGACTAGTTGGTTTGGTGGCCAATTAAATCCAGGAGATAGAACTACTGCCACATTTACAATTGAAAATCCAACTAATGATACTCTCTCGATTAATGTTAAATCTCAAACTTTGTCATTAATCACAAAAACTCAATATGATGGAAAAACAGTTCTACGCCAACAAGACTCTATTTTGAATAAAACTGATACATTCATTCCAAACTATGTCAAACTATCTGATGTTACCAATTATGAAACGGTTGGCGATTTTTTTAATGAACAAAATCCAATTCCTGATAACTCATCACTAATGATAATAAATATTAATTTTCCATTTAGTGATTTCATGAATAGTACATCTAATGTATATGCCGATGATCTAAAAATTTCTTCTTTATATCTCTATGATTGGCTTGATAACAATAATGATACAAAAATTACAAGTGATGAATTATCTATGGTGAACAGAGCTGGTTCTTGGGGAACAGTTCAAGAATTAAGAGTTTCAGAACCTAACGAAAAGTTTGATGGTGTTCCATTAATTGGAGTTTATCCAGTACCTACACGATATTCATACTGGTTAGGTGACACAAAACAAAATTCAACTTCTATGGATTATACTATTTCTACCAGTTATTATCAAAAAGATAATTGGTCATTGTTATGGCCTAAATCTGAAACAATATCTGTTCCAGCAAAAGAAATTACTACTCTTGATGTTACATTGATTCCTCTAAATGATTTGCAAACAGGTGTTTATCAAGGATTTTTAACTTTTGAAAGTGATAGACATACTGTAAACGCCCCGGTATCTTTTGTGATGAAACAACCTATAACTAAAAATGAGACAGAAATACTGATTAAAGGAAAACAAAGTGATGATGTACTTTATGGAAATGGATACACTAAAGGTGCATTTGATATGGTTAATCGATACATGGCAGGTGACTGGAGACAATATTATTTTGATATTCAAAATGAATCAATAAATTCTGCAGCAATTGAACTATCATGGATTAGTGATGATACAAATCTTGCAGTATTTGTAATGGATCCATCCGGAAAAATAATACAAACCAATGTTCCTTCAGGTGTATTTGGTCATTTTCTAAAATGGCCTTCTCTTGATTGGTTAGGTAATTCTCTTTTCAGTCAAGGTGGAGGTTTTTTCCCTGTAAAAAATAAAGATAATACTTCAACTGTTATTTATGTCCCAATTAATCAAACAGGTACTTACACACTTTTGACTCATTCAACATTGTTTGGTGGAAATTCAACAACTGAACCAATTACACTTGCAGCTAAATTTACAAACATTTCCCCTGAAATGATATCTTATAATGAAAAAATCTACACTGAACCTATTGTTTCTAACATGAAAGAAGACAATGCCACATCACCTGTAAAAATCTCTGAAACTAAAACTCCAATTGAAGATAAGTCTAATTTAACTCTAGAATCAGATTCATCTTTTAGTACAGGAATTGCAATTGGTGTTGTTATTGGTATTGCGATCGGAATACTGTTTATTTTCATCATTAGACAAAAACCTTCCAAATAATTGAACAAGGTTTATAAGCAATTTGGCGAGTACCTCAGCTTGAATGTCGGAGCTTGGGACAAAAAAGTCTGGCGGATTATCCCGAAGAGACTTTCTAAAGTTGATGGGAGCCGCAGGAACAGGATTAGCATTTGCTCCATTTGTTCCATTTGGCAATTACATGCCAAATCCAAACCAGGCATCTCTTGAAAAAGTTCCAGTAATTTTGCCTGACGGCACTCAAGCAAATATCAATACTTATCCAATTAATCACGCCGAAGTAATCACATATCCATCAACTGGTGATGCTGCACTTGATGCTGAAGCATTTCGTAAGTGGCAGTTCATTAGACTTCCTGAAGAATTAGGTGGAGGAAAAAAAGATTCAAATGCTATTCGAGCATATAGTATGATTTGTTTGCATCTTTGGTGTTTATGGAAATATTGGCCAGATGAGGGAAGAAAAAGAGGTGAGTGTCCTTGTCATGGTAGTATGTATGATCCTATGACAGGAACCGCATTTGTTGGTCCTGCATCAGTGCAAGCTGCACCGTCAAATACTTTGCCACAACTAACATTAGAAATTGATTCTGACGGATTTGTATTTATTTTACCACCAAAGTTTAATGCAAATGATAATGGAGTAATTGGATATGGCCGTTTCACTTGAAAGAAGAACTGGAGCTGTAGGCTTCTTTTACTGGCTTTGGGATGGCGTAGATAGAACTATCTTTACTGCAATCAAGTTTTCATTTCCTGCAAGATTTGTAAGTCCATTTGGATTTTTGGGAATGCTAACGTTTAGTGTATTTATCATCCTTGGAGTTTCAGGAGCTCTTCTCATGTTTTACTATCAACCAATGTTAGATAGAGCGTGGGATAGTGTTCAATTCATTAATGATGAAGTGCCATTTGGTTTTCACATAAGAAATATTCACTATCATGGTTCCAATGCAATGGTACTGTTAGCTGTTCTTCACATGTATTATCAATACTTTAGTGGAAGATACAAAATTAGAAACGAAGTCTTGTGGATGACTGGAGTCATTCTTGGCGTTGTTACAATTCTTGAAGCATTTACTGGATATGATGTTATTTTTAGTGAAAGAGCAGAACTTGCAATTAGTATTGCAGCTTCTCTGACAACATCTATTCCTGTTGTAGGACCGACAATTCGTGATGCGGCGTTAGGTAGTGGATTCTCAGACTTTGTATTACGATTCTATGCTCAACATGTATTCTTGTTACCTATAGTCATGTTAGGACTAATGGCAGTTCACTTCCCAAGATTCTTGGTCTTTGATGTACCAATGGTAATGGCAATAGGCGGTGCAATTCTGATTACTGGTGGTGTGTTCCCAATTGATATGGGATTCAAGTTTGAACCCACGGTACCGCCAGGTGTAACAGTTCCTGAATGGTATCTTACTGGAATTTATGCATTCATGAGAACCCAATATGACAAGTTTGTTACAGGATTGCTATGGCCTTTACTATTCATTATATCATTGGTGTTAATACCATTCATAGATAGATACAAGAAATTTTCATGGAGAGACAGACCAATCATTACAGCATTTGGTATTACTAGCCTTGCTCAAATCATGGTTACGACATATTGGGGATTCTATATCTCACCAGATGTATCAGTTCCATTAGTAGAGCGTTTGGTAATTGATCCAATATTCTTCTACTCTACAATGATTTTGATGGTGCCACTAGGATTTGGATTTACTTACATGATGATTAAACTTGCAAATGAAGCTGAAAGAAAATCAAAACTTGCAAAAAGTACTGGTCCAAAGAAGGTAGCAACTATCAATCTTTCTGAAAAATGGATTAACTGGTTACTAGTAGCATTATTGGCATTCCAAGTATTCCTCAACATTGCAGCCTACAATGCAGCATTAATTGGAATGAAGAACATTTCGTTATTCTTTATTGGAATTATTCTGTTAGTATTTGCAGCATTCTTCCACATCTACAGATATTCATTAAGTCAAGAAAAGAATGCACCACCACCACCTGCCCCAGTGCAAGAAGAAAAACCAAAACTTGCAGAACCTGATGCATCTATTGAACAAAGTAAACTTCTCGAAGGTGATTCTTTACCCAAAGGAAAACCTGAACCAAAAGAATTAGCACCTGAGGTTCCAATACCCAAGACTCAAGCAGATTTAGGAGTCGGTGCTAATAACAATCCAAATCTTGGTTCTGGAGACCTTAACAAACCATGATCTCAAAATTTCTAAATAAACTTTATAAGAACTTGAGAGGCGTAAAAAAATTATGAGTGCTCCTACATCAAGTCATGCTTATGGAATCGGGTTAATTGCACTAATTATTGGCATGTCTGCAACTTTTGTCTTTTACACCTCATTTTATCTTCCAGAATCTTTGGCAAAACCATCAGTATCAGAACATATCTTAAATCCTGAGGATACTCTTCTAATTGAAATTGTTCTCGGTGCTGTGATTGAAGGCAATGAAAACTATGTTCCAAATAAAGCAACAGCCACATTGGAATTCACTAACTTAGTAGTTTGGCAAAATAATGACGATACTGCACATACTGTAACCCCTGACCACAGACATTCTGATAGCTATAGTGGTGATTTCGGCTCTTCTGGTGTTCTCAAACCCGGCGATTCTTATGAATTTTTATTTACTGAACCGCAAGAAGTTAATTATCATTGTCAACCTCATCCATGGATGACAGGCTCTTTAATTGTAGAAAAGAGTAGATTCTAGTTAGAATACTTTGCAAATATTATTTGACTCTCAATTTCTTTGTGTTGTTCAATAATTGATGCTCTAAATTTTACTTCATGTTCCTGCTTTGGTTCAAATTTAATCAATGCAGTAAATTCTGCTTTATTTTCCGGCATCACATCTTTGTTGATGAATAATCTTGAAACATTCTGTGATATGTTTTTTCCATTGTATGATTTGTATACTATGTGCTCATTTGAATCTAAAATTTGTGTGTTTATTACAACTCCATCATATCTTCCAGGATATGAAACCAAAATTGTTCCTTTGATTTCTGAATTTGGATGAATCTCAGTTGAATCAAGTTTGAATTCTATATCTTTCACAAAACATTACATCTGAATTAGCATAAATAATTTTGTTAAATGGGCCCAAAGGGCTTCGATCCCTTGACCATTGGATTAGAAGTCCAACACTCTATCCATGCTGAGCTATAGGCCCAAAAATCTAGCAATTAAATACCATTTTAAGGGTTTACAGCCAATTCCTTTGATAATTCTCTCTTTCCATTTTAAAGAGAAATTGTTGTGAATAACCTGCATATGGTCCGAAATGATTTAGAATTTTTTCATGTAAAATATCATATTGTTTTTCCGTAATTGTTTTAGTATTCATTTGAAATTTGTTTGAATAGTATTTTTCTAAAATTCTAATCATCCATCTATCTAGTGGAAATGCTTCTAATTTTTCCAATGAAAATAACATTATGCAATCTGCAACTTTATTTCCAACTCCTGGAATTGTACGAATAATTTCTTTAGTTTCCTGATAATTGCATTTTTTCAAGATTTCAAAATCAATTTTACTTAATAAAATCATCTTTGCTGCTTCTTTGATAAATTTAGCTCTATATCCAACGCCACAGCTTTTTATTTCATTTATAGATGCTTTGGAAAGTTTTTCTGCCTTTGGAAATAAAAAAAACTCTTCATTTTCATATATGACTTTGATTCCAAACTTTTTTGATAACTTTTCTAAACTCATTTTGATTTTTTGTATATTGGAATTTGATGATATAATAAATGAAATTAAACATTGAAAAGGATCTTGTCTAAGAATTCTTAACCCTGAATATTGTTTTACAGCCTTTCTTACTATTTTGTCTTTTGAAATAGATTTAATAATTTCATTTAAATTGTCATTTTTTCTAAAAAAATCTATTTTTAAATTTTGAAAAGAATTGATAACTCCATTTTTATCTACACGAAGAACATCTTGACCATTTATTCCATACCAATAATCTCTATTTTTTTTCCAAAGAAATACCTGGCCACTATTGATTGAATTTTCAACATTTATTGTACAATTTTTTTGCATCTTAGATAGTTATTTCATCATTAACTACAGGTGAAAATGCTTCTAAACCGAATTTTTCATGAATCTCTTGTGCAAATATATCACATGATTCAGAATCACCATGAACAGTCAAGACTTTGGGATTTCCCTTGATTTTTTTGATCATATCAAATAATTCTTTTTTATCTGCATGTCCTGAAAATTCAAACTGTTTTACTTCTGCTTCTACATTAAGATCTTTTCCTCTAGTTAAAACCTTTCCAGTATCTAACAATTTTCTACCTGGTGTTCCTTCTCCTTGATAAGAAACAAGAGCTATTCCATTTTTACTATCAAAAGATAATTGCTGTAAATAATATACTGCATTCCCGCCAACTAACATTCCTGCTGGTGATATTACAACACATGGTTCTTCCATTGCTCGTTTTCTATCTGCATGCTCTGTAATTGAAGTTGCACTCTTTATTGCATCTGAAAATATTTTTGGATCTCTTAGATATTCTGGATATCTAAGCATAATTTCATTTACTTTTAATGCCATTCCATCCATTATGATTTTATGTTTAAAATTTGCACTCCTCAAAACACATGCAATCTCTTGAGAACGCTCAACTGAAAATGATGGAATAAATAATATCCCTTTTCTATCAATTACCTCATTCGCAAATTCTATTAATTCTGCTTCTGATTCTTTCCTAGGTTTTTGCTCCGTTTTTGCATATGTGCTCTCAGTAATCAACAAATCAATTTCTCCAATGTCTAAATCCATCTCTCGAAGCATTCTTGAACCATGAGTCTTGATATCTCCTGTGTAAAATAGCCGTTTTTTTTCTGATTCTACTAAAACTGTACTTCCACCAATCACATGGCCTGATTCTCTTAGCTCAAAAGTTGCGTTATATTTAGTAATTTTTTGCTTAAATCCAACCTCTTTTGCATTTTTCATCATATTATTTACTTCAGGTAGGTCAAATGGATGTGAATTTTTTTCAATTTTTAGCATATCTTCAATTAATAATTTTGATAAATCAAATGTTGGTGGAGTAGCATAGACATCGGTGTTGCCACTAACAAACAATGATGGCACATTCCCTGAATGGTCTAAATGAGCATGAGTGATAATTATTGCATCCAAATCTTTGGGTTTTACATGAAGTGGATATTGTGGGGGTGATCCTCTTCTACCAAATAATACTCCATAATCTAGCAAGAGATTTGTTCCGTTACAATTAACTAAAAATCCAGATCTGCCAACTTCATTTGCAGCTCCTAAAACTTTAACATTCAAGAATTATGATGACTTTTTATCGACGTTAAAACCTTCTTAGAGTTTATCCGATCATTATGCTTGTCATAGAATCTACACAAGCTTTAATTAGTGTAAGCTAAGATCTCAACCTCATGGGAAGAAGCTTCCAAGAATGGTTAGGACAACAAGATCAAGCCGTCGTCGCTAAAACACGTGCTGGTGACGAAGCAAACAAACCACTCCTAAACCAACTTAACTGGATTTGGGTTAACAATCTGATGAATCAGAAAGCAGATCTAAATCCTTCATCTGCAGAATTACTTGACTGGGTTACTTCTGGTCAAATAGATGCAATGAGAAAATAAACGTGTAAAACACGTTATCTTTTTGTTTTTTAAATTTTTAAATCTAAATTCTGCGCACATTTTTTGAATCGATCTTTTTCATAACAGAGTTATGAATTTCGATCATGGTTTAAATAGTAATCAACCCATCTTAATATTGTAATGCCAATAGCAATACTTCCAGACATTGATGAACAAAGATGTATCGGGTGTGCACTATGTGTAGAAATCTGTACAACTCTTGGTCCAGATGTCCTTAGAGTAAAACCTGTTGAAGGCTGGAAGAGAGGTAAAGCATTTGTTTTCTACCCAGAAAGATGTATTTCTGATGGTGCATGCATCGGTGTATGCCCAACAAAATCAATCTTTTGGATGAGACCAATGAATTACACTGCTGGACAACCAGTACCTCTTCACAAAAACGGTATCTTCATCAAAGGTTGGGCAGAAGACGCAGCACTATAAGCTGAATCTTTTAGCACATTCTTTTTTCTTATTTTTA
>JAOTTS010000018.1 GCA_029864335.1 Candidatus Nitrosopumilus sp. | reverse complement strand
AATTGAAGGTTTTTCTTTCCGTATGGGATTATCCAACTAGGTTTTGCCTTCAAACCTTGTTACGGCAAATGCAGCATATGATCTCGTAAATTTAAACTTGGTGGATAATTCATCTTTTACTTTCTATGAATAATTAGTATTTCATGATAAACATTCAACTCAACTTCTATGATTCACCAAAGTTGGATTTTTGCATTATGTGCAATAAGTATTATGCACTTGTTCTCTCATGGCGACACTAGATGAATTGAGATTTTGCAAGTCCTGCGGGAATGTGTTTTCTAAAAAGGCAGGAGTCACAATAATTACAGAATGCCCACAGTGTAATGGTATTAGTTTTGAGCAAATTATTATCACCCCTTCAGAAAATGAAGAAGAGTACTTGGATGAATTAGATTAATCACAAGTATTGAGCCTTAATGTATTAAAGGCTCAATCATTTTTGATTTTTTCAGAGGAGGGTTATTTTGGAAATAACTTGCAGTGTAGGCAATATTGTCCCCTTCAGGCATTGGATTCGCACATTGGCCACATTGAGGACGAATTACCTCTGCATCATAGTCAATCTCACCAATAGACTTGCCGCAGCTTCTGCAGGAAATTGTCTTTGTATCATAAATGTTCATTTTTTTACCTACGTTATGTATAGTATGAATTGACAGTTAAGGGAGATGGAAATTGTCATCACACACAATGAAATCAAATGGTATGTGTCTTAATAGTAGGTATTGCACATAGTGGGGCGGAGGAAAAGTAAAATCCAAACTAGAAACAATCAACAAGGAACAATCATAAAATAACTACATGCTGACTGCAGGAACATTGTAACCAGCACTTTAGGTATTGGTTTGGTTGTTTATTCTTGACTGAATGTTTCGTTTTTGAAAAAACAAGTGGTGAATTGAAATGATTTATCATATTTTACATGATATTGAAAAGCATGTTCCAAAAGATATGGTTGAAACCAAGTCAAAGATTTTGATGCCAACCTACAGATTTGTAACATCTGCTAACTTTGCATTGGACGTAATTGTCGTTGCGTTGATATTAATAATGATATTGTTACCTATTGCATTTGCATATGAACAAAGCGTAGTTGACAAGAATGGTATCAAAAATATTGCAGTGCAGGACTTGAATCAAGATTCTGGTGTCGTAACCTTTGACTATTGCCACAACAAATACAGCAGAGAGTCAATAGGCGCACTTGTAACATCGGATCTGGATGTGATTCCATTACCAATAAATTCTGATTCTATAAAGTATGGAAAATGTGCCACTTATGGAACCCAGATTCTATTGGATTCTGAATCTGTTAATGTGACATTGTTCCAACATAACGGAATCGATAACCTGATTTCTTCATTTAATGCCAAAGTGCATGATTTGAAGAGCAGTCTAACGCAAATAGAACAGAAAATCAATCGCTACGAGAAATTAGGCTATGATGATATTATTCATCAATTAGAAGAAAAAGCTAAACTTCTTGAACTACAGATAAAGTCTGCACAGTCAGGATTAAAAACTCTGATTGGTATGAAGAGCAGTTAATTGATTAACTGTTCTTATTTTTTTATCACCTCCTGTAAGACTGGTTTTCTGTTGGAACATTTTTGATAATTTTTTAATCAAACTTGCAATGGCTGTTCTCACCTTATCCTGATTAAGATACCCTTTTGGAGAGGAAAAGGTATTTTTTGTATCAATGGGGTTTGAAATGGGATCTTGTAATACTAGCTTCTGTACTATAATAATTACAGCAACCGAAGTAAAACCAGATTATGGTTTTATGCCCAGAAGTGTAGTGAATGCGGAATTTACTTGCAAAATAATATCTTCAACATTTACATCTCTTTCAGCAGTTATTAAGACAAGATATTCATTAGTTGGAATTACTAATCATGGTGACATTACTTCTCCTTGAAGCAATATGATCAATTGTTCCTAGTTCTTTATCAAAGTCTTTTCTCATTAGATACTCAAATACTAGTTGAACATACATCGTATGATTTTCTTTATCTGATATCCAAGGCTTCACTCCTTCTTTAAAACTCCCTGCAATTTTGTCTCCCCTTTTGTTTAATACTCCAACAAAGCGAATATTTGGAAGACCTAAAACCTTCTTACAGTATTACTCTAAATTTTCAGTTGAAGTCATCCTATTGTATATCCAATACCTAGTTAAAAAAGAAAAAATGAATCTCATAGTAATGTCAAAACGAAGAAAGATGAAGGGAATAAAAAAATTATTGTCATTAGGTAGTGTTTAAAGAAGAATTATTGAAAATGTTACTTGTCCTGTTACATTGATAGATATAGAAAATATCTAAAAAATTATAATCTTAGTCTTCTTTAATTTCTTTTTTCAATTCCTTCAACGATTCATCGTATTCCTTTTTGATCAAGTTCTCAGGTGTTGTCTTGTTGTTTTTGTTTATCTGAGGTGTCTTCTTTTTTGTTTTTGTCATGATATAGTATGGTGAATGTAAGATATATTCTTGATCTAAATGTCATTTAGATATGTATAAAGTCAAAACTTGGGTTGTTTGATAGGCACATGCCACATTGTACTACATGGAAAAAATCAATGAAAAAACCAGTGAGAATCTGAAAAAATCTAGAACTGAAAACAAGACAGATGAGGAATTTCCACCAAAGACGGGAACCCAAAAGCAACCAAAACTGGATAGAAAAACCAACAAGAGAAAATCACACAAATCAATCCAGTAAATCTAATTTTTGTTGCAGCTGAATTAACTAGAATGACTATAACATAGCATGTAGCTTGTATCAAATCCGCTAACTGAAATTTTAAATGAAATTGGAGATGAACTGACCAATCAGATTTCTTTGGCAAAAAATTCAGATGCAAAAATAGATACAAGAAAACTTGCTCACCAGTCCAAGACTCTAAACGATGCAATTATGGCCTCTGAGATTTCTGATGAAAACAAGATCATGGTAAAAAAATTCTCATTGACTCTGTAGGATAGTTCTACTGTTAAGAGTTTGAGATATGAAAAACAAGATCTTGAAAGGATACTTTCCAACCTGAATGGCATCTAAAGTACTATGTCATGTTTGCTTAACCTGATATAACTATACAGAAAACATATTTTATTAGATTAATTTGATGTTTTAGAATAATCTATAATTTCAGTCATCTTCCCAACTTGATTTGTTTTGATTGTCTTGATTGCTCATGATTCGTATTTGCAAAATTTGCATAAAAGAAGAACGAATGATTTGTTCATCTTATTCACCAGGTGATTTGTATCAATTAACAAAAGATAATTTAAAAGGATGGACAAAAGTTGTCCCACCCCTTGGACGGTATGGTCGGTTAAATGATTCTTACCCGCATGAATCCTAAACTGGTTACTACAGAATTTGTTTAAAAGAGAATAGTATGATTTCTCAGAATGATCTAAATACTATTTCTGGTTAATGATATACAATTGGAACTCTCACCAAGTAACTAATCGTTGTTGGTCTTAAGATCCAATTATTACAATCTGATTTTTTGCAAGCATGCAATCTACATGGATTTGTTTATCAGGTACATACATGCACTTGGGACAGAAAAATAATACCGGAGAACTGCAGTTATCGCAGTTTTTCCTGATTTGTAATTCAGTCCCACATTTTCTGCAAGACTCGTCTGGCATTTCTATCCTCCTAGTACTTTCATTGCCATTTGTATTGGCTCTTCTAGAGGTTTTGCACCATAAAGTAGTGCTGCTAGAATTCCTGCACCAATTGGCATTCCCATTGCCATGCATAGAAGATCAAATGCCACTACCTTCTTGAAAGGCGCATGCACCATCTTGTTCCAGGTACTTTGTGTTTTGCTTTTGAGTTCAGTGCTTGACATATCTTTTCACTCTAAATCACAGGAATTGTTTTCCCCTTTGGTTTTTCCTCAGGTACTTTAAGCTGTACCTCAAGAATGCCATTAGCATAGCTTGCTTTGGCAGAGTTTTCATCTACATTGTACTTGAGTGGTACGCTGCAATGATATTTTCTTTCACCACGTTCTGCAGTTAGGTCAATGACACCATCTGCAATGTTTACCTTGATGTCAGATTTTTCAATTCCTGGCATCTCAGCTACCAATTTGAGTGTCTTTGCCTTTTCGTCAAGTATCTCATCTACAGCAGGTTGTTTTGTACCTGATTTACTAATAGCTGCAGTTGTGTTTGGTCTTACGTTTCCCCATTCTTTTATCTGGGGTTTGCCATCAGAACCTACAGTCATCTGATAGCCATAGTAATAGGGTCCAAAAGTCTGGACTTTGCCATTACCTGGGGTTTCAATGACGTCGTCCGGAGTAAAAAAGCGGCCGACAATCTTTGAAACATCTTGTCAAATTCGGTATCAAACCACATGTTATTCACTAAATTAATGTAACATACATTGCATAATATAATTTTTTCGGACATATTATCCATATTTTTACATGTATGTAGCATAATCTGTGAATAGAGAGATCAGAAATCTAGACCATATATCTTATCAAGCCAAAGTGGATCCTAGTCATCTTGGAATTCAGACATCATATGAAATACAAAAGAGCAGTTTTAAAAAAAATAAAAATAAAAAAATGGTTCTAGTGGGAATAGATTTGCGCCAACATAGAATTGACATCCATTACCATGCATGCAGGATGCATTCTTTTTTCTGCCATTATCCCACAAGTGTGACAGAATAATCTTGTTGGTTCGTTACAGAATTTGCATCTTTTTTCTACTTCTAGTTTAGAGTTGCAAATTTTACATGACTTGTTTTCCATGAGGCATATTATGTGCAATGTGGTTTAAAAATAATATGAAAATTAGAAATGCCTAATTAGGCCGTTCTAATTTTTTGTTTCTCGTAGTTGTTGCAACCATTTTGCAATGCCAATCACTCCGACAATACCAACAAGTATCACAAGAATACACAACATTAAACTTCCAAAGTTAAAGTTGCCTCCAATGTCTACTCCCTTTTTTTCAAGAATGTATTGTCTAACTTCTTGATGTGATTTGTCTCTAAACTGCGGCAAGTTCTTCATTGTATGTAGTGGGAAGTTTCGTGGCTTGTTGTCTTTGCCTCTTTCTCTGCTTCGTTTTCTTCTCCAGTTTGCAGTGTATTTTGTGTCATTAGTTTCGGTTATCAATCCGGTACTATCTTCTATCAATCCGGGAGTATTCTCTATCTTTCCGGTCATTATTTCATTATCACCTCCCACAAAATACTGTTGTATTTTTTACACACAACTACACAGGTATGATTTTTCAGCATTGTTTGATTTAGGAATGTGGCGTACTTAGATTGATATCTTTACAATTGAAAAAATCAGCTTGGATAATTAAGTTGGTATCTTTACAATTGTAAAATAAATTAAAAATATTGATACCCTATCACTCACAAACTCCTATCTGAATTCCATAGGATGAGATTGTAGTATAACTTAAATTTAACGAATATCAGCAAAACTGTGTGAAAAATTACTTGTTAACCGGAATTCTAGTTTTTGCCATTACAACTATTTCATTATCATTACTTTCTGAACAAGTCCTTGCACAAAGCAATATGTCAATGTCTCCAAGGCAACAAATGTCTATGCTAAATGATCCTAATCAAATTCAATGTAGGGACGATTTTGTCATGATGATGCGAGGTACTACTGGTTCACTAGTTTGTATCAATCCAGATACTTCCTTGCGATTAGCAGATAGAGGATGGGGAATCTTTGACATGAATATGATGATGAATAACAACCCATCACAATTACAAGGTATAACCAATAGCATGATGAAAAATCCAAATACAAGTAAGCTTTGGTATGATATTTCAGATAATCCCAATACCACACAAAGTGTAGTTGATCAGATGACATCTTCAATGAGACAAAACCCACAAAAGATGAACCCGATGATGAACTTTATGATGAATGATCCTGACTTGAGACAAAAGATGGTGGATAGCATGATGAAAAACTCTCAGATGATGCAAAGCATGAGAGACAATAACCAGATAATGAGTATGATGAAAGATAATTCCATGATGGATTCAAGTCAAGGAATCAATAGCATGATGAGTGATCCTAATTCACGACAGCAAATGATGGATAAAATGATGGATAATCCTCAGATGATGCACGATATGATGAAAAACAAACAGATGATGAGCAAGATGAAAGGAAAAGTAATGATGGATTCCATGGGTCAAGGAAAGATGATGCAAGGAGGTATGATGAAATCTGGAAACATGACTGGAATGAATCAGGGGATGATGGGACAAGGAATGAGAGATAATTCCATGATGGATTCAAGTCAAGGAAAGATGGCAACCATGACTAATGCTAACATTGGTACCATAATGAATGATCCTCAGGTAAGACAAGATATGATGAAAACAATGATGGATAATCCTCAGATGATGCAAGATATGATGAAAAACAAACAGATGATGAGCAAGATGGGAATGATGAAATCAGGAGTCAATAATAATTGGAAGGTAAACAATCCTCAGATGATGCAAGATGTGATGAGTCAGATTAGAGATAATCCGGAACTAATGGCACAGATGAATGAAATGATGTTGAATAACCCTTGGAATATGAAGGGCATGATGAATAATATGCAGGGACCAATGATGAGTTCAATTATGAATGATTCAGAACTACGACAACATATGATGGATACAATGATAACTAATCAACAATTCATGAGTAACATTATGCAAAACCAAGACTTTATGCAGCAGTTAAATCAATAAGATAAAATGAGTTTTAACTATACGGTAAAAACACAAAAAAGTATAGATGAAATAATTCAAGATATTACATCAAAACTTTCTGAAATACAATTTGGTGTTCTTGGGATCTTAGACTTTAAGGAAATCTTTGCAAAGAAAGGAATTGAATACCCCAATCAATACAAACTATTAGAGGTTTGTAATCCTATAGCTGCAAAACAAGCACTTGATTCAGATCCCAATATTGGATTATTGCTCCCATGTACTATAGCAGTTTATGAGAAAGAAGGAGAACATTACATCAGCTTGGCAAAGCCTACAGTACTACTTGCAGTTGCATCAAATACAGAGTTGGAATCTATGGGAAAAGAGATTGAAGAAAAGCTAATCGAAGTAATTAAGAATTCAAAGTGATTCACGATATGAAATAAATCCATATTTTGGATGTTCAAAAAGTTGTATCTATTGTTACCAACAAGATTGTAAGAAACTATGTCTTATTTTGATAATGATGGTTTTGCTGGTTTGGATGGTTTGTTTTAGATCAGTTTGGACAAATAATTTGGCGATGTGATTTTTTCAAATTCATTTTTGTAATTTACCCCTTGGTGATGCATTACTTGTTTTTTGATTCAGGTTATGGATTTACGATAATTTCAGTAATCATTCCAGCTTCTGCATGCTCTAGAATGTGGCAATGCATGGTCCACTGGCCAGGATTTGAAAACTCTACCAAAATATCCACTGTGCCTCCAGTAGGTACAAGTACCGAATCCTTCCAGGCCAAGTTTTCATTTGGAATTCCATTCTCATTTAGAATTAAGAACCTCTGGCCATGCAGATGTATTGGGTGCTGCATAGGGTGAGCAGAATCAGGACTGTTTACGAGTCGGATTTTTTTTACGTCTCCAACATTTGCATGGTAATCAATATCAAAACCCCCCTTTCCAGATTTAACGTCACGGAGTATCCAACGTGTATTCTCATCATCAGACATCGCATTCATTTCTGGCATCTCATCCTCCCACTCTATTGGCTCAAATCGTGGTTCATGTTTGTCCATTGCCATGGCATCATTATCAGACATTTCTGGATGGTTACTTTGCATGGCAGTGGTAGTTGTCTTCAAATCAAATTCAAGTTCCAAGTCAGGATCTTCAGAAAAGAACTTTCTAAATGGATCTATCTCTTGTATTATTGCCAGATTCTTTACAGTTTTGTAAAAATCAGAGTTATTTTCTTCTATTACGGAAGGAGAAACAATGACTCTGCCAAGGAAGTATGTTTTTTCAGGTGTATTGTGAATTATGTTGAATTCTCCTGCATTGTCAAACAGAACATCCACAGTTCTTCTTTCAGATGATGCGATAATTACAGAATCTGAAAACGTTTCTTTTTCATAATGACTTACATCATCTCCAACGAGTTTCATCTTGTGCTGTTCAATTCCAAATTCAAATGTTCGAGTGTTTGCAGTATTGGTAAGATAAAATCTGGAAATATCTCCTTGTTTTACCTCCAAGGAGTAATCAGATTTTCCGTTTATCAGCATGGTATTTCCAAATCTCCCCATGAGCGTTTTGGTGACTTTACTTGGCTCGAATTTCTCAAGACTGCCATCAATTATTGAAACATCATCCAAAATCAAAGGTATCTCATAATCCACTTGAGGAGATTTGTCTGATTCAACCAAGATATTACCATAAAATCCCTTTTCCATCTGCATCTCTGTTCTCACATGAGGATGATACAAAAAAATGCCCTCGTCTGGAAATTTGAGATTATACTCAAACGTGTCCCCGGGCTGAATCGGATCTTGTGTAATTCCTGGTACGCCATCACTTGTATAATCCAGTCTTAATCCATGCCAATGAACCGTTGTAGGAAAATCAATATTGTTTGTAAATTGTACTGTAACTGTGTCATCTTGTTTTACTTTGATTAACGGTCCAGGGGTTTGACCATTATACCCATACATCTCTAGGTTTTTTCCATCGATTGTTTTTGTAATGAAATCTGCTGACAGTACAAACGTATCATTATTGGAAAGCGTCTCAACGGAAGTTTTAGATATTAACTTGGGATAGTTATTTTTGGATATTTTTTCTATATCTTGTGAGGGTATTTCAGAGCACAATTTATCACCACAAACAACATCTGATGTTGCTTTGCCAAAACTCTTTGGAGATAACCATGAACCTTGCGCTTTTAGTGCATCAGCATAATCAATATTGCCAGCAAATAGCATGATTGAAAACAAGGCAAACAAAATCAAAGAAATTTGAATTTTCATGTACGGCTCGTAATTCTATGCTATGTTTTGTATAAAAAACCATTTGTAATTTTCTAATTCTCTTTTTTACTATGATAAGACACTGATTTTTAATATTGGCAAATTTAGCAACATACGAATGGTAAAATTCAAGAAAAAATTTACAATACCGATTGTGGTCTTAACAGGGATAATGGTTGTTTTTGCATTATCTTCAGGAACAGATCAAGAGCAAGATGTCCCAAATCCAAGAGTGATGGAGTGGAGACACATCCACGGTTTAGGGTTAGATCCAAATGACTCGAATCTTC
This sequence comes from Candidatus Nitrosopumilus sp., assembly GCA_029864335.1. Taxonomy (GTDB): domain Archaea; phylum Thermoproteota; class Nitrososphaeria; order Nitrososphaerales; family Nitrosopumilaceae; genus Nitrosopumilus. The sequence continues at coordinate 34,762 of JAOTTS010000018.1, read as the reverse complement.
TATTCATAGCAACACATGGAGACTTTTATCACAGCAGAAATGGCAGTCCACCTGTTAAAGTTGACAAGATAAGGGCAGATTACATGGCATTTAGTGCTCCATATGATAAAGATGCTCCATTGTATGCAAGTGGACATCCTTCAACTGGAGGCAACACAGGCCTGATAAAAAGTTCGGATGGCGGAATTACTTGGCAGCAAGTCGCAACAGTGTTGGAACCGCCCGTAGATTTTCATGCCATGGCAGTTGGTAAAATTGATCCAAATTTGATCATGGGATTTGATAGTGGAAACAGAGGATTATTCAAAACAACTGATGCTGGAAAAACGTGGATTACGATAGACTATCCTGAATACATTTCTGCCTTGGCAATTTCACCTCATGATTCTAGCATTATTTTTGCGGGGACTGCAAATGGAATCTACAAAACAAATGATGGAGGAAAAACTTGGAGTCATGTTTCATACAAGGGATTGAACGTATTTGCTCTGTCTTTTGACGAACAAGGAACACTGTTTGGTTCTGTTGACACATTCGGACTGGTCAAGTCAGATGACATTGGAGGATCGTGGGAAAATATTCCAGATATAGATTTGACAGTCACAAGCTTTGCTCTTGATCACTCCAACAAAATAATCTATGTTGGAGGATACTCTTCTGGAGGTTTTCAGGAAGTATACAAAATGACTTATGATTTAGAATCGTATGATCTAATTGCAACAAACAAGAGAGACTAGTTGTATTATACAATAATTGAAAATAGATTGGATTTCATTTTAATTCGTACAAATGAATCATTGAGAATAAAATTTGAAGAAGAAAAATCACTTGTAGAATAACAGTAAATATGATTTCTCAATAGAGTCTTTTTTTTGAATTTAGATAAAATATTCCATGATAAACTTCCACGTGGGTCTTGAATAACCCCCTTAACCTTATACACCCCCATACATGTTGTGCTGGGGATATAGTTAGGACCATAGAAAAAAGACCCACGTGGAAGTAGAATGCATGAATAGTTGAAAGGATAATTTTTATGTTATAATGAATTATTTTACATCGTCAATTATTACAACATATTTGTATCAAATGCGATTTTATTGCTGATTAAAAATAAGAAATAATGATTTAATTTCCCATTTTGTTGTGTCTAATTGAGAAATACAATCCTGCGGCTATTGCGGATCCTATGCTTCCACTCATGACAGAAATTGCCATCAATAACGGTGTTGGTATCATGAAATCATAATGGATGAAATTGCTTTAAAATCAAACTGAACAATGTTCAGCAATTAATTATATTCAAAACAAACTAAGCATAGTGAACACATGACTGCAACACCTTCAACTTTTGAGCAATTCAGTTTTCTTGACACTCTTTGCTAGTCTATATGTGACAAACCAAAGATCAGGTTTTGCGGCATCATAAATTCCATGGGAAGGTTGGTTGCAGGAAGCTTCAAGGATTCCATACAACCGTTGGACAATGATCAACAAAGGCAGATGCTGTACATCCAATCAAGATTAGAGATATCTATGAAAGGAGAGTTTGATGAAAACCTGGGATGCATCAACCATGTTGTGACTTATCGGGACAATGTAGTCATAATCAGCATACCATTAAAAAACCAGCAGTATCATTTTCTGATATCTGCAGAAAGAATTGTAAACGTAAGAAAGATTGTCGACTATGTGACACATTCATTTGGAGAGTGTGACATTTTTTCAGATAAACATACAAGTCAACAGGATACTAAAATAAAGAAAGTTGTACAATCCAGATAACCCCATGAAAAATGAATCTGCTAAAAATGATTTTGAGACTCTCTTGATTTTGCAGGAGGGGCAAGATGCCGAAAACATTTTGGCAGTAAAAAACCACAAAGGAAATACTGATTAATTTTGTTATTTTTCTGACAATCACATGTTTTGCTCTGTTTTTTGAATCAAATACTCCATCATGGTTGCAAGTCTTTTTTGGTTGCTGATCACTTCACGAATTGTTGGTGCTCCTTCATCACCTATTATTTTAATCGGTTTGGTTTCACTTTCATGTATTTCTTGTGTTGCTTCAATAAATTCTTCTTTTGTTATATCATTGTATTTTCTAATAGTTTGTGTTGTTTTCATATGTCTGTATTACACTAAAATTCTATTTAGATAATCCTTAACATTGTTTATCCACACCTAAAAGAAAAGCATACCTAGTTCAGATATGTAAATACGACATATCAAAAATCGCGGAACCGCATCAGAAGAGAGTGATGTGGATGAACAGAACTGGGCAGGAGATGCTTACAGAAAATTCCAACAAACCAGTCTTGAATCAGTCAAGAAAAACCTTACAGTGCATCTGGGGAGAGGCATACGCACCTCCAGATTAGAAGACATTCCAAGACCAAGAGTATCAACGGAAGGAATGACGAGAATTACTGGAAGAGGTACCATCTAGTCACAAAAGCAAGAACAGTGGAACGGTTCCTGCTTAAATTTTTCTTTTTGTATTAAATGTCGAGAAATAATTTTGGTACATATATCAAATAATTAACATTGTTAAGGAACCACTAAAAACGATTTTCTCCTATATTCTTTATGACTTTTAGTAAGATATGTCCCATCTGCAAACAAGACTTTATTTCACTTGAAACTTACATGTCTCATATCAAAAGTGATCACAACAAACTTCGACCAGAAGAATTTGTCAAAAATAGTGGCGAATTAAAATGGTCTTTTAGAAGTGATGATTAGATACTTCAAATTGAAATTAAAAGTATAATGCAGAAGCAAGTTGGGACTTTTTACCATGTGTCTTGAGGCATAAAATCAAAACTAGTACATGTATCTAGGATTGCAGTACAATTATTATTTCCCATTTGGAGTAATTGCTTCTGCATTAATCATTAATTGATAGATTGCTATTTAGATAATGCTTAACAATGTTACTGGAATAATCATTTCACTGCATGTTTTCTATTTCTTGATTTAGTTCTAAGACGTACACCACAGCAAGGACATTTTAGATTTTCTGTTTCAACAAAAATCGAACACATTGTACATCTTTTCTGTCCTACTTGATAACGTAGAGAATTTGAAACTGTGGTTATCTCCAAGTCATCGCATATTCCCTTACAACAAAAGGTCATATTTAACAAAATCTCCTCCGTCCTATCTCAAACTTTTCTAATCTCCACCAATCTTCATTTCTTTTATCCAAATTATCATCGTCTTCATCTACTTTTTTCTTCATAATTGTAGTTAGTTTAATTTTTAATAAGACTGAATTAACATTGTTAAGTATTCGCTATATACTACAAATAGATAATATATTAGAAATGAGGTTATTTGAAAGATTTACACTCTCATTAATCATGATAAATTTAAAACACATAAAACAAAATTTTCTAAATATGAGAGAGGAAGAATTTGTCAGATAACAATAACATCTTAAGTTCAATGGATCTTTTCATTGAAAAAATTCAGCAACTAAAGGGATTGATGTTGGGAGTTTCATTCTCTGCACTTATTTTGGCCCCCCTTGCAATAGGAATATCACTATACCTGCTGACACACCCAAAATTCCTTCATTTGGTAGAAAATGAGGCTGAATTTGCAATATTATTGACTGTTTTACTGACTGCCGTTTTGGTCACTTCTGGAATTTGGTTAGTTGCAGGAGTGCAACAATTTAGATCTCTTAGTACATGGAATAAAAGATACAACAATTATATGAAGAAACGTGAGGATTTGGATAAGGACATCACATCTAAATTTCATTTAGACAAAGAATAAACATCCAAGATTTACTGAAGAATGTGAAGATTTTCCACCCCTTGGGAACAATTGCTCATATGGCTCTAGTATCTCATGACAAAAATTCATTCCTTTATGAGTAACTTTAAAAATTGTTATGGTTCTTTTTCCTTCAACAGTCTCTATTCTTTGTATAATGTCATTTTGTTCTAAATTATCCAGAATCTCTTTGTGTTTGGTAATATTTAATCCGCAAAAACTAAACAAGGAAGTTTGATTCAGCTCGCCATATTCTGAAAGAGTAAGAATGATGTCTTTTACAATGTAAATTCTATCTCTGTATTTTTTAGATTCTGCCAATGTTGACGATAGTATTAATGGGACTTTAACTATTGTTGTAAATCTGTGTAATTAACAATGTTAAGCAACGCCTTATAATGTTGAATGATTAATTTTGATATGAAAACAAATTTACCTTTCAATAGGAATATGGTAAAAAATATTCTAAAGAGAGAAACTGTCTTTTCAAACACATGTAGAATTTGCAATATGGCATTTACTGATCCAGAAAGAACAAAAAAACATATGATAAAAGCACATTCAAAACCAAAGCGTGAAAAATAAAGGAATGAACTGAGTATTATGAAAAAGTTAATGTTTTTTGGAATATCTCTTACCGCTATCGTAATTTTAATAATTGTTGCAGGAGTCATCGAGCTTAAACCTGTGGATAGTTTTTCAGAGACTCCTGATATGGCAGTTAGTCTTGTAAATGACGCGATAGATCTTTATGATGACATAGGTACAGAATCATTCCCAAGGATTGATGTTGATCCTGAATTCCACGGGATGGAACTCTACGTATATGTAATTAGAGATAGCGATGGGGTTGTAGTAGCACATGGTGAGGATAAATCATTAATTGGAAAAAATATAGATGCAATTATTGAAATCGATGGAAAAAACATTGAAGAAATTATTCATAATTTAGCAACTGATGATGGAACGTGGATAGAATATGTTTCAGAAGATCCCGTAAATAAGAAACTCCTACCAGAGTCAGCATGGATAAAAAAACATGACGAATATATTTTTGGAAGTGGAATATTCCATCCTGAAAACTAATTTCATAGATTTGATCTGCAGCATGAAATTTCAGACAATGAACTTAAATTCTACTCTTGTGCCAAACGCCTTTTCTAAGAATTTTGACTATAATAAACAAATGAGATTTATGAAAAATTTTTGCAATTGTATTATTGGTATTTACAATTAACGTGATAATGATTGAAATTATTCCAATATATGCACACAAAGCCCAGATTGTAGGGGACTACAAAGTCGATGTCGGATGGAAGACAGAACCTCCAATGCTAATGAACCAAATGCCATAGTAGTCATTACCGTTGCAAGTGACTTTGACAAGCAAAGATCTGATGTGGTATACTTTGAGTCGTCTTCTCCTGCAAGTGAAAGTGACATTACAGGTATTGCAGATGACTTGGAGGTATACGTCAAGATTAGAGATGAAGAAAAGACTTTGAATGAAGATCCTGAAATTCCAGGAATATACTATGGAGAATTCACACCGCAAGAGCCAGGTAGGACAAAAATTGACGTGTATGGTACGATAAATGGTGGAGAGTTTAAGGTTACGTTTTACCCAGAAAAAGTAGAGGAAAACCTCAAGAAAATTAATGAACCCGTCTTTATTCCAGATTGGATTCATAATAATCCAAAGTGGTGGTCTGAAGGGATAATTAATTTTTAGTGTGAAATTCTAAACAAATAATTTTTTTAATGGATTGAACTAGTTCCAAAAATTCTTACTAAACTATAACTTGTCATCAAAATGACTGGTATGCCTAGTTACCCTGTCTTGTGTATTTCCAGATTCTTCCGGATATGAATCCCTGTGGGATCTTTCTCGCAACTCCTCCTCGCGTTCCTTTCTTGCGTGGTGGAGTCTATCTTTTTCATGAATGAATTCTGCACCACATTTCTCACATTTTAGAATGGTTTTATGATGTTCGTGTCTTACATGAACTACCAAATCATCATGGTTTGAGAATTTTGATTCACACTGTGTACAATTGTTCCTTTTACTAAACGGATTTTTCATATTGGTATAGTATGCCAAAATCAGGATATAAGGATGGATTAACTATGTTAATCGAAGGTTATTAGCAAAACACACACAATCATTACATGGAAAAAACAATTAACGAAAATTCAAGTCAAGTACATGTAATTAAGAAAAATAGCGAATCCCAAAAAAAATCTGTTTGTGGAGTTATGAAGGACAGCACATTAAATGTAATACAAAAGCTAGAGTCTGAAATACCTTCTCTCTTTCAAGAATATTCTGATTTGTACACAAGGTACTTGCATTCGATACAGGACATTTTTGGAACGTGCAGTTTGGTTGAAAAGCAATATTTTGATAAAATGGAAGTTGATCAAAACACTCTAAATGTTTATGATGGTTACCTAAATTCTACAGCAAATATTTTTGAATCTCAGATTGATCTATACGCTAATTTCGTAAAAATGTACATTCAGTTCAAGCTGTCACAAATTGATTCTTGGGACAAATATCAGCATGCATGTGTAAACACGTATGCAAAATCATGGTCAGAGTTTCTTCAGAGAACTCAAGTGAAAGGTGCAAAATAGAAATGATGCAAACAGCTCAATTCCCTTACAAGGAACTGTGCAAAAAAATCAGAGACGTTAATGGTAACATCAGATTTGCAGGAATCATAAACGATAACGGACGCCTGATCACGGGAGCAGCCAAAGATAACATCCAGTTTTATGTCGATGAGAGGGATCGTGAGATGCTGTTCATGGAAGCTGCTATGCGCACAAGAATGTTGCTGGAGTTTGACTTCTCTCTTGGACCGATGAATTTTTCCATATATTACCGAAAAAACGTAATCACAATGGAGTTTCCATTAGGAAATGAAACGGTGTATGTCTCTGCTGAAAAAGACTTTGATTTGAACAAAATTCCATTTGAGATACTTGAAATTTTAAAACAGGTCGATGTGCAAGTTCTGGAATCAAAGACTCATGATAAATCATCACTATTAATTCAAAGTTAGCATGTTGAATGTTTCATATTGCATGAGGCCTTATGCATGTCCAGAGACTATAATGACTTGCAAACAGGATTTTTTAGAGGTATTTCTATAAGATATAAAATTAGTACATACTCATAGTTTTTTGTATTCCTTGCACCATGGACATATTCCCTTGTTAAAAGTCCAGTCAAAGATTACTCACATGCCATTTTTTCCTTTGCACTTGTGCGTTTGTATCAATTATTTGTTACCACCGTATTTTTGAATGCATTAAACTTACGTCAATTATCACTACAGCATACTCAAGTTCGTATTAATTGGTTAATTAACAAAGTTAACCCAGGCAAAATGTCCAATGACACGATTAATAATTAAGATAAAACAATTAAAATCATGAAACCGTCAAACAGATTTTTCTTTTCGATATTTTCTTTTTCCATCATCGCTTTTCTTCTGTCTAATCCTCCACCATAACCTACATCTTTGGAGTTTCAATTCCTGCCAGTGAATCATAATCCTTTATGTGAAAGAATTTCAGAAATTTATTCAGATGATAAAGATATGTTTTTCTAGTTTCAGGAGATTTAATTGAATTCTCAAAAATCAACATACTACGTTGGATCATGTAATTTTAATACGAGAAACACGTATTTTAACCAGACATTGCCTTGTTAGAAAAACAATTCAATCCAGATTTGCTGTACAACAGTATTGTTCATTTTTACATGGATAAGAAAGGTTATTCAAAAGAAAAGGCAAACGCAATTGCCCAATCAGTGGTACAAAAGGAATCTCAAAGGAGGGTATGTAAAAACAAAAAATGCAAGCATTTTTCACATGATCATATTAGAAATACTGAAACATGTCTAGTTGAGAATTGTGAGTGCAGGAAATTTTCAACTAAGTAAAATCATCTAAAGAATTTCCCATTAGCGGTTGAGCATTTATGCCAATCCTTCGTAATTGTTGGGCAAACTCATCTACAAAACCATGAATTGTGTAAACTTGTTCTGCTTCTGATTTTATGACCATTTCTACAAGTTCATCATTATCACAATGATCACTCATTGGAATTGAATAATCAGTCCTTCTTCCAAAAGAAAATCTAGAAGATTGGGCCCATCCACTAAACCCAATTGTTACTGCTCCATATTTTGATTTCATATCTTGAATAAATTTATTTTTACTTGACATCATTGGTGCCACCATCACCCAAGGTTTTTTTTCAAGCAATCCATTCTTTTCAGCATCTGAATGACCAATCCCATCCTTTAATGAAACTCCAAATTTTTGATGAAGTGAATTCATGTCTTTAACGGAATCATGAAAGTAAAGGGGGGCCCAATGACCAAATAGTTGTGTAATGGTTTGTGCTTTGCCCAATTGATATCCCATTAAGATTATAGGTATGCCTTTACCATAAAGTTCGGAAATTAATTCATTTACTTGTTTTTGAATTTCCTCCATTTTTGGAAAAACAAATTCAGGCAATCCAAAGGTACATTCAGTGATCAATGTTTTACATTTTGGGATTTTTGCACCTTTTAGAAAACCTCTATCTCTTGTACAGATATCTCCAGTATAGAAGATATCATGAAAAAGCAAACCCTTGGCACCAAGAATATGACCACTGTCAATTAGAGAAAAATCATTCAATGATTCTACATGGTTTTCCATTTTGAAGCCTCGAAGATTAGCTATTTCATTTGTCTCAATTGATGATAAAATGGTGCCACCGTTTTTAGTTGGAAGATGATCAGAGTGAGCATGAGATACAAAATTGATTCCGTCTGTATCACTGTTTTTAGGATCCAAGTAAACACGTTTTTCATTAACCTCGCACAGGATTCCATTTTTACTCATCCTGACTTTTCTAGGCAATGAAAATCAGAATAATTGGATTTGATATAAATTGCAGGGTTGATCCAGTATTGACTAGTTGCTAAATCTAGGAATTCTAATCTCTGGTCGTGGGAGCAACATGGAGAATATTCTAAAGTCAATTAAAAATAAAAAGATCCCAATTAATCCAGCAGTAGTCATTTCAAACAGAACCGAAGCAAGAGGCCTAAAAATTGCAGAGAAATTAGGAATAAAAACAGAGATTATTGAGAGTAAAGGTTTTGAAGGAAGTAGAGTAGATTACGACAAAAAAATTATCTCAAGCCTAAAAAAATATGGAGTTACACCAGAAAATGGCCTTGTATGTCTTGCAGGATTTATGAGAATAATCAGTCCACAATTTGTAAAAAAATTCAAAAATAGAATAATCAACATTCATCCAGCATTGCTACCAAGTTTTACAGGGCTAAATGCACAAAAGCAGGCATTAGAATATGGTGCAAAGTATTCAGGATGTACAGTTCATTTTGTTGATGCAGGAATGGATACAGGGCCAATAATTATCCAAGCAGTTGTCAAAATCAAAGAAAATGATACAGAAGAGTCATTATCAAAAAGAATTCTAAAAGAAGAACACAAAATCTATCCCGAAGCTGTAAATTTAATTGCAAGGAATAGAGTCAAAGTTTCTGGAAGAAGAATCATCATAAGTTAAGAATCAGGTGAACCAAAAAAATACAGAATTTTAAGCTCTTTTGAGTTACCATGAAAAAAATGCTCCACATCCTTTGCAACAAAAAATAATTTATCTTTTGAAACTGCGTAATCATTGCCATTAATTTTCAAAAAACCATCACCTGAAATGACATAGTATACCTCATCACTATCATGTGGTTCTTGAGTGTCTTCCTCGCCTGGCTGTAAAACCAAAATACCTGCAGCAAGACTATCTCGATTAATAAAAGTGTGGAAATAAGAATTGCTTTTTTTAATTTTTTCAAGATATGAATTTAAGTCATAATCAAGTTTCAAGTTATTCAGCAACAATTGAAAATGTTTTTCTTGCAGGCGGCGAACTCATGTAAGAATGTCCCTCAGGATGAAGTTTATCATGTTCGGGGCTATTATGCATCTGGATGAAAGTTTCTTTGCTTTCATGCTCAACAATAATCCTATAGCTTCCATCATTAGCTTTTAGAAAGCGTCTAGAGATAAACCCTGGAAAGTTTGCCAGTACTTTGTTTGATTCTGAAAACCATTTTTTGAAATCATCTTCAGCACCGTCTTTGAGTTGAACATCTGCCATCATTACAAACATGTTATGACTACAAATATCACCATTAAATTTCTTTGCTAAGATTTTCATCAAAGAATTCCAAGAATTAAATATATACAAATCAAAATCAGAATATGACAGGCATCAAGATTGACGGTAAAGTAATTGCTCAATCAGTCAAAGATAGTGTTAAAAAGGCAGTAGTAGAACTCAAAACCCAAGGAATTAGCCCTTGTTTAGCCACGATTTTGATTGGAGACAATTCAGCATCTGCAACGTATGTGAGAAACAAGCACATTGCATGTGAAGAGGTGGGAATTGTAACAAAGGATCACAAACTTGATTCAGATATTTCTCAAATGGAACTGAATAAAATCATCGATAATCTAAACATAGATAGTTCGATACACGGAATTTTAGTTCAACTGCCATTGTCAGAACATCTAGATGAATTTACAACTACATCAAGAATCTCACCACTAAAAGATGTAGATGGGTTGACTCCATATAATGTAGGATTGTTAGCTATGAAAAAAGCAGCACTTGTTGCATGTACGCCATCTGGAGTAATGGAGATGTTTGAATATCATAAAATTGATTTAGAAGGAAAAAATATTGTTCTAATTAATAGAAGCAATCTTGTAGGAAAGCCGCTTTATCACTTATTATTAGAAAAGAATGCAACTGTGATTACATGTCATTCTAAAACAAAGAATCTAACTGAGTTTTGTAAATCTGCAGATATTATAATAACAGCAGTAGGGGATAGAAACAAATTTACATTGACGCCAGAGATGATTAAAGAGGGTACAATAGTTATCGATGTCGCAATATCACGATTTCAAGAAAAACTGGTAGGGGATTCAGATTATGAACAAATTATTAAAAAAGCATCTTTTGCAACACCAGTTCCAGGGGGAGTTGGCCCCATGACAGTTGCCATGTTATTAAAAAATACAATCACAGCAGCGTCACTGAGTAGTCAAATTGGAAGGCAATCCTAAAAAAGATTCACTCAGAAATCTTCTTTTAGAAAAAAGAGACAACACATCTTTTGATCTATTGAAGATTGCAAGTGAAAAGATGCAAAAAAAATTAAAAAAGATCTATGCATTCAAAAATGCTAAAAAAATTGGAGCATATTACCCAATTCAAAGTGAAATTTTCACACAAGACATCATTCAAGAATTAATCAGTGATGGAAAAGAAGTATTTTTACCAAAAGTAATTGGGGAGAAGATGGATTTTAAGAAAATAAAGGATTTTTCGAGCCTAGAAAAGGGGAGATTTGACATCATGGAGCCCAAAGATGACTGTCCAACAGATAATAATCTAGATGTAATTTTAATCCCAACTGTTGGCATTTCTCCAGACGGAGTAAGATTAGGATACGGTCATGGATTTTACGATAAGTTTCTAGCAGAAAATAACATAACAGCAATTGCCTTAACTTTGGAAAAACAAATTGTGAAAAATATTCCAAAATCAGATCATGATATAATTATTAATTGGATTGTAACAGAAGATAGATTTTTTCAGACTCAGAGATAGGATAATCCTTTTTTACCAATATCTTTTCTGCAATATTTATTTTTCCAAGATATTTTATCAGATGCAGCATATGCATTGCTAATTGCATCTTCTAAACTATCACCCAAAGCTGTAACTCCTAAAACGCGTCCACCATTTGAAAGAATTTTCCCATTTACTTTTTTTGTACCAGCATGAAAAACATAGGATTCATTTGGAATAAAATCAAAACCTGAAATCTCTTCATCTTTAGCATATGACTCCGGATACCCTTTTGATGCCAAAACAACACATACAGCATATTGATTTTTCCAAGTTGGAAAAGGCAGGTCAGATAATTTACCTTCAATGCTTGCAACAAAATAATCATACAAATCAAAATCCATTCGCATTACAATGGGCTGGCATTCAGGATCACCCATCCTAACATTGTATTCTAGAACATATGGTTCATTATCTCTAATCATAATTCCAGCATACAAAAAACCCTTGAACAGAATACCTTCATTTTTCATAGATTGTATAGTTTTATCAATAATTTTTTTTTGTATTTTTTCTGCTAATACATCTGTGATAATGGGTGTAGGAGAATATGCTCCCATTCCACCAGTGTTAGGACCTTTATCATTATCAAAAATTCTCTTATGATCTTGACTAGAAGCCATTGGTATGGCTATTTCTCCATCACTAAGTGCAATGTATGATGCCTCAACACCATCAATTCTCTCCTCTACAATAATTCGATTTCCAGCCTCACCAAATGTTTTTTTGACAAGAATTGTTTGAATCGCATCTACTGCTTCTTTTGCACTATTACAAACAATGACTCCTTTTCCTGCAGCAAGGCCATCAGCTTTTACCACCACCTTGTAATCAAGCGACTTCACATAGTCCTGGGCTTTATGGTCATCATCAAATATTTCAAATCTAGCTGTTGGGATATTATTACGCTTCATGAAATTCTTAGCCCAAATCTTACTTGATTCGAGTTGTGCAGCCATTTGAGAAGGGCCAAAAACTTTGAGATTTTGCTGATTAAATTTATCAACAATTCCTGCAGCTAAAGGATCCTCAGGACCAACTACTGTAAAACAATTATTTTTTTGAGCAAAATCAGATAATTCATCCAAATTATTGGCATCAATTGAGACATTGTTTTTAGTACCACCATTTCCAGGAGCTGTAAAAACTGTTTCAACTTTATCGCTTTGAGATAATTTCCATGATAATGCATGCTCTCTTCCTCCGGAGCCTACTACTAGGATATTTACCAACAAAAATCATCTTTCGCTCAATTATATAATCCAAGTCTCAAAAGATCAATTTAGCCTTATAATGCCACATATATATCAAAATCCAGATCAGTGTTTTAGGTGCCATAACTAGAGGGATTAAATCTAGCAAGTTTTCATTTTTGATTTTTCGCAGAGCTTTTTCTATAGAAGATGGAGGCAAGCCCATAAGCGTTTGTGTGTATACAAATTATTTCATAATCCAATTTAAGATTATTCATTCTAAATAAAAAAGAAAAGATTAGATTGGGATGTCTCTTTTTGGAACGATCCTCTACCCCTATGACACCATAAAAGTATCATAACAGTCATAAAATAACGTAATAAACTCTATCCAGATGGAACTTTCTACAAAGTTTGATGCAAAATCAATAGAGACTCAAGTAAAAGAATACATCAAATCTATTGATTTAGAGAAACAGATTTTTGCATCAGACAAACCTGAAAAAATTAGATTCATTGAAGGACCACCAACAATGAACGGTATTCCACACGCAGGACATCTAAGAGGCAGAGTCATCAAAGATTTGTGGTACAGATTCAATACATTACAAGGAAAAAAAATTGAATTTAATGGAGGATGGGATACACAAGGTCTTCCAGTAGAATTGCAGGTGGAAAAAGAATTAGGAGTTTCTGGCGGAAAAACTGAAGCGATAAAACAATTTGGAATTGAGAGAATTGTCACTGAATGTAAAAAAGTTGTAAAAAAATACAACAAATCATGGGTAAAAGTTGATGAGCAGCTTGGCATGTCATTTAATCACGATAAAGCATATTGGACTTTTAGGGATGAATTTATTGAAAGAGAATGGCAAGTGCTAAAAAAAGCACATGAAAATGGTATTTTAGAAGAAGATTTCACAGTAATTGCATATTGTCCTAGTTGCCAGACATCGCTTAGTCATGCAGAAGTAAATCAAGGGTATGAAGAAGTAAAAGATCCTTCGTTATACTATAAAGTAAAACTAGTTGATGAAGATGCGTTTTTGATAGTATGGACCACCATGCCATTTACTCTGGTTACTGATGCAATGGTCGGTTTTCAACCTGAAGAATACTATGCATATGTCAAAGTAGAAAACGAAACATGGGTTGTTGGAAAAACAAGACTTGAAAAATTCATGATAGAGATGAAAATTGAAAATTATATAATTGAAAAAACTTTGAAAGGTTCTGAATTTGAAGGAAAAAAATACATCCACCCATTACTTGATCTAATTCCAGAGTTAAATGAATGCTCAAAATCAAACAATTTTCATGTTGCAGTTTCAGAGACATTTGTTGATGCAAGTACAGGAAGTGGTCTAGTTCATTTATCACCAGCAAATGGAGAAGAAGATATCAAAATAGCTAATAAAAGAAATGTAAAAATTTTTAGTCCTATTGATGACGAAGTAAAATTTACCAAAGAATCTGGAAAATATCACGGAATGTTTGTTAGAGATGCAGATAGAGTTATCGTAGAAGATCTAAAAGAATGTAATGCACTAGTAAAAATTGGAAAAATAAAACACAAGTATCCTCTTTGTTGGAGATCACATCATCCAATCGTATGGCTTGCAAGAAGAGGATGGTTTTACAAGCTAGACAGACTAGGCAACAAAGCAATTGATGCAGCAGAAAGTGTAGAATACTTTTTTGAGCAACCAAAAAACAGATTCTTGGGAATTATCAAGGAAAGACATCCATGGTGTATTTCAAGAGAAAGAATATGGGGATGTCCATTACCTGTTTGGGGCTGCGAGGATTGTGGTGAGAAAAACTGGTTTTTTTCAAGAAAGGAAATAGTTGATGCGGCAGATAACTTGCCTGATGGTCCTGACTTTGAATTGCACAGACCATGGATTGACGACATTACAATAAAGTGTAAAAAATGCGGAAGCTCAAAAACAAAAAGAGATGAATATGTTTTAGATACATGGCACAATAGTGGTTCTGCGCCATACTCATCGTTGACTGATGAGGAATACGACAATGAGATTCCAGCTCCATTTTTCACTGAAGGAATTGATCAAACAAGAGGATGGGCATATACCCTGCTAATAGAAAATGTAATCTTAAACAATGGTCCTACTCCTCCCTACAAGTCATTTTTGTTTCAAGGACATGTACTTGATGAGAATGGTGGTAAAATGAGCAAAAGTAAAGGAAATGTTTTGGAAGGTGCAGAATTATTGCAAAAATACCCAGTTGATTTGATAAGATTCTATTTTATGTGGAAGGCAAGTCCAATTGAACCACTTAGTTTCAGTACAGATGAATTGATGTCGAGGCCATATCAGGTAATAAATACATTATTCAATCTCCACCTATATTTTAAACAAAATAGCCAATACGATAATTTTGATCAGTCAAACACAATTGCATGGGCAAAACAAAATGATTTACTTACATCACCAGACATATGGCTACTATCAAAACTGCAAAAACTAATCCAAAAAATTACAGCAAAAAATCAGACATGTAAATTCCATGAAAGTGCAAAAGCAATTGATGATTTTATTATAAATTATCTTAGTCAAAGTTACATTCCAATTACTAGAGGAGAATTATGGGATGAAGATGAAGACAAGAAAAATAGAAGATTGTCAATTTATGCAGTACTAAGCGAAGTACTCAAAACTCTGGATATTTTAATTCATCCATTTTGTCCATTCACCAGTGAGTATCTATATCAGACTGTATTTCACGGAGAACAAAGCATCCTACTTGACAAATGGCCTCAGTATGAAAAATCACTTGTGAACGAAGAGATTGAAGAATCATTTGATATTATGAAAGATGTTGTTTCCATATCATCTGCAGCAAGGATGAAAGGAAAATTAAAAAGAAGATGGCCATTAAATGAAGCAAAAATTTGTGTCAAAAAAGGTCAAAAGATTAAACTTGAATCATTATCAGATTTATTGCAATCTCAATTAAATGTAGAAAAATTCTCCATTGTAGAGACTGATACAGATTCAGGTTTAGAACAAATTTTAGAATTAAAGCGGGCAGGATTACCAGTAAAACCTATAATTGAACTGGAAAGAAAAAGAATTGGACCCAAAGCAAAACAACACATGGGAAAACTAGTTTCAAAATTTGCAGAAACAAATCCTGAAGAAATTATTTCATCATTACAAGATAATTCAAAATATGACTTTGATATTGATGAAGAAATCATTTCATTAGATAAAGAAGATTATATTGTCAATTTTGACGCAACTGAAAATTTTGCAGTATCTAAAAGAGACAAATATGTTGTATTCATTTCAACATTACGAAACAAAGAAATGATGGCAAAAGGTTTGATTAAAGATGTTGCAAGAAGACTCCAAACGCTTAGAAAAGAGAGAGGATACAACCCTACAGATGTTTTAGAGATTGCATCAATTCTTGATTTGGACAAAGAGTCACTTGAAATGATTCAAGACAAAGCAGAAGACTTGGCATTTTTGGTCAGAGTAAAACAGGTGAATTTTACAGAATCCTGCAAAGAATACAAAGATGATGATATTGACGGACAAAAAATTAGAATATCTGTAGAATAGATATTGAAATTTAATGTAATATTTTTATTACAATCATAAATTATAAAATCAAATGTCCGAATCAAAAACACCAAATGTTGTTGGAATTAATATTCTAAAACAAAATGGCCTTGATGTGGATGAATTGGTAAAAGAATTAATCAAAAATGCAGCAGTTGAATTTACTGCATACTATTACTTTACCAATCTCAGAGCACATTGTACAGGCATGGAAGGAGAAGGACTCAAAGGAATTATCGAAGATGCAAGATTAGAAGATCTTAGCCACTTTGAATCATGTCTTGAGAGAATCTACCAATTAGGAGGTTCCCTCCCAAATGACGCAACAGAATTTATCAAAATTTCTGGTTGTGAATTCTTACAACTCCCACCAAATCCAACAGATCATAAAACAATTCTAGAGAAATGTCTCAAAGCAGAGCAAGGAGCAATTGTCAATTGGGATAAAATTTGCAAAATGACTTTAGGCAAAGATCCTGCCACATATGATATTGCAAAAGACATCTTAGCTGAAGAGATTGAGCATGAGTCTTGGTTCTTAGAGTTAATCTATGGAAGACCATCAGGACACATGAGAAGAAAATATTCTGGTGAAAGACCACATACTAGAAAACACTCTAGAGCACTTGATATGGCTTAAGGCCAAATCAATTTCTTTTTTAGATTACAAATTTTGTGATTTTATTGACAATAAGTTGTGAAGATGTGTTGTTTTATCACTGTTAAATAGAAAAATACCTCATAAAAAATATGGTAAAACAGATTAGCTTAGATGCTTGGCAAATTCAGCAGCTATCAGATCTGTTAGAAAAGGGTTCAAACATTGTTGTAAAGACAAACAGACCAATCGTTCTCTACAGACAAACTCTTGAAGAAGAAGAAGAGTCCTATGAAGAAATTGTATGTACTCTTACCAATGGATATGTCATTGAACAGATGGTTACATCAGGCGGTGTTTTAGTTCCAAGCTTTCATCAACAATTAGTATTCACAATTGGAGAGTATCCTGAAGAATTATTGCGAAAAAGTAAAGATCGCTTTTTAGAAATGATTGATTTTCTTGAAGAGCAATTAAAATAGTATCATAGTTAATAAAGACCCTAAATTTCATGATTCTTACATGCAATTACTAGAATTTCAGGCTAAGGAACTATTTCGAGAATATGGGATTAATCTACTGAAGAGCATATCATCAACAGATATCAAGGAAGGACGAAAGCATGCAAAAGAATTAGGGTATCCATTTGTAATTAAAATCCAGGTGCCAGTTGGCGGTAGAGGAAAAGCCGGGGGAATTCAAAAATGCCAAAATGATGATGAATTTGAATTAAAATACCCTCAAGTTATGGATTTGATAATCAAGGGAGAAAAAGCTAGAGCAATCTTACTTGAAAAAATGGCAGATATCAAAAAAGAGTTGTATTTGTCAATATTTTTGAATCGTTCAAAAAGATGCTATACAATAATTGCATCTGCTGAGGGGGGAGTAGAAATTGAGTCAGTAAAAAATCAGATTATCAAAGAAGTTGGATTGGGAGAAGTTTCAGATGAACTTGCAAAAGAAGTTGCAAAAGAGATGGAATTGGAAGGGAATACAGCAGAACAATTTGTAGATACTTTGAAAAAATTATCAAAACTTACTATTGAAAAAGAGGCAGAGCTTGTAGAGATCAACCCACTTGCAATCATGCAAGATGATTCAATCATGGCACTTGATGGTAAATTCGTAACAGATGATAACAGTAACTTTAGACACCCAGAATTACAAAAATATCAAGAAAAGACAGAGATTGAAGAGCAAGCTGAAAAAAGTGGATTTTCATTAGTAGAGTTGGATGGGGACATTGCAGTGGTAGGAAATGGTGCAGGACTAGTAATGTCTACACTAGATATGTTATCAGATAATGGTGGAAAGCCAGCATGTTTCTTAGATGTTGGAGGCGGTGCAACTACAGAATCAGTTTATGAAGCATTAACTTTGATTAGTAAATTAGATAGAGTGAAAGGAATTCTAGTTAATCTCTACGGTGGAATTGTAAAAACAACAGTAGTTGCAGAAGCATTTCTAAAAGCATATGAAGATAATTTAATTGACTTGCCAGTATTTGCAAGATTAAAAGGAACAGAATCAGTTAAAGCAAAAGAAATGTTGCAAGACTCTAGAACTAACATATTTGATTCAGTAGAGGAGGCAATCAATGCAGCAGTAATGGGAGTAAAGAAATGACTGACATTTTTGGATTACTGAAAGGAAAACCAGGAGAACCAGATTATGAAAAGAAAGGAGTAATCGTTCAGGGAATTACCGGATCATATGGATCATTGCATGCTGCTAACATGTTATCTTACGGAACCAACTTAGTAGCAGGAGTCACTCCAGGCAAAGGAGGCCAAACATGGAATGACAGTGTGCCAATTTACAATACCATGCAAGAGGCAGTGGATGCCACAAATGCAAAAATCTCAATTATTTTTGTTCCAGCAAAATTCTTCCTCGGAGCTGCAAAAGAAGCGTTAGAGGCAGGAATCAAACTGTTAGTTGCAATTCCGGAGCATGTTCCAGTTAGAGACACTATGGAGACATTAGAATTAGCAAACAAAAAAGGGGCTGTAATAATTGGACCAAATACGCCAGGAATTATGATTCCAGAATTAATTAAAGTTGGAATCATGCCACCAATGCCCTTCAAGGCAGGAAAAATTGCAGTCTTATCAAAAAGTGGAACATTACTCTATGAAATTTCTGATGCATTAACCAATGCAGGATTTGGTCAATCAATCACCATTGGAATTGGAGGAGACCCAATAAACGGTACAAGACTGATTGATGCATTTGAGATGGTAAAGGATATCCCAGATTTGGAAGGAATGGTAGTAGTCGGTGAAATAGGCGGAGATTCAGAAGAAATATTAGCTCAAAGAATCATTGATAGTGGATTTAACAAGCCTACTGTAGCATATATTGCAGGCAGAGCAGCTCCCAAAGAAAAGAGAATGGGACACGCAGGGGCAATTGTTATGGGAAATTATGGCTCTGCAGAATCTAAAATTTCAATGTTTAACAAGGCAAACATCCCCGTAGCAAAAAGACCTGCTGAAGTGCCAGTATTATTAGCCGGAAAAATGGAAAAATCCGATTAGAATAAAAGAGAGGTATATGGGAGTCAATTAAATGCCTATCACAGATCCAGAAAAGAAACGAATTGCACAGCAAGCACGTCTTGTAATGAGGATTTGCTTCAAATGTGGATGCAGAAATGATATTGGTGCATCACGATGCAGAAAATGCAGAAACCCATACTTGAGATTAAAGAACAGAACACTAGGCGTTAAGAAATAAAATTAAAAATTCATCAATCTTTGTCGATAATTTACAATTGCAGATTTTAATTCATTATTGTATTTTATGATAAAAGATTTTGCAGATTCTGGATTTTCCAAATCTTCTAGGACTAGTTGAAGATCATCAGGTAATTGATCATTCATTTGGTAAAGGACTTTGGCTGCCTCCACATATTGTCCCAGATTTTCAGCATACTCATATGCCAATTTCATTCTATCAATTAATACATCAAATTCTTGCAGAGACACGTCTAGTATTTTCAGAATCAGTAGAAAAGGTCAAGGTAATAACAGTATAATCATATAACCTAAAGACAAAAAAACTCGTCTTTTAGTAGAATCGTTGGACCGGTCGTCTAGTTTGGTTTGGATGACGCACTCACACTGCGTAAGGAAATTATTTCCCGCAAAGGTCGTGGGTTCAAATCCCATCCGGTCCATTATCTCCAAGTAATGGATACCGATTTTTCAGGTCCATCATCTCCAAGGGATGAATACCTGTTTTCCCTTTTATGCAAATCGTCATTATTTTACAGGAGAATGATAAAATGTACATAGTAAATCAAACACATGAAAAGCCAACCAAAAGCAGACACAAGGAATTGCTTGCTGATCCTGATGTCAAGAGATGGTACCAAAACATTGCAAGAGGAAGTACCATGACAGCTGACGTCAGACTGCGGAGACTCAGTGTTTATTGTGAGAGGACAAAAACGACTCCCAAGGAACTTGCACAGATAGGGATTGATAGCGTCAAAAATGTAGAGGATGCTCTACTGTATTATGTTTTCTTTTTGGAGAAATCAGGATATGCACCATCATATATTGAAGACATTCTCAAGGCACTACGTTCGTGGCTTTCATTTAACTACGTCAGGCTAATGCGAAAAATAAAAATAAAAAATGCAGACATTCCGATAACTTTGGAAAATGAGGAAATTCCAACAAAGTCAAAGCTAAGAGATGTGCTGGATTCTGCATCGGCCAGACAAAGAGTAATGATATCATTTATTGCATTTGCAGGGCTTCACCCTCAAGTTCTTGGAAAATATGATTCCAGTGACGGATTGAAACTATCAGACATCAAGGGTTTGGAGATAAAACCTGATGGTGCAGACATTGTCTTTGCTGATATTCCTGCAAGGATAATGGTAAGGCCAAATCTAAGCAAGACAGGCAATCAATACTTTACATATCTTCCAGAGATTGGATGCAGGTTCTTGCAAGGATATCTCAGAGAGAGAATATCCAATGGTGAAAGAATCAACGCAGACTCTCCGGTCATAACTATCCTGAAAGGATATAAAATAGAGCGAGTAAAAAGGGGCACACAACAGCGAAGAGCGTTCTTTTTGGCAACAAACAGTCTCCAACAACATACGTACAGCATTTGGAATAATCATAAAAGAGCGGCCCTATGTCCTCAGAGCATACTTTGATACGCAGCTACTTTTGGCCGAATCCAAGGGCAAGATAACACACGCATACAGGCAGTTTTTCATGGGCCACAAGGGGAACACAGGCAAAATATACCACAAACAAGCACAGACTTCCAGAACACCTGATTGCAGACATGAAAGAGGCATATGAGAGAAGTCAGTCTTTTCTTATTCCATTTGAAGAGAACAATGAAACAGCAAACGAGAAGGACAAAAAAGAACTATTCCTGGAGACGTGGAGAGAGCAGGCAAAACTCTATGGGATTGATCCGATGAAAATCAAGATAGAAAAGCAAAGAATAGTCAAAAATACAAATGTTATTTCAAAGACATCAACTGACAATGAGATTGATGCCATCAAGACTACAATTCATAACATAATAAGAAAAAACAGAGCAGATACCGAGATAAAACCAATCATAGAATATGAAAGCAAAATCGCAAGTGATGAAGAGGAATTGTTATCCTATGTTTAGAATGGTTGGAATATAGTAAAGGAACTAAGCAATGGTAAGATCATTCTTTGCAGAAATCAAATCAGAGCATCGGGTTAATCGAACTAGAATCTCTACAATTTTTTCTTTTTCCTGATATGTCTTTTCAGATATTACAGATAGCAATGTATTGATGACCTCAACGTATGGCTTGTTGGTTCTGCAAATTAGAATATCAAAAAACTCATGTTGTAATGTATGGATAGCATCTTCCAATTGCATGAATAAATATAGATTGTTTCTCCTAGTACTTCTCCCTCTTTTTTAGATTCCATTTTAGGAGTCCAAACTATTTTGTATCCAGTATTTATTCCAGTAATGTGTTCTAATTTTTCAAGTTCATCTTTGATAATATTCGATTCCAATTTCATACATTTCAAGCATTGATTTGCATAAAAAGACAGACAGACTTATCGCATCTAAAGTATCAAAGGTAATAAATTCAAATTACTTTGAGCCTAAATCAATTATATTTCTAAAATTTGACGTGTTTTTTGTTTAATTTTCAGTTTTGAAAACTTGGCAAATTCTTTTTCGTCATACTCTACCTCTTTCAAAACATTTTCTACATTTTGAATCTTAGGATATTGATCATACGTTTTGCCATCCAGTGTTCTACCTCCGGATTTAGGCCTAAGTCCTCCCCATTGTTTAAAGAAAATAGCAACACTTTGTTTTTTGCATTGTTTTATTATGTCCGTAATCCATTCTTTGTTAACAGGTCTGAAATTAGCTCCACTCTCACCGCCAATAATCACCCAATCTATATCAGTCAGATCCAATTTTCCCATGTGTCCTAAAAGGGGTTCAATACTTAGGAATCGAGTATAACATTTTACTTGTCTTAATGCATCAATCCTCCATTTGAAATCTGCGTTTTCAACACTTGTACCCATCCAAATATGCGGAGGTATTACATCGCCAAAGTAATTTTTAAAGAGTTTTGAAAAATCAGCCATTGTTTCAGGACGCTTTGTTAAAATTTGATAAACATGATGATTTCCTTTTAGCATGGTGTTAAAACAACTCCCAACATATTCCATTCTGACATTTTCATGAAAAAGATCAGACATGCTATTGACAAAAACTTTCTTTGGTTTTTTCCAGGTTAAAGGAAGTTCCAAATCTTGTGGTTATTCAGTAAATTTAAAATCGTTTTTGTATTTTTGAACGCCCATAGCATTTAGTCGTTTTGAGAGTTTTTCAGCGTAACAATTCTTGCATCCAAGAGAAATTTTAGAACATCCTGTAGTTGGATTCCATCTAGCCTCCGTCCATTCAATTGATGAATTGGCTGCCATGAATTATTTTACCTGTTGTAATTTTAGATGAACTCCTATTTAGCTTTTTACCTCGTCAAGATGATTATTCTTATCAACGATAAATACAAAATGTAAAGATTATGTATTTGGTTTAGTACTAAAATAGAAAATGGTATTTTCAATTTCAAATAGTATTAAAACTGCCAGAAATACTTTTGCACATCTAAATAATGATGGTTTGGCTACTTCAATTGGAGATATCTGGTCAATTAAAAAAATTCTATTATTAGATTACTATATCCCTGCATTCTGGCATTAGAAATGTAGTTAGAATGATTCCTCCAAGTATTGTAATTCCAAGTGTAATTAATAATCCTACAAACAAAGTTTTTTTCTCATCAAGTTTCATCACCATGATTGAAATTTTTAATTAGAGCATATCAATTGATTCTCATTAGGTGATTAGTGGTAAAAAAAATTTGGAATCTAATTACCAGATTAGTATGCACGAAAAACGTGATATGCCCTAAATAATTTCAGAGTTTAGAAAAACATGGATGTTAAATCTATGGTTGCTAATTAGAATTGTAGATGGAGTTTTTCATGGATGTTTCTCCAAAGTGATGGATTAAGGTACGAGCTGACGAAGAGTCTCTAAAACAATACGTTTATGAAAAATTTAAGATGGATTATTATCCTAGAATTATTTTACAAGGGCGGAAAAAAATTGATCTTGATAAATCAGGAATCATAATCAAGGAAAAAATTATGGAGAATCTAAGAGAGGGTAATTTTGGGTATGAATTTTTACCCGAAGATGAAAATGTTAAAGAAAGCTATTTGATTTCAAACGGAACTGTTCACTTTCATTCAAGACGAAAAAAGATCAATTCTCGCCTTTTGATCAAACTTAAAATTGATAATTTAGACAACATGAAAATTTGTTTTTGAGTATCAAGAAAGACATTATACATTCTTAAATTATTGAGATAGACCTTAAACTAGATAAAAGCTAAGGAGTTCTGTGAAAAAACCGATTGCTGTTTTGGTCCTCATAATTATAACTATGGGAATTCTGGGAATTTCTGTATGGCTCAATTCTACAATACAAAATTCAAGCTTTGCTTGCTCTCTGACTGAAACCAACCCTCAAGGCCCTTATTACATTCCAGGGGCTCCGTACAAAGAGAAACTTGGGGAACTGATATCGGGGCAGAGGCTAATCATTTCAGGGAATGTCTTGAATCAAGATTGCAATCCCGTATCTAATGCAATAATTGATGTTTGGCAAACAGATTCAAACGGAAATTATTATTTTGAAGACTTTACGCTCAGAGGACAGATTACCGCAGACAATAGCGGTCAATATAAAATTGAGACTGTATTTCCGGGCAAATACTCCGAATCTGGGGCTACTCGTCCCGCACATATTCATCTAAAGATTTCTGCTCCCGGTTTATCATCACATACTACACAGGTTTACTTTGAGGGAGATGAGCATCTTGATTTTCTCGTGAAGCCTTCTTTGATTTTGAAGATGGATGAAAGAGATGGAATAAAATATTCGGAATTTGACTTTGTTATTTTTACGCCTTAGACCAAACCTGTTATGAATAAGGCAAGAAACTAATTTGAGCATAATAAAAGTGGATCCAAAATTATGCCAAAGTATTTACTAAAATACCTAAAAAATCATTCGTGTAAACAATTGAAAATATCCGCAGTAACTTTTTTTGTAAAAAATATGGATTTGGCAGTAAAATTTTATTCAAACATTCCTGGGTTTGAGCTTGTATATGGTAATTCTGAAACTTCATTTGTTACTTTCAAGATAGAAGACCAATTTCTTAACTTGGAGTATAATCAAAATGGAACATGTGATTTTGGAAGGATAATTTTCCACGTCGAAGATGTTGACAAAACATACCATCATCTAAAGCAATCTCCATTCTCTAATAGAATTGAGACAATGCCAACTGATGCAAGTTGGGGTGAGAGATTTTTCTATATAAGAGATCCAGATAATCACCAAATTGCTATTGCAAAACCTCTCTGATTGTCAGATAACCGAAGTGATTGATTCCAATTTTGATTGTATCTGCAATAGTTGCAGGAGGATATGGGTTATACTGGCTAATAAGGCAACTGCAGAAACGAAGCGAGACAATTACAAATATTGAAATGAGTTTGATTAACTACTTTTTAAATATTTTGTGACCTATGGCATCAGAGGCATCTGGAGGTACACAAGATGGTTGCAACAACCATTGTGGGAATCGAGATTACTGCACCAAGCTTTATCCATTCTTTCAGTGAGATGTTTCCTCTAATTTCTTAATGGTTTTTCTTCTATCTTGATTCATCGATTGTGTCTTCATCTTTTTTTATTTAACTTGGTAGCAACATAATGCAACACAAGAATTTTTTTGATAAAATGGCAATTTCAAAATATTGTTTATAATTAAATTTTTTGTTTCAACACAATACGAGTAAAAATAATCCCTGTGATTGTAGCAAACCACAGAGTAGACAATCTCATAAGTATTACAAGTGAGGATGCAACAGAAAGATCCAATCCTTGCCTTACCAAGAGAAAATCTGCAACCCCTTCACTGACCCCTATACCACCTGGCAAAAGAGACAAGATGCCATAGCCTAACGATGTAAGATAAATTTGAGAGGTCAAAAGGTATCCCAAGTCGATATTTAACGCGAGAAAAACCACATAAACTGCAAAAGAATCCACACTCCAGCCTAAAATACTGAGTAGCCATCCACGGGTCATGTTTTTGAGTTTTGTTAAAATTGAAAAGGATTCACTAGGTCCGATGTTTGGAAAATTTTTTGATATAAAATTTATTTTTAGGATTTTGGAATAAAATGCCAAGGAAATTTTCTGACTTTTAATTACAAGATATAGACATCCAAGCAGAATTGACGAAATAACAATTAAGGATACGGATACCAAACCAAAGTGAATTGACAGAGTGATGAGAATTATGGATGTTCCTGCAAGTAAATCATGGTATCTTTCAAGAAAAATAACGGCAATTGATTTCTCAGTAGGTATGTTGAATATTTTTTTTAAATAAATCGACTTGATGAAAGTGCCTATGCTTCCATGAGTGCTGCTTGGAATGCTAGAGGAAAATATTCCATTAACTCAAAATATGATAATCTACATGTCAGGCCTTTCACTGGTCATGTCCCTTTGGCGAAAGCTTTTGATCACATGAGCTAAAAACCCGAGGACAAATATCAAAAATAGAAACTCCACTCTAATTTGCAGAAAATACTCAGATATCTTTTCAACATCTGATACTAAAATTAATAGAACATAGAAAAATGTGGTTCCAAGAATAATCCACAAAAATTTCCCTTTGATTACATCTAAAATTTTCATGTCGTATTAAAATACCTCAATATGCATGAAAGAGAGAAGCACAGAAAAATTCTACAAAATTTATGTCATCTGTTCCGTATTCTGCATCTTTCCTTCCTTACTTGGACATGACTTTCCTTCATGTTCCCCGTTTTTGTATTCTCCGTCACCATCTGGCACGGCATTACTGGTCTGAGCAACTGCCACATCCATCGGAGTTACAAGTGCAAATACTGCTGCCAATACAAGTACGGTAAAAGCCATAGTTGTCTTGTTCATCTGCAACAAACTACGCCATCTTTGAATTTAAGGATTATTCATGAATGTACCAAATGGGTTTTATGTTGCGAATTGTAATTTTAGTAACTAATGGCTGAGATGTTAATCCGACAAACCATACTTCACGATGTTGCGCATTTTGGTGTACGCATAACCATTGGTTTGATATTCATCATGCATTCTCTTGGAAAGTTTGATCCTGGGTTTGCAGGGTTTCTCACAAAGCAGGGGCCAAACCTGCAATGCCAATAATGGATGCATTTTGGGGTGACAGATGCGGAAGCGTCATTGATCCATTTGGACACTCATGGATGGTATCAACCCACAAAAAAGACCTGTCTCCTGAAGAAATGCACAAGGCTGCCGAAGAATACATGTCAAAACAACACGGTTCGCAATAGACATTCTTTTTTATTTTTTATTTGTTGAATAAAGTACGTTTCAACGTAGATGGTAGTTAGTTCGATTGTTTCAGCATTGACATATGTCTAAGGTTCATAATTATTCAAAATTAAGTTCCACGTGGGTCCATTAAACATAACCTTAACTATATCCCCATGCGCGTTGTACTTCCAACCAAATTTGAACCAAATCTTCAAATTTTGATAGATTAGATTTCTGGAAACTAGATCACAATAACCGACATCTTAGCCAAAATCAACTAACTTCAATCCCATGTCATACCGCTGTCTGTTCTGTGATGAAATAATGGACACACCACACAAGCTGGAGATTCGCCTGCAAATCGAACATAACTGGAAGTCAAAGAGAGAAACGCCACGGGGACTTGATGGGTGGACTAGAGTTGTTTAGTTGGGATTAGTATTTCACAGTGGAGGTCGTCAGGCCGATGCGATGACAACATAATAACCTTCCACTTATTTTCAAATATGTTAGTATTCTATCGAATTCATTGACTTGCCAGTATTTGAGGGGGCTGATGGGAATTTGTCTCCTATCTGAGTTTGTGCCACTGCAGCAGCTTCCGTTAGAATAGAATCTGTTTCTTGTGAAGAAAACCCTGAGCCTGCAAATGAATCTTCATTAATAGATCCTGGCATTAGATCACCTAGCATATTGCCCATTGATTCTAGCTCTGCGCTTGCTTGTGGCATTACACTATTCATTGCTGGAATTACTGCCTTCATTGTATGCATTGCAGGCTGCATCGATACAATCGTATCCCCTATGGCGTTTACAGTCGATAATCTAAGTTGAGTCCGGTCTACAGAAGTCCTCATGTTTCTTACCACATTGTTTGTCTTTCTGATTTGTGCTAATTCGTTTGCCAAAGCTCTGCTTGTACGTATGTCCTTGTTTTGTTGGGCTTGAACGATTCTATTAAATAATTTAGTTTCTTTTTGATTTAGCTGATTTGATGTGTTATCTAGTTTAGATAATGGTCTGTTTAGGTCTCTGATTGCGTGCTCTACACGAGGTTTCAGAGGTGTTTCTTTTTTGAACATACTTGAAATTTTATCTGAAACACCATCAGATGGAGGTCTGTTCCATGCTTGTCCAAAATTTGCCATTATGGGGGTAATGTGAAATTTTTAACTTAGTTAACTAAGTTGAAATTAATGAACAAAATTGATCATTTTACTAAGATCCTTTGATTTGGTCAGTCATAGACTAATATTTTTAGATATTCGAATGCCAATAATGAACGGATATGAGGAATTTTTTGACATTAAAAAATATGATTCAAATACAAGTGTTCATTACGGCAGAGGACACTAACATCAAGGTTCAGGCGTTAGCTTGAGTTGCCTTGAGAATTTCTTGCGATTCCGCTCTATGATAATATGATGCTGGATTATTTTAGATGTCTTCTCATCCACTCTCAATCCGGAGTTCTCGGCTACTGTTTGGAAATCCTAGTCCTGATCCTTTATCCTAATTGTAATCTCTCGCAAGGCTTTGACTGTGTGACTTTGAGATTTAACGGATCCTTGAGCGGTTTGTTTAGCTGTAGATTATTCTTATTCAAACCAGACTTTATGACTCTTGAATTGTTTTTCAAGCAATGGAATCTATGGTTATAAGACACTTATTTCTTAAAAAGAATATGCAAAGAAGCATGCTGTTGCTTAAATTCAATAAAACCGCCTCAGATCAGAAAGATCTATCTTCATCATCTCGGAAAGTTTCTGGAATATTTCAAAATCCAGGACTTTGACTCTCTTGCTCAAATAGAGAATACAAAGACCCTTTGAAATCTTAAATGAAATTTGATTTACTTAAAATTAATAAAACGAACTCCCAAATTATGATCATCATACTATGCAAAAAACTTATTTCTTGGATTCTACTAATTTTTTCTTGACAATTTCTTGATTGTGCTTTGCCACTTGGAAGTCTGGTTTAAGCTCTAACACTTTATTGTAATTTTCATTGGATTCTTCATATTTTCTAAGCTTATACAGTGACCATGCACGACCTGACCAGATTTCATATCTATCTGGTTTTATCTCAATTACTTTGTCATAACTTGCAATTGCATCATTGTATCTTCTACATCCATTGAGAGAATTACCTCGGTTATACCATGCCTCATAATAGTCAGGTTTTATCTCAATTGCTTTGTCATAGCTTTTGACAGAACTATCGTATTTTTCAAGTTTGCTTAGAGATTTTCCTCTGCCTGCCCATGACAAATAATCATCAGGTTTTATCTCAATTGCTTTGTCATAGCTTTTGACAGATCTACGCAGTTTTCCAAGTTTGCTCAATGCGTTTCCACGATTACTCCATGCCTCATAATAGTCAGGTTTTATCTCAATTGCTTTGTCATAGCTTTTGACAGCTTCATCATACTTTCCCTGTTTACTTTGAAATATTCCACGATTATACCATGCCTTGTAATCCTCTGATTTTATCTCATCAGTTGCATTCGCTGTCTTTTTCTCAAATTCAGATGTCTTTTCTTTGAATTTAGACCAAGAAGGAAATTTCATGATGGAATCATTGAATGATGTTAGAATAAAAATTTTCTATCAGGATGCTGGAAAGAATTTTAAAATTATAAGAAAAGGCGACAACTAGAAATTTTATAATAAAACCCGTTAGCATCGTGAGTTTCTGATAAACCCTATTCTGATTACCCTAGATTCTATATGAACTGTGGTGATATTACATTAAAGATTTACTACTATGTGATTATTTTTTATTCTTTTAGTCTTTTCTTTTGATTTGTATTTTTCTAGTTCCTTTTCTAATTTTTCAGAACAAAATTCTTCTATCCATAAATTATAAGTTGTAAGATGCAAAAGATCTAATGCAAACGAAGCCCTTTCAGATCTATCTTCCTCTCCCCCTTTGGAAATAATTTTCCAGTAATCTGACCGTTTCTTCCTCCACTCAATAGTGTCATTCCTTAAATTTGTGTAATCTCTTTTACTGATTTTTCCCTATTTGTCATAATCTTCATGAAAAGTTATGTGATCTTTATTTTCTGAATTATACGTCTTACCCCTAGAAAATGATATCTAAAAAAATCTTAACCTAGATCGAACCAATTCTTAACAAAAATTTTAGAACCTTGAATCTAATTATGGGATTGGATTACTGACAATTCCATTTGCTACTAGAGCAACTAATACTATGGGCACACTAGTTCCTACTACAATTCCAGCTAAAACCAAAATATCTCTTTTATCCATTATGCATCAAAAATTGTTTCTACTGTTGGTTTAATACTTTCGTCTCGCTTTAGTAGACTCTGAGGATTGGGGAATAGATTCCATTTCAAGTAAATTTCCCATAGCCTTGGGATCATTGGATTCCAAGAGGATTCCTTTCCGAATAATAATTAACAGGTGGATTGTATGTTTGAAATCCATCATCAGACTCTTAATGGCCTTAGAGTCTAATTCCACTTTACTATCTTTTGATATTTTTGTAATCTTCTGCATTCCTATCTTGTGTCCCTTAATTATTCCATCAATCATTATAATTCCAATCTATGCGGTCATTGTTCTTTATTATCCAAGTTGCATTTTAATTTGCAGAATTTCTTGACTCAGATCGAACCAAAAGTTAAGTTGTATCAATTAGATTACCGGAAATTTTTTCTTCAAATAGGAACAAAGAACTGCACGTTCTCATTACATTAGGGGAGAATATATGGATACGTCAGCTCTTGTTCTTGATCGAACTTAGAAATTCTTTGGAATGGTCTCTGTGATAACATTGTTAACTTTTGTAACAATTTGTAGGGGCATCTTAATGTCTATATGATTCAATGTGTGATTTTGCTTTCTTTTTTCTAAACACTTCTCATAAAACAAAAAACAATTCAAATCTTATTTGCCACCAACAAAGAAACCAAAGAAAAATATTTCCACCATCTTACTTCCCAAACCAAAGACCTATTCTGACATTCAAAGACCAGACCCTAGCAAGAGAGGATTCGTATTTCAAAGGAGATTCAATCAGAATGTTCGCAGAGATGGAGAGTGTGGTGAGGATATGTAGATATTTCTAGTGAAAAATTAAATTTTACCTTGTATTCTTTCAAGAATTGTAAACAAAGGAAGTGCATCCCATTGATAGAGACTATTGTCTAGTGAATTTACACAGACTTTACAAAAGTCTTCAAAATATTTTTCTGCTTTTTCTCTTGTAGCCTCAAAAATACTCATACTAGTTTTATCATCATCAAATGCTCCAGTCCAGATAAAAGATCCCTTTTCAAACCATCTCTCATTTAGTTTCTCAACTAGAGGTTTTATGATCTCAAGTTCTTTTTCTTCACATTCTTTTTTTCTCGAACTAATGATCACCCATAATTTTCTATCATCTATGACCTCTGGAATTAGTGACATGTATTAGATTCACAATTGGTAGATAAAAGCATGTGACTCTTTGACAGATATTTTCAGCATGGGGATTATGGAGAGGATGTGTAACTGAAATAAAGAATAATGTTAAGTAGAAAAAAATTTAGTTTTGAAATGTGTCTTGGTTACCCATCATACGAGTTTCTCTGTCAAAGTTTTCTTTTCTTGTTTGTTTCATGATTAATGTAATGATTCGTTCCTTATAGGCTCTGTGTTATCCTTGTTAACAATAATAACACAAAGGATATACTCTAGAAATCGTAATTATGATTATGAAGAAGAATTACTCTGAATCTGAAAACAACTTTGATTTTATCAGGAGATATAATTTAGATGGGCGAAAGAGAAGTCCAGCAGGAATACAGACACTCTTCCAAACTTGAATCAATACAAAAAGAATATACTGCAACTATGGTCTATGAGATGCTAAACATCAATGACGATACAACACTTGAAAACTCTGCATACAAATAGGGATAATATCTTGATTCACAACTGCAAAAACTTGGATACCGAGCTGCAATAAGGTTGGTACTGAAAAGATTGAAAGAATTTAGAATGAAGATTATTGATCAATTATAATCGATTCACTTAAAAGAGATAATTATGTAGCCATTTCAATGGTTTTTACAAAATGCATTCACTGTAATGGTGACTTTGAAGACATATTCAACAAAAGGGTATGTTCAACAAAATGTGCAGTTGAGGCTTTACATAATTCTATCCTTAACTGATTACCATTTTTTTATAATTTCATGCGAAATTAATCCTAACACTTCTCATAAAACAATCCGAACCTTATTTGGGAGCAAAGAACAAATGAAATCCCACTTAAACCACAAAAATTAAATTGTTTTTCAAGCACTTTTTTCTTTGTCATATTGGCACTTCTATTAAAAGATCATGTGAAGGTAATTTTTTCCAAAACTCCTATGTTTATATGATTTGAACATCTGTCTTCTCATATTTGTAATTCTGTTTAAAAAATGATAAGAAAATTCATGCATAGGTAAAATCAAGAAAATTTGAGAATTTCCCCAATGAAAATTAACACTATCAACTTGAAAATAATGACTCTGTTAATATATGATGATTTATAATTTATTTTATGAGTGGTAGGGATGATGAAATCGCAAAAGAGTGGAAGAAACTAGAGCATGAAGAAATGAAGGAAGAAGATTATTAACTTGAACTACAAGATAACTATGTTCAGGATGAAAAATATGATGATTCTGAGGATTAAATTCTAAACTCTTTTTTAAACCAAACTAACAATATCCCTATGGGTTTTTATCGAATTTCAGAAAAGATTTACAAACTCAAAAAAGAAAAAAAGCAGCCCAAATTAATGGAAAAAATCTTAAAGGTCTGTTGAAAAAATTCAAAGAAAAAAGAAATAGAATAGAAAAAGAAACTGGTATTAGACCACAAATTGATGATACTAAAATGTTTATGCAAAAAATTCTAAGTGTGTGGATTGAAGAGGGAAAAGAGATTGATGAAGAAAAATTCTGGCAGGAAGTTGACTATAATAGACAATTCTCTCATCCTATAGATTATTATGAAAAATCGCGATAGTTTCTCAACTTTAATTTACTATAGTTTATCTTGAATAAAAATTACGAATCTTTAGTGATATAATTGGATAAAGAGTGGTTACGAGTAAAAAGTGGAAGAAGTAAAGGTTGCAAAGATTGTATTGCTCATAGATGTGTGCCAAACAGCTGTAGTTGTGATTGTCATAAATGAAATTTT
Source organism: Candidatus Nitrosopumilus sp. (assembly GCA_029864335.1). Classification (GTDB taxonomy): domain Archaea; phylum Thermoproteota; class Nitrososphaeria; order Nitrososphaerales; family Nitrosopumilaceae; genus Nitrosopumilus. Next base: position 1,656 of record JAOTTS010000018.1, on the reverse strand, counting down.
AAATTTTACTCATTTATCTTAAAATCACGCCTATGTCCATTAGATTTGTGTGTGTAAAATCTGTGATAATATTCCCTTTTTGCTTTTGAAAGAATCTGCCTGAATCACTATTTTTAAGAAATTCTTTCATCACATTCAAATCTATTTTAATATTTTCCGTAATTGCACCTGCAAACCTAGAATTTCCATCTATTCCATCTGTTCCCATTGATGCAATAATCATTTTTTTTGATTTTTGAGTATTTTTTAAAATTCTTAAAACTAATTCTTGATTTCTACCTCCCACCCCTTTTCCCAAAACTCTCACTGTTGTTTCACCCCCAAAAATTAGACACGTGTTTTGATTATCTGAAATATTTTTAAGTATTTTTGGTACTACCTCTTTAATGTCACCAAAAATTTGTATTATAGATACTTTGTATCCAATATCTTCAGCTTTATTTTGCATTGCTTCTAAACAATTTGTGTTATTTGCAATAATATAATTTTCAATTTGTGCTTTTCTTGGAGTTTCATTGATTTTTTCATTTAATCCCTTTTCTAGAATCTGTAGAACCTCGGTTGGTATCTTCCATCGTATTTTGTATTTATCAATAATTTCTAATGCATCTGCATATGTTGTATTATCCATGTATGTTGTACCTGATGCAATAGATGAAAGATCATCTCCTTCTACATCTGACATTACCAGACTTACACCGTGGCATTTCATATTTTCGATTAATTTCCCACCTTTGATTTTTGATAGGTGTTTTCTAATACAATTGAACTCTTGAATTGTTACGCCAGTTTTTAAAAGTAATTTTGTAACATGTACTTTGTCATCTAGAGTAATTTCATCAGGCATTGCAAGAAGTGAGGATCCTCCTCCTGAGACAAGAAAAATGATTAATTCATCACTTCGCTTATTTTGGACAAATTTCATTACTTCTTTTGCCGCTTTCACGCTTGTTTTATCAGGTTGAGGATGCCTGGAATTGAAAATCTGGAATTTTTTTCCTTTGATTTTTGATTTGGTTCCTTTAGGAATTACTATGATTCCACTTTTTATGGGCACTATTGCGTTTAATGCCCTTGTCATAGAATCACCTGCTTTCCCAAAAGCCACAGAATAGATGTTTGAAAATTTTCCAATATTGAACACTTTATTATTTATCTTAATTTCATTAGGTGAAACATACTTTGGAATGATATTTTGAGGATCTGCTGCTTGGAGACCTGCCTCTAAAATTTCAAGGCATTTTTTCTTCTTTTCTGTAGTTGCCAACTCTTTGAAATTTTGAATTATCATACCAAAACTCAAGAATGCAAGATATAATAATAATCAATGATGCCTATGATTTATGCACACGGTACGTATTCCAAAAGTTATCAATTTTGGAGAAAACGCACTTGGTGAAACAGAGTATCCAAAAAATGCCCTAGTTGTAACAACCGTTCCACCAGAACTTTCTGATAAATGGTTGGCAAAAATGGGAATCAAGGATTATCTCTTGTATGATCAAGTGAAACCTGAACCATCAATTGATGATGTCAATACTGTGATTTCACAATTCAAAGACAAAGATCCATCTGTCCTAATTGGACTCGGTGGTGGAAGTTCAATGGATGTAGTAAAATATGCTGCACCTGAGATGAAAAAAGAAAAAATCTTAA
>JAOTTS010000017.1 GCA_029864335.1 Candidatus Nitrosopumilus sp. | reverse complement strand
TTACAGGCCAACTCATTAATGGTGTGTCTAGAGCTGCAGGAAAAATGGTAGATGAAGTAAGACGACAATTCAAAGCAGATTCTGGAATTCTTGCTGGAACATCAAAACCTGATTATGCTAAATGTGTAGATATTGCAACTGTTGCTTCAATTAAAGAACTCTGGAAACCTGCAATTGTTGCAATTCTTGCTCCGATAATTTTAGGAATTTTGTTAGGTCCAACTGCAGTTGCCGGATTGTTAATGGGTGCAGTTGTAACTGGAATTTTACTAGCATATCACTTAGCAAACACTGGTGGTGCATGGGATAATGCAAAGAAACTAGTAGAGATGAGAGGTGAGAAAGGTTCAGAAATACACAAAGTTGCAGTGGTAGGAGACATCATTGGTGATCCTTACAAAGACACTGCAGGGCCAGCACTTAACACTGTGATTAAATTACTTAACACAATTGCAATCGTCTTTGTATCTGCATTTGTTGCAATACTTGCAATCTAGTCTTTATTTTCAACAATTAGCGTCATATCTAATTCATCAATTTGAGCTTGAATTGCTTTTTGTAAAGTTGTATTGTGGGTATCACAGAACTTGAAATAATTATCTGCTGTTTGAAAACATCCGCAAATCCATTTTGTTTTCTTATCTCCTTCTACTGTCCACTTTGAATACCTGTGTTCTGACATATTACTTGTAAAACGATTAATCTAAAAAAGTCTTATAGAAAAAGAAAAAAATGTTTAAGGACAGCCTTCCATCTTTTGGATAAAGTAGCCTTTTTCCTTAATTGCCTGCTCTACAGGCTCTGGCGCACCTTGTGAATGACAGAATTGACATTCGTTTGTTGTCATATCTGCTTTTCCTTCACCGATTGACTCTAACCACTCTTTACCATATGTAATGGCCTTTTTGTGATCTTTTTCACCAGTAATTACATCAAAGTGCATGGTATGACCATCTGCTGCTTTGACATAAGTGTCGTATACGTGAATTTCCATAATCATAATCAAAAAAAGGGATATTTAATTCAAAATGAACTCGAATTATCATTCAACAAAAACTGTAAATCTAAAATTAATCCCAAAAATGATTCAAGCCTCAAGGAATGTCTTAATTTTTAGGCATATTAGGAATTACAGCAGGATTAATGTTATTCCTAAAACGCTTTGTTATTCTAACACGAGGCAAGTCTTAAAGAATGACCTTTATCTCTTCTCCAAGGACATACAAATATCCCATGGACTAATTGCTCGTTCTTCGTGAATTATTAATGGCTGAGACATTTCATACATGATTTTTGAAATCTCTGAAAGACTTAAATCATCTGCAACTACTTTGGCATCTTCAAGAGATACAACACTTGCTGGAATGTCTAAAAAATGATCATTGCCAAGAAGATAATCGAATTTCTCTATGGCTTCTATGATGATTCTGTCATTGATGAATTGATTCGTTCCCTCAAGCAATATTTTTCGAGTTCTATTTTCCAACATTAATTTCATAACATTTCCAAAAGTTGCATCTTTATCAAATGTAATGATTTTCTTTTTAGGAATCTCAGAGAGATGAAATTCAAAAGTATTCTTAATTCCTATTTCTAATAATTTTTTTACAGAAATAACTGAATAATCATCATTTCCCATATCCACTACTGCAAATGCTCTTCCTGCTTCCTTCCAAAGTGAAATTAACTCTTTGAGAGTTGTATCTGGAGTTACCACATTGAGATGCTTATCGACAATTTCATCTACCTGTTTCATCTCAAAGAAATCAGAAGAAGGATTTTTAAATACTCCTTGAATTATTTCTCTTCCTCCAATCACCCCAATTGGTTTGGTGTCGTCACGAACCACCACCGAATCTGTAAATCTCTCTAAATATTGAACGAGCATTCCAGTTGCCACTCGAACTTTGGCGTTTTTTCTAATATTCACACAAGGTGTTGATGTAAGTGAATCCTGTAAAAGCTCACTTAGAGAACGATTAGAAATAATTGAATCTGATTCAGTCAAGATTAATAATTTGAATGTCTAATTCCTATATTTGAAAAGAGATTACAAGAATCAACACTGAAAATCATTATACTTTATTAAAAAATACAATTACAAAGAGAATCATGGAAGATTCTAGTTCAGATCATCCTCTTAAAAGTAAAATTCAGGAATTACTAGTTACATCTGGAATTGAAAAAACTGCATGCTATAACAAGATGCTAGATTATACTGTTGAAATTTTTGAAACTCAAGGACTCGGAAGAGACTATTATGGATATCATAATATCGACCATGAATTAGAAGTTGCTTACATTACCTTACTTGCGGCATTATGGGAGAAAAAACTACAAAAATTAAATCAAAGTGATGTTGAATATCTTTTTACTGCTGCATTATTTCATGATTTTGATCCCCAAAAATCTGTTGACAGACCACACGAAGAGAGTGTAATACAATTTATCTCATTAGATAGAGAGTTAAAAAAATTAATTGATGAGGCTGAACTTGACATTGAAATCATAATGGCATTGATTTTAAGAACTGCATATCCTTGGACTGGAGAATTTAAACAAAAACCTGAAATGCAAATGAAAGAGTGTTTTCAACGTTCAGAGATCACAAGAGACAATCCTGAAAAACAATCTCATTATGAAGAGTTAGGTTGGTTCTTGTCTGTTGCAGATAGGGTAGGAGGCTATGCCCTAGGGGATTTTTCAGTAGCTATGGAGAAAGCAAAGAAAAACGCCCATGCATTTGCTTGGCATCAATCAATTATTGTGAGAATGTCTGTAAATTATTTTGAAACACTTCTAAATAATGAATCTCAAATGTGTAGGCGTGTTCTTCATGCATTACCCGCTGAAACAAGAAAAAATTTTATGGATACAGTACTTGCATTTATGAAACTTCGTCAAGACGAAATTCGAATTGAATCAAAATTTGAGTATGAAAATCTAAAATTTCAAACAAAGGTTGATTCTATAGAAGAAAGAGGATCTGATGGATTCATTAACGCACTAACCTCAATTTATAATGAATTACCACAGCCATTGCAATTACAACAGTTTGGTTTTGCAAAATCTGTTTTAGATTCCAATACCCTCATTACAACTCTAAGGCTGTCTGATGATAATAACACTATAGTTGGTTATGCAAAAGGTGGTCCTCTTGAAAACTATCAACTGTATGCAGGAATCAAAGATGAAAATTATGGGAAAAAAAATACCATATTTTTGGAACCTATTGCAATGAAGCTTGGTTATTGGGGACTTGGCGGAGGCACTAGACTCAGAAAGGTATTCTCGTTATTGGCAAATACTAAACGGTACAGGTATTTGACAAGTTTTGCCTTACGTGATTTAATTCAGAAAAGAATGGGTTCTGAAAATGTGGAGTTTGTCGCAATGCTTGATCCTGAACATTGGGATTATTATCGAGTAGATCTTTTTGGTGGAATCGTTTGAATAAATATTAAATCAATTATTTTCATATTTACATCCATTTTTATCCCCAATTTGGTTGATGGGCCCATGTGGGCTCATATTTGGTTCCAAAATTATCTCAAATAACCCTCGTTTCGCAATGGTTTTCTAATTCAAAGATCATCATAATTCATGAAATATGCAATTGAAATTAAAATTCCAAACTCATCAAACATACTTTTAGAATTAGATGATTCATATTCACCAAAAACTGTAGATGACTTTATTACAAAATTACCGTTTACCGTTAACCTTAATGTGTGGGGTGATGAAATTTATACTTTAAAATCACCTATCTCTCAATCAGAAGAAAATGCAAAGTCTCCTGTTCAACTAAATGATGTTGCATATTGGCCAACTGGAAAAGCTATATGCTTGTTTTATGGCCCCACGCCAATTGGCAAACCTGGAGAAATTACTCCTGCTTCACCTGTAAATGTCATTGGGAAAATTGTTTCACCTGATAAATCCATTTTAAATGATGTTGACGGCAAACGTGCCACATTTTCCTTGAAATCTTAAATTAATTCTCTTCGATTGGAATTTCTATAATGTCTGATTCAAGTACAAATGCTCTAAAATTCTTATTAATTCCAGAATAAATCATCCATACTACAGGATTACTTTGCATGAATTTTTTGTCAGTGTTTGATGGAAATGCATCAGAATCTGGATGAGAGTGAAAAATTCCTATTACATCAAGCTCTTTTTCTTCTGCAATCTTGTAACCTTCAATCAATTGATCATTTGAGATTGTAAAATTTATTGGTGATTCTTCGATATTTTCTACTAAAAATAAATCTGATACTTGATCCTTTTTTCCAAATAATATTGCACATGACTCATTGGGTTTCTGATTTTCTGAATACACTGATAGAATTTTTTTATCTAATTGTGATATTTTGATCTTCTGCAAATCTATTCTACGTTAACTGTTCCTACCATCCATGGATGCAAAATACAATAGTAATCATAATTTCCTGCATCTGTAAATGTAAATTCATAGGTATCTCCTGTAGATAGAATGTCTGAATCAAATACTCCGTCTGCTCCTGAATCTGGATTTCCTGAAGTTGCAGTGTGCATTGTATTGTCTACATTTTCCCAAAGTACTGTAGTTCCAACTGTAACATCAATTACTTCTGGATCATAATACATCTGTCCTTCTTCTGGAATTGCTGCACCTTCTGGGATTATAATTTTTGTTGGTTCTTTTACTGCTTCAATTACTAATGTTGCAACCATCCATGGATGTACAATACACAAGTATTCATAATCTCCAACTTCTAAATTATTAGTATCTAATGTAAAGACTTCACCTGCACTCATCAAACTAGAATCAAATGTTTCCCCAAAGTCAACTGCGCTAGTTACAGTGTGTGCAACAGAATCTACATTTGTCCATTCTACTATATGTCCTTGTGTAACAATTGCAACATCTGGATCATAATCTGGATTTCCTTCTTCAGCTGAACCTTCTAAAATTGATATTGCAAAGATTGGTCCTATTGCTGCAATTTCCTCAATCGGTTCTTCAACTCCTACTTGCTGGGGAATCATGTATGTATCAGGACTGACAAATCCAAAAGCTACCCACATTATAATTCCTGTTGCAGCTGCCATACCAACAATTGATCCCACCGGTTTTACAAATGCTGGATGTTTCATTGCTAGATATGCAATGATGATTGAAGGGAATGCAATTGCCATTAAAATTCCTGCAATTGTAATTGTGTAGTTTGATGTATTCATTGTAAATGCAAACATTCCAAATCCTAGGGCTATTGAAAGAATTACCAAAGTCGTTGCCTTGGCTCTATTACTGGTTGAAATTCCTCCATCAAGAATACCTACTGATAAGAAAATCAATCCTACAAACATGGTGAGGCCTGTTAAGGCGTGCATTCCATCTATAAAGGTGTGAGCGATACCTGCATAAGACAACGTAAGGCCAGCTAAGCCTATAGCTGTAAGTCCCATTCCAGGCATCATGAGGTCCCAGTTACTCATTTAAGATAGCTGATAGAGCTGAGATACTTATTCCTTTTGAAATATTGTAGATCACACATACGAAGAAATTAAATGGCTTTGGGAGTGAATAGAGTCAATTGGGATTTAATGAAATACTGGAGATATCAAAACCCAGAATTGTTGTACTTTTAGTAATAACTGCAGTTACATCCATGTATGCTGCAAGTAAACTAGTTTCTGGAGCACCTGATCTTAATTATTGGTCATATTTGCACATAATTATTGCAGGTGCATTGGCATCAGCAGGATCTAGTGCTCTGAATCACTATTATGATAAAGATATTGATCCAAAAATGACACGAACTAGCACTAGACCTATTCCATCAGGACGAATGGCAGCATCAAATGTTTTGATATATGGAATTGTTATAAGCTGCATTTCTGTAATCTATGGATATTTTGCATTAAATGCAGTATCTGCATTCTTTATTGCTGTTGGAATATTTTCATACGTGATCATCTATACAGTTTGGTTAAAACGTAGAAATACATCTAATATCGTAATAGGTGGAATTGCCGGTAGTGCAGCAGCTTGGGCTGGATGGTCAGCAACCACTGGAAGTATGGATTTGTTAGGATTCTTAGTTGGCTTTTTGGTATTTGTTTGGACGCCTTCTCATTTTTGGTGTCTTGCAATGAAAATCAAAGATGAATATGCACAAGCTGAAGTTCCAATGTTGCCTGTTGTAATTGGAATGCAAAAAACAGCAAAGTACATTTTAGGAAATACTTTAATTCTAATTCCATATTCTTTAACACTCTCATTAATTCCTAATGGAATGGGAATTATTTACACCATTATCGCAATAGTTTCTGGTGGACTGATGCTTGTATATCACTATAAACTAACAAAGAATCCTACATCTGACTTTGCTTGGAAAGCATACAAAGTTACAGCCCCTTATCTTACAATTATTTTTGTTGCAGTTGCATTAGACGCAGCAATTCACATTCCGTTGTTTTAATAATTATTTTTCAAAACCTGGGAAACTAGATTCGTAATCTTTTTCCATCATTTCTTTATTTTGTTCTTGTACACTATCTACTTCTGTTTCAACCACTGATGCTTCTATTCTACGTTCATCTTTTGTAATCCATGCAACAGTGATAAGACCAAGAATCTCTAAATCTAAAAGAAGTTTGTTGAATTTATCATCTGGAATAATTAATCCCTCTTTTGTCAGGCTTTTGTAAAGCTCAATATCTGTTAATGAAGTAGCCTCCTTAATTTTGTCATATATTGTATTTCGTAGTGGAATTGTCATTTTTATCCGTAGAATGATTTATCTCTTGTCTTTGGTACGACGTTAGATATACTTTCCTTAACAGTATTGTACCACTGATCAACTTCTTTGGTAATTGATGGTCTGATTCGCTTCAAACTATTTGCAAAATGTTGACTGGATATTTTTGATGAATTATCTCGCATTGCAAGAACTGCTGCTTCTCTACAAAGTGCAGCTAAATCTGCACCTGTATAATTTTGAGTAGCGACTGCTATCTCTTGTAATTTCACATCATTTGTCAAAGGCATTTTTTTTGTTAATATCCTGATTATCTCTAATCTCCCTTTTTCATCTGGGGGTGCAACATAGAGAACTAGATCTAGTCTTCCTGTTCTTAACAAAGAATTATCTACAATATCCGGTCTATTTGTAATTCCGATAACTACAACTCTTGAAGAAATACCTTCTTCTATTTCTGTTAATAATTGACTCAGAATAGTTTCACCGATTCCCCCTTCTCCTGATTTGAATCGTGCTAGTGAGTCTAACTCATCAAAAATAACAACACATGGTGATGCTGTTTTTGCTTTTCTGAATATTTCTCTAATTGCTTTTTCCGATTCACCCATCCATTTAGAAAGAATCTCGGGACCTCTAACTAAAATCATATTTGCCCCAGTTTCTGTAGCCAGTGCTCTTCCAAGTAATGTTTTTCCACATCCGGGAGGACCATAAATCAAAGCGCCTTTTGGCGGTCTAATGCCCATCTTTGTAAATTTACTTGGCTCTTTCATTGCAACGATTAAGTTATCAGTTAATGCTTTTTTGATGTCGTCTAATCCTCCTACATCTTGCCACCATACTTTTGGTCTCTCAACGTAAAATTCTCTCATAGCTGTGGGGACTACTTCATGCATTGCATCGTAAAAGTCAATTAGTTTAATCTGCATAGATTGTAACACTTCAGAAGGAATCTTTTCTGTTTCAAGATCTATTTCTGGTAGATATCTTCTGATTGATTTTAGTGCAGCTTCTCTACAAAGTGATTTGATGTCTGCACCTGTATATCCGTGTAATTCTAATGATAAGTCTTTCAAATCAATATCTTCACTAATTGGCATTCCTCTTGTGTGAATTTCAAGAATCTCTAATCTTCCATCTTCATTAGGAACAGAGATTTCAAATTCTCTATCGAATCTACCTGGTCTTCTTAGTGCGGGATCAACACTATCTGGTCTATTTGTAGCACCAAGTACAATGACATTTCCTCTATCAGTAAGACCATCCATTAGTGCTAATAATTGAGCAACAACTCTTTTTTCAACGTCTCCGTATACTTCTTCTCTTTTTGGTGCAATTGCGTCAATTTCATCAATGAAAATTATGCTAGGAGAATTATCTTTTGCTTCCTTGAAAATCTCTCTAAGTTTAGCTTCTGTTTCACCATAATACTTATTCATAATTTCTGGACCATTAATTGAAAACATGTTAGCTTCTGATTCACTTGCCATGACTTTAGCTAGTAGTGTTTTTCCACATCCGGGGGGACCATAAAGTAGAATTCCACTATGTGGCTCAATTCCTAATCTTGTAAATAACTCTGGATGTTTTAATGGCAGTTCTACAATTTCTCTCATTGCTTTGACTTCATGCCTTAGTCCTCCAACTTCTTCGTATGTCACTCTAACTTTTCTATCAACTGTAGATTCAGTTGAAATTGCAAGATTTGTACTACGATCTATTTTTACTACTCCCTTTGGACTGGTCTTTGTAATTTTAAAGTCCATAGAATTTCCTAAAATCATAACAGATATTTCATCACCATGTGTAATTGGTAATCCTTTTAATCTATTTTTCACAAAATCAGTAAATTCCTTGTCTACAGTAACTGAATCATTTACTGGTGTTAGGGAAACTGCTTTTGCAAATTTTGATGCTACCTTCCTAATCTTTACAAAATCATTTAGTGAACCACCAACATTTTTTCTTGTTTGTCCATCAATTCTTATGATATCCCCAAATTTTTCATCTTCATCAACTGGCCAAGCAACTGCACAACTAGTTCTTGAACCCATTACTTCAATAATATCCCCAGGTGTGACTCTAAGAAAATCCATAGCTTCTGGACCAATTCTAGCACGTTTTTTACCTACGTCTCTTTGTTTTGCTTCTCCGATTCTCATTTGCAAAGGCTCTTCTTTGCGTGCCAAAATATCACCTATTTCATGTCGACTGACATTCGACTCATGTTGAGTACTTCAAATTCACTTACGCCTTCTACTGATCTGACGGCATCTTCTAATGAATCCATTTGTCCTTCTTCATCTTCTAGAATAAATTCTACTTTTAGAAATTCTAATCCAAAAGCCAATGGCTCTTTGGCATGTCTCTTCATTGAAATTCCTTCTTTTAGTGAACTTTTGATGGTTTCTGCTAACTTGTCAAGATCTATCTCGGTTCCATCAGGAAGAATTTTTGTTATTAATAGTAATTGAGTCATTTTCTAAGGCCCATGAAAATTACATGAAGAACAAGTATAGTTTCTTGCTGCTTCTCTGCAACTTTGACATCTCCAAATTAAATCTGCACCGCAATTAGGACAATTGAATTTTACACATTTATCATTAGGCATAATGGGTCTGTGACAACAACTACATGTTGGTAATGATATAGTAGACGACATATCCCCAATTTTCTGTAAACATCATTTATACCTTGCTTAGAAATTCAGCACGTTTTAGCTCAATAATTTTTTGAGTTCTCCGCCAATTAAGGTTTGAACAGTTTTCAGCGAGCCCTTCACTCCTAGTAATTTAATAATTGCGCCCGTATGGAAATCAAAATCCTCTTTTTCGGAAATCTCTTTTGTGATTTCCGGTGTGATTGATTCAAATAATTTATTGATTGTATTATTATCAATTCGTTCTAAAATTTTTCTAGCAAGTGATTGTTTTTCAAATTCTTTGCCAAATCTACCCATCCATTTTTTTTGATATTCATCTAGATCTGATTTGTTATTTGTTTCTAAAAATTTCGAAATTGCTTGTCCTGCATAAACCCCTCCCATGCCACTAGTAAAAATACCTCCTGCTGTAGTTGGTTTTGCTTGTCCTGCAGCGTCTCCTACAATTACTGTTTTTCCTTCAACAAAATTCTCAATTGGACCTTTAATCCAAATTGGAGCAAAAATTTTTCTGATAACTGAATAATTTTTCTTCTCTTCTAGAATCTTGTCTAATGTTTCAGATACGTTAATTCCTCTTCCTGCCACTCCGACTTTTCCTTTACCTTCTCCTGATGGAATAATCCATGCAAAAAACCCTGGGAATTTTTTCTGATCAAAAATCACTTCAACTTTTCCTTTCTTTATCCAATCAGAATAAATTTCATATTGAGCTGATGATAAAATTCCAGTTCTATCTTTATGAATTAGAGATGAAACTCCTCTCGCATCAACAAAAATTTTACAATCTATTTTCTCTTCTTTTGTTCTAATTCCTGTATCTGTGATTTCTTGAAAACTTGTTCTGACTTTGATTACTGCCCCTTTATTCTGAGCCTGAAAAGCTATTTGCTTGTCTAATTCCCTTCTACTGATTTCGACAACTTTTTGTTTCTTTGAATTAACTGTAAACATATTCCCGTTGGGTGATATGATCTCAGCTGATTCTATCATATGCTCAAAAGTTTTTCTAAATGGAATTATTCCAAGTTCTTCCAACCCTGTCATGCTGACTAGACCTCCACAATGCTCAGGAGTACCGATTTCATAATCTTCTTCAATAACAAGTACTGAAAATCCTTTTGAAGCAATTTCTCTTGCACACAATAATCCTGCAACACTTCCTCCAGCAACTACTACATCAAAGTACACATTTTTCCTTTCTTTGTCAATTATTTAATTCAAAAGCTACACTTTCAGCGTATATATTTCCAAGAATGATCTACTATCTGCATGAAACAACGCTCACTATTGCTGTTTGAAGAATCGATCAAATCCAAGGCTACCCGGATTAATTATCTTGATCACCTTGAAAGGTTTTTGAAATTCATAAATCTTAAAGACTATGATTCCATTCTGAGAGTAGAGTCAGATCAATTACAGACAATGCTTGAGGACTATGTTGTTCATCTAAAAAAGAAACATGGCGTCTAATTTTATGTATATTTTTTCATACTCGATGCCATCAATTCCATCATATTTTTATTCAGCGAAGCAAGTATCTTGGTGTTTTCACTGAATATATCAAATACTTTTTTTGATGTTTCAGTAGAATCAAAAACTAATTTATTTTGATTTTGATATGCATTACTTGTTCTCTCCATCATATTATGAATTGCTTTCATTGTTTCTTCAGGCATACTGACATTCAGACCAGATTTTACAGCATATTCTTGTTCTAAAGCAATAGACGAATTAATCACATTCTTCCATGCCTCAAGATAGCTTTTTTGAATGTCTGTTGCTATTTGATGGTAAACTGGAGAAGATTTTTCAAGTTCATTAAAAAATTCCTCTGTATTTTTTTTACAGAATGTAAAAATATCTTTTGATTCGTCTGTAGTTTTACTCATGTCATAATATATGGCTCATGATAAATAAGTTTAATCTAGAAAATCAATAACTAATTTTCATAATCTCCATCAGGATTATGAAATTAGAAAAAAGTCTGACAAAATCACATTGAAAAGATGCAACCCACTTCATCTAATGAAATAAGTTGTATCCTTACATGAAGTAATTTTGTAACTAAGAATTATTCTATTAAAGATTTCTAATATCAAAGCAGGTTTTAAAGTGACATTTTCTTAATTACAAATAATTGCAATGCATTGCGATGCAGACAGATCCCTTATTATCTTCATTCACTATTGTTACCATTACATGAAGACATTTGAAACATCCACTACAAGAGGATTAGAAATCAGAGAGCATCTAACTAATGTAATCATGGAACAATGGTACATTAGAAGTTAAGTGCTCTAAATTTGGGTTAGCATGCCTCCTTTTACCCTTTTTATAAAAAATAGAGCCAATGTTTAGTTTTTGACTATGGAAAAATGTTTTCTTGATCTCCCTTTTTCAGATGAAATTTCTGATTGGCTTATTGTTTAACATTTCATAATCTTAGATAGGATTATGAAAATAACCAATATGGGATCTATTTCCTGGTGACTGTATATATGGGATAGTCACTTTTGAGTTCAGAATTAAATCCGCCTTTTGATGAGAAACCATAATCAGGTACTTTTTTGCAGCCTCATATAGATCTCCTCCAATAATAAATTCATTTTTTGTTGCAGTGATTTATTTTTGAACACATGTTCAAAGAAGGCCCAATCATATCCATACCATGCGATTCGTTTCTATCCGTTATCATTACTTGTCCATAATCATGGATTATTCCATAATTAATGGGTGGTAAGTTTTCTTTTTTTGCACACATGCAAACAAAGTCATGGATATCCTTCATTGCAAGACACTCTTCCAGGCAAGTCATAAATCCATATCTTCTATCCTTAGAAGATTCAGGGAAATAAAACAAAAGACTGTCAGGTTGTCCTAAAAGTGAATGGAACTATAGTTGAAACAGCAAATTATGAATTTAAACATATTGGACACAAAGTAGACGCAGCAGCAGTATTAAAAATTGAGATGATTTCACTCAATGCAAATGTGGACGTAGAGGGGTTTATCCAGGCCATAGAAGTGCCAGACACTGAAAATCCTACAACATACACAGGAAGTTAACACATGTTCTACCTACGCCTAATTGTTGTTAAACCTGTAAATGTATACGTTTTCAGATGTTATTTAATTCAAAAGTTTTTCATTAAGCCTATATTTGATTAGATTATGGGTGACATTAAACAAGTAATTGTTGTTCGAACAGATCTAAAAATGGGAAAAGGAAAGATAGCCGCACAAGTAGGACATGCTTGCGTTCTTGGTGCAGAACATGTGAGAAGAACCCATCCTGAATGGTATGATGAATGGTGGAGTGGACAAGAAAAAGTTGTACTCAAAGTATCTGGAATTAAAGAATTACAAGACGTTAAAAGACATGCTATTGATTTGAATCTTCCATGGTCTGAAGTTACTGATGCTGGACATACTCAGATTGCACCTGGAACAACTACGTGTATTTCAATTGGTCCTGCCCCAGAAAATTTAATTGACAAAATAACTGCTGATCTAAAATTACTTTAATTCACATACTTGGAATAAGATATAACGAGGCTTGATATTTTTTAAGACATGAAGAAAAAAGCAATACTTGTAACTGTATTTTTTGGATTCATCTTACTTTCATCTACTGTAATGATTACACTTCCTGGCATTCTTCCAGAAGGAGAAGAATCCAAAATGACAATTACTGGTACACCTGCTGATAATTTTCCTGATGAACAACGTGCTCAATTTTGTGGTTCAAGTAATGCAAAATCCACTGATTATATTCAAGAGTTTTCTATTCCAACATTGTGTACTAATCCTTTAGCAATTGTAACTGATTATGATGGAAATGTTTGGTTTACTGAAACAAATACTGGAAATCTAGCAAAATTTGATCCTGCTACTGAAACATTTACTGAATATGATAATCCTTCTTGGCCACAAGGGGGGCGTTCTATGATGTGGGGAATTGACTATGCCCCTGATGGCACTGTGTGGTACACTGATGAAACATATGATTCTGTGTGGAAGTTTTCAACTATAGATGAAAAATATGGGCGACTATCTTATCCGTCTGAAGGAAATTCCTTACCTCAAAAACTTCAAATTCATGGTTCTCAAATAATAATTAATGATTTCACTGGAAATAAAATTACCTTCTTAGATCCAAATCAATCTGAAGATGATGTTAATTATCTTAGTATTCCTTCACCTGTTGATGATTCTGTAACTGCTGATTTTGCAATAGATGCAAGTAACAATGTCTGGTTTACGAATTGGTTATTCCAACAAGGTGGAGTTTTAGTTAAATTTAATCAAAATGGGTATTTTGATTCTGTTTCAAACTCTGATGAAAAATCACTTCCATTGCTTGACTTTATTGAAATCTATCAATTACCTCTGGAACTACTTACTCCAAATGGTTCAGTAGTTGCTGATGATGGAACTATTTGGTTGGCAGACACAACGACATCATATTTCTTTAACTTTGATCCTGTTACTGAAGAATTTACTCAATACGTTACATCTGATCCTTTACTCAACACATATGGTAATCAAACTGGAATTATCAAAACTCCTAATTCTAGACCATATTGGATTGAAACTGATGACCAAGGTCGACTTGTATTTAATGCACAAACTGCAAACAATATCTCTGTGATGGATCCCAGATCTCAAACTCTTGTAGAATATCATGTTCCTTCAAAGAATCCTTATTGGGGTGATTGTGACCCTGGGACTGGTTTAATGTTAGCTGATTGTGGTTTGGCTCAAATCTTTGACTTTGCAATAGATGGTGAAAAAATTTGGTTTACTGAATGGGTTGAGAATAATATCGGTGTTGTTGACACTTCTGTTTCCTTACCTCTCGAAATTCAATTTGAATCTGATTCAATTGAACTTGCACCTGGTGATACAAAACATTTCAACTTTACCGTATCGCCAAAATCACAAAAAGACATGTTGGGCGTTTCATTAATTCTGTCTCCTACTCATGATTTTCTAAATGTTGAACTAGTCAACAATTCTCCTAAAACATTCCAATTAGGTTCTGATACTCCCCGTCCAATCCACACATCTATTCATGCTTCAGAAGATGCAGTTCCTGGAACTTACAAAATTTTGCTTGGTGCACAATCTACTGATATTGCAATTAGCAAATTTGTTACAGTGACAATAGAGTGATACCAAATTTAGATTCGCAAATTGGCATTACTGTTTACAGTACTAATTTTTCTGGAATTAGAGGGAAAATTCGAGTAGACCCTGAGGATTTTCATGTAACTGAAATAATTTCTGAGAAAGCAAAAAACTCCCTTAGTGATCAACAGGGATATGCTGTATACAAACTAAAAAAGAAAAAAATTGATACAAATCATGCACTATCTAGTATTTTTAGAAAAAAAGGAATTCGGTTAAAATCTCTTGGACTAAAAGACGCATCTGCTATCACAGAACAATTTGTCTGCTCTGGAAATAAAGGAAAAGCAATTGAAAATTTTTCAACGGAGAGATACTCTCTGGAAAAAATTGGTTATGTGAAAAAACCCTTATCAAAAAAAGACATGATAGGAAACCATTTCAAAGTTAAAATTTCTGAGTGCTCAAACGATTTGTCTTCTTTTCCTGATTATGATAAAATCTTGAATTTTTATGGCTACCAACGTTTTGGCTCAAAAAGACCTGTGACTCATCTGATTGGTAAGGCCATTTTGCAGCGAGATTTCAAAAAAGCTGTTGAACTGATATTGTCTTTTACATCATCTTATGATTCAAAAGAAAATACTGAGATTCGTGAAAAACTTTCAGATAAGGCAAACTATGAACAATATTTTGCTCAAGTTCCAAGTCAAATGGATATTGAAAGAATTGTTCTAAAAGAAATGATTGAACATGATGACTATATTGCTGCAATTCGAGCTATTCCATTATCCTTGAGACGATTTTATATTCAAGCCTACCAATCTTTTATCTTCAATCAATCCCTTAGTTTATCTTTTTTAGATGGCGAAAATCTTTTTGAAGCCCAATCAAGTGATGTTTGTTTTGATTTTCATGGTATCATTGGAAAATATGTAAAAGGTTTAGATCAAAGACTGGCATTGCCTTTTGTTGGATATTCATATTACAAAAAAACAAGATTTGACTATCAAATATCTAAAATACTAAAACAGGAAGAGATCACTCCAAAAGATTTTTTCATCAAAGAGATGCAGGAGGTAAGCAGTGAAGGTGGTTTTAGACAAGCTGCAATACATTGCTTTGATTATTTGTCTCATGAAAATACAGTAGAGTTTTCATTATCAAGAGGTATGTTTGCAACAATTTTGTTAAGAGAGATTATGAAACCTGGAGATCCGATTGTTGCAGGCTTTTGAGATCATTTTCATAAAGATGATTCCTTAGATGTCTTTAAGTTGATGTCTTTAAGAAAATTTGATTTAGATGGAAAAAGCATACATGCTAATTAGTTGTGAAATCAATGAAGGGCAATCACTTTATTCACAATTAAAAAAATTCCTGATGTAAAAAATTGTTTGATAATTTATGGTAGTTATGATGTGATAGCAAAATCTGTTAGATATGCTACTGCACAAATGAATGGGATGATAACAACCAAAATAAGAAAAATCCAAAAAATTAGTAATATCACACTTCGTGTAACAAACTAGCCTTTTTTCATTATTGTGATAATTGTCCCTATCCCTATCGTAATCAATCCAATTATTGCAATTTGGATTCCATAAGTTATCCAATCTGGGTTGGAATACATAAATGATGATTCAGGTCCTACTACTGAGTGCCCTTGAAGGTGAAAAATTATTCCTAAGATTCCAATTACTACTCCTACCACAATCATGAAAATTCCCTTTTTCACAAAATACCTAGGTTTCTAGCAGTAAAAAGAGTAAACAGAATTGATAATTTGACCAAATGATTTTTCGATTTGGCCTTTAATTACATTCCTAAGAGTTCATAAAATGTATGATTGGGATGCTACCTATGAGTCAAGCAACCACAAATATCTAGGTTTGATATTGTTTGCATCTTCTGCATCTCTAGCAATAATCCTGTTTCTAGTCTTTCATCCACAAATTGAATCTATCAATAAAGAATCTCCAATTTTGATTAATATTATGTTCTTCCCTGCAATGGCAATTGGATTTCTTTATGGGGTAAGAATTACAGAAAGAGCTGTTAGCCCCTCAGAAATTCGTAGTCCATTTAAAAGATCCATTGTAAAAATTTTCTTGTTCTTTTTTGTTATAGGTGGAATGTTCAGTGCTGTAAACTTTGCCATTAATGGTGGTAGTATTATGCCTGATATTTCCATTTTAGACGATGGACTTTTGCCCTGGGTAAATGAATTTGTAACCACTAATGGTGGAGCAACATTCCTGATTATTACAAGCATTACATTGATGGCATCTGCAACTAAACGAATTGTTGGAATGAATTCTGGTTTTTTGAATAGGGTGGTAACATTTGTTGGAACATTTGTATTCATGACAATTCTTGTTTTGAGTTTCACAAAATCTGATCCTACATCTTCAGGAGTTTTCTTGTATACATTTTATCAGGCTGGTATAGTTGGTGGAGCATTTTATGCAATGAATAAACTAACAAAAAATCAAAATATGCTTGAAGATTTTACTAATGGTTACTAAATTATTTATCTAGGTCTACGTAAATTCCTGAGATTTCATTATTGATTCTCTCCCAATATTTTTCACAGCCCTCAGTTTTGAAATCATTTAATTTACATTCGTTGAAATGAGCTGTATTTTCTCTTTGCATATTGTCTGCAAAAAGTACATCTGAACCAATTGCTAATGCCAAAAGACCTACTGCTGCAAGACTAGCTGAAACTAAAATCATGGCATATCCAACTTTTGCATAATTATGAGGCTCTTTCATTCATAGAAAATCAAAAACTCTCGAATTTAATCTTTTCAAGTTTGGATTTTACGATCATTTTACTAAAACTAGTATGTTTTTTGGGAAAAAAAGAAAAGAAAGTACTTGAAAAGTTCTACATTGAGCATTCAAATTCTCCAGTATGAGTTTCTTGGACCAATACCTCTTAATGAGTGGGGACCACCTATGGAAAAACTGGTGTATCTTATCCTGTCAAAAGACCAAGATAAATTCAATATTCTCTATATTGATGACTGTGAAAAGACTGATGATAAGTCCTTTTTTGTCCAACATCCAGATTTCAAATGCTGGGTTCAGAAATCTGGCTCTGAAAAATCATTATACCTTGCAATATTACCAATGTTTGAATCAAGTAAGGTTCAGAGGCAAAATGTATACAATAAGATCTTGTCCCGTTACAAACCTCCATGTAATTCTGGAACTACTCCGAAAACAGAGCCTGAGTACACTGTTCGAAAATCTGAAGAAGAGAGTTTAGACCCACAAAAAATTTCTTGCTTGTGCTGTGGCTCTGAAATGAAGGCAGAACAAATTCTTGAAAAATCTACTGTTTATCGTTGTACTAGTTGTGGATTAAGCGATACAAAACTTAACTCTTGACTTTGTTTTGGACATCAAACAATTGTAATGTAAGCAAATCAATTGCTTTTTTCAAATGCTGAAACTCATTGATTGAATGCATTTGACCCTCAACTAATGCTCTCAAAATTTTGATTGAATTTTTTTGATAATCATCTGATGCAACAATTTCCATTGCATTAATTTTTGATAGCAGATTATCTAGTTCTTTAATCATCTCATCAGATGGTTTGTGTTTGTCCATGAGTATATTTAATTGATTTTGGTATATGAATCGTTACAATAAATCTTCATCAATCTCTTGAATTGGGTCCGAGTATTGTCGACATGTACAAGTAGGAATTTGACATTTCCCTACCTTGATAATAGAATTGCTATTCTTATTTGCAGAATGTGCTTCATCCGTATGATGGCATCTATTACAATTCATGTTGAAAAATCAGAATCTCCGATATTTAATCTGCAAGTCAAGGTATTAAGACTGCTCTTGCTTCTATTTCCGAATCTTTTAATTTTTTGAGTACTTCATTTGCACTTTCTAATGGGAATACTTGGAATATGACTTCGATATTATTTTCGTCACATATTTTGATGACTTGTTCCATGTCTTTTGTCGAGCCTATCAAAGTCCCCTTGATTGTTTTTTCCTCGAATGCCATAAATGAAGGATTTTTTCCAACTGTAGCAATAACAATTAGGCCTCCCTTCTTTACTGATTTTATTGCAGTATCAGTTACTATATCTGCTGGTGCAAAAACTATGGCTGCATCTAACATTCCGTGTTTTTCTTTTAATTTGTTAAGAAATTCCTCTTGATTTTTAGAAAATGTCATTGTATCAACTGCGCCTAATCTCTTTGCTACATCAAGGTGTTTTTGGGTTCTAGAAAATGCTATCACATCACAGTTTTCAACTTTGGCAAATTGTACTGCCATATGTCCAACTCCACCAATTCCAAAAATTCCAATTTTTTTATGTGATTTTGGTTCTGCTGCTTTTACTGCTTTGTATGCTGTAATGCCTGCACAAAACAATGGTGCGGCATACTCTGGTTTCATATTTTCTGGAACTTTTGTTGCAAAATCTTCTGTAACTGTAATGTATTCTGTATATCCTCCTTTGAATGACTCTCCTGTAATTATTGATGATTCACAAAGATACTCTTTACCTTCTCTGCAATATTGACATTCTTTACATGCCTCTAAAAGTGGGGTGATGCCTACTCTGTCTCCTATTTTGAATTTTGAAACTGAATCTCCTATTTGAACTACTTTTCCAACAATCTCATGACCTGGTATTGTAGGAAGCGTTGGTGGAATTCCTATGTCTTTCCAATCTCCCTCAATGCCATGAAGTTGGGAATGACAGACTCCGCATGCCTCAATTTTTATTAAAATCTCATTTGATCTTTGAATTTCATGCCTGTCAATTTCGGTTAGTTTCAATGGATTTGTTTCAATTTTAGCACATTCAGAAAGTACCATGGCACGCATTTTTTCCATAACTTAGACCGTAAAGCATGAAATTTTAAGATTCGCTCATTAGAAAAATAAAGGACTAATATTCAATTTTAGCATGACTGAAATTACTGATGAGGATCGTGAAAGAGTAAAATTGTTGCAACAAATCACTTCCTCCAAAAATGAATTTAAGAAATTATCTTTAGAACAATTACAGCGACTACAAGAGCTAGTTGAAAAAAAAGATTATAGTCATGATAAAAAGGCTCACAAATCAAAAGTAAAATTGCTAGGAAAAATCAATGTTAGAATTTACGAATTAACTGAAGGAAGAGGAACCTGGGGATAATATGTCCAATTAACTACTAATATTGAAATAACTTTGATTAAACGTGGTAGAAAATAATCTCATTCATGAAACCAGTCCATATTTACTTCAACATGCACATAATCCAGTTGAATGGTATAGCTGGAATGAAACTGCATTAAAAAAAGCAAAAGATGAAAACAAGCCCATTTTTCTTAGCATTGGTTATAGCTCGTGCCATTGGTGCCATGTGATGGCTCATGAATCATTTGAAAATGAAGAAGTTGCTAAATTAATGAATGAAAATTTTGTGAACATTAAGGTTGACCGAGAAGAAAGACCTGACATTGATGATATTTATCAAAAAGTCTGCCAGATAGCAACAGGTCAAGGTGGTTGGCCTCTGAGTATTTTTCTTACACCTGATCAAAAGCCCTTCTATGTTGGTACATACTTTCCTGTTTTGGATTCTTACGGACGACCCGGCTTTGGAAGTATTTGTAGGCAGCTATCTCAAGCATGGAATGAAAAACCAAAAGATATTGAAAAGTCAGCTGAAAAATTCCTTGATGCCCTTCAAAAAACAGAAAGCATTACAGTTTCAACAAAACTAGAACGAGTAATTCTTGATGAAGCTGCAATGAATTTATTTCAAATAGGTGATCCTACATATGGTGGATTTGGTTCTGCACCAAAGTTTCCTAATGCAGCAAATATTTCCTTTCTATTTCGTTACGCAAAACTTTCAGGCATCTCAAAATTCAACGAATTTGCGCTCAAAACACTCAAAAAAATGGCAAAGGGTGGCATTTTTGATCAAATAGGAGGTGGTTTTTCTAGATACTCTACGGATGCAAAGTGGCTAGTTCCTCATTTTGAAAAGATGCTATATGATAATGCACTGATACCTGTTAATTATGTGGAGGCGTATCAAATTACAAAAGATCCTTTCTATCTTGATGTAATGAAAAAGACACTTGATTTTGTTTTACGTGAAATGACTTCTCCTGAAGGTGGATTTTATTCTGCATATGATGCAGATTCAGATGGTGTTGAAGGAAAATTCTATGTTTGGAAGAAAAGTGAAATCAAAGAAATTCTCGGCAATGATGCTGATCTATTTTGTCTTTACTTTGATGTTACTGATGGAGGAAATTGGGAGGGAAATAATATTCTGTGTAATAATCTTAATCTTTCAACTGTTGCATTTAATTTTGGAATAACAGAGCAAAAAGCTCAAGAAATAGTAAATTCATGTTCTGAAAAATTATTAAAAGTTAGATCTGAACGGGTTCCTCCAGGTTTGGATGATAAGATTTTGGTTTCATGGAATTCTTTGATGATTACAGCATTTGCAAAAGGATATCGCATTACTAATGATGCAGGATATCTTGATGCTGCAAAAAACAGTATTTCTTTTATTGAAAATAATCTTTTTGAAAATGGTAAATTACTGCGTACTTACAAAAATGGAACAGCAAAAATCGATGGATATCTGGAAGATTATTCATATTTTGTAAATGCATTGTTAGATGTATTTGAAATTGAACCTGAAAAAAAATATCTTGAATTGGCCTTAAAAATGGGTCATCATTTAGTGGATCATTTTTGGGACTCAAACACTAACAGCTTCTTTATGACTTCTGATAATCATGAAAAACTGATCATTCGACCAAAGAGTAATTATGATTTGTCATTACCCTCTGGAAACTCTGTCTCTGCCTTTGTAATGCTAAGACTATACCATCTATCTCAAAAACAAAATTTCCTTAAAATTTCCACAAAAATAATGGAATCTCAGGCACAGATGGCTGCAGAAAATCCTTTTGGATTTGGATATTTACTCAATACCATTCTTTGCTCTATCGAAAAACCTTTAGAAATTACAATTATCAACACAGAACATTCCGAACTGTGCAATTCCATTCTTACGAATTATTTGCCCAATTCATTTATTGTAACTATTCAAAATTTTTCTCAATTAGATGTTCTTTCTGAATATCCCTTCTTTGCTGGAAAAACTTTTGAAGATAAATCTACCGTTTTTGTTTGTAAGGATTTTTCTTGTTCCTTACCATTACACACACTAGATGAAATAAATTCACATCTTTAGATTTTTTTCAAATTCACTTCAATTGTGCTTCCAACTTGTGGTCTTCCCATGTTGTCATATCTTGATTTTGGCATAGCTATTGTAATTTGTGTTTGTTGATATGATTTGATATTAACCGTTGGTTGTGCTTGTAGGATAGCTTCAAGTAATGGCATTACTTGTTCTTTTGTTTCGGAATCAAGCTTTTTTGAAACATTTTCTATGATCATTTGTTTTTGTGATATTGGCTCCGTTGAAACATTTTCAATTAATGTCAATTGAACCATTTGTCCATTATCAACTATCTGTGTAATTTTGAATTCATTTGTTGCTGACAATGTTTTGTTTATTTTTTTTGATGATTTATCTTTAACGAATTGAGAAATACAGTGCAATTACTGCTGTTGCTACAGCTGCACTGACACCTAACCCAAAGATAATTTTACCACCATCGACTTTCATAATTTTATTTTGTTCAATTAGAATTAAACTGTACTGGTCTTTCATTTTTCTAAATCCATTCACTGATAATTTTTACGTAAGTGTTTTAATAAAAAAATCCTATTTTTTGTTATTACCAACCAAAAAACTGTGTTAATACCACCTACGCAGAACAACCCTTTTCAACAGGGGAGTCAAGAAAGAGTACCCAATCAGGCACTTTTTCGAATTATAATTGTGAATTATTGATATTGAATCTTAATTATCATCTGTTTCTTTTTTGTTGATTTCAAATCCGTGGGGGTCTAAAATGGATTTTTTGATTAGTGCGGCTCTTTCTTTTATAATCTGGTTGAATTCTTTCATATCTTCCAAACTTGGAGTTTGTTGTTGGTTTTGATATGCCTGCAAAAATCCTGAATACACACATCCTGTAATAATCCCGAATGCTGTGTCTGGAACAGATTCTATTTCTGGTACAAAATTCTCTGCAATTTGTCTGTATGACTCAGATTCATTAATGTAATAATCGATCAAACTACCAACAAAATCTTTGTTCTCCTTAGAGATTGCCATGATTTTTTCTCTATTTCCTAGTTTATTTAATTGTCTTTGATTAATCGTTTATTTATTCATGAATTATTTTTTAGATGTTGTGGAAATTAGAATCTGACGAAGAGTTTTTTCGAATATACGATTCAAAAAAAATGGTCGCAGGATACTTTGATCCAGATTATGGAAATATTTTTCCAAAAGAAAATTCAGAAGATATTATCTCATTAATGTTAAAAAACCATGATAAAATTTTAGGTGGTATAATGATGGTCCCTCTGGTAAAATTTGGTTTATTTGACACTGATTTAGATACTGATATCTCTAAAGTAGAACAAAACGTAACTCGAGTAAATCAACATCTACAAAAATGGAAGAATTTTCTATCTGAAACTAATCGCCAAAAACACTCCATTAGAATATCTCATACAGATCAAGATATGCTAACAATAACATTTGAAGTGAAATTTTCAAAACCAACTCCTCTTGAAAAAAAACACTTGCTGGAAGAACTTGTTACTACTTTAGATTTGTTGCAGAAATTAGGTTTGTTATAATTCTGCCTGAATACCTTGTAATGCCAATATATGCAGATAATGCAACTACAAGTAAAACAAGCGTTCCTATGGGAAATTCTGGAACTGCTGCATATTCTTCTGATTCAGCAACCAATGTGTAATCTTTTATCTGATTATTTTGAATTTTGTCTGGTATTGTAACCAAAAAGAAAGCATTGTCATTTACTCCCAAATAATCCGGTTCTGGATGAACTCTAGAGACAGCCGCTACATTACCTTTGATATCATAAAGTGTTGCAACAATTGCTATGGTATTTGCTGTAATGTCTCCTTTATTCTTAACAACTCCTGTAATCATTAGATTGTTATACTTGTCTGTTGATAATTTTGATTCAGTGATATCAATTACTTGACTTTTTGGATAACTTAACTCATAATCTAATTTTAGCGAATATGATTCAGTATTTCTTGCTTCATTATTGGTCAATATCAGTTCAAACGGCCCCTTCATTCCTGGCATGATTGTATTGACCAGTGAATTTGCTTCCTTTACAGCAATAGGATTTTTATCTTCATCAAGCAGTGTAATTAGAACACTGATTTGACTTAGAGGAACCTTTAGATTATTTGTGATTTCTCCAACTACGTGGAGTGATTTGTCGTCTCCAATATACTGTTGATCATTTTCAATAAATACTTCGCCAAATGCAGATGGAATAATTCCTGCAAACAGAAATATGATGATAAAAGATTTTTCCATATCTTACTTTGATTGAATTCTTTAAAGAAGTTTATGTCAAACACTTTAGCTTATTTCTATGTGAAAACATTATTGAGTTGAAAACTCTCAAGGATGATTTCATTCGAGAATTGGTCTTTTTAAAAATCTTATTAATGAGAATCGGCTATACTAATTAGTAATTATGGCCAAAATAAAAGTACGATCTGGTAGAGGTACAGGAATAATTGAAGTTGATGATAATGCCAGTAAGTGGGCAGGTTCAGAGTTCAAAAAAATTCAAGCTGCCAGAAAAGAATCATCCAAAGACAAGTACGTAACTGTTGGAAGAGGAACTGGTACAATAAAATTTGGTGACATTCCCTCAACTAAAACCACATCCACAAAAGGTATGTGGGTAAGTTCAGGACGTGGAACTGGTAAGAGAAAACTCTGACCATCTCAAAAAATACTGCTAATCCAATTCATCCTTTTTGAAATATTGGCGTGATGAAATCATCTCATTAAAAAATAGAAAAAAAATTTAGTTGTTATGATTATTTGAAAGAGCGTGTCTTTCGAACAACTTTGTTATGATCTAAGGAAGCAGTAGTAGTCACATACAAAATGTGATTCTTTCCAGCAGGAATTACTATCCTCTTGACTTTGTCATATTCTGCAACAACGTATTTACATGCGCCTAGAGATTTCAATAGTTTTTTTCTTTGCTTCCAGTCATATGCTGCCGCCTTTAATGATGCCAAACTTTGTTTCTTTGATACCAAAATGCTTACCTTCTTTGAACGTGCTGAATAAACTAGTTTGCCTTTTAGATCACATACAGTTACAACTCTAACTGATGGACTTAGCTTCAACAGCTTTTCAACAGCTACTTCAATTTCCATAATTGAATCAAAACATTCTAGATGATAACATTTACTAAAATATTTTTAGAATAAATTTTTGAATGATTTTAATACTAAAGTACTTGATTCATAGAAAAATTATTTTTTCTTAATTATGGTAAATGCTCTATTTTCCATTTTTTGGCCTCATTAATACAATTGAACCATTCAATTTCCGTTTGGTCCGAATTAAATTCTCCTAATTCATTTCTATATTTTTTGTCACATTCATTTTTCATATTTTCAGAAATTTGAATTACTTTTTGTGTTAGTCCTGTTTGTGGTGCTTCAAATTTTTCTGGCTCATCATAGTTTTTTACACCTGTTTTGGCTGAATAAAATTCAACCAAGCCTAACATTTCATATTCTAATGATTCTTGAATTTGTGTGTCTGATCGAATTTTTGCTGATTCATCTCCGGTTTTAATCCATTTTATGAATTGTGAATCACTTTCCAGTTGAGCCTCAGATGATAATTTTAACAGATCTACCGAACTCTTGAAAATCTCTGGAGGTGATAATTCATTATATCTGGAAATTATCTCTTCAAAATCTTTCAAATGTTTTTCATAGAATTCTGACAACTCTTCTTTTGCAATGTCTCCCTCTTCCCATCTTGTTTTTTCAGAATAGAATTTTGTTTGCAATTCTTTAATATCTTCTTGAATTTGTTCTATTTCTATTCCGAACTGAAGGCCTTTCTGTTTAGTCTGTTCTACTGAAAAATTGTAAGCTGCAATCGACCCTATAATGAGAACTGCTATTACCACAATTATGATATTTTGAATTTTCTTTTTCTTCAAAGATAATCTATGTAATTTCCATCTTCGTCTAACTTTAATTCTACTGTAAATTCTGTACCGCTGATAAATGAATCATTACGAGTTGTTCTGACTCTTCCTATGACTAACTCATATGGCCAAATCTCAACTACTATTGCCCCTACTTTTGCAGTTGGAGTTTCTGTAATTATCATGTCTTCTCGTTTAACTCCATGCCTTTCTAGCATGTGAATGGCGTGATCTAATAGTGGTTTTGGATTGTTGTAATTTAGCACCCAAACTGGTCCTTCATAATCAATTTTTTGCAATTTGAAACAATCCTGATTTAACTCATATAACAATTATTCGGGCTGAATTACATTTAGTGTCATGGTGCTGACAACTCTTGATAATTTCCTAATTGATGCGATAACTTTTTCAAACTCTTCTTGCTTCTGTGTTTGCACTTCTACTACTACATCATATGCACCAAAAGTAAGATATGCATTATTGACATCTTGCATATGTTTTAATTCGTCTACAATGTATTTTTCAGCGCCAAGATCACAATTTAGTAAAATGAATCCTTTATGCATTACTATACCTTGCAATAATAAACAAAGTTCAGGTCTTTAAGTTTTACAGTGATTACCATCTACTACGTCCACCGTAGCTGTTTTTATTATCATTGTCACCGTACCTCTTT
This sequence comes from Candidatus Nitrosopumilus sp., assembly GCA_029864335.1. Lineage (GTDB taxonomy): Archaea > Thermoproteota > Nitrososphaeria > Nitrososphaerales > Nitrosopumilaceae > Nitrosopumilus. The sequence goes on along the minus strand of JAOTTS010000017.1, from coordinate 19,335 downwards.
CTTCCCCCTCTGTCATCTCTGGGATTTCTGTTTCTATCAGATCTTCCATATCCTCCAGAACGTCCTCCTCTGGAATAGTTGGATCTTGATTGACCGCCATATCTTCTTGAAGGTGTTTGTCTTTTTAGGGGGTCAGGGATGGATATTTGAATTCCCATTTCTTGATTTAAATCTCTGAGAGGAACTTTGATTTGGCGTTTAATGAGATTCCAATCACCTACTGATGAATATGATACAAATGTGATTGCTTTGCCAAGAGCTCCAGCTCTGGCTGTTCTTCCAATTCTATGAAAGTATGCCAACTCTTGATTTGGTACATCGTAATTTACTACTAATTCTACTCTTGGAACATCAATTCCTCTTGATGCTACATCTGTTGCAACAAGAATATCAGCTTTTCCACTTCTGAATTTACCCATAGATTGCTCCCTTCTGTGCTGTGACATGTCTCCCTCAATTGCCACTGCATTGTATTTCTCTTGATGCAGGAATTTTGCTACATCTCTGGTTCTATATTTTGTTGAACAAAATACAATAGATTGACCTTTAGTTTGTTTGATAAAATCAATCAAATACTTGAATTTGTCTCGGTCTTTAATTACCAAATATGATTGATCAATTCCCTCTCCACTGAGATCATCTGCATCCAAAAGGAATTGTTTTGGATTATTGAGATATTCCTCTGATAATCTTAGGATTTCAGTAGGCATTGTTGCTGAATACAATGACATTACTCTATCTTCTGGCGCTAAATCTAAAATAAATGAAATATCATCTACGAATCCCATGTCAAGCATTGTATCTGCTTCATCAAGTACAATGTGGGTAATGTCTCTAAGTTCAATTGAACCTCTTTTGAGGTGATCAATTAATCTACCTGGAGTTGCTACAACAATCTCTACTCCTCTATGAAGAGCATCTAACTGAATTCCCATTCCTTGTCCTCCATAAATTGTCGCTACTTTGATTCCTGTGTATTTTCCGAATTTTTTAATTTCATCACTAATTTGCATTGCAAGTTCTCTAGTAGGTGCCATAATCAGTCCCTGAATGCCGTTCTTTGGTTGTATCTCTTGCAGCATTGATAATGCAAAGGCTGCAGTTTTTCCAGAACCTGTATGTGCTTGACCAACAACATCTCTTCCTGAAAGAAGTACAGGAATAACTGCCTCTTGAATTGGAAATGCTTCATCAAATCCTTGATCAGTAATTCCTTTTAGTATCTCATCTTTTAATCCTAATTCTGTAAATTTTGTCATTTTATTTTCTTCTCTTAAGCAATGACGAAAAGCTCATTGCTTAGACGTCATTATTCCGATAATTATAGTGTCGCTGAAGGTCTAATAAACGCTTGTTATTTTTTATGCCTCTAGCTGCGCATCAATAATTTTTTTAAAACTATCAAATGGTTGTGCACCTTTAAGTTCCACAAATCCTATTACTTCATTTCCTACAAAAAATCCAGGCGTACCTGATACTCCGTAATCTCTTCCATCATCAAGATCTTTTCTAATCTCTTCGATATATTTTCCACTAATAAGGCATGAATCAAATGTTTCTTGATCTAATTGAATCTCGATGGCATAACTACTAAACAAAGAAAGTGCATCAACAGTTTCTTGTTTGTTCCATTGATTTTGATTGTCAAATAACATGTCATGCATTTCTCTGAATTTTCCTTGCTCATTTGCACATTCTGCTGCAACAGATGCAGGTAATGCATTAGGGTGAATGCTCTGAATAGGGAAATCCCTGAAAACTAATTTCACCTTTCCCTGCTCAATGTATTGTTCAAGAATTAATGGAAGTGTTTGGATATGGAATCTAGCACAAAATGGGCATTGAAAATCTGAAAATTCAATTATTGTAATTGGAGCATCAGGATTTCCGATAATTGGATCATTATCTGCTGAAATTTTTACTTGGGGAGTTGGTTGTTTTGTAGGTAATTGATTTTGTAATATTTTGAGTTCTAATTTGGCAATTGCGTCATCAAGATCTTGGTCTGAAATTTGATTAGAATTTAGATTTGAAACATATGATCCAGCAAAAAATGCTGCAATTCCAACTATTATAATTAAACTAATTATTAATCCATTAAATGTTGATTTTTTTACAACTACATTTTCTTTATCATTTTGACTAAATCCAGATTCTTCAGAACTCATTTTGATTTATTTCAAAATCCAGCATACTTATTCGTATTGACACATGTAGGTATGTTGATTCTAGGAAGATAAAAAGCCAATGACGGGATCCGAACCCACGACCTGCTGATTACAAATCAGCTGCTCTAACCAGGCTGAGCTACATTGGCACAAAGTAAAATGAAATTTTTCAGGTTTAAAATGTTACCAAGATTATTTAATAGACTTTTCTGTGTACTGTTCTATTTGATTTGACCGTCAGTTTATAATAATGTCGTATTTTGATACCTCGTATGAGATACATTGAACCAACAAGGGTTAAGGTTCTGATGATGATGTTTTATGCTACAGGAGTAATGGGAATTATAATTGGATTAGCTGTTGCACCTCCTTCAATGACCATGATGCTTACTTTTATGGGCGTCATCAATGTTGGTTTAGGGGCATTTTTTACATTTATCTTTTTGACACAAGTACAAAAGTCTCCTGATAAAAGAAAAAAGAAAAGAAAAAGTGATTAGACAGAGTTTGGAAGTTTTTGATATTGATATTCAAAAATTTTCTTCTCAATTAAAGTATAAATAATAACCCTCTTTCATGAATTCAGAAATGCTTGATTTAGTTGCCAAAAAATTATTTCTTACAAAAGGAAAAGGAGTACATGAAGATAGACTAACCAGTTTTGAATATGCATTAAGAGATGCAGGAATTGCTGGAACCAATCTTGTACTGATTTCAAGTATATTCCCACCTAAAGCAAAATTGATTTCAAGAAAAGATGGTCTCAAGCAAATTAGCCCCGGACAGATATTGTTTACAATTTATTCAAAGAATCAGACTCGAGAGCCACATAGGATGTGTGCAGCTTCTGTAGGTATTGCACTGCCCAAGGATAATAGCAGATATGGTTATCTTTCTGAATACGAATCTTTTGGTCAAAATGAGACTCAAGCTGGTGATTATGCTGAAGACATTGCAGCACAAATGTTGGCATCCTCATTAGGAATCCCATTTGATGTTGACAAAAACTGGGATGAAAAAAGACAACAGTGGTCTATTTCAGGTAAAATTTATCATACAAAAAATATCACCCAGTCCACAAAAGGTGATAAAGATGGAAAATGGACTACTGTGTTTGCAGCAGCTGTTCTCTTGTTGTAATTATTTTTTATATCCTTTAAGATAGAACATTGCAGCAACAATTGCAACAATAGTGATAATGATTACAACCATGATTGATTCATCAAATTCTATTTTTTCTGGTTGTTTAATTTGTAATTGTTCTCCACCAAGTGAAAACTCCAATTCTTTTTTATTAACTGTTGTATCTTTACCAAAAATATATTTTCCTTGAATCATTTGTCCTTCTTGTGGATCAAAAATCCATCCCTTCTCTGTTATGTCTGTTGGGATTCTTTCGTCTTCTATAATTTGTGTGGGTACAATGTTTCCTTTTACATCTGAAACCTTTGTATCTTCAGAATCTAGAACTACTACTTGAATAATTGAATTTAGAGGATAAAATCCTGATGAAAAATAATCTGATCTTTTTAACTCATTTGTTTTTAAAAATTCTAGTGGACTAACTTCATTAATTTCTGATGCTGTTTGAGGATAATTCACTGATAATCTTAACTGAAGCAATGATTTGTTTTCAGTTGGGATGATTGAGAATGTCATTTTTGAATGATCTTGAGATGAAAGGTTTTTTGCAACATCATAGAATCCTCCTGACTCTCTAATAATTCTGGGAATTAATATGGCAGATATTTTTTCATACATTGAATCTGTATCTTCCATCGGCATTGTATACACTGCAGAAATAGTTCCTCTACCTGAAATTATTCCTGATGTTTTCAGGGCAACACTTGTATCATCATTACTATGGATAAATGTCGAATGAAGTTCGGCCTTGGTATCAAAAACCTCATTTATTTCATCAATGAATCCTCCTGCAATCTGAAGAGTTCTATTTTGAATCTGTAAGAAGTTTTTATCATCAGGATTCCTCTTTACATTAATCAAAACACATGACTCATTATTTACTCCTAATACACACTGATTCTGATTTGTCAAAATGATTGCTGAAATATTTCCATTTTCTCGAATTCTCTGTTCTAATTCTGATGGAATTTTAATCTCTTGAATACTTGTACTTTGCAATGTTATTGATGCAGTAACATTTTGAGATATGCTTTTTTCTATGATTACTTGAGCAGTTTCTTGAAAAGTTGCAAAACTTATTTCTTGTGAATATGCATAATTTACTGAAATTCCAATTAATGCAACTAAAACAAATAAAAAAACTAATTTTTGCATGGTGTTCCAAATAATGAGGAAATTATAAAATTTACTCCTATTTTGCACACTTTAAAACAATCATTATTAGATGATTTTTTATGAAAATACTATTCCATTGGATAATATTCCCATTATTACAATAATCTAATTGGTCATGGCACTAATTTCTTTCCTTGTTGATACTTTCAATGATCCTATAATACAAGTAATTGCTGTATTGGCAGTTTTTGGTATTGGTCTTATTCAAGGAATTATTCTTGGACGCTCTATTCTTGTAAGATTTCCACGTCTTCAAAACCATCTAAAGAAAGTATCCGTAACACTGTTTTTTTTGTTTTTAGTAAATGCTATTTTGAGTGTTACTAGATTTGCATCTCCTAAAAAAATTGATCTCTTCAATTTGCCTGCAGCAAGTACCGGTGAGATTGCTTCATCACTTTTTTTGATTTTTGGGATGAATACTGGTTTTCTTACTATCCTGGCAATTTCTGTTACTGTAATGACTTTTGTTCTTTTAAAATTTACAAATCTTAGTAAATTAGCAAAAATATTTGTTTTATTTTCCAGCGTTCTTTTACTTCTACTGACTGGTTTGAGTAGATTCACAGATCTTACTCCTAGTACATTTGAAGTTCTCTTGTATTTTCTTTATCAATTAGGATTTACTATTGGCATTCTAGCTGGCACTATTAGGAAAATTAAACCAAAAAATTTTGGCCTAAAATAACTTCAAACGTTTAAATCAGATTGTCATTTTTCGTAGGGTGACATCGAATTCAAACCGTTCGGGGAACAAGCTGACAGTCCATGCGTTGGACTGTCAGCCCCATTAATTCAAAATCTAATTTAATGATGATAATGTTCTAACTTGATTTCTGACATAATCAAATCCTTCTTGCCAAAATTTTGGAGATCTTATGTCAAAGCCATGCTCTAAGAGGAGTTTCTCTGATTTCTTCGAACCACCTGCGGCAAGAATTTCAATATATGATGGAACAAAGTCATTTCCTTCCTTTTTGTATCTTTGAAAAAGAGATAATGCAAGTAAATTTCCAAAAGAATATGCATAGCAATAAAATGGTGTATGATAAAAGTGTGGAATACAACTCCACTCTATTGCAAAGTCATCTGAAAGATTCACTGAATTTCCAAATTGCTCTTTGAGATTTTTCAGATATGTCTTTGAAATTTCATCAACAGTTGTTCCTTTGCCAATCTGTTCATGAGCATCTACTTCAAAAATTGTGAAAAACGATTGTCTGAGAATTGTTGCATATAGATCATCTATTTTTTCAGATAACATGATCTTTTTCTCGTTATCTGAAATTTTGTCTGACAAATTATCATATAATAACAATTCTGAAAATGTAGATGCAGTCTCCGCTAAGGGCAATGGGGCATCTTGAACAAGAATTGATCTGTTTTGTGCAGCTTGACTGTGAACTGCATGACCTAATTCATGAGCTAAAGTAAAGACATCTCTTGATTTTCCTGTAAAGTTTACTAGAACATATGGTGTAATTTTTGGAGTAAGAGTACTACAAAATGCTCCGTCCCTTTTTCCCTGTCTTATTGATGAATCAATATGATTTTCATTGAATACTTTTCTTGCAAAATCTTCTAATGTTTCACTAAATTTTCCTAGAGACTCAAAAACTAGTTTTACAGAATTGTTGTACGAATAATTTTTTTCTTTGATATTTGCTCCTGCTGGTGCGTACAAATCATATCTTCTCAATTTTTTCATTTTCAGCATCTTTGCTTTTTGTATAAAGAATTTTTGAAATACTGAAGAATTTTTTCTGCATACTGAAAGAAGAGATTCTATAGTTTTATCATCTACATCGTTTCCAATATTTCTCATTGAGATTGGGGATTTGTATCCCCTAATCTCGATACCCTCATCTCTCCAATTAAGAACAATATTTTGGTATATTTCGCCAATTACTCCCTTGTTTTCAGTATATTTTGTAAGAATTGTTTTGTAGGCAGTTTCACGAACTTTTGAATTTGTACTTCGAACATAATTTGTAAGTTCTTCTCTTGTCATCTTTTTTGTTTTATTTCCTATCTTCATTTTGTATTCGTAGGCATTTGTTATCTTGTCATAGAGTTTTACAAGTGCAGATATTCCAGTAACATCTAGGGTGTTGATTATTCTCTCTTCAGGTTCACTTAGAGCATATTTTGCAAATAATCTTTTGTGAGCGAGATATTCTGTAATTTCTCCTGCATTTTTCATAAGCCTTTTTGCATTTTTATCATCAACTTGTATTTTCCACCATAAATCAAAAAATAATATCTTGTTTGAAATCTCTGAACCTAATTTTGACATTTTTGTCATAAATGATGTTGCTTCATCAGACTGTGTATCTGATGAATATGACAAAGAGGCGTAGCCTCCAATCTTGCTCATCTTTTCAGAGATTTCTTCTACCTGATGTAAAATATTCATAAATTTCTCAGATGATATTTTGGGATCTAGTTTGGATTTTATTTTTTCAAACTTTTCAGACTGTTTTTCTAATTCCCGAACCTGTTTCTGAAATGCTGGGCTTTTTGGATCTTTTGCTAATTCTGATAGATCCCATTTTCCAAGCTGATATTCTGTCATCAAAAATACCCTTTTGTAACTATTAAAAAATCAATATGTACTGAAATTCTTAAATCTCAAAATCACATATAGGTTATGTGGCAACAAGAGAAGACCTTAGAAATGATATTCTAAAGGCAACTGAAGAACAACAGAGACTAATGGCATTACGAAAGCCCTTCTTGGGCTCAAAAGCTAACGAGGATCAAATGAATGCATTTCGCATAACTACACAGATTATGAAATATGAGGACTTTATTCGGGATACTGAAAAACAACTACGAACAATGAACTAATCAGATTTAAAATCAGTAATATTCTTCATGGATATAACACCATTTCCAAATGTCGTTAGGAATTGCTTTCATAACTGGGTGCCCCGTTTCCTCAAAATGTTTAGTGGCGTGTTTTCCAATTGATGAATCACAGCATCCGACATGGCCACATGTCAAACACATTCTAATTGCAACAACTGGCAAGTGTTCCTTTTCACATTCTTCACAACTTTTTGTGTTTGGAGAAACATCTGTCTCTTGAGAGAAATGCTCACATTTTTTTGACATGTTAATATTTTTTCAAAGTATCTTTGTATCTCTTTATTGACTCAAAAATTACAATTTTAGCTTCTTTGGCAGACTTCCAACCCAATATCTCTACTTTTTTTCCTTCCAAGTCTTTGTACACTTGGAAAAAATGAGCTATTTCTGAACGGTGATGGTCTTCAACATCTGTAATATCTGTGGTGTGTAAATATCTAGGATCATTTGTTGCAACACAAATTATTTTATCATCTAATTTGCCATCATCTTTCATTTGAAGCAATCCTATTGGTCTTGCCTCAATTAGAATTCCAGGATATGTTGAATTTGTTACTAAAACAAGTGCATCAAGAGGATCTCCATCATCAGATAAAGTTTGAGGAACAAGTCCATAATCGCCTGGATAGTGAAAAGGTGAAAAAAGAACTCTGTCTAATTTTATCATGTTGTGTTTTTTATCATATTCATATTTGTTCATCGAGCCTTTTGGAATTTCAACTATGACATTAATAATTTCAGGAATGTCATTTCCTGATTCTATGTCGTGCCAAAAGTTCTTACTCATTTTCTAGCTCTTTTACTATTCACTCAATATATGAATTCTGTGAATTCTTTCTGGTTAGAACATTTAGAAAAAATCTTTTATTCTGTTTTCTTGTTTTGTGCCTATTGGCAAAAATTGTAGTTATTGTTGGCTCTGTTAGATCTGAAAGAAATGGAATTAAAGTTGCAAAATGGATAGTTGAAAAACTACAAAACAGAGGTCATCAAGTTTTTTTGGCAGATCCTATGGAGTTGGCGCTTCCCCTACTCGATAAAATGTACAAAGAAATGGAATCTCCAACTGAAAAATTACAAGAATTTCAAAAAATTATCAAAGATGCAGATGGATATGTTCCAATAACTCCGGAATATAATCACAGTGTGTCATCTGCATTAAAAAATACGTTAGACTACTTTTTAGAAGAATATTTCTTCAAACCATCAGCTATTGTATCATATTCTGTGGGCTCTTTTAGTGGAATTCTTGCAGGAAATCATCTCCGACAAATATTGGCAGAGATGGGTACGCCTTCAATACCATCACAACTACCCATTTCCAAAGTTCAAGAAGTTTTTGATAATGATGGAAAATTACTAGATGAAAACTATGAGAAAAGAACTTCGAGATTTCTAGATGAATTTGAGTGGTATGTTTCAGCTTTTGCAAAACAAAGAGAAACTGGGATGCCTTATTGATTTTAGATCAAATCATTAGTATTTGGAATAACTCTAAAAATTTTTACTGTGTAATCTCCCTCGAAGATATTTACAAATTCTCCTGTGTTTGAATCAAGATTTCTAACTCTGAATTTGTATTCGAATGAGCCATCTCCCTTTACATCTACTTGTGCAAAGTGAACAGGATCTTCGCCACTATAAAACTGAATAATTACAGGATATCTTTCAACGAATTCAGATGGTGCACCTTTTACAAAACCCCATGGAAGCTTGTTGTCTTTAGGTACATTCATTGTAGTTACTGTTTTTTCTAAACTAATCTCCTCATTAATTGGGGTAACTGTAATTTCATTGGTTTCTGCATAAATCTCTCCTGGAATAACTCCAATGTATAATACTGCCAGAATTGATACCATCAAGAATACTTTGAGTTTTAAATTCATTTGAATATATTTTTCCAAGGTTATTTAAAAAATTTTTTACTAATTTGTTCTAATTACTTATGGTAGTTCTTCTTCTAAATCTGAGCATGCTTTGTGAACCCATTTATCTTCAGAATTTTTCAAAATTTCTTTGCCTACCTTGATCGATTCTCCACACTCTACACATTTGCCGTTAAATTTGGCCTTCATAGTACTTGTTTAATCTTGGCCCATTTTAAGTAGTCTTTTCTAAACTCTTGATATGGATTTTTTCTTCATATGTTCTAAAATTCTATTAAATTTCTCTTTTGTCAGTTTCATTTATTCATTCTATATTCAGGTGGAAAAATAAAAAGGATATGAGAGTGGTAGACCGGATGGGATTCGCCTACTAAAATGGGCATAATTTTGGGCGCACATATTGAATCCGATCGGAGTAGGGTAGTAACGTGTCTCTAAAAAAAATTCCAACCTAGAGGGACTAGGCATGTAATTTGGATCTTATTTTGGACCTAATTTTCAGATATCTTGTTGCAACTAGCAGATCATAGAATCCAATTTCTCAGAGAAATGAATATGGATGAATATCAAAATTGACTTTTATTTTTGTCTCCACAGCAAACACAGTCTATGTCTGAGCATTTTTTATGTCGATTACCTTTGCAATCATTACAAAATTCATAAGGCAATTTTATTCAATACCTCCCACACGAACAATATGATCCCATTTCGATTTACATTTTAAAACATATTTACTCCTCATCTTCTTCTGAAAGGTAATTCGTGAGTTTTATATTTTTTAAAATATCACAATTATTCTGTGAACCTCTTACTAACAGGTTCAAATTCCCATGCCTTAGGCAATATGTCATGAATGTAGAGAAAAGATATTATTGTGCAAATTAAAAAAGAGAAAACTAGTTTTTGGAAAAAAATTCAAAGCTCACATCTTATTGGAGCAGTTGTATCTCCTACATCAGAAACACAAGTATCGGTTCCAATACCACCATTAATGGAATCATCACCTGCCACGCCATCAATAAGATCATTACCTGGTTGTCCTTGAATTATGTCATTTCCAGCCTGGCCTATAATTCCATCATTTCCAAATCCGCCTAGCATCTCATCGTTTCCATTACCACCGACAAGTACGTCATTTCCCATACCACCAATTAGACGGTCATTACCATCACGACCAAAGATTGCATCAATACCTGCATTACCGTTGATGATGTCGTTGCCAGCACCACCGATGATGCAGTCATCTCCTGCCCTGCCAGAAATGTCATTACCTACCGTATTGGAAGCTAAGATAAGATCATTGAAGATTGTTCCTTGTAGAACAGTACCTAATGAATTATCTCTGTTATCAATTACATTGTATTGACCACTTGATATTAGTTCATCAATGGTAAGACCATTACAGAATAGTTCTTGAATGATTAGATTAAAGCTAGCAATAGAAGTATTTCCAAAAATATCAGTTGCAATACATGTTACTGTAGTTATGCCTATTGGAAATAGCTCACCAGAATTATTATTGGCATCATTACAAACTCGTAATGAACCGGTAAAATTACAGCCATTGCAAGAACGGCAAAGGAATCTGCCAATCCTGCAATTTTCCATCTACATAACATCATTCCTGCAAAGACTGATGTGAATATAGTAATGACATGGTATGGACTCATCACATAATCATAGTCCCAGGCGTATAATATTACACCAATCCAGCCAAAAATCAGCCATATTACATCAGGAATTCTTCTTGACCTTACGTCAAATATTCCTGCAATGCCCATCATCAATACAAGCAAAAGTATACGAAGAGACTACTGCTTCCACAAGGAACAACCAGAAATAACAATAAAACCCCGAATCTCAAAAGATCCAGTCTCACTTCCAAACTTCAGGAAGCCAGAGTGGACCTTTCATTTCTATTGATTTGGCCAATTAACGAGAGCATATTCTTTTTTTCTGGACTGGTCATGACTGCTTTGAATTGTTCTTTCCTGCATTTTTCAAACATTTGATTTTGCCATGACACAAGAGATACAAAGTCCTTGTCGTATTTTTGCAAGTGATAATAAATGGTCAGATACATCGATTCCCATTCAGCATAACAAATACCAGAAATGACTAAATTTTGATAATTGGATCTTAAGACCAATAACGGTTAGTTACTTGGTGAGAGTTCCAATTATTCATCATCAATCAGAAATAGTATTTAGATCATTCTGAGAAATCATACTATTCTCTTTTAAACAAATTCTGTAGTAACCAGTTTAGGATTCATGCGGGTAAGAATCGTTTAACTGACCATAACCGTCCAAGGGTGGGCCAACTTTTGCCCATCCTTTTCAAATTGTCTTTATTAATTGATACAAATCACCTGATGAATGAGATGAACAAATCATTCGTGTTGCTTTTATCTAAATTTTACAAATACTAATCATGAGCAATCAAGACAATCAAAACAAATCCATTTCATGGGAAGAAGTACAAGGACTGTCCTGGATTTTTTACGAGGACTAGGTTTTTTTACCATTACGATGGAGGTTTTAAAAATCTCTTGAGATGACCTGACAATTTAGTTCAAGGTTTTTTAAATGTTAGACCAAAAAAAGTCTAAAATCATATAATTGTGATAATAGAATATTCATCATGATAACAGGTACGCAGTTAATGGAAAAATTTTTGTTTAAAATTGCAAAACAGTGGATTACAGGTAACACTATTGACGATGCACTAATCTCGGCAAAAAATGCATATCAATCAGGAAGACATGCAATCATAAACAAATTGGGAGAGTATCATACCTCAAAAAAACAAATCAGTATATCTATGCAAGAGTATCAAAAAATTGTAAATTCTTTTAGACAATGGAAAATATGTGGAGCCATTTCAATCAAACCAACACAAATTGGTCTTTCAATCAGTCAAAAAGAATGCCATAGAAATTTTGAGAAGATCATTCAAGATGCTCGTAATGCACATGTTTTTGTTTGGTTGGACATGGAATCATCAGAACACACAGATGAAACCCTTGAGATTTACCATAAATTCTTTTCAAAATATGAACGGCTAGGAATCGCCTTACAAGCAAATCTCAAACGAACAGAAAATGATCTAAATGATTTGCTAGGAATTGGTGCAAAAATACGTCTAGTAAAAGGCGCATACAGAGAAAAAGCAAGTATATCGTTCAAAACAAAAAAGGATGTAGATGATAATTTCATAAAACTAATGAAAATACTGTTCAAGAAAGGCAACGAGTTTGCCATAGCATCTCACGATGTCAAAATTATTCAAAAAGCACAAAATCTATCAAAAAAATATCCCCGAAAATTTGAGTTTCAATTTCTAAAAGGGTTAAGAGAAGAACTCAAATCAAATCTAATTAAAAAGAAATTTGTTGTTTCAGATTACATTCCATATGGTGTAAATTGGTTACCATATTCCATTAGACGAATCAAGGAAAGAAAAAGAAACATATTGTTACTTGGAATCTCGTCGATTCAATCACATCGTGTTTGAGTCTGAGTCCTCATAAACTGTTGCAGATAGTTTTCACCACCCGCCCCCTTTCCAGTGGAACCTGAATGTTTCCATCCAACAAACGGCTGGCTTGAAACCAATGCTGCAGTAGTTGCACTGGCAGAGCGATTAGTGTAAACTACTCCAGCTTGAATTTTTGATAGGAACTCATCTAACTGTTTTTTATCATTACTAAAAATTCCTGCAGTTAAACCATATTCAGATTGGTTTGCAAGTTGAATTGCATCATCAAATTGATCATATTTTTGAATGCATAAAAAGGGCAAGAATAATTCTTCTTTGACAAGTTTATGTTCTTCAGGTAATTCTGTGACTATTGTAGGTTCTACAAAGTAACCGTTTTCAAATTCTGAAGAGGCTAACACCGAACCTCCTGTAAGAATTTCTCCGTCTTTCTTTGCCATGTTTACGGCATTTTCAAATTTTGTTTTTGCTTCTTTGTTAATGACAGGACCCAAAAATACTTCCTTTTTCCAAGGCATTCCAATTTTTAATCTCTTTGTTTTTTCAACTAGTTTTGAAATGAATTGTTCTGCAACCTCATTTTGAACATAGACTCTAGAACACGCACTACATTTTTGCCCTCCAAAACCAAAAGCGGCATTCATTATGCCATTACTTGCTTTTTCCAAATCCGCAAATTTTGTAACAATTACGGGATTCTTGCCACCCATTTCAGAAATAAATGGTTTTGACGAAAATTTTGTAAATTCCTGAAATCCTTTCATGCCGACTTCTCTAGAACCAGTAAATGCTATGCCATCGACATCTGGACTTTGAATCAGAGTTTTTCCTACAATACTTCCCTGACCAGTTACAAAATTAATTGCACCGTCTGGAAGTTTAGGGTACAATATTTTTGCAAACTGAAATGACGATAAAGGAGCATCGCTTGCAGGCTTTAGGACTATGGTATTTCCTGTGATTAGTGCACCAGTACTCATCCCTATTGCAATTGCAGATGGAAAGTTAAACGGAGCAATTATTCCCCAGACTCCATAAGGCTTCATTACTGTCTGTGTTTTTTCATGGGGATTTGGATGAGAAGTTTGTTTACAGAACCCTTCATTTTTTTCTAGCTGTAATGCATAAAATCTAATAAAGTCAATGGTTTCATCAATATCTCCCATCGCTTCAATGCGATTCTTTCCATTCTCAAATGTCATTATAGATGCCAAAAAGAATTTTCTACTTGAAAAAGCATCCGCACAGTCTCTGAATATCTCAGCTCGTTTTTGATGTGGTGTATTATGCCACTTTTCAAATGCATTTTTTGCACTAGATACAGAATTTTTTGTATCCTCTACAGATGCTTTTGGAAATTCTGCTACAGGAATTCTATTGTCTGAAGGAGAGGTTACTGTAAAACAATCATCAGAGTAAATTTCTTTGCCGTTAATTATTATCGGATATTTTTTACCAAGTTCTTTTTTTACTTCATCTATTGCCTTTTCAAAATCTGCATGAAAATTATCAATAGAATTGTTATCTATTGCCTTACCCCATGTGTATTCATTTTCAAATTCAGGCAAATTATTTTTCTCCTGATGAGTAAAGTACCTCAGAAATTATTCTTGAAGCCAAATGAGATGTCCTGTCTTTTACATCAAATCTGGGACAGACTTCCATAACATCCATGCCTACAATCCCATTCTTTGCTATTTCTTTTAGTAGATAAACAGCATCTGTACTGTTCAAACCCATAGGGACTGGAACAGAAACGCCTGGAGCATAGGCAGGATCAACACAATCCATATCAAATGAAATGTACACTTTATCACCTAATCTGCTCAGGATTGAATTTGCTATTTGTTTAATTCCCTGCTCTCTTATGTCAAAAGGAGTGATTACCTGTAGATTGTATTTTCTAATATTATCCAATTCTTCTTGCTCGGGAGTTCTAATCCCTATTTCAACACTAGATGAAATTTCAATGTTTGAAAGTACATCATTTACAACAGAGCCATAGTAGTTTGTAATTGAACTTACAAAGTCAGGATGAGCGTCAAAATATACCAAAGAAATTTTTCCGTGTCTTTTTGCTATGGCATTCACTATTTGTTGAGTGATGGAATGATCGCCTCCAATCGAAATAGGAATTTTTGAAGATGCGGATATTTTGTCATAAATATTCTTAATCTGAGGTCTAGTAATGTTTCCAAAGTCATGAACTTTTTTTTCAGAACCTTGAAAAGGGTGCCCAAGAGAGATTTTTTCATCTCGTTTGTAAGAATCATGTAAATTGGAGATTTGACGAATTTTGAATGGTGCTTCTTCTGTTCCTTTTCTTAATGTATGTGATTGTGATTCATCGGGAATCCCAATGATAACAAATTCAGATTCTTCAAAATTATCTGTATTTGCCCAGCAAATTTTTTCCATGAAACTATAATTATTGTTTAATCATCATATTTACTTTTTAAAAGATCCCAATTTTCTCTTAATTATTTCACTTTATTTTCTTGCTCTAAAAAAATTAAACTACTAGTAATGATAACATCATATGTGGATTACAACAGTCTTAATAATGAAATAATAAAACTAAATTCTAAGATTAGATATTCTGGAGTATATCATACAGGAAATGTACAACTTTACGAAAAAGTGCAAAAAGGAATTACAAGGTTATTTAACAAAGAAAAAACGCAGGATACGTTCATACATGCATATATGAGATGGAAAACTCGCCAACATGATTCATCAATTATAGGAGAACCAGTTTACACAACTACAAAGTATGACAAAATCAATCGTCTTACAATTCCTTGTTCATCTAAGTCTTTACTCATGATAAGTACAGAACCTGAACTAGAGCCCCATGAAATCGTTGATGATGTAATAAAACTAATAACAAAATACTCAGATGATCCCAACTATACACCCAAACAAGTGTATCTAGGATAATATTTTGACCTGATATTGGATTTATGCTTAAATTAAGGCAAATAGTTTTACAAATTTAATTCATCATCATCACCACAGAATAGCATACGTTTATCATTGAATCTGACCTCATATGCACGAGAACATCGTTTGCATACAAGTAACATGGATTCAGTCAGTTCTAATTTTGTGTAATGGTTTTTTAACTTGCATATTGGGCATAAATTGGAATCGTCTACATCAAACATCAATACTGTTATTTCAGTTATTATTGCATAAACATTTTTCGTAAAATAAATCATTGACTTGTCTTGCTTTGTTTTTTCTCGTTTTGTTGCTTTTCTTTTTCTTGTTCATCTTTTGTTTTTGCATGTTCTTCCAAATGCTGATATAGTTTTTCCTTTGTATTGAAAATCTGTTCGCAATAGTAACACTGATGAATCATACCTAAAGTAACACACATCCCAATTAAAATTTCCTCAAAATCACTAAGCAAAAATATTTTTCAAAACGACAGGATAACAAATTAATGAAAGTTGATGAAATACTAAAACCATTATGCCTCATGCCATTTATTTATAAAAGATCAGAAGAGTTTTTCATTACTTCTTCAACCCGTTTTTCTTCTAAAGACATAACTTTTTCAAATTCTTTTCGCAGTTCATCAAATTTATTTTCTTTTTCTTCCTCATCCATCTTTGAAAATCTAATCAATCTTATTTCTTCTACAATGGCATTAATTTTGTCATTAGTTTCAAATATTATTTCATCAATTTTCTTTGATGATTCTGGATTCATAACTAACGTATGCATGTCATCGTAAATAATTATTCCATGATTTTACAATTTTCCAAACAACAGTAAGATTATTTTAAAAAACAAGTTAAATCTTGGATCAATTATGCAAAATACAGGCTGAAATTTCTAATCAAACCATCTAAAAATAACAATTAATGTAATTGCTCCCAATATTCAGGTAAGAAAACCATGGAAGATTATTACGTTTTCCAGAAGAAGATAGGAACGTTGTGGTATTTGGATGCATGTTATCTTATAGCAGGCATTCTTTAACATATCCTAAACACTGATGGAACGTCTTGATGTGATCTATGTGAATATCATCTTTACAGTTCCACAACATGACAAAGTCTCAAACTCTTGGCTCTATTTCTAATTGTAACTTCAGTTACATTTGCAGCTTCTGCAATTTCACGTTGTGTTTTATCTTCTTTATTTTTAATACATGACAAATACAATGCAGCACCAGCCAATCCCATCGGATCTTTTCCTGCAGATTCTTTATGTTCTTGAGATAATTTGAGTACTTTAATCGCATATCGCTTTATTTTTTCTGTAATTTCCAGTCTGCTAGAAATCCGTGCAATGCATTGAATGGAATTTACTACGGGCATTTTTAGATCTAATTCTCGATAGATCAATCTGTAACATCTTGCAATATCTTTTCGTTTAATGTTGCTTGCCTCAGCAACATCTTTTAGTGTTCTAGGAGTTTCAGTGTCACGACATGCAGCATAAAGTGCAGCTGCTATCATTGCAGAGATAGTTCTTCCACGTACCAATTCTCTTTCAACGGCTTTACGATAAATGTAGGCAGTCTTTTCCGTTATGGTGTTAGATAGTGCAAGTTTGTCTTTTAATCTGTTTAATTCGCTAAATGCCTGAATGAAATTTTTGTCTATAGGTGCATATATTTGGCTTCTTCTATCCAGCATTCTTAGTTGTTTGAGGGCTTTTTTCATTGTAGATGAAAGGGGTTTCCCGGATGCATCTTTGTTTATGGAATTAATTATTGTTGATAGGCCTTGATCATGTTTTGCCAAAGATGTTCCACTGCCTGTCCTTCCACTGTTAGTTTTATCATCATAAAAAGAGCGCCATTCAGGACCAGAATCTTCAATACGTTCAGATAACACAAAGCCACAGTGACTGCAAAAAATTTCCCCCGTTTCAAAATCAGTTATGATTGCACTTTGGTCACATGAGGCATATTCTTCTTTGCTTGTGATATATTTTCGAGCCATAGTCACACTAGCAGAACAAAAATTATGCGTAGTAATCATCTAAAAACTCGACGCAAGATCCACTGACCTTGTCCGTTGATCCTTTTTTACTGTATCAACGTTTTCATTCAGTTGATTACTACCGTTGTTAGATGTAACAACATGAAATAAAAATCATATTGTAAGAATAATGAACATTTGTTTACTTTTTTTGCAAAAAATAAACCAATTTGATAATTTCTTTAATTTATTAATTGAAGTATCTTGGCAATTATTTTATCATGATCCACTTCGACTTCTACACCCACTACAAGTATGGAATGAGTGTTTAATGGAAAAGTAATCCTTTTTACTTTTTTATATTCTGTAATGGAATATTTTCCCGCACCAAAGAAAGGGTAAAGCGATTCTCGGGTTTGCCAGCGTGAAATGGTATTGTGAATAGATTTTGTTATTTCTTCTAGAGGAAGATATGCTTGAATGCCATTGCGCATTCCTCCTGCCAATAATTCACCATTATGATGATAAACAAAAACTCCTCTAATTTGTGGCTCTATACCTAAAATCAAAGAACATAATTTAGAATAATCCAATAGTATGTAGTAAATCGTTATAGATTGTAAATTTTTTGTTGACTGTAAACAAAATCAAGATCTAGTGAGGAATCAAGTACGGCATTTTATCTTTAATGTGAGGAGTGGGGTTTGAGCACTGGCCACACTTTGGACGGATAATCTCCGCATCAAAATCAACTTCGCCAATTACCTGTTTACATATTGCACATGAAACTGATTTTGTATCATAGATATTCAATCTGAAATTAGTATGGTCACATCCTCAATAAAGTAGAACACCACAATAATGAAAACTTGTCAGGTTTTACAATATTAAATTAAACAAATTTCTCATTTTGATACCATCATGTTTATTGTTGATTTTGTGTCAAGTGTTTCATGGCAGAAGCTGGACTTGCAGCATATGGTGCAGCAGCAGGAGTTGCAATAACGCTCGCAGTAGTATTATTTTCACTTCGTGGAAAAGGACATCCTGAACCACTTGAATGAGATAAATTCAGATGGAACTCCAAGAATGCACTTGTATGTGTGGCTGCAAAAGATTGGATTTTGGTAATGTTTGTAGCGTATGCAGAGCAGATCTGTGTAAAATAATTTATAGATTAATTAGTTAATACCACCCTTATTTTGAATTAAATAATTCAGGTTTACACACATATTTTTCTCTATTAAGTAAATTTTTAATTATTATAAGAATCAAAAATTTTTTAATTATTGTAAATTAATTAAATGAGTTTTAAGAACACATCAAATGCCGTTTAAATTTAATGACGAACAAAAAACACTATGATGAGTAGTCTAATTTCAGGGTATTACAATATTAATAGTACCTTGATTTTTGTAGGAATAATAGCTGCTCTTGCAGCATTGGTATTATTTTTGAAATAATTTAATTTTCATAAATTTTATCTATTTTTTAGTTTAGTTTATCCAGTAATCTTTTGTCCGTTATACAAACTTCCTAGCCTTCATTCTCTTTATTTTCTCTTGTAATAACATACAACCTTGGATTAGAGTTTCAGGTCTAGGTGGACAACCTGGAACATAGACATCAACTGGAATAACTCCATCAATT
>JAOTTS010000058.1 GCA_029864335.1 Candidatus Nitrosopumilus sp. | reverse complement strand
ATAGAAAGTAAAAGATGAATTATCCACCAAGTTTAAATTTACGAGATCATATGCTGCATTTGCCGTAACAAGGTTTGAAGGCAAAACCTAGTTGGATAATCCCATACGGAAAGAAAAACCTTCAATTATTATATTATGAAATAATTTTAATTCTTGATGGTATTTTTTATTTTTGATCTGTTTCCACGTGGATCTCTTTTTTAATCACCATGGACTGGGAACGAAACAGCAGTTTCAGTAAGTTTGGTGAGATTTTCAGGACACATCCATTAACTTACAAAAGAATTGACAAGCTGTACAAAATGGAACATGAATCCTCTTCATATCAAAATTGAGTATTCTTGTTTTGTTTCAATACTCTAATCTAAGAAACAGCATGATGTTTATCTATCAAATGTGTAAATTGTAAATTATGTACAAAACAATTCTTGTTCCACATGGTGGAACTCTAGCTGGTGATGAGGCATTAAAACATGCAATGAATATTGCATAATACGAATCATCTAAAATAATATTGCTACACGTACTTGAGCCTTGGCCGGATCCAAGCTTTGGCATAATGCCTGAAATATCAAACAAAGAACAGATAGAAGTAATCTTTGCAAATTTGGAGGAAAGCACAAGAAAATTTCTTGCTGAACGTACAGTACAATGCGTAAAATCAGGCATAGAATGTAAAGGTATTTTCAGAGTTGGAAAGCCATCTGAGTCCATCATAAAATACGCAAATGAAGAAGAAATAGATCTCATAGTGATGGGTAAAAAGAAAAAGATTCCAAACTACAAGTCACTATTCAAGATAGGAAGTGTCACAAAAAAAGTGCAAGAGAAGGTGGACTGCTCAATTCTTCTAGTTGAAACAGAAGTCTAAACATGTTGAATCTAATTCTTTTACTGAAATAATTAATGCAAAGAAAATTAAAATTATTGGTCAACGTTGTCCATACATATGGTTTGGTATTTCATAGTTATTCCAATCATTATTGGAATAATCTTAAAATTGGTTGTACCATACATCAAAAAAAACTATATTGACAATACAATGATTTGCGGGGTTTGCCGTGAGAAATATAATAAAAAATTTAGAGGTTGTCCTAACTGCGGTGTTGAGAATGAATAAAAAGCATAATACGAAATAAGCACAATTTGATTTTTTATCTACATCCTGTAATTGAGTGAATTCAAATGAAGGCAGACCGCTCTTTTTATTGATTGTGCAGCTGTCTTATCACGAATTCACTAGAATTACTTACGCATTCAAATTATTAAGACGAATACAAGTTGATTTAATTTTGGATTAAATCAAAATAATCTATCTTTAATATTCAATTCATCGTATTTTGTTTAGTGCGGCACAGACACAGCATGTCATAGGGATGCCTTCGTATCCAGACAGCACAGTCTGATGACGTACAATTAATTTATCCAAATAAAATATCTGTTATTTTTATGCTTTAACTTTCTTGGATTTCATTGAAATCTTGCATGATTATGTTTGTATGAATTGTATTCAACATGATCTACGTATTCTTTTGCTAGGCGTTTTATGTAATCAATTGTAAATTTTGTTGAATATTTTGAATCCTCAAATCTTGGATGAGTTTCATCAATAGCAGGATAAAGTACAGATCTCAACCAATCATTTGGAAGTGGCTTGTTTTGTATTGCAAATGATACATTCCCCGAAGACAGTCCAAGTGAGAGTCTCCGGGGAAAGAATCTCGGTAATGCCCAGATCTGCAGGGCTTCACTTTTGTCCTTTCCATGTCGCAATATGCACTATCTTATAAAAATATCTGAAATTTTTTGGAAGTGATAATGTATGACAACTGAATCATTCAGTATTGTAATTGTTGAACATGTCTTTGAGCATAGAAGAGCTAGGTTATGCCAATGGACAAAAGTACTGCACGCATTGCACCATCTTCATGAACTGGGAAGGTGTCAGGTGTCCATGCTGCAACTACAACCTGAAATACAGTCCCAGAAACAACAGGTACAAGCTGATGGTAAAGAGGATCTAAAAACAATCTTTTGCTGCTTGACTCAGCAATGAGTAACAGGTTCGTTTTATCTGGAATTGTTTCTCTGGTTGTCATATTGGGTAGTATTGCAATCTAAAATTAGACTGAACAAATGTTAACTTTTCAGACAGTAAATATATTATTTGAGTTTCACATGACTGAGATACAATGGCAATGACAGTATGGCTATGTCATGAGTGCAATTTTGAATTGGTTGTGGACACACATATTTCAGTTGCAGTTTGTCCTAATTGTAACAAAGTAATGGAATGACCATTGGTATCATAGAAGATGCGTGTGACATGTTCGCCCACCTTGTACAGTTGAACGTTTTCTTTTAGAGCCATCTTAGGGGTAGCCTAGTACGTCCTTTCTTTTGGTACGTTTGACAGTAATTTTTACTGTCATGGTACAATGCCAAACTCTGCTCTTACAAGAGCAATGCCAACGTGGAACTGCAAGAAATATGACATGCCCGTGACTACGATGAGTCCCAACAATTGCATGTCATTCCCTCATTGTGGAAAGAACATGTTTCAGGTTGGCTGAACAAATTCTTTCTTAGATTATGAAATTTTAACACGTCATTTTTCTCGGATTTGGTAATTTTTTTATTTTTTCTATTAACTCTAGAAGAGAACTAAAATCTAGATGATCATTATCCAAATTCAGTCATGACAAATCCACTTATTGCAGTCATTGTTGCATCATCAATGCCGATAAAGGCAAGGCGATTTACATTTTTGAGTGAACTTCTATTAGAGAGACACCATAGCACAACTGTTCTATTACTGTGTTTACCAGAGCATTATAGTTTATATCTACAAATAGATCCTGATGAAATTTAAGAATTCATATTTACTTTCCCTTTTATCTAATAAGAGATATTTCAGGAAGTCACTGTTTGACAATTATTTATCTAATGGCGTTCTATGTAAGTTGGATAAAATTGCTTAAGGATTTAATAACGCCAGAAAACGCAAATGTCTTTATTGGAAAGTTAGGGGACATTTTAGAAAAAGCAATTGATAAACCATTAGGCTATGCCATCAATTGGGGTAGAATTTG
>JAOTTS010000037.1 GCA_029864335.1 Candidatus Nitrosopumilus sp. | reverse complement strand
CCTGTATTTGTAGACTTTTGGGCCGAATGGTGTGGTCCATGTAGAATGGTAGGTCCAGTAGTTGAAGAATTGGCTAATGACTATGATGGCAAAGTAAAATTTGTCAAGGTTAATGTTGATGAGGCCAATGAATTGGCATCTAAATACAATATCTTTAGTATTCCAACCTTAATCCTCCTTAACAAAGGCGAAATAGTCAGCCAGCAAGTAGGTGCAGCTTCTAAAGAATCATACAAAAATATGATTGATAGAGCACTTGTATAAAATCAAACACGTTTTCCTCTTTTTTGATCCTAAAACACTGAATTTTCTTAATTTTACCGTTTCTTATTACAATAAATTCTGTATAATATGTAATGTCATACTTGCAGAGCCAAATAACAATAGAACAATATCTTTCTTCCATTACAAATCATTAAAAAAGAATCATGTGGAGTCGGTTCTTAATCAATTCGATATATTTTGCAGACAAAATACAACCAATCTGACCTCTGTTTGATTTATTGATTGGATCTTAAGACCAGCAACGATTAGTTGTTTGGTGAGAGTTCCAATACTGTTCTGATTTGACAAATTTAGTATTTAGATCTCACTGATGATTCATACGTTTGTTTTATAAATGAAATAATTGTTTTTTTATACTATTGAACCAAACATCTTGGAAATGCTATAGGTGCAATCTAAGCTTTAAAGAGCAGAAAATTGCCATTTTGCATAAATCAATATCCGATCATCCTGTAGAACAAATTAAGGGAGTTTATTAGTAATTGTTAATAGATAATAATCTCTGCGGTGATTAAGATGAATAGATTTCTATTTTTAATTCCATTATTGTTTACTACTGGAGTTGGTTATGCATATGCCGAACCTCTAGATCAAATTTCAACAAAAATTTTAGAATTTAATGACAATACCGCAATCGTTCAAATATCTTGGAATCAAGATGAGTCGATTTCTCAATATGAGGTAGGCTGTGTAAGTTGTTCTCCAAACATCTCTGAAGCTACAACTCAGAATAGCATTATTTTAGATGAACTGACCTCAATAGGAGAAAAATTCATAATATTGCTTTACGTTATTGCATATGATTCTGAAAATGAAATAATCAATGCAGTGCAAATTTTTGTAGAATTAAAGTAATTTCAAAAAGCAATATTGCTTAAAATTCACTAATTTTTGTTATTTTTTTGGTTGTTTAACTATGATCTCGTAACAGTTAACTTTATGTTTATCGATTATCGAGAATGAGATTCTTAAATCCCTACTTAATACTGTATCATTGAGACCATTGAAGACAAAAATCTCATATTCAATAAAAAATAGGTATTTTTTAGTTAATTTAGGATATCGAGTATATGATTCTTTTAGAATCTTAATACATGAAAAAGGCAAACAGCAAATGTTAATCAATTTTTTGATCCTAAAGTAATTAATATTCCAAAAATAGAGTGTGAATATGTCATTTGGTGAAGTAGACACTCTAAACATGCTATTTGATAAACTACAAAGTTTGTTTGATGAATCTCAGGGTTACTATGAATCATTTCTTGATACAAATAACATGTACAAAAAAGGTCTACTCAGTGACAAAGAGTTCTTCCAAAAATTAGGTGATTACACAGTGGCATATTCTGCATTAGAATTTCTTGCAATCAAAGTAATATTTGAAATGAAAAAATCACTGGGTACAGGTACTGGAAATACACAATCTCCTGGTTTGATGCCTGGAATGGGAAATCCTGGAATGATGGCAGGTGGAATGGGAATGCCACCAAGAGCAGGAACTGCAGAAAATCCAGTTGGTGGAGGTCCACCAGGAATTGTTTCTGCACAAGAAGCATTTGGAGATGTTGGAACTTTACCATCACCTGATCCCTCCTTGATGCCAAGACAAACTGCTCTACATAATGACGGCAGTGGATGTTCTTCATGTGGAGCTGCATTAAGAGCCAACGCAAAATTTTGTACAAAGTGTGGCGCTAAAGCATAAAATTAGTTGAAAAATTATTTTCTTCTTATTGTGTAGTACCACATTCAGGACAGAACTTTGCAGTAGCAGATAGACTAGTTCCACATTCTGAACAAAACTTTCCATCTATCTGAACTTCATTGTATGCATTTCCTACAACTGCTGAACTTCTGACTGCACCTGATGGTTCGTATTTATCATCATCAATTAAGACTGGTTGAAAGTCCTGCTCTGTCAAATATGTCATCATTCTTGGAATTCCTTTTCCCTCGTTTTTTGGATCTGGTACTGAATCTCCTAACCAAAATGCAAATCTCATTAGAGTTAATTCTGGTGTAGAAAATGCTAAAGTATGTTTTGACATGTAATCCTGTGCAGCTTTTTTGCCGTCAAAAACTTCCATGATGATTATATTTTTTATTTATGTATAACAGTTTCTGGGATAGTATTCATTAAAATGTTTTAAACAAATGTACCCTTAATCAAGCATAATAGTCCTAGGCAAAAAAGACTTTCAAGAAAAGCTAATTGTGATCGGGTTCCCTGTAGGGATATTTTTGCCTCTGAGATTGGTTTTTGTAGAATATGTCTCTGATCAATGACTAGGTTTGGTCTAATTTCTGGATTGGGTATTACTCTGTTCATTTTAACAAAAAAAGGAAGACGGAAAAATTGGCATTATTTTAGAAAAGCAAATGAAAAAGACAATTTTTGGAAAGACTGGAAAATTTACTATTGGAATCTCTATTCTGTCTTTGCTTTATTTTGGCAGTTTAATGTTTTTCATGGAGCAAAGAGAGTCTGTTTTCTCTGAGGATAAGGCTATATTTTATGATACTATAGTTTCAAACAATGACTTGAACCAACTAAATCCAAATAATCTAAAAAATATCTACATTGTTTATGATTCTGATAACAGAATTTACTCTACATTTAACTGTGTATTTTCAATTACATATGTAATAATGAATGAGTTTTCTGGTGGATGGCTGGAACCTTTGTATTTTATTTTACTAGTGGAGCAAGTTGAAATTTTAGGAATTTTCATCTTTTGCCGTATCTCTTCAAGACCAATCGTTTCAATACCTGTCTAGTTTTCAGTTAAATCAAACACCATACTAAGTGTAATAATCAATGTGGAATATCTGTGATAATTTACATTCTAATAAGACTATTAAGAAAAACTGTTTCTGATGATACTGATGACGACATTAATGAGTGGTAATTAGAAATTTGTAATTAAATCTCTCTTTAATTAATTTCAAAAGTTTTGGTGGACCGGGAGAGAATCGAACCCTCGACATCCTCGTTGCGAACGAGGCATTATACCCCTAAATCACCGGCCCAATGAACTATCTCTTAGAGTTGTGCTTTTATTCATTTTCTCAACGCATAATAGACTGCAAGCAAAATGTTCTCATATGACGTATGATACTGTGATTACTGATTCACACGTTATTCTTCCTCAAGGAATGGTTGACAAAAATATCATAATTGATGAGGGAAAAATAGTTGGATTGATACATGATACTCCTGCATGTGATAACAAAATAAACGGAAAAGGATTGATTTCTGTTCCGGGTCCAATTGATACTCATGTTCACTATGGTGTTTATTCCCCGATTAACGAAGCAGCAAAAACTGAATCTCATGCAGCAGCAATTGGTGGAATTACAACTATGATGAGAATGCTAAGACTGGGAGATCCATTTACAAAATCCTTGCAAGCTCAGCTTGATGCGGCATCTAAGAGCCATTATGTTGATTATGCAATTCATGCTTCAATTTTTACTAAAGATCAAATCAATGAGATGAATTTTTGTGTTGATAAAGGAATCACATCTTTTAAAATTTACATGAATCTAGGGGGTGAAATTGGTCACGTATACATGGATATGCCACCTGATTCATCTGATCTTGTAGCAGCTCAGGTAGACGTAACTGATGAAATAGTTGAACAAACAGTAAAAAAAGCTGCATCACTTGGTTGCCCAGTACTAGTCCACGCTGAAGACTATGAATCATGTGGCTGTGGAATAAAAACTGCAAAAGAGAAAAAACAAGACGGATTGCATGCCTGGTCTGAGAGTCGTTCTCCTGAATTTGAGGCAAAAGCAATCAAAACTGTATCTAAATTTGGACGCGATTATGGCTGTGTGATTTACTTTGTACATATTGGTTCTAAGCGAGCACTAGAGCAAATTGAAGAAGAGAGAAAACTTGGAACAAAAATTTTTGTTGAAACCTGTCCACACTATCTTACTCTATCTTATGAGAAACAACAAGGATATCTTGCAAAAGTCATGCCTCCAATACGATCAGAAAAAGACTCCAAAGCAGTTTGGAGTGCTTTATCAAACAATTTTATCAACACAATTGGTACAGATCATGTTGCAAATCAACTAAAACTTAAACTTGGTGGAGATGATGTATGGAGTGCACTTGCAGGTTTTCCAGGAATTGGAACAGTGCTTCCAATACTGCTCAATGATGGAGTAAATCAAAACAGAATAACACTTGAACAATTTGTAAAATTTACTAGTCAAAATGCTGCTCAAATCTTTGAGATGTATCCACAAAAAGGAACACTTGATAAGAATTCAGATGCAGATATTACCATGATAGATTTGAAAAAAGAAAAAAAGGTTACATCTGATTTGTTTGGAGGATTCTCTGATTATATTGTATATGAAGGAAGAAATCTAAAAGGATGGCCTGTAAAAACAATTGTCAGAGGAGAAATTGTTGCTGATAATTTTGAGGTTATTGGTAAACTGGGTCATGGCAAACTAGTCGAGCGAAAAATTAATTGATTCTTTATTCATTACCTTTAATCTGAAATTATGCGATTACTTTTTATGAAAAAAACTCAAAATCATTCTGTTGAGTCTCAAATTATTTTTTGTACTTTTGATAGCTTTTAGCATTTCTATCATGTCTCTTGAAAATTCTTTTGCTCAAAATATGTCGCCTCATTATCAATGGAAAAAATTTGCAGACCCTGATACTATTACTTGTAAACCTGGTCATTTGTTATTGCAAAAAAATGACGGTACACCTGCATGCGTAATGCCTTACACATATCTCAAACTAGTTGATAGAGGATATGGCAACTATGATTCATCAATTATGAATAAGCGTCCTGAGATGATGAATCAACTAATGCAAAATATGGTGGCAAATGAAAAACTAATGTATCATTGGCATGAGATGATGCAGAAAAATCCCACCATTATGATGCAGATCATCGGTGATTGGGTGACTCAAATGAATGAGGATTCCGAATTGATGAAAAATATGTTGGGCCCAATGACTAGTGATCCTCAATTGCGTGAAAAAATGATTGAGGCAATGAAAAATCATCCTCACATGGAAAACTCTCTAAAAATGCATTCGGCGTGGATGGATTCAGTTCATCATCCTATGATGAATTCTGGAATGGGTTCTGGAATGCATGGTGCTGCATGCTCTTGGTGTCCAAATTATCAGATGCATTCTAGTTCTCATTCTATGGGGTTTGTAAATTCAGACAGAATGATGGATGTGATGCATGAGATATGGATTAATTCTGGAATGAGTACTGACATGCATAGGCTTATGATACAAAATCCATCACACATGAGACAGATGTCAAACCAAATGATGAATCCGATGCTTGGCACAATAATGGATGATGAAGATTTACGCCAACAAATGATAGAATTGATATTAGAACATCCAGAGTTTATGAATTCTGTAAGACATGATAATCCTGAAACAAAACCCTAAATTTTAAAATCATTCAGAACAATTTACCGAGTGTTTTAATTGTAAAAAATACGAATTACCTTAATTGAGAAAAAAACCCATTGAAAAAAAATATCAAACTGCATTAAATGACTTAATTAACTATTTAAAAAATTCAAGATTTCTTAATGATAAAAAAGTCGAAGATGCATTTAGAAATATTCCAAGACATGAATTTGTTCCATCATCAGAATTAGACTATGCGTATTACAATGAACCACTCCCAATTAAGAAAAACCAAACAATTTCTCAACCAGCAGTAGTTTCGAGAATGACTGAGTGGCTAGATGTTAAGCAAGGACAAAAAATCCTTGAGATTGGTACTGGCTCTGGATGGCAGACTGCAATTCTTTCGTACTTGGTAGGCCAAGGGGCTGTTTATTCTGTTGAAATTAAACCCGAACTTGTAAAGTTTGCACGAGAAAATTTAGAAAAACTAGGAATGAATAATGTTAATGTTATTTTGAGTGACGGTAGTATTGGATATCCCAAATTCTCACCATATGATAGAATAATGATTACTGCTGCTTGTACTGAAATTCCTTTACCATTACTTGATCAATTGGCAGATGGTGGATTATTAATTGCACCAGTAGGTGACTCTTCTCAATCATTAGTATTATTACAAAAGACTAGAAAAGAAATCGTTGAAATTAAAAACGAGTCACATTATGTCTTTGTTCCATTATTAGGAAAATTTGGCAAAAAATAATTAGAACAAAGTTTTATTTATATACTATTTCAGATTCATTTTTGAGAATCAAGTTCATACGTTAAGTAACACAAAAAAAAAATCGTGAATTATGGCTACTAAAAAAGTACCAAAGAAAGTATCACATGGAATATCACCATGGCATTCTAGTTGGGAAGAAATGGACAAAGCATTTGTTAATTTTAGAAGGGATCTTGAAAAATCATTTTCATCATTTCCTTCAATTTCTATACCTAAATTTCCACAAATGCAAGAAACATCATGTGATGTAATTGATGAGGGAAAGCAATTTAGAGTAAAGATGAACGTTCCAGGAGTTCAGAAAAAAGACATTAAGCTAAATGTTACTGATAACTCCATAGAAGTCTCTGCAGAACACAAAGAAGAATCTGAACAAAAGAAAAAGAACTATCTTAGAAAGGAACGCAGCCAAGTTTCCTATTACAGAACACTGCCACTTTCTGAAAAAGTAGTTTCTGGGCAAGCAAAGGCAAAACTCGCAGATGGCATATTAGATATTACACTGCCCAAATCAAAACCAACTAAAGTACAGACAAAAAAATCAGTTTCTGTACAATAATTTTTTTATATTTTTTTAAAATTATTTTGATTCTATAAATATAACATCCACTAGATCATTATTGCTTCTTTTAGTTACGGTATCTCTATTTGCATTATGGTAATTTTATAGATGAGCTTTTCTTGTTTTTATTTTGTATTGCCTGGATAATCTGCAAAAATATGTGATTTGCCTTTCTGATTTGGGTTTTGATTGAATCTCATCTGACTAAAATGTTGCAATTTGCATTGTCGAGAATTTCACATTTTTAATATTGTCATATTTATGACATTATGTCATTTATTCATGATTCTGCAAAATTATATTTTTCTATTTGATAATGTCGAATTTGCCATCTGTTTTGGCTCTGTAAATTATATCTGGTTTTCTCAGAAAAATTCCTGACTCTAAAACTCCTGTGATTTGTTTAATTTTTTGGGTAAGAACTTTGGGATTCTTTATTGTTCCGAAATCACAATCTAAAATTATGTTACCATTTTCTGTAAAGAATGGATATCCTCTATCAAGTGAGCGCAATTTTATCTTTCCTCCTAGTTTCTCAATTGATCTAACTACTGAATTTCTTGCAAGTGGATGAACTTCTATTGGAACAGTTCTTGTGAAGTTTTTCACAAATTTTGTACTATCTGCCATAACAATGACTTTTTTCGCAAGACTAAACAAAATATTTTCTCGTAATAGTGCACCTCCTCCTCCTTTGATTACATATTTTTGAGAATCAATTTGATCTGCTCCGTCAAATACGACGTCAATATGATTAACTTGATCAGCTTCGACTAGTGTAATGTCTATCTTTTCTGCAATCAATTTGATTTGCAAAGATGTAGGAATCCCCGTGATGTTATAATTTTTTAGTTTGATTAATTTTCCAAGTGATTTTACAAGGGTAGTAGCTGCTCTTCCACTACCTAATCCAATGATA
The DNA here is from genome assembly GCA_029864335.1 of Candidatus Nitrosopumilus sp. Taxonomy (GTDB): domain Archaea; phylum Thermoproteota; class Nitrososphaeria; order Nitrososphaerales; family Nitrosopumilaceae; genus Nitrosopumilus. Next base: position 4,714 of record JAOTTS010000037.1, on the reverse strand, counting down.
TAGTTGTCTTTAACTAATTTTAATGCATCATTTGACAATGCCATGATGGCATTATCGAAGGACAATCACTCTACCTCTGCTTGATCAAGCTTTGATAATACTCTCATGATGTTTCCTTTGATTTTATCTAAATCATCAGTGTCATCATCAAAGTCATCATCTAATATTGTAGTCTTTGGCTTTTCTGGTTCTGGCAGTGCCTTGTGCTCTGTAATTTTTGCTACTTCTTTGTTAATATCTGGTTTAGTTTCAAAGGTTACTTTTGGTTTTGGTGCAACTGATTGAATAATCTCAATTTTGTCTTCAACTTTGGGTTTTGGTTGAATTATTTCTTCAACTATCTCTTCTTTTGGTTTGATTAGTTCTGTTTGTATCACTTTTGGCTGTGGCATCGATTTTACAACTTGTTTTTCTTCTTTTTCAAAGAGTGGAAACTTTGGATCCTTTCTTGAAATGTTTGTTAGTGTAGTTAATTCAAATGATTGTTTTGATCTTGTTGCAGGAATTTCAATTGGTTTTGTCTCTGTTTTCTTTGGTATTTCAAAGTTAAATGTATTTTTGAATGACTTTGAAATATCCTGTTTTGATTCTTTCTTAATTTCCTTCTCTTTACTTTCTGTCTCAACTTTTGCAGTTACAATCTTTGATGATAACTCATACAATCTCTCATCTAGTTTTGATAACTTCTGATCCATCAGAGTAATCAAACCATCTCCAACTGGACCCAAGTCTGGATGGTTGCTTGCTTGTTCTAGTTTTTCTAGCTTAGCTAAAATAATTCCTAATTGATGTTGGTATTTGAATAATAGTTTATCTTTTTGAATTTTAGAAAATTCTGTGTCTGCTTGGTACAATCTTGATATTGTTTTGGTTAGAATGTCTTTTTCAATTTTTAGAGCACTAATTTGACTTTTAATGTGAGAGCTGGCACCAAGACTGAGTAGTTGATTTTTGGCTCTTGGGATTTTTCTTACTGCAGCAGCAGTTGCGACACCAGCTAATGAACTAAGAATTAAAACAATTTCTTGCATCTATGTATACCATTTAATCCAGGAATACTTTCTACGTTTAGCCTCTGGGAATCCACAACTTGCGCATTGGTGGTGACGTTTATGAAGTGAGTTTTTACCACATCGTCTACATCTGATGTGAACTTTTTTCTTTGTAAAACCACCCATAGAAGTTGTGCCTTTAGTCATCTCAAATCACCTAATGTTGTGCTGGTGGAGGAGAAATCATAACAACATTGTCTCCTCTAACTACGATGCTTCCAAGGCTTTTAGAATCGCCTTCAGCAGGAATTTCCTCTGAAGAATCGAGTAGCAGGTTCATGTGTTGGTCAAAACCTAGAAGCAAGCCTCTAATGGTTTTATTCCCTTTGAGCTTTATCAATACGACTTGATTGATACTCTCATCCAATACTTTTACTGCCATATCAACGGACATCTATAATCACTTATTGACTTGGATATCGAGGCGTTATATTAAATTTCCATTGGTGAAACTATGAGCTATACCCAGTAAGGCAAGTTTGACACCTTTTTGATAGATTATTGATGATTTCAGCTAAAATTTCTTGTCCATCTTTCTTTGTGGCTTTTGTTGGGTCCCCCCAAATTCCATTATTGGTAGCTTTTGGAAATGATTGATTTGCTAGTTTTCCAAGTTTTTGGATTTGCTGTTTAGTCATTTTATCTGTGATAAGTCCTTTTTTAGCTAAATTCATTTTGACATTTTTTGAGATTGCAAGCATTAGTGATGTTTCAACAAATCCTGCATGATCAAAATCCCTTTTCATAAAATGCCAATAAGATAACGGGAAAACCTTTAGCTTGTTTTTTGAGATCTTCTTTAGTTTAATATCTATATTTTTTATTGATTTTAAATTTCCATGATGTCCATTAATTATGAAGACTGTTTTGATGCCATTTGATAACAATGATGTACACAAATCAGAAAGAACTGTACGCAAAGTTGATTCTCTAATACTCAGATTGAAAAACGGTGCATGCTCAAATGAAACTCCATAAGTAATGGTTGGAAGTAAAAGGAATCCATTTTTTTTTGAGATTCTTTTTGCAACTTCAGTTACAATGTCTGTATCAGTTGATACAGGTAAATGTGAACCATGTTGTTCAATTGATCCAACTGGAATTATTACAGCTTGTTCTTTCTTTAAAATTAATTTTCTAAGATTTGGATCGAATTGAGATTTGATTTCTGCCATCTAATTCACTTAGATTTGATGTGAACCTTTCTCCAACGAACTTCAAGTTTGTTTTCTAGATGCATCTTAGTAGCTTTGAGAAGTGTATCTGCTTCTAGTTTTTGTCCCTTTGTCTTTATTTTTTCAAGCGTATCGTTAGGATCCACTTTGAAGGAATCTTGGAATATAATTGGTCCTTGATCCAAGTTTTCTGTGACGTAATGTGAAGTTACACCAACAATTTTTGTGCCTCTCTCAAATGCCTGTGCATATGCTAGTGCACCTGGAAATGCAGGTAATAATGATGGATGGATGTTAATAATCCTATTTGGATATCTCCAAACAAAGTTGGGGCTAAGAATTCTCATGTATCTTGCAAGGATAATTAAATCAATGTCGTATTTTTTGCAGATCTGAATAATTTTCTCTTCTGCTTTCTCCTGATTCTTTTCTTCTACTGAAACAAATGGGATTTTTGTTTTCTTTGCTAATGGCTCTAATGTCTTTTCAGTACCAACAATTACTGATATTTTTCCTTTCAGAGACTTTGCATTTTTAAGAATAGTTTCAAGACATAATGGCTCTTTTGTTACAAATACTGCAATGTTTTTCTGCGAATTAGTTTCGTGATGTGTGTTTACATCCATGTTTTCTTTTTTAGCCAAGCTTTGAATCTCTGAATCAAATTTTTTCGCATCAAGTGATTTTGAGAATGATACTTCCAGATACATTCCAAAAAGACCTTTGATTACATTTTGATTTACTTTCTCGATGTTTCCATCTCTTGAAAATGCAAAATTAGTAAATGTAGCTACAATTCCTTCTCTATCTTTGCCTACTACTGTAATTCCTACTACTGTCTTTTTCATAACTTTGTTTGGTGAAGATTTTCTCATTATTAATCATTCACAGAAATCAAAATGGTGTGCGGGAGGTGGGATTTGAACCCACGAACTCCTAAGAGATAGGGTCCTAAGCCCTACGCCTTTGACCAGGCTGGGCGACTCCCGCAACGACTTTGCCATTAAACACAAATTTATCTATTATTGCATAGTGACATGGCAAAATTTTTTGGAACTAATGGAATTCGTGGAATATTCTCTGAAGATTTTACTTTAGAATTTGTTCATGATATGACTTTAGCTATTGGAACTTACTTTGAGAGAGGACCTATGCTAATTGGATATGATGGACGAGAATCAAGTCCAATAATTTGTAAGGTCATTAGTTCAGCTCTCAATTCAATTGGAATTGATTGCAATGTTGCAGGAATTGTTCCAACACCATGTCTTGAATTTGCAGTAAAGAGTTTGGGATATTCTGGCGGAATTATGATCACTGCATCTCACAATCCTTCACAATACAACGGTATCAAGCCTGTTGCAAAAGATGGTGTAGAGATTTCACGAGAAGATGAATTGGTAATTGAAGACATTTACTTGAAAAAAAGTTGGATTGTAAATCCTTCAAAATGGGGTACTACAGGAACAGAGGAGAGATCTATTGAGATGCATCTGAATGGAATTTTATCTCATATTGATTCTAAACTAATAGAATCAAAAAAGTTTAGAGTTGTTTTAGATTTAGGGAATGGTACACAGGCAGTATCTGCACCAGATTTTTGTAAAAAGTTACAATGTGAAACATTTCTTGTAAATGAAAACATTGATGGAAATTTTCCAGGACGTGGATCAGAGCCAACACCACAAAATCTTTCAATACTTTCAAAGACTGTGGTTGAAAACAATGCAGATGTAGGCATTGCATTTGATGGAGATGGTGATAGAAGTATATTTTGTGATAATAATGGCGACATTTTAACTGGTGACAAGTCAGCATTTGTACTAACTCAACATATCTTAAAGAAGAACCCAAACTCTTTGGTTGTAACTTGTTTGAATTCAGGATCTAACATTGAAAAAATTGCTGAGAAGTTTAATTCCAAAGTTATCAGAACCAAAGTTGGAAGTGTTGAAGTTTCTAGGAAGATGGTTTCAACTGATGCATTGATTGGATTTGAAGAAAATGGTGGATTCATGTATGGGAAACATAATCAAGTAAGAGATGGTTGTATGACTTTAGGATTAATGCTTGAACTTCTAGCAACTTCTGGAAAATCATTATCTGATGAAATTTCTTTTCTATCTCCTTCCTTTACTACAAAAGACAAGGTACCATGTCCTCCTAAAAAAATGACAAAATTAATCTCCTCTCTTAAAGAAGAGTTTCCAAGTTCTGATGTTACAGACGGAATCAAAATTTTAGTTGATCCTAAAAACTGGGTAATGGTTAGACCCAGTGGAACAGAACCAATAGTTAGAGTCTATGCAGAAGCTGAAAGTCAAGAGAAACTATACTCTTTGATGTCTGAATACCTCAATAAAGTCAAGACAATCATTTCCCGATAACACTTTTAAAACCATTCCAACGTTTTGAGAGAATGGAGAATGAACCCTAAGGGTGACGAAGTATGGGAAAATCATATTATGTTAAATTTGAAACGCCAGA
>JAOTTS010000016.1 GCA_029864335.1 Candidatus Nitrosopumilus sp. | reverse complement strand
TGTAATTACTCTGATAATTTCTAGTCTCTCTATTCTAAATTATGTTGATATGGATTCAGAATCTAAGTTCTAGGTTGTGGAATTAGCTTAATTCTGTTGAATGTAGGAATGTATTTTGTAGATCCTGTAGTTATTATTGCAAGAATTAGAAAGAGATTCCAAACTCTTTTTTTGTAAAACTTCGATCTAATCATTTTATGCTTGAATGTGTTTAAGAAACCTAACTGAATACCTCAATGATTTATAAGACGATTATCAATTTTTTCACTTTATGGCAAAGGTATACGATGTACCAGCAGATGTGTTGATAAAAAGACTCGCAGATATTCTTAAGAATGAAGATATTCCTGCACCCTCTTGGATTCCATTTGTCAAAACTGGAGCTCATGCTGATAAGCCTCCACAAGAACGAGACTGGTGGTATACTAGATGCGCATCAATTATGCGAAAAATTTACTTTCATGGTCCAATTGGAATTAATGAATTAAGAAAAGATTATGGTGGTGGTAAACCATCTGGATATGGGGCTGCTCATCACAAAGATGCTGGTGGTGCAATTATTCGAAATGCTATTCAAGGGTTAGAAAAACTTGGTTATTTAGAAAAAGTTGAGAAGAAAGGTAGAATCATTTCTAAATATGGAATGCAAAAATTAGACAGATTAGCTACTGAAATTCTCAAAGAACTAATTGTTGAAAATCCCCAATTGAAAGTTTACACATAGATTCAAAATGAGTTTTCCCGAATCTAATGAACCTCCTTTTGAAAATACTGGCAGTGAATCATCAAAACAAAAAGAACAGATTCTAAAACAAATTCTTTCACCTGAGGCTAGACTGAGACTAAACAACATCAAAATGGTAAAATCTGAACTATCTGACCTAGTTGAACAATATTTGATCGGAATGGCAACTCAAGGTAAACTTTCTGGTCAGATATCTGATGATCAGCTCAAGCAAATACTGCTCTCCATTCAGCAACCAAAACGTGATTTCAAGATAAATCGAGTATAATCCAGAAAAAATATAATTAAGGGTAGCAATTAGATAAATTCATGAAAGCAGTTGTATACAATGAATATGCACCGGATGATAATTATGCTAAAATCCTCAAAGTCCAGGATATAGATGATCCAAAACCAAAAGCAGATGAAGTAGTCTTCAAAGTCAAATCTACCGCTCTTAATTATAATGATATTTGGGGAATGCGTGGACAGCCAGTTCCTGTTCCGTTACCACACGTATCTGGATCAGATGCAGCTGGAGATGTTATCGCAGTTGGAGAGGATGTTAAAAATATTAAAGTTGGAGATAGAGTAGTATCTCACTCTAACATGTCTTGCAGAGTTTGTAAAGCATGTACTGACGGCAGAGAATTTGACTGTACAAAAAGAACCATTTGGGGATTCCAAACTGGTCCAACATGGGGAGCTTTTCAAGAAGTAACTCATTTACCAGAAGTTAATGTCTCAGTTATTCCAGAAGGAGTATCATATGATGAGGCAGCAGCTGCATCCATGACAATACTTACATCTTGGCATATGTTAGTTGGTAGAGCCAAAATTGTGCCAGGTCAAACTGTCTTAATTATGGGTGGTGGTTCTGGAGTAGGAAGCTTTGGAATTCAGATTGCAAAACTATACAATTGCGATGTAATTGCAACAGCAAGCCCTGATAAACTAGACAAATGTCTGGAACTTGGAGCGGATTACGCGGTAGATCATAGAAAAGAAGATTGGAGTAAGGAAGTTTATAAGATTTCAAAAGAACTTGCAAAGAAAAAAGGTGAAGCACCAGGAATTGATCTTTCCTTTGATCATATCGGTGAAACACACTGGAACAAGCAACTTCAACTCCTAAAATATGGTGCAACTCTAGTTTCATGTGGTGCAACAACGGGATATGACGCAAAAACTGATCTAAGACATGTTTTCTTTAAAGGAACTAACATCTTAGGTTCAACACAAGGAACCAAAGCTGAATTGGATCAAGCTCTCTATTGGATGGGTCAAGGCAAAATTAAAGCAGCAATTGATTCAACATATACATTTGAGCAGGCAGCAGAGGCTCACACAAAGATGTTAACTGGAAAAGGACTCTTTGGCAAAATCTTAATGAAGCCAGAGGGCGCTTAATCATTTAATGACACAGCTTTTCAGAAGCCTCATTTTTGTTCCTGGGAATAATCCTAGATTTCTTGAAAAAGCAAAAAAACTACAAGCTGATATTGTCTGTTTTGATCTTGAAGATTCAGTTCCGGACAATGAAAAAACTAATGCAAGAAATCTTATCAAATCTGCATTAAAATCTAGAAAATCATATGCATCTTCAATTTTTGTACGTACAAATTCTTCCACTTCAGGAAAAATCCCTTCTGACCTCAAAGAAGTGGTTCAAAAAGGAATTGATGGAATTGTAATTCCCAAGGTAAACAATGTAAAAGAGATGCAAAAAATTGAAAGACTGCTATTTAAATTAGAAAAATCCCGAAAGCTAAAACCAATCCAAATTATCCCTTCTATTGAATCTGCAGAAGGTGTGGTTAACACGTATAACATTGCATCTTTTGGAAAAAGAGTTTCTGCAGTAGTCTTTGGAGTTTTTGATCTTCTAAATGATCTAAGAGTTGAATATACAAAAGAATCAGATGGGGCTACATATTCTAGAACAAAAATTCCAGTTGATGCACATGCGTCAGGAGTTGTAGCAATAGATGCAATTTGGCAGGACCTAAAAGATTCTAAAGGATTTAAAAAAGATTGCAAACTTGGTAAAAGTTTAGGCTATTCGGGAAAAAGTATCATACATCCAGATCAAATTTCTGTGGTGCACAAATTATTTCATCCAAATAAAAGTGAAATTTTATGGGCTGAAAAAGTCTGCAAAGTCTATCTTGAATCAACGAAGAAAGGTAAAGGAGCTACTACTATTGATGGAAAAATGATAGATGAGGTCCATTTCAAACAAGCAAAATCTCTTCTTGAATTAGTAAAGTAATTACTATTAATCAAGACTGATCCTACTTTTGGAACACTCCATATACTCTATATATTGTAAAATTGATTTAAAATATGTGGTATGAATGAGTAGACGTGTTACAATAATGATTGATGAAGATCTTGATAAAAAATTACGACTTCGTCAAGCAAAAATGATTCAACAGGAACAATCATCTTACAGTTATTCCAAGATATTAAATGAAGTACTACGAAAAGCTCTAAAATAATTATAGTCTAACTTTACAAGATTCAATTTTACTTGTGAGAATAGCTTAAAGATAATGAATTTTCATTATATTACAGTAAAATGATTGATCTTCTAGATCCTACAAATGTGATTACTAGGATGTTTAGTGCCAGAAAATACGAGGAAATGTACAATTATTGTAAAAGTCTATTAGAAAAAATTCCCAATGATATGGTCGCACTTCAGAATATTTCATTATCTTTGATTTATCTAAAAAAATATGAGGAAGCAATAGTATATTGCGATAAAGTTCTACAAATAAAAAATTCAGACATTTATGCATTAAAAAATAAGATCTATGCTCTTGAAAATTTAAAACAATATGAACAAGTTTTAGAATTATGCAAACAAATTCTTTCTACAAATTCCAAGGATGTCTGGGCTCTTAACAGCATGGGATTATCCCTCAATGAACTAAATCGCCATCAGAACGCTCTTGAATGTTATGAAACTTCGCTTTTAATAGATTCAAATGATGTGACAGCCTTAATGAATAAAGCTATATCTCTTAGTCATCTTGGTAACTACAAAGATGCAATTGAATACTATGATAAAGCTCAAACAATTGATTTAAACCTTAAAGAAATACCTCGTGCAAAATCAAGATTATTTGAAAAATTAGGAATGGAAGATGATGCATTTTTAGCTGCACAAGGAGTGTTAAACAAAAATATGGAAAAAATCAAAAATGATGCTAAAAAAAATAGATCTACTGTATTTCATCAATTTTGTGAAAATGAATTTAAAGAATACAATTCTAAATAATTTCTATTATTTATCTAAATCATTTTATACATATGCTTCATATTTAATTTTGATGTTTACTGGGATTGTTGAAGGTGTTGGTAAAGTTGAAAAAATTTTAAAAAATACTAAAAATCGAAGTGCCATTGAAATGACTGTAAATCTAGGAAAACATTCCAAGGGATTAAGAATTGGCCAAAGTGTTGCTCTTAACGGTGTTTGTCTTACTGCAACAAAATTATCCAAATCTAGTTGTATTTTTGAAATGATTGAAGAAACTACCAAAAAAACAGATCTTGGTAATCTAAAAGTGGGTGGAATTGTAAATATCGAACGAAGTTTAAAGGCAGGTGATAGACTCGAAGGTCATTTTGTTTTAGGTCATGTAGATGGTGTTGGAATAATTAAAAAAATTCTAAAAAAACCAAAAGAAGTTCAAGTTTGGTTTGAAGTTCCAAAGAAATTATCAAAATATGTTGTGAAAAAAGGTTCTATTGCAGTAGATGGAATCAGTTTAACAGTAGTTGATATTAAAAATACTCTTGCATCAGTTTCACTAATTCCTCATACCATTGAGATTACAAACTTTCATACAAAAAAAATAGGCGACAAAGTTAATATTGAAACTGACATTCTTGGAAAATACATTTTAAAATAAAGTTAATTATATACAAATTTAGTGGTAATTACCAATTTTTTAGTAAACTTTATAATTAGATCACCGACAATTTTTATCATGTCGCTTGAATTAGCACTACAATCTCTAAAGCGTGGAGAATTTGTGCTATTATTTGATTCAGCCGGAAGAGAAAATGAGATTGATATGGTAGTAGCCGCCGAATTTGTTACTCCTGAACATGTAGCAAGAATGCGTCAACATGCTGGTGGGTTGTTGTGTATTGCAATTGATAATAATTTTGCAAAATCTCTTGAATTAAAATACATGCACGAAATTCTTGCTGACTCTTCAATTTCAAATAAAGAAATGATTATGGGTTTGGCACCATATGGTGATCATCCAACTTTTTCATTGTCTATCAATCATTATCAAACTTATACTGGAATTACTGATAAAGATAGATCATTAACAATTAGAGAAATGGCAAATATCTTTAATGTAGAAAATAAACAGAAAAAATTTGCATCATCATTTAAAATTCCAGGACATGTTCCTTTGTTAATTGCATCTAAAGGATTATTAGCTGCACGACAAGGACATACTGAAATGTCTGTTTATCTAGCTCAAGTTGCAGGTTTGACACCTGTTACAGCAATTTGTGAAATGATGGATGCTGAAACATATTCTGCATTGTCTGTAGATAAAGCAGAGAAATTTGCCAAACAAAATGGATTTCCATTAATTGATGGAAAAGAACTTTTAGAATACGCCAAGGTGCATTAGTATTGAATATTGCAATAGTGGTTTCAGAATTCAATGAGAAAGTGACATCTAGGATGCTTGCAATAGCTCAAGAAAAAGCAAATACTTTGAAATTGAAAATATTGTATACATGTACAGTTCCTGGTGCTTACGACATGCCTATAATTATAGATTCATTATTACAAAAAAATGATGTTGATGCAATCGTTACTTTGGGTGCTATAATTAAAGGACAAACAAAACATGATGAAGTAATATCACATTCTGCTGTTCAAGCATTAACAGCATTATCTATAAAATATCAAAAACCAGTATCTTTAGGCATATCTGGTCCTGGAATGCAAGAAAGACATGCCTATGCTAGAATAAGACCAGTTGCAGAACGAGCAGTAGAAGCTGTTGTAAAAATTTCTAATGAATTGAAGAGGATTCAAAAATGATTCAACTTAGTATATTGAAAATAACTGGATATGGTCCTTGGACATTAACATTAGGAAGTGATAGGGAACATGAACTACAAATGCTTCAGGCGTCATTGTACAAAGAAGTACAAAAACTATTTTCTGCAAAAAACTGTCTAGTCTTTCTTAATCGAGCCGATGAATTTTTTGTAGTTTCTAATGAACTTGGATTGGACGAACACATTGAAATCCAAAAAACACTTGAAAAATCATTTAATGTTCATTTAGCAATTTCAATTGGTTTTGGAGATACTCCTTTTAATGCAAATTTGAAGGCGTATGACGGAAAGAAAAATAAAATTATTTTAAATGAAGAACATAATATTTTTGGATTTGTTAATAATACATCTGATTCAAAAGTTACAATAATGCATTTAGATGTAAATGATCTTACTTCACGAAGAAAAAGTGATTCACCATATGAAATAACATCAATAATTTTTGGATTATATTCAAAAATGTCAAAATATTTTCTTGAAAAAAATTCTCTTACATTTTTCATGGGAGGTGATAATTTCATGGTAGTTGCAAGTAAAGATGGAAAAAATTCTGTACAGAATTTCATTGACATGATAAAAGATAATGATGAAATTTCTTTGAATTGTGGAATAGGAACTGCAAATACTAGCAGGGAAGCCGTAAAATTGGCCACAAAATCTCTTGATACTATACGAGAAATTAGAGATTCAGGAAAAGAAAAACCTGAAGTTTATGAATTATCATGTTAATAAAAAATATTAGTGTATTACAAGGTTCAGAATTAGATTTTGTTTTAAGAACCAATGTAAAAATTGAAAATAACACATTTAAAAAAATTCACACTAAAATTCAACCACATATCAATGAAGAATCTATAGATTGTGAAGGTCTTCTACTAATTCCTGGTTTTATTAATGCGCATACACACATAGGAGATTCTATTGGAAAAGATGTCATACTCAATAGTACGGTAGAAGAAAAAATTCATCCGGTGTTTGGAGCTAAATCAAAAATTCTAAAAAATACCTCACAAGAAAATTTATCAATTTTTATGAAAAATACCTGCCACTCAATGCTTCGAAAAGGAATCACCACATTTGTTGATTTTCGAGAAGGTGGATTAGATGGAGTAATTTTACTCAAAAAAGCCCTCTCTGACATACCCATACGTTCAATTATTTTAGGAAGACTAGAATTTTATCAAAAATCTCCAGAAATTCGAAAAAACCAGCCTTTTCCAACAGACAAAATTAGTGATCTTAATGCCCTTCTCAAAAAATGTGATGGAATTGGTATTAGTGGTGCAAATGAGAATAGTACTTTAGTTTTAAATCACTACTCAAAAACAACAAAACTTAGAGCCATTCATTCATCAGAAACTAAACAAAGTATTTCTGCATCAAAGAAAGTTACTGGCAAATCTGAAACAAAAAGGGCATTATCAATGAAACCTCATTTTTTAGTTCATATGACCTTTGCTTCAAAAAGTGATCTTATTACTGCAGCAAAAAAAAGTCAAGGAATTGTAATTTGCCCCAGAGCCAACTCTTCACTTGCTGAGGGTATTCCAAATATAGAATTAATGCAAAAGGCAGGGTGTATCCTGGCATTAGGTACAGATAACGTGATGATAAATTCACCTGATATGTTTAGAGAAATGGATTTTCTTTGGAAAGTAACTATGGGAATTTATAAAAAAAGAATTGATCCAAAAGAAATTCTTAAAATGGCTACAATAAATGGTGGAAAAGTTTTGAAAAAAAATATCGGAATAATTGAAAATGGGAAAATTGCAGATTGTATTTTTCTTGATAAGCATGCTTTAGATTTAGAACCAATGCACAATCCACATGCATCAATTGTTCATAGAGCATCAGAATCAGCAATTAGAGCAGTAATGATTGGAGGAAAAATAGTACATGGAAAAATCTAGACCATATATAATTTTGAGTGCTGCAACATCTATTGATGGAAAGATTGCAACTGTTACAGGTGATTCAAAACTATCTTCAAAACAAGATAGTATTAGATTACATAAACTAAGATCTAAAGTAGATGGAATACTTGTAGGAAAAAATACTGTTTTAATTGATGATCCTATGTTAACTGTACGTCACACTAAAGGTAAAAATCCAATCAGAATTGTTTTAGATTCTAAAGGTACTGTATCTAAAAATTCAAAAATAATTCAAACAAGCAATAAAATCTCAACAATTATAGCTGTATCAAATCAAATCAGCAAATCAAATCTTGATAAACTTAAAAAATTTCCTATAGAAATAATTGTCGCAGGAAAAAATTCAATTAATATCAAATTATTATTAAAAAAACTTTTAGATAAAAAAATCAAATCAGTTCTAATTGAAGGAGGAGGGACTATTAATTGGGAATTTATAAAATATGATCTTTTTGATGAGTTGTTCATCACCCTATCCCCATTTTTAATTGGAGGAAAAAATGCAGTATCCTTAATTGAGGGAAATGGATTTAGAAAAATCTCAAATTCGCCTAATCTTCGTCTTAAATCTATCAAGAGACTTAAAAATCATCTTGTTTTGAATTATGTAAAAGTGTAAGTTATTATACTTTCTTTGAAATAAAATTACAAGAAATTGGCAGTAAAAAAGAAAGCTACAACAAAAAGAAAAACTACAACAAAAAAGAAGGCTACACCAAAAAAGAAGGCTACACCAAAAAAGAAGGCTGCACCAAAAAAGAAGGCTAAATCAAAAACAAAAAAACCAGCATTTGGTGGATATGCAATCAATTTTGCAGGTCGTAAAGAAACTGTAGAACAAGTATTTGGCAATAAACCAATTGCTCCAAGTGAAATGACCAAAAAGATTTGGGCATTTGTAAAATCAAAGAGCCTCTCTAATCGTTAAAACGATCTCTTAACGATTCATCGTTAACTAATTTCTATCTTTTAATTATTTTTTTAAAATAAATAAGATATAGATATTGGATTTTATTTAAAATTATTATGTCTACAGCATCATTAAGACGCGATCATGACTTGATAGAAAAAGTCATCAAAGCAATGGAATCTACAATTCAATTACTAAATGACGGTAAACAAATTCCTGAATCAATTTTAGTTCCTGTTATTGATTTTTCAAAAAACTTTACTGATATTTGCCATCACACTAAAGAAGAAAAATCTCTATTTCCTGCATTAGAACAAGCTGGAATGCCTAGTAATATGGGTCCTATTGCAATGATGTTGATTGATCATCAACGTTCACGAGAAATTGGAACTGCAATGGAAGAGTCTGCTAAAGAATATCTCTCATCAGGCGATTCTACAAAATTGATTAGTGATATGCAACAATATGTTGAACATGTGACAGAACATCTTTGGAAAGAAAATAACAGATTATTCATGATGGCTGAAGCACGATTACAATATGTTTCCAAAAAAGTAGATAATGAACTTAATGAAATTGAGAGAACTCAACTAAATGATTTAGGAAAATCTAGAGAACATTATGAGAAATTGGCTGAAAATCTTTCAAATGATGTATCAGAACAAGGTAGTTAGATCTGTCTTATAGTATATTTGGCCAAGTTATGGGAGTTAGAAAATTTGTCAATGGTGATATTGAATTAGATTTTTATCATGAGGATGAAATAACTGAATATCGATATTCCTCAGATCCCAGTAGATTGGGAAATTTTCCAAAGGAATTAGCTGAAACTTTGGCCAATACACTAGCTTCAAATATTTGTGTTGAGATTTACTTTAGAGAAGATGGCAATCCCACTTATGTTGAGTTAGAAGAATGTGATGATGAAGATGACTTAGAAGATGAAGACGATTCTTCTGAATCTTAAACAGCATTAATGAATAATCTACTCTACGTAATGATGGTGTGTCAGATTATCATAAAATCTAACTGATTTTAGATTCACAAATTCAAGCATTCCATATCTTGATAGTTCTCTTCCAAATCCACTATGTTTTATTCCTCCAAATGGAATTCTAGGATCTGAGATTACTACATTATTTACACTTACAATTCCTGAATCTATTCTTCTTGACATTTTATCTGCTTTAGCAAGATCTTTTGTCCAGATACTAGCACCTAAACCGAATTCACTATCATTAGCTAATTTGATTGCCTCACTCTCATTTTCTACTACTGTAATTGGTGCTACTGGTCCAAATGTTTCTTCAGCTACAATCCTCATGTCTGATTTTATATTTTTAAGAATTGTTGGTTTATAGAAGAATCCTTTTCCATCCATCTCTGAACCTCCTAAAAGGACTTCGGCACCTTTTTGTTTTGCATCTTCTACAATTCCAGAAATTGTTTCTAAACCTTCTTTATTTGAAATTGGTCCAACATCTGTTTCAATGGACATAGGATCTCCTACTTTGAGCTGAGAGGCTTTTTTGATAAATAATTCAGTGAATTCATCTGCAATATTTTTTCCCACAAAAAATCTTTTTGAGGCCACACAACTTTGACCACAATTAATGAATCTTCCTTTAACTGCACCTTCAGCTGCTTTTTCAATAATTGCATCATCTAATACTATGAAAGGATCACTTCCTCCTAATTCTAATACACATTTTTTCAAATTTTTTGCAGTTCTTTCTCCAACTTTTGCACCAGCATTTGTACTTCCAGTGAAAGTAACTGCGTTAACATCTGAATCAATTAGGTGATTTGCAGATTCTACACTTCCTACTACTGTTTGATAAATTCCATCTGGCATTCCTGATTCAGTAAATGCTTTTTCAATTTCAATTCCTGATTGCATAGTTACTCTGGATGGTTTCATTACGATTACATTTCCTGCCATTAAACATGGAGCTGCAAATCGTAATGCCTGCCAGTAAGGAAAATTCCAAGGCATTATAGAACCAATCACACCTAATGGTTCAAAAGTTAGAAAACTCTTCCTTGCATCTGTGTTTAAAACCTCATCGGAAAGAAAACTATCTCCATGATCTGCATAAAATTCTAATGCCCAAGCACATTTTTCAACTTCGCCAATCGATTCTTTGAGAGCTTTACCCATTTCAGTTGTTGCAACTTTTGCAAGCTCTGTTTTGTGTTTCTTTAGATATTCTACTAAATTGTAAACATAACTCCTACGTTTCTCATAATCTTTTTTCCATTCTGGATAAGCTCTTTTTGCTTTTCCAACTAACTCAAATACCTGATTTTTATCCATTGCAGTAAAAGTCTTAATTTCTTCACCTGTTGCTGGATTGACCGTAGTAATTTGATTCAAGGCTTTTTCCAAGAATTTCTCCTATTTAATCTCTAACTTATTCTTTGATATTTTTTGATAAATTAGAAAGTGTTTTTGAATAGGAATCCATCATTATATGCATGAGTTCTTCATATGATTTCATGCCTGAAATTCTCATTTGAGAATACCATTTAAGATAATTATCATAATTTTCTATTTGATTGATCCAAACACCACTAAGAAAATTCGAATACATTCCAAGACTTTTCATAAAATTGGGATCAATGTTCAATTTATCAAGAAATTCTTTTTCTGACAAAATACATGTCCCAAAAATATCATCTATGGAACGAAGATATTCTTTGTACATATCTGAATAGATTTGAAAATGTGAAGGTATCTGCAATTCCAATTTGTTGATAATTTTAGATGTATTTCCTTTCCAAACATTACAGATAGATGATGAATCGTCTGTTGACATAATCACAATACTTTGATTTTGTATTTATCCTTATTGCCGCAACAAATCAGAATGTTTGCTGCATATCTTTTTTTATCTCATCAATTTTCTTTGAGTATGCTTTTTTAGATTTATCATTTTTCTTTAAGTTTAAAACACTTCCACATGATGGGCATTTGAACATGCCATCAAGTGCACTCTCAAATGTTACTCTTGGACAGTCTTCATTACCACAATGATAAAAGTCAGAAGCATTTTCATAATCTAATCTTTGTTGTAACCTTTCTTCAATTTTCTTTTTTTGGTTTTCGATGAAATGTTCAACTTCTTCTCTTCTAGTTCTCCATCTATAGACAAACCAACCTTTTCTCTCATCTTTAACTCTGATTCCAGTAATTAGAGATTTTCCAAACAAATCATACAATACTTTTCTTACCATGTTAATTCTTAGACCTGTAGAGCTTGCAATTTCTTCATCAGTTGCATCTTCGGCTTTAAGTAATGATCTTGCCACTTTAAGATATTCATCTCCTCCGATCATAGAGGCGATTCTAACAAAAGGATCTTCATATTTGTCTACCAACTCTAATGACTCCTAATTTTCTACTATTAATCCCTTGTTTCTTTTACTTGTACATTTTTACCATTTTTTGTGGGTATGATCTTTCTTTTTGCATCTGTAAAGTCTTTCTCGAATTGTTTGCCTTTTTGAATACGATCTAAAAGAATTGCTAGGGCACTAATCTCAGAATGAGGTTGACTACCAACTCCTACATTATAGTCTGCTAATTCATAAATTTCTCTAGGAACTTTTTCAGCCCCCACAACAATTAATACATTTTTTTCTTTCTGCAGTTCCTCCTGAATAATGTTGATGTTTTGACCATACATTGAAAGATGAACAATTTTGAAGTTTTCTTCTTTTTTCTTTTTTACAACAGATTTCCATTTTTCAATAAACTTTACCTCAAATTTTCCTCCCCAAGTTTTATTGATTTTTTCTACAGTATCCTTGATTTCTGGATTAACTTCATTCATGAAAATTCTTTCTGCACCAAATGCTCTTGAAACAAGTGCAACATGTGTTGTTACTCGATCATCTCTTACTAGACGTTGCCCAATTCTTACAACTTCAATTACCAAATGTCTCTTTAACTCCTTCAGGTGAACTTTTATTGAAATTATATGAATAATGACTTTCTGAAATATTTTTGATTAATTTTTTTAACTCCTTAATATTTTTGCCTGTTTTTGCAGAAACTGAAATCACTTTTTTATTTTCAGATAAATTAAGTATGTCAATTTTTCTATTAATCTCATCTTGTTTTAATAAATCATCTTTATTTAATACATAAACTATCTTATCTTTTTCAACACCTAATTCACTTAAAGTTCGCATGCAACTAGAAAATTTCTTTTTTAATTCAAATACAGAATCGCTAATATCAATCACTAGAATAATGATATCTGTGTATGTTAATTCTTCTAAAGTTGATTTGAATGCATCTATCATGTATGCAGGTAATTTACTTATAAATCCAACCGTATCTGCAATCAAGAATGGTTCTTGATCAATTGTTACTCTTCGTGTTGTTGTAGTAAGTGTTGTAAACAGTTCTTTACTTTGAGCTCTTGATTCACCTGTTACTTTGTTAAACAATGTTGTTTTTCCTGCAGACGTATATCCTGCTAGAGAAATTGTTTTGAATCCCATTCTCTTTCGTCCCTGTCTATGAAGTTCTCTTTGCTTTCCTGCTTTTTCAAGTTTAGATCTTAATGTTTGCATTCTATGTTTGATATCATTATAGTAAACATCTACCTCAAACTTTCCAATTCCCATAAATCCTGGTTGCTCTCCCATATTTGCAAGACGAACTTTTTCCTTTGCTCTGGCCATCTCGTATCGTAATTGAGCTAATTTGACTTGCAACTTTGATTCAGTACTTGATGTTCTACTTTCAAAAATCTCAAGAATTAACCCTTCTCTATCTAAAACCTCCCGATGTAATGCAGAGGCTAGATTGTAATTTTGACTTGGCTTTAAAATTTCATCAAATATGATTACATCTGGTCTAAGTTTCTCAGATATCTCCTCTAGTCTTTCTAAAATTCCTCCACTAATTCCATACTTTGGTTTTTTTAGATAATCTTGTTGGATTGTGTGAACTACCTCATATCCTGCCGCATCACATAGCCCCTTAGCTTCATTTATCGAATCTTCCTGATCATATGTGATTAAAATTGCTGATTTCATTTCTTCTCGATCTTAACCTTTTTTGATAATTATTCCGTTTTTTTCAATGCTTTTTCAATATTCATATTCAATACAATTTCCGCTATGTCACTAGCATATTCTGAAACCCTTCTAATATTCTCAGACATTCTTCTAATTCTATAAATCTCCTCATCATCTTTTAATGATTTTGAAGCATCTCTTACTTTTTTCTCATATTTGATAATTTCAGTTGTTTTTTCAATAGTTTTTTCTGCTTGTGCATAATCTTCTTTGAATAAAGCCAAACATGAATCATCCAATACTGATAAACAAAATTCATTCATATCTTGAAGTTTCTCTAAAATCTCTTTTTTGACTGGTTTTTTAAACTCTAAAAGATCTTTTGCAATAAATGATGCATGATCTCCTGTCCTCTCTATGTTTTTTACAACAAGCCTGTATCCAAGACAATTTCTGGCATTTCTAAAACCCATCTCTTTTAGCATATGCTCATTTTGTATTGCTATCTTTAATTGTCGAATAATATAAAATCCAAATCTATCTACCTCGTCATCTGTATTGATTACTTCTTGTGCCAATTCTAGATTGTTTTCTTTTACTGCTAAAATTGCATCACTAGACATTGATTTTGCTAAATGGATCATTCGCTTAAATGCACCATCAACAGATAGTTCCAGCAGATTTACAAGAACCTGTACTGTTATTTCCCCACTAGAATCAGAAATTATTTCAGAACCCATTAACATTCGCTTTACAGCTTCTTTTACGGTATTCCTTTGGTTAGGGCTTAATCTACCATTTTTTGGTTTAACACTAATCGTCTTAAATCCCAGAAAATACAAAGAAATTAATTTTCTAATTATTGAAGACGCCTTTTCTTCATCATCAATTTCAATTACTGCATCTTCCTTTTTTTGGATACGAGATTCAAATTTTGGTGGATAAAGTTCTAATATTGATGATCCTTTTCGAACCATTCTGATTTGATCTCCTTGTTTTAGACCCAACTCCATAATCCATTGTTTTGGAAGTGAAACTATGTAAGATGATTTTCCTGTAAATTGAATTTTCCTTGTTTCACCTCTCTCTTCCATAATCTAAAGAGATGAAACCCGTCTATATAGTTTAAAAGTTGTAATATGGTCTAACATTGAACTAATATTTACAAGCGAACGTATCACATGCATGGATCAAATTCTCAAGCTCCAATATTCCCTTGATGCGTTATTTGGTAATAGTGTTTCAAAATGCCTGCCAAAAAATATCGAAATGACCTTTTCACGAAAGACTGGAAGAATACGAACTGTTTCACATGAAGGAAAATTATTGTGTACTTTGAGAATTGATGGTGGTTTAGCAATTAGTCCTTATTTTGCACAAATTTTACTGAAAAGTAAAACATTCAAAGAAAACTGCATTGAGATAAACCAAGATGCTGCACCTTTTGTAATGGAAGGTAAATCCGTATTTTGTAAACATGTAGTATGGTGTGGAAATAAAGTAAGGATTTCTGCTGATACACCAGTATTGTTCAAAGATAGAGTAATTGCAGTTGGTAAGGCTGTTTTGTCACAAAAGATGATATCTGATTTTAATCGAGGTGTAGCTGTAAAGGTCAGAGATAGTTTAAAAAGTCCTAAGAGGGAAATAGAATCATGATGCGAGGAGGAAATCGCGAAATGCGAAGAATGATGGATAAAATGGGTCTAGATATGAATGAACTATCAAATGTTCAAGAAGTAATAATTAAGACCGATAAAAAAGAGATCATTATCACAAAACCCTCCGTTACTGAAATGAAAGCAAAAGACAACTCAATTTTTACAGTAACTGCAGACAATTATGAGGAAAGAGAATTGGAGGTTCCAATTTTCTCAGAAGAGGACATTCAACTTGTTAGCCAACAAGCTGGAGTTGATGAAGAAAAGGCTAAAAATGCTTTAGAGGAGGCCAAAGGCGATCTAGCTAGAGCAATCTTACTTTTAACAACCGGATAATTCCAGTTTAATGACGTTTTATGCCTAAAAATCAACTAAAAATGAATGATTTAAGTAATGGATTTATCAAATTTTGAGTATAATGAGCAGTATGGCTGAATCCAAAGTTACTGGAATTATCAAATCTTTGAATGCCTTAGAAGATGACTTAGATTCTTTAAACAGTAAAGTTGGCGATATGAAAAAACAACTGAATCTAAAGGCTCAGACTGAAATTGATTCATTATTAGAAAAAACTAGGGAAATGGCTACAAAAGAAGCTGAAGTAATAATTAATGCATCTAAAAAAAAGGCAACTTCTGAATCTTCAAGAATTGCTCAAGAAGGAGATGCTAAATTATCTGAGATTCAATCTACAATTGATAACAATTTTGACGAAGCAGTCAAACATGTGGTGTCAACTGTTTTGAAGGCATAAACCTAAATTACATATTTCATTTTGTCACATATCGATCCCTTACTGAATACTCGTATTGGAATTGCTACTACTTCTGGTAAATACTACTATAGATTTTCAACCTATCTTAAGGCACTAGAACTATCTTTTGATTCTATTCTTCCTGAAGAAATAACTGGTTACTCTGGCCATCTCATTTTTACTACTAGGGAAGAAACGCCCAAAAAATGTGAAAAACTCTTACTCCACGAAGATATCTTTGAACATCATTCAACTGTGATTAGAGGTATAATGATGCAAAAACTAAATCTGGATTTTGAAGAAGAAATTTTAATTTTAGGTATTGATCCAGGTCAACGAATTGGTTTGTCCGTTTTTTATTATGGACAAGAAATTGAGAGCTCATTTCATTTATCTGTAGAAAATTTTATTTTTCATATAATTCAAATTTTAGGAGGTCTTAGAGCTAAACGAAAAATTATCAAAATTGGAAATGGTAATATGGAAATTGCAAAACAAATAGTTTCTATGTTGAATCTAAAATTTTGTTCATCTTTTGAATTAGAATTTGTTGATGAACATAAAACTAGTTTAAAAATTAAAAATTTCAATCAACGTGGAAAACGTGATATGCTTTCTGCAAAATATATCTCTCAACGTGATGGTTTTAGATTTTCAATATTACCTCTATCAATTACAGGTTGAAAAATCAAAAAACTAATTGAATTTTTTAAAAATTATTCCATTTTTTGCTTAATTCATTGTTACTTAATTGATGTAATTATGAAAGTATGATGATTTTTTAAATTTTTTTATTTTTTACGAAATTTAATAAAATTTTTTGCTAAACAACTATATCCATACATATTATTTTTTCAAAAAACATTTCCTTGAAATAATCTATACATATTTATTGGAGATTTCTAGTTTTTTTTGAAACTAATCGTTATGATCGCAAAATAATTTAGAATATTTACAACTTTTTCATTTTTTTTTATAGATTTTATCTATCCACCCTTATATAGTTATGAATTCTATATTAAATCACTAAGATGACTTGTAAAGGAATTTGTGTAAGATATAAGGCTCAAAAGCCTGTTGGAACCGGAAGATATGCTTCTGGACAACGTCGATGCCAAATTTGTGAAATTTTCATCAAATGGGAAGGACTTTGGTGTCCATGTTGTGGATATAGATTAAGAACAAAACCACGTAATCTAAAATACAAAGCAAAATTACGCGCTAGAGTTGAGGCCGATTCTATTGAAGCTAAAGCAGTTGCTGATACCCAACCAGAAGAAATTGAAGTAAAAGCAAAAAGTAAATCAAAAGCAAAAACTGCAAAAGTTAAAGCAGCAAAATCCAAAGTTGCAACAAAAACTAAAGAAAAAACTCCATGCAAACACTGTGAAAAACTATTTGTTTATGCAGATAAACATGAAAAGAATTGCAAGAAGAATCCTGAGGTTGAAGTTGTATCTGCTCATGCAAATGAATCAATAGCAATAAAAGTATAAGACTTGTTCATAGCTTATTGAACTCTCCAGATGGATTTTCCCAGAAAATGATAAATCTGGAGAGCCGTAACTTCTTTTTACAAATTCAAAAATTTGAAAATGGATATTTTATTTCAGTAACAGAAGGCGCTAAAAAAATTGGTTCGATTGTTGCCTCTTTAACCACAGGACCTATTCCTATCACCACTACTGTTATTCCTGCAAGAACTGATTCTCTTTTTTTGAAACTTGTAGCTGAACGGATAAGCACTAGGATGCGAGGAATTGCTTTAGTTTCAGTATTTATTCAAAAAGAACTTGAAACTGATACTGCAAAAGCCTTAATGTCTGAGATTATGGAAATGATTGAGAATGAGTGATTTAAGAAATTATATTTCTCAAATAAAAAAAATTAATGATCTTAAAACTATTAAAACAAAGGTTTCAACAAAATTTGAGATTGCTGGTATTACTGCAAAAGTTGATAGTTCACATGCTGTTTTATTTGAAAATATTAAAGAAAGTAATTTTCATTTAGTTGCCAATTTAGTCGGAACTAGGAAAAGATTTGCTTTAGCAGTTGGAGGAACTGAAAATAATATCCACGAAAAAATTATTTTGGCAATCAAAAAAGCCAAACGTCCAAAAATCCTCTCCTTAGGAAAATTCATGGAAAACAAGTCAAAAAATCTCTTTTCCATGCCTATAGTGACTCATTTTGAAAAAGAATCTGGCCCTTTTATCACATCTTCTATAGCATATGCTAAAAATCCTGAAACTGGAAAACAAAATTCTTCATTTCATAGATTAATGCCAATTGATAAAACTCATTTTACTATTCGAATGGTAGAAGGACGTCATCTTCACAGATGTTTTATTGATGCTAAAGAGCATGGAGAAGACCTCAAAA
Source organism: Candidatus Nitrosopumilus sp. (assembly GCA_029864335.1). Classification (GTDB taxonomy): domain Archaea; phylum Thermoproteota; class Nitrososphaeria; order Nitrososphaerales; family Nitrosopumilaceae; genus Nitrosopumilus. The sequence goes on along the minus strand of JAOTTS010000016.1, from coordinate 28,635 downwards.
TTGCAATTACTGTAGGTGTTCATCCTGCAATTTCCATTGCAGGAGCATATCAAGCTGGATGGGGAAAAGATGAGATTGATATTGCAAATTCACTTTTAGGTGGAAAACTAACTTTGGCAAAACTTTCTTTTTCAGGATTGAATGTACCATCAGGTTCAGAAATTGTAATGGAAGGAAAAATTCTTCGTGATAAAACTCATCCTGAATGGATGGTTGAAATGCTTCAAACATATGATCATAAAAGATCTCAACCTGTTTTTGAACTTGAAAATCTATTCTTTAGAAACAATCCTATTTTTCACGATGTTCTTTCTGGATATTCCGAGCATAGATTACTAATGGGAATGCCAATTGAATCTAAACTAAATGGTGAACTGAAAAAGGCATTTCCTCAAACACAACAAGTTTCTATGACTAATGGTGGATGTAATTGGTTACATGCAGTTGTACAAATTAGAAAGAAAAGTGATTCTGACCCCAAAAAAATAATTAAAAAAACATTTGACTCACATCGTTCGTTAAAACAAGTAACTGTAGTTGATGAAGATATTGATCCTAATAATGCAGAATCAGTAGAGTATGCAATGGCTACAAGATTCCAAGCTGACAAAGATCTAGTAATTCTTAAAAATGTTCGTGGCTCGAGTCTTGATCCTTCTAGTGATCAAAAGAAATTACAAACTGCTAAAATGGGAATTGATGCAACTCGTTCTCTTTCTAAACGTCCAGAAGGTTTTGAATTAGCTAAGATCCCAAAAATCGATAAAATCAATCTAGAAAAATATCTCAAATAATCAAATCAACTGATTAAATTAAATTGGATGAAGAAAAAATCATAGTGAATCAAAATCATGTCCTCAAAAAACTCCCAAATAAGTGAAAAAAGTCCTTCAGAATCTCATGCAGAAGTAATTGTTAGGATGTTTCCTTCTGATGCAAATCCTGCAGGGAATGTCTTTGGTGGTGAAATTTTGAAGCATATTGATATGGTTGCAGGAATTGTTGCTCAGCGACATTCTCAATCAAACGCGGTTACTGTATCTATGGATAGTGTTAATTTCCTAAAACCAGTTTTTGTTGGAAATGTTCTCAAATTAAATGCACGAATAAACTATGTTCATAACTCCTCAATGGAAATTGAAGTAAATGCAGAAGCTGAGGATATCGTAACAGGAATAAGAACTCTTACTGGAACTGCCTTTGTAACTTTTGTAGCATTGGATAAAAATGGAAAACCTACACATGCTCCAAAATTAGCACTTAAAACAGATGAAGATAGAACCAAATTTGAGGAAGGTAAACTCAGAATGGAAAAACGTCTACAAAAACGTCAAAAATGAACTCATCCTAATTTCTATAGATCCATTTAAGAATAGCAAAAACTATCTTTAGTTATTGTCTGAAAAAGATAAAAATAATGAATGGGATTCTCTATGGCAAGAATATACAAAATCACTTGACAACTGGAAAACTGTTTATGAACAAATACAAAAAGCAAGTAGTGACATGCAAGAAAAATTCAACCAAGTATGGGATAAAGCAACTGTTGAATCTAGTACTGAAACCATGAAATTATTTACTGAAAATTGGCAAAAATCAATGGCTGACGTTGGAATGAATTCCTTCAAAGAATTTACTGAAAACTGGCAAAAAGCCATAAGTGATTCCAATGCTTCGACTTTCAAGCAATTTACTGAAAACTGGCAAAAGACTCTCAGTTCATCTGGACTAGAACAGATGAATGCATATGGTGAAATGATGAAGAAATTCGCTGAAACTTGGACTACAATGTGGCCAAAATCTTAATTCACTGAATTGAGACAAAAATTACTCTTTTTTTGTAGTTGTACTGCTATAGAAGTTATGACTGCCATTGGAGTAACAACCTATCTGTTTTATCTTGGTGAATCTATCTTAGTATTAATCTCAATGGTTGTTTTTGGCAAACTAATTATTTTTCATTTTGTAATGGAATACTTTGATAAACAAAATCTAAAAAAGGTTCAAAATATTTCAAAACATTGAATTTTTCTTGATTATCAATTTCTTAAAATTACTTATATTATTAATAAATCATAATAACTTCACAAAATTTTGAGTTATTGAAAACTATCATTTTTAGCTCTAAGCAAAATAGAATAAAGAAAATAAAAAGAAAAACCAATCACACTAGTTTTTGTGTGCGATAGGATTAATCCAGGATTGGATTGCGTTTTTATTCAATTCAGCAAATGCGTTTATGTTATCGTTGAATGTTTTGAAGTTTTGTACAGTTGCATCAATTGTTGTTTTTACAAATTGATTATTTACTGTGCTTGCTTGAACAATTTGCTTGTTAGTATCTATAATTGCAGTATCAGGAATATCAGAAACAATTCCAGTTTTTTTTAGCAAATTCTTGTTGCACAGATACCGACGCATTGATTGTTTTTTCACATGTTTTCATACATTCTTCTTGTAATTGTGTCATAGCTTGAAAATACTGTGGAGTTATTTTTGAAATATTCTCAAAGTATTTTTGCACATTTTGCTTGTACATTGAATATACATTGTTTGATTGAGTTTGTGTACTCATGCTATCATACTTTTACACTGATATATATATTATTGGTAATGATTGGTAATGGATGGTAATAATTGGCAAAGACTAATCCTCAGAGACCAAATAAAATCCAATTATGTTTTCAAAAGAATAAAACGTAATCCATTCATAATTCTGTGATGGAAATTACTCAGAATGAATGTTTTATTGAATTATCTAGTTTTAATGATTTAGCAAGATACGCTTGTGCATTTCAAGAATATCCTAGAAGAGTATATTCTCAAGAACTTGACGGTTTCAGAATCATTTCAAGTAGTTTGGCACTTGCAAATACTTTGATGATTTTTTATGCCCCCATGACAAAAATTGGTAGATATGTTTCATATCAGGTGAAAGGAGATAAAGAAATTTGTGACATTGTGGAATCTACAAAAAATATCTCAAATTATGCCCCTATTGTTAATATGGAATCAGAAATTTCACCGCTTCCAATAAAATCAGAAAAACTCCCAGATCAATTTCATCCAATACAAGTTAGAGATTTAGGGAGTTTAGCACGATTAACATATAATCCTGAATTTCCAGATGAACCCAATCTTACTCTGTATACACTACAACACAAAAAATCTTGGGTTTTGGGGTACATCACATCATTGGAAATGGATGAGGTATACTATAATTTCAATTATGTCAAATTAGATTCTGAGCCTTCAAAACATTTTCTAAAATATCAGGGAAATCAAGGAAAAGATCCAGAATTTTCTAATAGTATTGAACATGGATTTTCATATTTACCAATTATCAAAATTAAGAATACACCATCAATTTTTGGATTTTTAAATTAATTTAATTATACCATGTTGTTAATTCTTTCATTTTTTTCCTTGATTCATCAACTAATCGTTTCATAACAGATATGTAGATTTCAGATGCATATGCAATTTCGATGTCTGTGTGATCCTCAATATCTAAAAATGCAGATGCATTTATTTGATTTTCACCTACTTTAGGCTCATTTTTTTTATTTCTTTTATGATTTATAATTTCTAAAAAAATTGGTAATTGTCTTTTAATTTCTATATGTAATTCTTCTTTTGATCGTAGTTTTTCATTACTTAAATTAACTTTGATTTGTTGATTAACATCATCTTTGTAACGGTTTGATGCTCTAATCATTATTTTAATCTCCGGAATTTTTTCTGATTTACTCTTAAATTTACATATTTTTTTCATAAAATTTGGATATGAATTTTCATGTTCTTGATTAAATTTTTGTGAAAACCATTCTGAAAATTTTAGTGCATTTTGATCATTTTTCATTTTTGCTTTTTCATTGAATTTTTCATGTGAGATTTTTCCTAAAATAAATAAGCCAAAATCTCTGTTTGCCTCTTCGAAAATATCATCATAAGTATTGTTTACTGAATCGATGTATTCATTAAAAAAATGATTTACATAAAATGGATCGGGATCATATTTTTTAATCTGTTTTAGATAAATTTCACAATTTTTTATCTTTTCTTCAATATTCATTGATCTTTGCCAGATTCAAGGTTTGCATATTTTGATTGAGCTTTCAAACTTGTTGCTAATTCTTTGAAAATTTCATTTACGCTTACATCTACTAGATTTATTGTTGCATTTTCCTTTACAATTTGTTTTTCAAATTTTTCTTTAATTGCAAAAGACACTGATGACCAATGAAGAATTCCTTTCAATTGCTCTTCAGCTGTGACATTTGTTGTTGGAAAATTTGCTGGTGAAAAGACTATTCCATTTGTCCACTGCATTGTAGGTATTCCCCCACCTGAAGACCTTGTGCTAAATGCTATTTGTTTGACCCAATCATAAAACTTGTATTCAATTACTTCATGAATAATCAATTTTTTCCAGGGCTCTATTGATATTTCCATTTAATTATATGCACTCTCAACCAATTATAATCTTATTTCTTCTTTCATTTTTTCAAAATTCCCTAGTCAAATAATTAGAACTTTAGAATTATCTTAATTAAAATTGCTTATTTACTAGACATCAATCATTATTTTTTATAATGGATAAATGGGCTGACTATTTAATTTCTGAAGTCAGTTATGACTCTGAACATTTAATCTATATTGCCTTACGCCATCAAGAAACTGAACAAGGTATTACTAAAGGAAAACCCATAGATCGATTAACCATTGCATCTGATATTAAGAATGGATTAATCTACATTACAATTTACAGTGGAAAAAATTCCTGGAAAAAAGGACATAAAATTCAAGCATTCTCAATTGAAGGTACACCATACCTAAGAATTGATGGAAATAAAGTGAAATTAGATTATCTTGGTGACATACAAGAATTTCCAATTCCTAAATCTAAATCAACCGAACAATTAGAATCCCCTCAGGAACCAATCACAGAACCAGAAACTCCTTCCAGTCCTAGAGGCTCATTACCAAAAGATTCAGCAGAAGAGCTTCCTCAAGAACTAGATCTTGCACCAGAACCAATCACAGAACCAGAAGAGGAAGCAACACCTGAACAATCAATAGATACGAAAATTGAGCAAAAAATTATTCATACATTACAAAAACAAAATCAAAAACTTGATGATATTGAGAAAAAACTTCATAAATTAACAACTGAAAAAACTATCTAATCTACTTGATACATATTGTATAAATTGTAAAATAAAGAAATATTGAAAATCCTGAAGAGGCAACTATGAAAAATGGTATACCTGCAATTCGTGGAATGTATTCTGTTTGTAAGTGTAAAGTTTTTAGAGTTATTAAAATGAAAAATAATTAAATTATTTGTTAATTAGCAATTTTTATTGAATTACATCTGACCTGATTGCCACGCTTGATTGAATCTTTTGATGGCTTCCTGGTATGCTACAATCGAGTCGTCACCTGATGTTGAAAGAAATTTTTCCCATTGTTCATTAAATTTTTTAATTGATTCAATATTGGTTTCTTTGAAAATACTTTCAATCATCTTTGTTTGCTGTTTGATATATTGTGGACCAATTTCTTCCCAAGTATTCTCCCAACTTGAACTTACTTTTTTTAATAATTCTGCATCAGATTCTAATGCTTTTTGACATGCATCATGATATGTCATCAAAGTTTCATTGGTGGATTTTTGCCATTGTGCAAGGGATTCTTTCCATCCATTTAATGCAGAATTGTATTCCTTCCATGCTTTCTCAAATTCTGGTTTCTTTGATGATGAAGGTTTAACTTGTTTTTTTGGCTTGGGATCTGCCTTTTTTACGGGCTTCTTTTTACTGATTGTTTTCTCCCCTACCGCCATATCTTAGTTAAAAAAATAGTAGATGTTAAATCTTTCAATAATCTCAAGATTTGAAAAAACATTAAATTTTCATTAAAATTTTGATGCCTTGGTAAATTTTGGAAGATGTTTTTTATCTTTATTTTTAAATAATTTGTAGTGCTCTTTACAAAGATTTCTTGTTTCTCTAAAACTTATGCTGATTGTCTCTATTGCTTTTAGTTTACATTCTGAAATACTGCATTTCAATATGATGGGTTGCCCTTAATTGGTAATAAAACTTTTAAATTATATAATTACCACTGCTAACTTTTTATCATTGCAAAATCCCAAAAAAATATGGATGATGATGAAAAAGGAAAGCGATTTTTAGAATTGATTGATGAACAAAATAATCTTCAATGGAGTGCCATTGCAAAACTATCTTCCTTAATTAATTCAAAATGGAATTCATCTGAGCTTCAAAATGAACTTGAAGCATTAGTAGAAAAACATTCAAAGATTACTAAAGAACTTAACAGTCTTGATGAGAATAACAGTATTTTATAACGCCGAGTCTACCATTAAGGCAATAAACAATACTGCCAAATATGGGCTTGAAAATTTAAACAAAGTCCATGAAGCCTTTTCCATAGGCTTAACTATTACCCAAATTGATAATGCAATCATTAATGCACCTGATGCTATTGCAGTCCATAGATACACACTACCAACCATTACATCTCCACTTTCTGTAGTTATGAAAAATGGTGCAATTGAGAACAATACCATTACCACAGTTGATCCTGCAATAGCTCGTGCAGATGTTTTTTCAGATTGAACTGCAGTTAGCATTGGAACATTTACTTTATTATAATCATCTTTAAAATGCAATGTCAAAGCCCATATATGCATTGGAATCCAAATGAACACTAATCCTGCCATTGCAAGTCCCATAGTCCATAAATCTGACATGCTAACAGCTACCCAGCCAATCATTGGAGGTGAACCACCACATAATCCTCCTAGAATAATATTAGTTCTTGAATTTCGTTTTAATGCATATGAATAAACTAGAATATTGTTTACTAATCCAAATGCAATGAATGCAGTTGCCCACGCACCTTGTTCTAAAGTAGTAGTAAAAGAAATTCCAAATGCTAAAACTAATGATATTCCTGCTAACGCTAATCCAAAATTCCTTGCTTTTACAGCAGGGTAGATTCTTTTTGATGGGAGGGGTCTGTCTTTTGTTCTTTCCATGATAGCATCAATATCCCTATCATGATAATTTGTCAACGTATTTGCAGCAGCTGAACCTGCAGCAACTGAAAATAACATAAGCAACCAAGTTGCTGGAGAAATTTCAATATCATAAATGTTAGATGCTGTTAATGCTGCACCAAATGCAGTAAATACAAGTAGATACCAAATTTTTGGTTTTGTTAATTCATAATATACCGCAACTCGGGATTCAGACTTTTGCTTTTGCAATATTAGTCACTACCCTTTGATGGCATATATGGCATTGCTTTCATCCGTGATTTCATCTCAATAAAGGATTCTGAAGACTGTATCCCCTCAATTCTACCAATACGTTCGGAGACCATCTTGTGCATCTGATCCAATGATTTTGAATACATAGTTACCAAAATATCGAATCTTCCCGTAACTTCTGCAACTTCTCTCACTCCATCGATTTTGAATAATTCTTCAATTATGTGATCGCGCTTTTTTGTATCCATATTGATTCCGGTTAGTGCTTTTACATTATACCCAAGTTCAGCATCATTTACATCAATTGTAAAGCGTTCAATTAATTTTCTTTTCACTAATCTTTTGATTCTTGAATATACGACTGATGAATTAACATTAATTTTCTTTGATAATCGTGGTACTGAAATTGACGCATCATTAGATAATTCTGATAAAATTTGTAAATCTAAATCGTCTACTTTTGCCGTTTAAAACACCTGAGTCGATCTAGATTTCTGGTTCTTATAAAGTTATTATTGTAAAAATTTCAAAAAATTATCTAAATCTTGCCTTTTTTGTATAGCATTTCTGCAAGCAATACTGCACCTTTTGCTGAACCCATTTTTTTGTTGTGTGAGAATAACATGTATTTGAGACCGTTATCAAAGAGTTCTTCTTTCTCAACTCTTCCGATTGTTGTAGTCATTCCATCACCAACAGTTCGTTCCATTCTTGGTTGAGGTCTTGTAGGATCTTCATGGAATGCATAGTAATCTTTTGGAGCAGAAGGTAGTCCTAATACAGAGATGTCTTTGTTACATTGATTGTAGGTCTCTTTTGCTTTAGCAGGATCAATTTCCTTTGTGGTTTCAACAAAAACAGATTCGGTATGTCCATCTATTACCGGAACCCTAGTACAAGTGCAACTTATTCTAATGTCTGCTTCTTCAATTTTTCCATCTTTTAGTTTACCTAAAATTTTTCTTGTTTCCTGCCTTACCTTTCCTTCTTCTTTTGGAATGTATGGAATTATGTTATCCGTAATTCCCATTGCAGACACACCTGATTTTCCACCACCTGAAATAGCTTGCATTGATGTCATCATGACCTTTTTTGCACCATATTTTTCAAGTAATGGTTTTAGTGTAATTGCTAAACCTGTTGTTGTACAGTTTGGAAGAGGTGCTACCCAACCTTTCCAATTCCTGTTCTTTTTTTGAATATCTAGTAACTCTGTTTGCTCATCATTAATTCCTGGAATTAGTATTGGAACATCATTTTCATATCTATAAGCAGAACTAGTTGAGATTACGGGCAAATCAGCTGCCATTTTAGTCTCAATGTCTCTAGCAGCTTCTGATTCAACTGCAGAAAATACCAAATCTAGTTGTGATACATCTAATTCATCAATTGACTTTACTGTCATTTCTTTGATATATTCAGGGATTTCTCCGCCAACATCCCATGCAACAATTCCACTTGAATCCTTTATTGCATCTAGGTATTTTTTACCTGCAGAACGCTCAGATGCTGCAATTTGAGTCACCTCAAACCATGGATGGTTGTTTAATGACTGTACAAATTCTTGACCAACAGAACCTGTAACTCCAATAATTGCAACTCTTTTTTTAACCATAATTTAGTAATTAGCACCTTTCAATTAATAACCGTTTTCTGTGTTACCACAACATACTAAATCGACTAATTCTACTTGGAACTGTGAAAATAAGAACAAAATCTTCCATAGTTAGACATGTTCCAGTGATTCATGGTGGTAGAAATCCTTTAAAAAGTTCTGATCCACAAATATTGGATTTTAGTTCCAATATCAACCCTCTTGGAATTCCTATTTCTGTAAAAAAAACCCTAAAAAAAAATTTTGACACTATTCAAAACTATCCTGATTTAGGCTCATCTGAATTAATTTCTAACCTAAAAAAATACACACATTTGGATAAGTCTAATCTGGTGGTTGGCAATGGTGCAATTGAGATAATCTATAATTTTTGTTTTGCATTTTTATCAGCAAAAAAAATTTTGATCCCTATTCCAACATTCCAAGAATATGAAACAGCGGCAAAACTAAACAATGGCAAAATATCCTATTTTAAAACATTAAATTTATCTGAACATCTTAATTCATTTATTTCACAAATCCCAAAAAATGGATGTATCTTTATTTGCAATCCTAATAATCCCACAGGAAAACTTTTATCAAAAAAACATCTGCTTAAAATAATTCAAAGAGCACAAAAACTTTCTTCTCTTGTATTTGTTGATGAATGTTTTATTGAACTTGTTCCTGAATCAAATGAATCTGTAATATCCTATGTAAAAAAATATGACAATCTTTTTGTTTTACGCTCTTTGACTAAATCCTTTGGATTTCCTGGATTGCGAATTGGATATGCTGCAGCATCAAAACAAATAGCAGAAATTTTAAAGAAAATAAAAATTCCATGGAGTGTTAATTCTCTAGCACAAGAAGCAGCAAAAATTTCTCTTGAAAATAAATCTCATATAATCAAATCAAAATTAATGATTAAAAAAGAATTGAACTATCTAAAAAATAAAATCGATAAATTAGATAGTTTTGAATACCATGATTCATCTACAAATTTTATTTTGATCAAAACAATTCATGATTCAACACAATTGCAAAAAAAGTTACTCAAAAACAAGATCCTAATTCGTGATTGTAAAAATTTTAGAGGATTAAATAACCATTATTTTCGTATTGCTGTTAAATCTCACAAGGATAACATAAAACTAGTAAAAGCATTGGAGAAGATTCCATGAAATCATTAATGATTCAAGGAACATCTTCAGGTGCTGGGAAAACAACACTAGTTGCAGCTCTCTGTAGAATTTTTTCAGATAAAGGGTTCAGTGTAGCACCCTTCAAATCTCAAAATATGTCAAATTTTGCATATATCACGCCTACGTTTGAAATTTCTCGTGCTCAAGCTATTCAAGCAATTGCTGCTCGCTGTGAAATTATACCTGATTTGAATCCTATTTTGCTTAAGCCTGTAGGAAATTACAATAGCATTGTATACCTAAATGGGAAACGCTACAAAAAAATGCATGCTAAAGATTACTATGAAAAATTTGTAAATTCTGAAGGAATTAAAATTGCCACAAAATCATTGAAAACTTTGCAGAAAAATTTTGATTTAGTAATTATCGAAGGAGCAGGTTCACCTGCTGAAATCAATTTACAAAAATTTGATATTGCCAATATGAGAATTGCCCAAAAAGCAGATGCTTCTGTATTACTTGTTTCTGATATTGACAAAGGTGGATCTTTTGCAAGTATTGTGGGAACTATGACCTTAATTGATAAAAAATATCAAAAACTTGTAAAAGGTTTCATATTTAATAAATTTAGAGGAGACCTCAATGTGCTAAAACCTGGATTCCAAAAACTAAAAAACATTACTAAGATTCCTGTTATCGGAACTATCCCATTAATCACTTTGGACCTGCCTGAAGAAGATTCTCTTCATGCAAAACCCAAAGATATTGCATGGACTAGGAAAAATCTTTCAAAAATTGATAATGAATTAGATAGATTGGCAAAAATTGTCAAATCAAATATGGATATAAAATCAATTGAGAGGATGATACAATGATTCTTGAATCTATATTTATTATCGGCATCGCAATTCTAATCGATTTAACAGTTGGAGATCCTAAAAACAAGTATCATCCTACTGCTTGGATGGGAAGATTAATTGCAATATTTACACCTGCTGCAAAAAATCAAAATTCTATAATTGAAAAAGCTGGAGGAATTTTAATCATAACTCTAACATCCATTGTTGTGATTTCATTGCTTTTGATTTTGGATATTGGAATATCTATGATCCCATATGATTACATTTCAATAATTACCTCTGTAATTATTGGTGGGTTATTACTAAAAACCACATTTGCTATTAGAGGAATGGAAAAACATGCCTACAAAGTTCTAGAATCACTTGATCAAGATAACCTTGAAAAAGCAAGAACAAATCTGTCTATGATTGTTAAGAGAAATACTAAGAATCTAGATAAAAATCACGTAATTTCAGGCGTGTTGGAGAGTATTAGCGAAAATACCGTTGATGGAATTACAGGTCCTTTGTTCTATTTTGCAATTTTTGGTTTACCTGGAGCATTTGTTTATAGAGTTATCAATACTGCAGATTCAATGATTGGATACAAGACAGATCTCTTCAAAAATGTAGGATGGTTTGCAGCAACTTGTGACACCATTTTAAACTATATTCCATCTAGACTCACCGGATTTATCATGATCATTTCAGCCGCTATTTTGCAAAATAATTGGAAGGAATCATACAAAATAATGATTCGTGATGGTAAAAAAACTGAAAGCCCTAATGCAGGATATCCAATGGCTGCACTAGCAGGAGCTTTAGAAACAAAATTTGAAAAGATTAATCACTACAAGTTAGGTGACGGAGAAATTACACTGACAAAAAAGCATGTATGCTCTGCAATTACACTTATGAAACTTACTTCAATTCTTTTCTTTGGAATTGTGACCATTCCAATTATTACTATTTTGTCATTAATAGGATGGTGGATTCATGCTTAAAGAAATTGGGTCTGTATTTTCCTTTTTGACTATATTTCCTTCTTCAAATGCAACTTTAGAAAATATTGCAAAATACATGTATCTTTTTCCTATTGTTGGAATTGCAATTGGTCTTTTAGTTGGTTCTTTTGGTTTTGGTCTGTCTTTCTTTTTAGATCCATTATTGGTTAGCTTGTTGGTGGTAGCCTCTATTGCTATAGTAACTGGAATTCATCATGCAGATGGATTAGCTGATTTTGCTGATGGATTAATGGTAAAAGGAAGTAAAGATAAAAAGCTAAAAGCAATGAAAGATCTTTCTACTGGTTCTGCTGGAATTGTTGGCATAGTCTTATACCTAATTGGTCTTGTAGTTACAATTTCTCTTACTAGTGGATTTGATTTGTTTAGGACAATTCTGATTAGCGAAATTTTAGCAAAATTCTCAATGGTATTGATGGCAAGTCTAGGAAATTCAGCATCCTTAGGCTCAAATTCACCTTTTATAGAAGTAATGAAAGATAAGAAAAAACTCACTGCAGCATTCATAATTATGCTTATTCCGGTGATTGCTATTGGCGAAACTACTGGACTAGTGATGCTAGGAGTAACTGTTACTCTAACTATTTTTATTTTAGCAATATCTACTCGTAGTTTTGGTGGCATTACTGGTGATGTACTTGGTGCAACAAATGAATTTACAAGATTGGCTTCGCTGATGGTGTTTGTATCAATATGATTGGCATTGTTATGGCCGGCGGTCAAGGTACTAGAATGAATTTAGATGATGAAAAACTTTTACTCAAATACAAAAAGCCTATCATATTTCATGTAGTTGATTCATTAAAAAACTCAAATCTCTTTTCAAAAATTTTAGCAGTTACTAGTACGAATTCTCCTAAAACAAAAAAATTACTAGAAGAAAACAATATTGAAATTTTTGACACACCTGGAATTGGTTATGTTGAAGATCTAAATTTAGTGCTAAAATCAATCAATGATGCAGTTTTGGTTACTTCTGGTGATTTACCTTTACTGGATGAGAATATAATTCAAAAAATTGTTAATCATTTTGACTCTAAAAAAACATGGACTAGTATTCTTGTAACTAAAAATTTTTTATCTTCACTTGGACTAGAATCTGATTTCCCAGTAAATTTCGATGATCAAATATGTCATTACACCGGAATTTCTTTAATAAATTCAAAAAAGATTATATCGCTAGAAAATTTAGAAGAGAACTATGTCATAATAGATGATAAAAGAATTGCATTTAATCTAAATTCAAAACAGGATTATGATTTACTCAACACTACCTGAGACTTTGCCATTTATTTTGGCTTTTGATCCTGTTGCTTCTGCTATGGCATTTCCACAGGAATTACATGCAACTTGTGTTGACGCATGAGAATAAACCACTTGTAATTCTCCACATTCATTGCAGTTGACTTTTTGAAATTTACTTGCTGGTTTTGGAATTTCAATATGATCTTTCTTCATGCTGCCACCAACTCAAATTTCTTAATTCTAATGCCTTTTTTATTGTATTTCTTTTTACAAACAGTACATGTCATTAGAGGAGTAACTTTCTTTGTAACTTTGGCTGGTTTTGCTAATTTTGGAAATTTCTGTCCACCATATCCCTTTTTACGTTCTGCGTGTCGGCGTTCACCTCTAGCAGAGCCACGTCTTTTTCCAGCCTTGTAAATGGAAACCTTTTGTTCGGTATGTGTTTTACATTTTGCACAATACTTTCTGATCACCTTAGGAATGTTCATATCAAAAAAACCTCTTCAACCGTAATTTAAGCATTGAATCTATAATAGGCGCAAAATCCAATTAACATCTATGACTTCGAGCCTAGCAACTTCGATATATTCATTGAATTCAGTAGCGATGGGTGACAAAAAAGCCGATCTTATTTTAAAAAATTGCAATTTATTATCAGTCTACACCCGAGAAATCCTTCCAAAAATTCAGATTGCGGTAATTCATGATAGAATTGCATATGTTGGTCCTGATGCTTCACATACAATAGATCCAAAAACAACCGTCATCGATGTAAAAGACAAATATGTTTCTCCAGGATTTGCAGATCCTCACTTACATATTGATCAATTTGTATTGCCATCTGAATTTGTAAAACAGGCTCTTCTTTGTGGTGTTACTTCTTTGTTTTCAGATCCAATTGATATTGTAAGTGTTGCAGGGTACAAAGGTTTTCAAGAATTTCTTAAACTTGGAGAAGACTTACCGATAAGAATTTTTCAAGTTGCACCAGGAGGTCTTCCTGTTGATACAAAATTTAGTAACAGCAACTCACTTACATTGTCACAAGAAATATCTGCAGTAAAGCATCCTCATGTTCTTGGTTTGGGTGAAGTTTTTTCATGGACCAAAGTAACTCTTCGTGAACCCAAAACAATGAAATCTATTTCATCTATGCTTGAACGTGATTGTATAATTAATGGCCATACTGCTGGAGTAAGTGAAAAAAAACTTAATGCATATGTTTCCTCTGGTATACTCTCATGCCACGAACCAATCAATTTTGATCAAGTATTAGAAAGATTACGTCTTGGAATGTGGATTATGATAAGAGAAGGTTCCATAAGACGAGATTTGAAGGAAATCATCCCACATGTTTTGTCTCATGGCACATATCTTAATCGTTTAATGTTTTGTTCTGATGGTCTTGATCCACTTGATATTGTAAAATTTGGTCACATAGATCATTGTGTTAGAGAATCAATCAAACTTGGTTTCAAACCAATAGATGCTATTACTATGGCATCGAAAAATAATTTTGATTATTATAACATGGGAAAAGATCTTGGTGGAATAGCACCTGGAAAATTAGCAGATATTCTAATCTTTGATGATCTAAAATCAATAAAGCCAAACAAAGTCTTTGTGGGAGGAAAATTGGTTGTAGCTAATGGAAAAATAGTTACATCTATCAAGAAAAAAACTATATCTCCCTGGTTCAAAAAAACTGTTAAACTAAAAAAATTCTCAAAAAATGATTTTCTTATAAAATCAAAAAAGAAAGACGTTCTTGCAAATACTATTTTTATGCAAACTGAAATTATTACCAAGATAGGTTCAACTGAACTTCATTCTAAGGAAGGTCAAATTTCTGCCTCTTTAGATTCTGATATCTGGAAAGTTGCTGCCTTTGATAGAATTCATGGTACAAATCAACATACTATTGGATTTCTTGAAAATTTTGGAGCCGATATTGGTGCATTTGCATCTACTTGGAGTTTTCATGAAAATGATATGATTGTAATTGGTTCTGATGATTCTGATATGGCTATTGCTTCAAATCATATCATAAAGAATCAAGGTGGATTAGTTGTAGTAAAATCTGGTCAAATTCTTGCATCTTTGCCTTTACAATTTGCAGGAATTATTTCTACAGATTCTTTTGAAAAAGTTTCATCAAATTTTGAAAAAATCAATAACACAATTACAGATTTAGGGTGTAGATTCTCTAGACCTCATCTGATTCCGTTATTCTTGCCATTCTTGGCTTTACCTTCTGTTAGAATTCTCTCAGGAGGAATTGTTGATGTGAAAAAACGAAGTTACATTCAACCGATCAACTAAGTAATGTTAAAAAGGGGGATTCAGCGGATTGAAGCTGAATCTAAATGGCATCAATTCAACAAGGACCAAATGGACCTGTTCTAGTTCTAAAAGAAAGTGCACTACAGCAAAAAGGTAAAGACGCACAGCAGAACAACATTGCAGCAGCAAAATTAGTTGCCGAGTTAGTTAAAAGTAGTCTTGGACCTCGTGGTCTTGATAAAATGTTAGTTGATTCCCTAGGTGATGTTACTATTACTAATGATGGTGCTACTATTCTAAAAGAAATTGATGTTCAACATCCAGCAGCAAAGATGATAGTTGAAATATCTAAAACAGTTGATAATGAGGTAGGTGATGGTACAACTTCTTCAGTTGTTTTCGCAGGTGCCCTATTGGCCCGCGCAGAAGATCTTCTGAAAAAAGACGTTCATTCATCAACTATTGTAGATGGTTTTCAAGCAGCTGCAGACAAAACTCTTGAAATTTACTCTGAATTAGCAAAGAAAGTTCTACCTGATGATAAAGAATCTCTTATAAAAATTGCGACAACAAGTATGCAATCAAAATTAATCTCTGAAGATAGTGACATACTATCAAAAATTGTAGTTAACGCAATTCTTAGTATTGCTACTAAGAAAGGTGATGTATATTCTGTAGATCTTGAAAACATTAAGGTTGAAAAGAAATCAGGCGGTTCTATTCAGGATACACAAATTGTACAAGGAATTGTTTTAGATAAAGAAATTGTTCATAGTGGAATGCCTACGAAAATCGAAAATGCACATATTGCATTAATTAATTCAGCATTAGAAATTGAAAAAACTGAAATGAGTTCTGAGATTAGAATTACTGATCCAACTCAAATGCAGATGTTTCTAGAAGAAGAAAATAGAATGATAAAATCTATGGTTGATAAATTACATGATATTGGCGCTAATGTTTTGATTTGTCAAAAAGGTATTGATGATATTGCACAACACTATCTTTCAAAATATGGTATCATGGCAGTTCGCCGTGTTAAAGAAAGTGATATGATTAAACTATCTAAAGCAACAGGTGGTAGAGTAATTAGTAATCTTGATGATCTTTCAGAAAATGATTTAGGTTCTGCAAAATTAGCTCATCAAAAGAAAGTTGAATCTGACAAATGGGTATTCATCGAAGGTTGCAAACATCCACAATCTGTTACCATGTTAATTCGTGGTGGTTCTCAAAGAGTAATTGATGAAGTTGATCGTTCTATTCATGATTCTTTAATGGTAGTAAAAGATGTAGTTCAAAAACCTGAAATTGTTGCAGGTGGTGGTGCACCTGAAGCCTATGCGGCATCATTGCTTAAAGATTGGGCAGATAATTTTGATGGAAAAGAGCAACTTGCTATTAAAAAATATGCAGAAGCTTTGGAAGTAATTCCATTAACTATTGCTGAAAATGCAGGAATGGACCCAATTGATACTATGGCAAATCTACGAGCAAAACAAAATCAAGGCCGTAAATGGACTGGAATAGATGCTAGAAATACACAGATTGCTGATATGATGGCAATTAATGTTATAGAACCAATCGTAGTTAAAGAGCAAATAATCAAGTCAGCTACTGAGGCAGCATGCATGATTCTTAGAATCGATGATGTAATTGCTACATCTGGTGCCCCAGGTGGCGGCATGCATTAAATGTATGATTTAGTTAAAACTAAAATCTTCTATTTTTCATAAATTACTAATGTACAGACTAGGTGTAGATTTAGGTGGCACTAAAACAGAAGCAATCTTGCTTGATGAGAATCTCAATGTTTTAGAAAGAAAAAGAGTTAGAACACCAAAAAATGATTATGAAGAAATAATTAACAATATCTCATCTTTAGTTTTAGAAGTATCCCAAAATATTTCTGATTTTTCTATTGGTGTTTGCACACCTGGCGCTATTTCTAATCAAACTGGATTAATTAAAAACAGTAACACTCAATGTTTGATTGGAAAATCCATAAAAAATGATTTAGAAAATAAGATTGGAAAAAAAATTTTGATTGAAAATGATGCTAATTGTTTTACTATGGCAGAAGCTAAAATGGGTGCTGTTATGGATTATGGTTTAGTTTTTGGTGTAATTATGGGTACAGGTGTTGGTGGTGGTATTGTGATTGATAATAAACTTCATTCTGGTAGAACTAACATTGCTGGAGAGTGGGGACATCACATTTTAGATCGTAATGGAAATTCATGTTATTGTGGAAAAACTGGTTGTGTTGAGACTTACATCAGTGGCCCCTCCTTAGAAAGACAATGGACAAAACAAACTGGCAAATCAATGACTCTAACTGAAATTCTTTCAAATATTAATAATGAAATTGGGAAGAAATGGAAAGATACATTTCTAGAAAATTTTGGATATGGTCTTGCAAATGTTATTGATATTTTAGATCCAGATGCAATTGTTATGGGTGGTGGTTTGTCAAATATTGATTTTTTATACACTGAAGGAAAGAAATCAGTTTATGATAAAGTATTTTCAGATTTAGTTGATACACCAATTTTAAAAAACAAATTGGGTGATTCTGCAGGGGTCTATGGTGCTGCACTCCTAACTTAATCTTCTGGACATCCATCTATTTTTTGGATATAGTAACCGTTAGTCATAATCTCAATTTCCATATCTTCTGGAACTGATTGTGTGTGACAAAATCTACATTCTTCTGTGCTTACCTTTGCTGTTTCTTCTCCGATTTCTTTTAACCATTCTTTTGCAAAAGAAATTGCTTTTTCTGTATCGCTTTTGTCAGTAACTACATCAAAATGCATTGTATGGCCATCTTTTACTTTGACATATGTATCAAAAACATGAAAATCCATATCAATCACAAATTTTAGGAATATTTATTTTTAATTTTTAAAATTTTATCTACAATCTCATTAACATCTAATTCAGTGCTAATCAAAATCAATCCTGTTCCTTCAATAGGAATTGTAATACGAAATATTTTCTCATATTTTGTTAATGCAAAAATCGGTTTGCCAATTTTTTCTGATGTTTTTTACGTATAGATCATCGATAACCTGCTTGAGATGATGACATCTCAGTTTCTTCTCTTGATAAATGACTTTTTTGTTCCTGCTTAATCTTATCATAAAATTCACCATAATCATAAATTCCAACATATCTGATTTTTTTTCATATTCCAAAATTATCCCTATTGTGGTTCAATTGTTGCAGGAGGTTTACTTGAAATTGTATATGTTACCCAAGTAACATCTTCAATCTCATTTGTTATTCTATTACTCATCTTTTCTAAAAGGCCATGTGGGAGTCTAGTCCAATCTGCTGTCATCGCATCAATTGAATCTACTACTCTAATCATTACGATGTTACCATATCTTCGCTCATCGCCCACAACTCCAACTGCTCTATCATCACCTACAGCAGCATAAGCTTGCCAAACTTTATCATACAAATTAGCCTCTAGTAATTCATCCTCAACAATTCTACTGGCTACTTTTGCAATCTTTAGTTTAGTTGGAGTAACTTCTCCAATTATTCTAACTGCTAGTCCTGGACCAGGAAATGGATGTCTCATGAAAAGTTTTTCTGGAACTTCAAGGATTTTTGCAATTTTTCTTACTTCATCTTTATACAATTCTCTTAATGGTTCTAAAATTTCTAAATTGAGCCACTCTGGTAATCCGCCTACATTGTGGTGAGATTTTATTACTGCTGCTGGTCCCTTTGAGACTCCACTTTCAATAACATCTGGATATAATGTACCTTGAGCCAACCATTTGAAGGGCCCATTTTTTTCTGCAAACTCTGTAAAAACATGAATAAATTCTTCCCCTACAATCATTCTTTTCTTTTCTGGATCTTCTACTCCTCTGAGTTTTCCAAGGAATTGATTAATGGCATCAATTGAAGTGAACTCTACTTTGAAATTATCTTTAAACATTTCTTCAATTTCTTTTTCTTCATTTAGTCGTAATAGACCGTTATTTACAAAAACACACTTTAATCTATCTCCTATTGCTTTGTGAATAAGTAGTGCAACTACTGTGGAATCTATACCTCCACTAACTCCACAGAGTACATTTCCTTCAATTTTAGAAATTTTTTCTACTGTTGTATCTATGAAACCCTCCATAGTCCAATCTTGATTTGCACCACAAACTTTCAAAACAAAATTCTTAAGAATTTCTGTACCTTGTTCTGTATGTACTACTTCAGGATGAAATTGAATTCCGTAGATTGATTTGTCTTCTGATGCTATTGCTGCAGCTTTTGCGCCTTCAGTATGTCCAATCACCTGAAATCCAGGAGGAATCTGTTCTGCTTCATCACCATGACTCATCCATGCTCTAACTGATTCTCCAATTCCATTTAGAAGATCTTTATCATTATCAATCGTAAGTAAAGATGAACCGTATTCTTTGTTTGCTCTTTTCACTTTACCACCGTACTTGTTTACAATTAATTGATGTCCATAACAAATTCCAAGTAGCGGTAAATTCATTTCAAAGATTTTATTTTCAGGAACTGGAGCATCTGAATTATAAACACTTGATGGTCCTCCTGAAAAAATTATTCCTTTTGGATTAAGTTTTTGTAATTCCTCATAACTAATGTCATACGGCACAAGTTCTGCATAAACTGAAAATTCTCTTATTCTTCTGCAAATTAAATGGCTGTACTGTGAACCAAAATCTAAAACTACAATCTTATCCATATTATCACTTTTTGATATTTTCCAGCATTCTAGTTAATGACCATCCTGCTGTATTGATTAACTCGTTGACTCTTTCCTTTTCTCTATAGTTTTTAATTATTATTTCTCGAATGTCTGTCCCATTTTTGTTTATTATATAATCGATAATTGATTCCTTTTGGATTTTTCCATTCTCTGCTTCTTGAAAATCCTTCTTTTTCATTTCCCCAATAATTCTGTCTAAAAAGAACGATTTGAAGGGTGGGGTATCTGCATTTATCTCAATTCCATTGTCTAAAACTATGGATAGTTGTTCTGGTGTGACATATGCATTGGCAATTATTTTACCATCATTTACTCTTTTAATTGGAATTGAATTTTCCACAGACTTTTGTATAATTTCAGCCTCTTTTTTAATTTCTAATTGAGATGCTTTTGTAAAACTAGAATCTTTTAGGAATGAATCTAAAACTGTAATATTTTTTTCTAACATCTTAATAGATTCTTGGTGTTTATCGATTTGCTCGATCAAACTTTCTTTCAAAGCAACAATTTCCTTTACCTGCTCCTCTAAAAATTTCATAATCTAATAAATGGAGGATGGGTATAAAATGCATTCTAGGTAATTATAATATCGAGTTCTTTGTATGATATTTTTTTAAATCCTTTAATTGACTTTGATGTGGTAAATAATTCTGATTTTGTGATAGTTGACAACCATTCTAAAAGAGATTCCCCTTTTTTTAATTTCATTAGTTTTGTTTTCCTTTCTATTTTTTTTGTATTTGAAAATTTACCAATTTTGTTCCCAAAATCCATTCCAAATAAAATAATTCTTTTTGCTTTAAAATGATTAGCTAGAAAGACTCCTCTATCCCCATCAGTAAATCCTCCAAAATTTTGAATTTTGCTAAAAGGATTAGATTGTGTTGTACCAATACAATTTTTAAATTTTTTTGCAAGTTTTAGTTTTTCAATATTATCACCATGTGCATGTACAACAAAAATGGATTTTGTTTTTGCAATTTTTTTTAACGTGCTTTCATCTCCATCTAAATCTGTAATTATGATATCTGGAATAATTCCATTTTCTATAAGTATTTTAAGTGCACTATCTGCAGCAATTTTTATTGATTTTTTATATTTTCTTAATCTTGGAATTGCAGTTGATAATGATGGACCTGAACCAATAACAAAAACAGTTTTTTCTTCAATTAAGTGGATTATTTTTTGTATAGTATTTGATTTTTTTAAAAGTGAGTTTAACTGAACAGCCGACTCTATATCCTTTTTTTCAGAATAATTGAATTCTTTTAAAATATCGGAGTATCTCTTTTTCCAACCTAAAATCATCATATGACTCAAATTGCATTAGATTTGATAAACCCTGTGGCAAAAATTGCAAGTGTAGGTGTAGGTGGGAAAAACCCTGTACGAATAATGGGAATTTTAAACACAAGCCCTGAATCGTTTTACAAAAAATCAATTCGTATAAGTACTATTCAGATAAAAAACTCAATAAAAGAGATGGAAAATAATGGTGTCGATTTTATTGATGTAGGTGGCATGTCCACTGCACCATATCTATTTACCCTAGTATCTGAAAAAATTGAATCAAAAAGAATTCTTTCAGCAATTAAAATAATTCAAAATGTCTCTAATCTTCCAATTTCTGTTGACACATGTAGGGCTAAAGTAGCAAAAGATGCTTTGGAAAATGGCGTTGAAATAATTAATGACATTTCAGGATTAAAGTATGATAAAGAAATGCAAAAAGTTGTATCAAAGTTTTCACCATCTCTAATTTTATGTGCATATCATTCAAAAACAATTTTAGGTAATCCTGTCACATCAACAAAAAGACTTTTTAGAGAAAGCTTGAAAATTGCCAAAAATTCTCATGTCTCATCTGAAAAAATTGTTTTAGATCCTGCCATTGGATTTTTTAGAAAAAAAGGACAAGGACCATTTTTTACCAAAATTAATTCAGATTGGATCACAAGAGATCTAGCAATTATTCAAAACTTAAACTCTATAAAACAAAATTTTCCTATTTTAATTTCAGTCTCAAACAAATCTTTTCTGGGGAATATTTTGGGAAAAGAAAATCCTTCTGATCGATTGTTTGGATCTATTGCAGCAGAGGCTATCTCTGTAATTAATGGAGCTGACATAATTCGTACCCATAATGTGCAGGCAACTAAAGATGCGGTAACTATAGCATCTAAATTGTCAAAACAACACAAAGGCTTATAATCAATATTCAACTTTCTCAACAAGGTTTCATTGGAATTAAAAGAAGGATTAACTTTTGACGACGTTCTTCTTGTACCCAAATATTCCGATATTACAAGTAGGAGTCAAACCGATCTGACTACAAAATTATCTCGAAATATCTCAATTAACATTCCTTTTGTGAGTGCAAATATGGATACAGTAACAGAGTCTACTATGGCTGTAGTTATAGCTCGTGCTGGTGGTATTGGAATAATTCACAGATTTTTGACTATTAAAGAACAAGCACATGAAGTTCTCAAAGTAAAACGTTCAGGAAGTATAATGATTGAAAATCCATATTCTATTACTTCTGACAAATCTGTTCAAGATGCTCTTGATTATGCCAATGATATGGAAATTTCTGGTCTTTTAGTTGTTGACTCAAATTCTAAGCTTATAGGAATCATAACTGAGAGAGATCTATTATTTGCTGATCCTAAATTTCGTATTGAAGATGTAATGACTAAAGATGTTGTAACTGCAAAATTTGGTGTTTCTCTAGATGAGTCTAAAGAAATTTTACATAAACATAGAATTGAAAAATTACCAATAGTTGATGATTCAGGACTTGTCAAAGGATTGATTACAAGTAAGGATATTACAAATAATGCAGATTTTCCAAATGCATCAAAAGATAAGAAAGGTCGTCCGTTAGTTGGAGCAGCAGTTGGTGTAAAAGGTGACTTTTTAGAAAGAAGTGAATCTCTTTTAGAAGCAGGTGTAGATGTACTTGTTGTAGATATTGCACACGGTCATAGTGAAAATGCAATGAGTACAATTCGTAACATCAAAAAAGCATTTCCAAACTGTGAACTGATTGCAGGAAACACTGCAACTGCTCAAGGTGCTGAAGATTTGATTAAAGCAGGTGTTGATGCAGTAAAGGTTGGGGTAGGCTCTGGCTCAATTTGTATTACTAGAGTTATCACTGGTTCAGGTGTTCCACAATTGACTGCAGTAATGGATTGTGCAAAAGTTGGAAAGGAATACGGCATTCCAATAATTTCTGATGGTGGTACAAGAACTTCTGGTGATGCAACAAAGGCATTAGCTTCTGGTGCTTCATCTGTGATGATTGGAAGCATGCTGGGAGGTACTGATGAATCCCCTGGTACAGTTTTGACTAAAAATGGAAAACGTTTCAAAGTTTATCGTGGAATGGCTTCTTTAGCTGCCTCAATTGGTAGAAAATCCAAAGAAACAGGTTTTATCTCACTTGATGATGATCTTAATGATTATGTTGCAGAAGGAGTTGAAGCCATGGTTCCTTACAAAGGCACCGTTACTGATATTCTCAAGCAATTAACTGGTGGAGTACGTTCTGGTTTGAGTTATTGTGGTGCACATACAATTACACAAATGCAAGAAAATGCAGAATTTATCAAAATGTCAAGAGCTGGATTTACAGAAAGCCAGCCTCATGATGTCTCTTTAATGTAGTAAACCATAACAAAGTTAATTTTCATGCCTTTAGGAAGTATTTGAGGATTGTTGTGGGTAATACAGTTGATAAGGATTCTGCAAAAGCCCTAATGGGACACACTTCTATCTTAATACTTACTATAATTTGTCTGAGGAGAAAAAACGAGAACTGTATCTATAAACATAGCATTTCTTACAATTTCTGATTATACTTAAATTGAAAAGGTTCTTCGTAGTGTAAAATAAAAACAAATCGAAGAACAACACTTAGACTTAATCCAACTAATTCAAAACGAACACGTTAAACTTTCTGCAATCTTACAAAAATATGTTAAATGAGCCTTGAAGGTTTTTTTGTTGATGCATATATTCCACAAGGATGAAAAAAGAAGGGAGATTTTGCACCAACATTGAAACCAAAAACCTGAAAACTATTCCCTTTCTACTCTGATAGTAATTTTTCCTTTTTTGGCAGTATTGACAACTTTGAGTACTCTACTCATTACTCCAATACCAAATCTTGACAGCTCAGCTGTAGATAGGGTAAATTCTCTTGGGTTTGATTTTAAAGTTTTACTTTTCATATTTTGATATATTGATTTTTTAATATAAGGTCCACGTAGAACTGATAAATCGTCCATCTATATTATTTTGAACGTTGGTTATTTGACAAAAATCAGATGGTTAAATGTAGATAATTATTTAAGCAGTATCTGAAACAATTCAAGCATGTTATCCAAAAGAACTATCATAGGACTGATAGTTGGAAGTGCAATTATTGCAATTGGAGGATATTCTTTAATTTTACATATTGGAACAATCACCGTTAATGAAAATTATGTTGTAGCTGTTGGCGATTCAGCTCACTATAAAATTCCCGCTCCTGCAAATACACAACAAACTATAACTATTACTGGAGATGCATTTGATCTTAAACTTACTAGTCCATCCGATGGATTACAGATTCCAAACACTTCATACAAAAAGGAGTTAACATTAGATTGGATTCATTTCGAAGATGGTGAAACAGAGATACTAATTCAAAATACCGGGAATGCTGAATTAACAATTACAGGAGTTTTAGTTAGAACCTCTGATCCAATATGGTTCACTTATGATCTTATGGTTATCACATCAGGTGTGGTGATTATTGGGTTTAGTATGGGTTTTACGCTAAGAAAACCTAAAGGATTTTAGCTTAATTTCGCAGAAGGATAAGAACCTAAAATTTTCAGAAATAGAGCATCTTGTTTTATCTTTTCCAACATCTCTAAAATCTTTGACTCCTCTTTATGTCCTTCAAAATCTACATAGAAATTATATTCCCATGTGTTTGTTTTTGTTGGTCTTGATTCAATCTTTGTGAGATTGACATTATTTTTGTGAAAATTCTCTATGATTCTAAATAATGAGCCTGGCTCATGTTTTATGGAGAAAATTATTGATGTCTTGTCATTACCTGTTTTGTGACTATTTGTTTTTGACAAGATTAAAAATCTGGTATAGTTATTTAAATTATTTGCAATATTGCTTGAAACAATGGGCATTTCATAAATTTCTGCCGCATCCTTGCTGGCAATAGCTGCGCAATTCCTCTTGTTTAGTTCTTTTACAATTTTTACACTTCCAGCAGTATCGTATGCTGGAATTGTTTTCATATTGTGTTCTTCGATAAATTTTCTGCACTGACCTAAAGCTTGTGGATGTGAATAAACTGTATCAACTTCATCCAATGTACTGATTCCTATCAAACAGTGCTCTATTCTATGATAAATTTCTCCTATTGCATTTAGATCTGTTGAATACAATGAATCATAACTTTCTCCCACACTTCCTTCTAGTGAATTCTCTACGGGCAAAATTGCATATTCTGTTTTATTCATAGATGTATTTTCTAATACTTCAGCAAATGTTACTAGGGGGATAGTGTCAATTTCTTTGTTAAAAAATGCTCTTGCAGCAGCTTCACTATATGCCCCTCGTTCACCTTGGAACGAAACATGAATCATTTCTTACTCTCTCAATTTTATGAAATCGCTATTACCAAAATCGGAAGAAAGTTTTCTTTCATCAATCCATGCACATTCTGTACATTTTATAGCATCACGCATTGGAACAACTTTTCCTCCACATTTTCTACATTTTGTGAATAAAATTCCCAAATCTGGATCACTAATTGCTGCATGAATTGTACCATTAAGATGATTCAGAATTTTTAATTTTACTATGTCATTAACCAAAGCCACATTTCTTATTCTCAAGTTTCGTGTTGAGCAAACACATTCTACTTTTGACGTTGTAGGTTTTCCATTAATGTAATCAATTGAAACTGCAATCATAGATGACATTACTGCTGCAACTGTTCCAATAATGATATCGCCTACTTGAGGAATTGATAGAAGTTTTGGATGTTTAATGTTGGCAATTCGTGCTGTCTTGTCGATGTCTTTCCTACCTACAGTTGCTGCTCTAACCATGTCTCCATCATCAAAGGTGTTGTATCCAGCCTCATATTCTTCAATAGATGCTATTTTGTCACCTGGAAATATTGCGTTTTCAGACATGCTGAGATTTTTGTTTTTATGATTATAATTGTTTGTGGCCTGAAATAATTTGGTAAATCATATATCTCCAAAAATCTCAAAAAAACCATGAAAGCTCTAGTATATGATGAATATACTTCTGATGATGATTTTTCTAAAATCTTAAAAATTAAAGAAATACCCTTACCTAAACTAAAATCTAATGAAGTAATCTTCAAAGTAAAAGCGGCAGCACTAAACTATGATGATATTTGGGGCATGAGAGGCAAACCATTGGAAATTCCATTACCTCACATTTCTGGAACAGATGCTGCAGGTGAAGTAGTTGAAGTTGGTAGTGATGTAAAAAACATCAAAGTTGGTGATAGAATAGTATCTCATGGAAATATGTCTTGCAGAGTTTGTAAAGCATGTACTGATGGAAGAGAATATGATTGTAGAAAGCGAGCAATATGGGGTTTTGAAACAGGCCCACTTTGGGGTGGATATTGTGAATTTACTCATCTTCCAGAAGTTAACGTTGTAAAAATTCCAGAAGGTGTTTCATTTGATGAAGCAGCTGCTGCATCAATGACTTTGCTGACATCATGGCATATGTTGGTTGGAAGGGCAAAAATTCAACCTGGACAATTAGTTTTGATAATGGGTGGTAGTTCGGGTGTTGGAAATTATGGAATTCAAATTGCAAAACTATTTGGATGTACTGTAATTGCAACTGCTAGCCCTGACAAATTAGATCAATTATTAGAACTTGGAGCGGACTTCGCAGTAGATCATAGAAAAGAGGATTGGCATAAAGAAGTAAGATCAATTGCAAAAAAAATTCCAAAACAATATGGAGATGTACTTGGTGTTGATGTAATTTTTGAACATATTGGTGGCTCTCACTGGAATAAAGAACTAACACTACTGAATTATGGGGGAACCATTGTCACAACTGGTGCAACTACAGGATATGATGTAAAAACTGATCTACGTCATATTTTCTTTAAAGGAATTAACATCTTAGGCTCAACTCAAGGAACTAGAGCTGAATTAGAACAGGGACTCTATTGGATGTCACAAGGAAGAATAAAATCAATAATTGACTCAGTATACTCTTTAGAACAGGCAGCAGAGGCTCACAAAAAAATGCTTACAGGTAAAGGACTTTTTGGAAAAATTATCATGAAACCAAATTCTGATTGATAATGACAGATCCAAAAATAAATTCAATTTTAGATGAGGGAAATAGATTATTTTTACAAGGAAAATTAAAAGAAGCAATTTCATATTATGATAAAATTTTAAATGAAAATCCATTACACCTTAGTTCCCTTAACAATAAAGGATATGCTCTAAGTAAACTCAAGGATTTTGATAATGCTATGAAATGTTATGATTCTGCATTACAAATATGCCCTGACGATATTTCAGTATTAATTAATAAAATTTCATCATTTCGTAAACTAGGAAATTTTATTGAAGCATTATCTTTATGTGATAAAATTCTAAAGAATAACCCAAAATACAACATTGCATTATACCATAAAGAGCGAATTTTGTTTTCCATGAAAAAATTTGATGAATCTATATCATGTTGTAATTGTATATTGAATGATTATCCTGATAATGGTGATGTATTATTTGATAAATCCTGTAATCTAATTATGCTCTTAAAAATAGATGAGGCACTTGACCTACTTGAGCGGGCAATTACTAAGGGAACACAATACAAAATCAAGGCAAAAAAATCAAAATCATTTGAAAAATTGTATGCTAATACTAGATTCAAAAATCTAGTAATATAATTACAACCAATGTGGGATTTCTAAATATTCGTCAATGCTTTCTTTTCGTAAGATTTTAAGAAGTGCATTTGCTTGTGGTGTGGATAACACTGGCTTGTCAAATTGATTATCTGTAGATATTCTTGGACATGCGACTTGAACAAAAGCATCTATTCCTTTAAGATTTTGTAATCTGTCATTAGTAATGTCAGTTAATCCAAATAACTGCACTTTCTTTCCTTCTTTTTCTAATTCTTTTTTGATTTTCAAAGCAAACACTTTAGATAATTGACCTTCTTTGAGTCCAACAATCACTCCAAATGTTTTTGCTTCAGCTGCTTTGTATATCGCAAGAGTTGCTTTCTTTTTTAATTTCTGAGCAAATTCAGTAATTTCTCTTACTTCATTAAAATAAGGATCTAAAATGTATGTTGGCAAATTAGTAGATAATGCAATTCCTGCTGCATGAAAATTAC
>JAOTTS010000036.1 GCA_029864335.1 Candidatus Nitrosopumilus sp. | reverse complement strand
TGAAAAAGCATTTGAGAAGGCATTGGAGATTGCAGAAAAGTTTGAATCAAAACTTACAGCAATGACAGTCATACAGTCAAAAACAACAGACTCTGCTGGCATGTCCCTTACACGTATGCAAGAAATTCAAGACGAACAGGAAGAAGCAGCTATTCTAATGCTCAAAAAACTTGAAGGCAGGGCAAAGGACAAAAACGTATCATTCTCAATCAAAATAATTTACAACCCTTCATCATCAGATGCGATAGTGGATTATGCTGATGCGAATAATTTTGATCTCATAGTAATGGGCTCTCATGGCAGAACCGGCTTTAGAAAGATTGTTCTAGGCAGTGTAGCAAGTGGTGTAGTAGGCCATGCAAAATGTGCAGTTCTCATCACCAAGGGAATAAAGTGACGCTAATGTTTTTTCAAATACCTGAATAATAAACAAACAATCGTGATAAAGTAATGCCGAGAGAACACTGCCAGAAATGGCAAAGGGATTCAACGGAGCAGAAATTGAAGAGGTGTGCAATCGTGGAGTGCTTTTGGGAGTTAAGAGATTTGTGGAAAACAAGGAAAAAGACGTAAAGTCAATCAAGATAACTCCGAAAGATCTGGAAGACTCGATAAATGAAATAAAGAAGACAAAACATCCATCTTAAATTATCATGATTGATTTTATTGACATTCTTTTTTAAGATGATGGACACTAAAAAATCATGGAATCCTCAGAAATCATTTCCGAAATAGAAGAACTTGCAAAGTCTCAATCAGGTGGAAATTACTCAAAATGGATGATAGGCAGAACAAATGATTCTGAAAACAGTAAAACCAAACGCGGAGAACCAAATAGTTGGAGGGATTGGGATGCCAATTCTAAAGATGATGCGGATAAAGTAGAATCTTATTTTATAGACAAAGGAATGAGGCAAGATTCAGAAAGTTATGGGAGTGCAGATTTTGTATATGTCTTCTATATAGGATCCCCTCAGGAGAAAATCTGAATAAATCCTTGTCAAAGGATTATTCTATTAATTACACTTTTGAGAAATAATGTGTCAAGAATAATTGGTTCAATCAGATTGATTAAAAATCAGAAAAGATAAGAAAATGAGATTGGAATATGTCCTTATGATAGGTATTGCATTGAGTGGAAAAACCACTTATGTTAAAGCAAATTTTAATCATGAGGATATACGACTGTATTATTTTGACAACGATAGAAAAAAGGAGATGAATTACATTGAGCAATGCCTCAAGCAAGGCAAAAGCATAGTTGTTGATGATACCAATCTTACGAAAGATATCCGAAAAATGCATATCGATATGGCAAAAAAATACAATGCTAAAATGATTGGAATTTTCATGAATACATCATCAGGAATTATTGAACAAAGAAGAACAAGGCGACGTGATTCTTTTCCATTGGCTGCAATAAACAAACAACTAAAAGAATTTGAAACGCCCAACAAAGATGAGGGTTTTGATAAATTGATAATTCATAAAAACTATGAATCTCCAAATGGAGCCTAATCTTACTTAATATCTATGCTGTTTTGTGAAAAATGCAAAAAATACTGCAAATTTTGACGTGTCTTTTTTTAAAATACCAACCCCAATCCAAATACCACTGCAATAGTTTTGAAAGTCTTACCTGTGACCATAAAAATAACAAACTTGGTAAACTTCATTTTCTTTGCCCCAGCAGATATCAAAATCAAATCTCTGATAACCGGAATCCAAGACGCAAAAAATTTGCACTCCAACCAAATTTTTCAAGTAGTTTATTGTCTTTGTTTTTTTGCTTAACTTCCTTTTGATCTTTCTTTTTCTTGAATTTTGTAAGCAGTGTGTTTCCACCAAATCCAATAAAATAATTTAACACTCCCCCAATTGCAGAGCCCAAAACTAATGCTATGCCAACTAGAATTTGGCTTTCTCCACCTAACAGCAAAGCTGAAGTCAGAATTTCGGTAGGTAGTGGAATTGCAGTAGATGACAAAAAGAATTTAGAAATAATCCAATTATCCCATAATCCTGAAATGTGTTATTGGCTAAAATATCCTGAATCTGTTGATAAAATTGCATAAATAATTCAAAACTCATACATTTCTCCACTTTTCTAGGTATACTGACATTTACTCATAATTAGTCCTATTGTTGGAAGTTTATTGTATAAGGGATTGTTTGGAGAAAGAATTAATTTCAAATCAAAAATAGAATAAAGAAAAATCATATCCATTTGTTTTTCTTAAATAAATTCATCAAAAACTTACACGTGGGTATGTTTTCTAACTCCCTAACTATATCCCCATCACAATAATGCTCTCATTACAATTTGAACTCCAGGCAGACAAAAATCAAAAATTAGTTAATTTTATGCAATAGTTTTTCGTTGAATTTGAACCAAAGAGCATTGAAATCAACAATTTAGATCATAAGTGTAAGAGATATGAATTTCTAGTCAAAATCACTCAAAAAGACAATTTTGTATAATATGGACAGTGTTGAATTAGTTTAATACCCCCTTTTTTGGATTGGTTAATCGTAAAAAATGAAACAAGTTTACTTTTATGATGAAGGATATGGCAAAAATAAGAAACTCCTAGGTGGAAAAGGCGCAGGTCTATGTGAGATGACCAGATTAAAGTTACCAGTTCCTCCAGGATTTACAATTACTACGGAAGTTTGTAGGAAATACTATGAAAATAATAAAAAATTACCAAAGACACTCATGGTAGATGTTAAAAGGAATATTGCAAAAATAGAGCGAAAGACATGTAAAAAATGGAATTCCAAGATAAATCCATTACTAGTATCAGTCAGATCAGGTGCTGCAATTTCTATGCCGGGAATGATGGATACAATTCTCAATCTAGGACTAAACGATCAAACCGTTTTAGGGCTTGCTGAAAAAAGTCAAAATCCAAGATTTGCATGGGATTCCTATAGAAGATTTGTCCAATTATTTGGCAAAGTAGTTTTTGGGGTTGAAGATAAAAAATTTGATGATGTCTTAAATGCAGCAAAGAAAAAACAAAATGTCCAAGTGGATAGTGATTTGAATGAAGAATCACTGAGAGAAATAGTAGAACAATACAAACAGATTTGTGATAAACATACCGGAAGAAAATTCCCAACAGACCCAACTGAGCAAGTAGAACTTGCAATCAAGGCAGTGTTTGGAAGCTGGATGGGAGAAAGAGCAATTGTTTACAGAGAGAAAAATAACATTACAAAAGATATTGCAGATGGTACAGCAGTAAATATTGTATCAATGGCATTTGGCAACATGGGAAATGACTGTGCCACAGGTGTCGTATTTACTAGAAATCCAGGAGATGGTTCACGTCATATTTATGGCGAATATCTAATTAATGCGCAAGGCGAAGATGTAGTAGCTGGAGTAAGAACAGGAAAACAAGTAGATGAAATGAAAAAAGATCTTCCAGAATCATACAAACAATTAGTAAAAACATGTGAAAGGTTAGAAAAACACTACAAAGAACCACAAGATATAGAGTTTACAATTGAGCAAGGAAAATTCTATTTGTTACAAACAAGAAATGCGAAAATGAATGCGTCAGGAATGGTAAAGACATCTGTAGACATGGTAAAAGAAAAATTAATTGATAAAAAGAGAGCACTCACCAGACTTCAAGCAGAACAATTAGAACAACTACTTCATAAAAGAATAGATCTGAATGAAATTAAAAATTATACTCAATTAGCAAAAGGGATTGCAGCATCACCTGGTGCTGCTAGTGGAATAGCAGTTCTTGATGTCAAAAGAGCAACTGCAATGGGAGAAAACGGAGCCAAAGTAATTTTAATCAGAGAAGAAACAAAGCCTGAAGATGTTCCAGCATTCTTTGAATCTGTTGGAATTCTAACTAGTAGAGGAGGTAAAACATCCCATGCAGCAGTAGTTGCAAGAGGAATGGGCAAACCATGTATCGTAGGATGCTCTGATTTGAAAATAGATCTTCATAATAAGCAATGCAGTGTTGATGGAAAAGTAGTTAGTGAAGGAGACGCAATAACAATTGATGGTAGCACAGGTAGTGTATACATCGGAGACATTCCTACAATAGAGCCCGAAGTTACTTCAGATTTTAAACAAATCTTGGAATGGGCTCAAAAAGCAAAAAAAATAGGAATCAGAGCAAATGCAGATACTCCAGAAGGAGCAAGACTCGGAAGAGAATTTGGTGGTCAAGGAATTGGTTTGTGTAGAACAGAAAGAATGTTCAACGGAAAAGATAGAATTAATCTCTTTGTGGAGATGATTATGGCTGAAAATATCGAAGATCGAAGTAAAATTCTAAATAAATTAGGACAACTACAAAAAAGTGATTTTATTGAAATTCTTCAAGCAATGGAAGGATACGAAGTAACTATCAGATTGTTAGATCCTCCATTACACGAATTCTTACCAAATCCTGAAGAATTAGCAGAAAAGATTCGTAATTTAGAATCATTAAATGCAACTGAAGAAATAAACAAGGCAAAAATTCTTCTAAAGAGAGCAAGAGAACTTGCAGAAATCAACCCAATGATGGGACATAGAGGAGTTAGAGTAGGAATCACATATCCTGAAATTTATGAAATGCAGATTCGTGCAGTCTTTGAGGCATTAGTGGAATTGACAAAGAAAAAAATAAAGGCTCATCCACAAATTATGATTCCACAAATTAGCAGTATTGCAGAACTAAACCACATAAAGAAAATTTATGATTCCATCAAAAAAGAGATAGAGGCAAAACACAAGATGAAATTAAAAATTAAGTTCGGAACCATGATTGAAGTAGTAAGAGCAGCATTAACTGCAAATGAGATTGCAAGCACTGCAGAGTTCTTTAGTTTTGGTACCAATGATTTAACTCAAGGAACGTTTAGCTTCAGCAGAGAAGATGTCGAAGGGAAATTCCTTCCAGAATATATGGAAAAAGAACTTCTTGAGAGAAATCCATTCCAATCAATAGATGTCAATGGTGTAGGAAGCCTGATTAAAATTGGAATATCTGGAGGACGTAGTATTAGACCAAACATGGAGATTGGAATATGTGGAGAGCATGGAGGAGATCCAAATTCCATTAAATTCTGCCATGGTGCAGGCCTAAGTTATGTCAGTGCATCGCCACATAGAATTCCTATTGCAATAGTTGCTGCAGCACAAGCTGCAATTGAGCAGCCAAAAAAGGCAAAAAGAAAGAGAAAATAATACATTTTAAAGCCAACTAGAACTTGCACTAGATGAATTGCTACCTAGAATTGATTCTATCAAACAGATAAGACAAAAAATTGGCATTACTCAAAAAAAACTTGCGGTAATGACAGGCGTTAGTACTTCAATGATTAATCAAATTGAGTCAGGGAGAAGTCAGCCAAGTTATGAAACGGCAAAGAAGATTTTTGATAGTCTTGCAAAACTAGAAGGAGAGTCATCACCATATACAGCAGGAGATTTTTGTAGCAAAGATATTGTAAAGCTAAAACCAACTAACACGCTTCATGATGCAATTAAAAAAATGCATCAATTATCAATTAGTCAAATTCCTGTTTTCAGTAATTCGGAAGTTGTGGGAGTAGTATCAGAAGATGGAATTGTAAAGCACTTAGCAGATGTTGGAGAATCAGAACTGAAAAAAGCAAAACTTGCAGACACTATGGATCCTGTACCACCGATAGTAGATTTTGACACACCAGCAAATGTTCTAGTTCCATTAATCAGATATTCAAAATGTATTCTAGTTACAAAGAAATCAAAAATTGTTGGGATAATTACAGCTTCTGACACTCTAAAAATGATGGAATGATTATTCTTTAGGATGAATAAAGAAAACCGAGCTTATCTACTAAGACAAAACATGAATTCTGACATTCGTATCCTCTGCAACTATCTTCTTTGCATGAATCTCACATACTCGCATTATCTCCTTGAACATTGGTTGTCGTTACCTTCCTTTGAAATAGTAGAACATCATCTTGACGTATCCTTCGGCATTGCATCCTATTATGTTGCAGATCAGGATCAATGATTTGTTTTTTTAAAGATATGAGTTGGAGGTTATTGTGAAAAAATACGACAGGAATCAAAACCACATGGCTGCCTTTAGCAACAACTCATTACAATGCATGATCTTTCAATTGTAATGCTTGGAATTACTTGATTGCTGTCAATATCAGCATACAGTTGTGAAATAAAAATAGTTTTGTGGGAATATCAAACATTTGTCCATTTGCAAGTTGTTTTTTAGATAGAATTAAGTCAAAAAAAACTGTTCTAGCCTAACTAGATGTGCCACATGTCAGACACATTTGCGATGATACCAATGATCATACCTGACCCTGCAAGTGTCAAGAGGCATCTGCTTTTTGCATAAGGTACAGGTGATAATCATGATGACTCGTAAGATTGGTTAGTAGAATTGCTTATGAGAGGGAGGTTATTGCGTAATTCCATCAGTATGTAAAAAAGATCTGCATAAATGAAACTAATCCCAATTAATTGTCTGTGGACAGAATTAAAAAAATCAAGAACATAGACAATGCAAGGTTTACAATCGAGAGCATCATCAAGCTTTACAAAAAAATACCTCCTGATTACAATGATGCGGAGGATGTGCTAAATAGCTACGATGAAGCTTTCAATTACATTCAAAAGAAATTCCCAAAGAAAGATTTATCATTATATGAAATTGTGGTAGCTGGAGAATACGCAATAGATGATACACCTGAAGAATTTGAAGGATTCAGAAAAAAATTAATCACAAAGTCTGAAGGACTAAAAGATTTCTTAGATTCAAACAGAGGGAAATTTGATTCTGAATATAAGAAAATTGAAGAGAGATTAGATATTTTAGAAAAAGAAGTTAAAAAATTTGATGAGCGATTAAACTATGCAACAGGTGAACTTAGTACATTTCATGATATGAGAAAAGATCTAAAGGAAATAGTAGACTTTCATCGTAAAAGAAAGAAAGATACACCCAAAAAATAATTATTTTTCTTAGTAAATCTGACCTACATTATCAAACGCTGTTAATGATGGTTGTTATCACATATGCACAGACTGCAACCACTGCCATAATTATTGGTAATTTCAGAGACATGTTGTAAGATGTATTGTTTTGTCATTAAGTTCTTTCACATTCAAAAAGAATATCTCCTTATGAAATAAAGATCTCAGAAATACCTGCAGACAATTACATTGTTTTAGATGATTTAACGACCAATGAACGTTCTATCAGTATGTCATTTGAAGGAACAAAAAAAATCAAAATCAAAGGGAAACTAAATGAGAATCTAACTGAAATTACAGATAATACCCAAATTCCAGATTGGATTAGAAACAATGCATCTTGGTGGGTACAAGGAAATATTGATGACAAGGCATTTGGTGGAGGAATACAATTTTTAATCAAAGAAGGACTCATCCAGATTCCAGAGACTACACAATCTAGTACCAGTGGTGGTTCTCAGGAGATTCCAGCATGGATTAAGAATAATGCTGACTGGTGGTCTCAGGGGTTGATTTCTGATGGAGATTTTCTAAAAGGAATTCAGTTTATGGTTGAAAATGGAATAATTACAGTATAAGTGATTCTTTTTTTATGCCCAATTTGGTAGCTGGCCCAACTAGATTCGCATCTATGAAATTTTCTATATTCCTTAAATCTAATCCTAGTCTAATTTTCACGTGAAATTAATTATTTTTTCATTCATTTTTCTGATTATTTCAATGGGAATTTCTACAGTAATTCCATTTAGTCACGCTTCTGAATATACTCAAATTTGTATTGACAAAGTTTGGATTGAAAGTACTAAAGGCAAAATTGCATGTGTAACTCCAACTACGGCAGAAAAACTAGTTGAACGTGGATGGGGAACTCTTTTTGATGAGGAACAATTCACTACAAATTCTCAGTCTAATCTTCTTCCTTCATGGAATAGTGGAAATCCTAAACAAAAAATTATTGAATTTGTAGACAAAGTCACAAACCCCTCTTCATCAGCATTTGTTCCAGCTGAGGATAGAATTGCTACTTTTGATGTTGATGGAACACTTTGGATTGAAAAACCACAATGGGTTGACGTTTTATTTCATGTGCAGGATTTGAAAAAGATGACCCAAAGCGATGAGAACTTACGGAGTATATCGCCCTATAGAGAAATTTGGAACGATGATTCTATTATTTATCAAGGTGATAAAATTTTTAACGAATTAAATGATTTTAAAACAGCATTTCCTAAAGCGTATTCCAACATATCACAAGAAGAATATACAAAAATAGCAAAAAACTTTCTTCAATCCAATCATCCAACTTGTGGAGTGCCCTTCAGAGAGTTAACCTATGAACCCATGATGGAACTAATAAGATACCTAAAACAAAACGACTTCAAAATATTTTTGGTATCTGGCGCTCCAACTGGTTTATTACGAAGTGTTTCCGAAGAAGTTTTTGGATTACCCACTGAAAATGTTATTGGTACTCACGCAAACTTGCAATTTGATGAAAACAATTTGATTTTTCTAAGGACTGACTTGAATACAACTCTAAATGCTAACGAACAAAAAGATATCAATATCCAAAAATAAATTGGAAAAAAACCAATTTTTGCTTGTGGTAACACAATGGGTGATAAACACATGCTTCTCTTAACGGAGCACACCGAACCATCGTTTGCTTGTATTGTAGATCATGACGTTGAAGAGTGTAATAATTTGCCCTATCATAATTCAATATACGAAATAGCCAATAATAGGACATGGACAACAATAAGTATGAAAGATGACTTTAGAATGATTTTTGATCCGCAAGTTGAAAAGGAAATTAAAAGTCATCTTCA
Source organism: Candidatus Nitrosopumilus sp. (assembly GCA_029864335.1). GTDB lineage: Archaea > Thermoproteota > Nitrososphaeria > Nitrososphaerales > Nitrosopumilaceae > Nitrosopumilus. Next base: position 4,321 of record JAOTTS010000036.1, on the reverse strand, counting down.
GAGTCAAAAAACACTCCAATAATCGGCTGACTCATTTCAAACTGAGCTAAAAAACAAACATGGTATTTTTCTGTACTCATATTTCCAATTTCTCTATCCAAAAAAAGATTTTAGGCTGTTTTATGCCCAAAACATTTCCCAATTATTGTTCAAGTTAGACTATTGTCCAATTTTTTTCAAAAATTCCTTTTTGTTCTGATCATAGAATTGTGTCTAAATTAGATAGATTAGCTGCATGTGTTGCCTGCCATTTGTTTAGATTGATTTTGTCAGAAATCAGAAAGGAACTTGTTTTCGTGCCTACAATAAAGAAAGAATCCCTGATTTTATCCCCTGGGTCACCAGATAAAATCTTGATCACTATGACACTACCTCATAAACCAACAAGCAGAGTTAGAAACATGAACCACTAAAGGAAGTATTTTCCAGTATTTTTATAACATACATTTCATTTCAAAGTTGTATTGGAATCATCAGAATCTACTTCAAACACTGAACAAACACCCTCATCACAAATAGCATTTAATGACCGAGTAAGTGCTGCAAAGATCCTAGCAAATCTTCTTGAAAATACAGTTAAGAAAATAACCAACCACAAAGATGAGGTTTTGGTACTGGGCATTCCTCGAGGAGGAGTAATAGTTGCAGACATTGTAGCTAGCAAACTTGACTATGATTTTGATGTAGTATTTCCTCGCAAAATATCGTCTATTGGAAATAAAGTAAATACTATTGGTGCTGTAATGTCAGATGGAACAACATACTTTGATGAGTCTTTAATAGAATCGTTAAAGATTCCACAAGAATTTATCAAAAAAGAGAAATTCATACAACTTCAAGAGATTAGTTTGCGAAAAGATCTTTACAGATCAAATAAATCATCAGAAGATTATGGCATACAAGACAAAGTTGTCATACTAGTAGATGACAGAATTGCAACAGGGTCTACTGCACTTGCAGCAGCAAGATGGATAAGAAAACAAAACCCCAAACATCTGATAATTGCATCACCTGTTTCTCAAATTCATTCAATCAATATATTAAAACAAGAAGCAGACACCATAGTGATTGTTTCTACTCTAACAAATAATGTGGCAGTAGGTCAAATTTACAAAACAATAGAACAGGAATTAGAAGACCAGGTAGTTGAGGTCCTAAAGAGAAGAAAATTAATTTAATATTTCAACTCTTAATTCCCCTCTCTATCTCTTCTTCATCTTCCGCAGTGACTTTACCCAAGATTGAACCACTGTCAGTGGTATACGGGTTAAGATATTCTTGTTCTACATCAACGTCAGTACTTTGCAGTTTTAGTTTCGCCTCCTCTTTTGTGTAGATTACGATTACTACATGATGTAGTCATCTTGGTTTAGCATCTTCTTTGTGCCTGAGGTGCCTGCAGTAAAGTTTACCTTCTCCACTCTGTTTTCTCCAGTCTCTAACCATCATGTCTGTGAATGTTCTTTCATTGGTGTAATCAAATACCATGTAGAAGGATGGCCATTTCTTGAATAGAACATCGGTGTGAAACTCTATGATTTTATCAAATGATGTATGATTCAGTTTGTATAGGTCTCGCAGTCTGGGGACAGGTTTTGGGATTTCTCTAGTTGGTGAGGGCATCTCATGTATTACAATTCCAAAGAAATCATCTTGTGAAGCTGGATCTTCTCCCCAAATGTATCGTGTCAATGATTCGTTGATATGATGAGGTTAATTGAGAAGTGTTTGGATTAATCTTGAACAATTATTCTCATTAATACACTGAATATCAACAAAGAAGCAATTAGGATGATGAACCATTTCTTTTTAGCTAACTTCAAAATCTTTCTGAAAAATGGTTTGTTTATCAGTGACTTGGAGTCACGAACATATTTGTAATCATAACACTCTGAACAAAGTTTTCCACTAACATGCCAATTAGGTTTTGGATCATATTTTGCCTCTTTAATCATACAAAATGCACATTTCATAAGCAAAATAATTAATTTAATTACTAATCTATTGCGGTACTATTCTGAAATTCCTTCGTCTCCGTAGATGTATCGTTTCAATGATAGTAAAAATTTCTGATGAGAAAAGAGAACTAATTGCAGAGTTCTTTATTGCACGAGTTATTACAGACTGAATTGCCTTGGTGGTCATTTGTTTGGGTTTCTGTGAAATCAGTGTATAATGTGCCCTGAATAAAATACTGTCATTGTGCAATACTTCACCGGCTTGCTTTCGTTCATTGAGATAATTATCCAAAGCCTTAGAAGCTTCTGGTGTTAGAAATGTTTGATATTCTTCCTTTGAATCCTCGTAAACCAAAACCATCTTACAGTCATCAGGCATATCACGTAGATGTTTAAGTTTTAGATCAGCCATTGAACCAACTCTAACACCTGTTGAAGCCAAGAAGTGAATGATTGCCTTGTTCTTTAATTGGACAGTTGAATCCAACATTTTTTGAACATCTTCAGTTTGCCATGCAGAGTTACCAGATTCCTTTACTCGTTCAGGATATAGTCTAGAAATCTTCCTCCAGTTCAAATCAACATCATTGACCTCCAAGAACAGCTTGATAGGTTTGCAGAAAGTAGGGACGGAGTTGGGATTTACTCTTTTCTTAGTATGGATGACATAGGTTGCTAGTATCTTTTGAAGTTCTTCTTTTGAAATCTTGAGAATACTATCAAAATCTTTTAATTCAAAATAATCAACAAACTTTTGAAGATACCAAGTGTATGTCTCACGTGTCTTTTCAGATTTTATCGATTCTTCAAACATAACTTTGCTATACTGCGCCATGTCTTCTATTCAACACAGATATAGATAAACGCGTTTAGGTTAGCTCATTCTTTAGGATGAGAGCAGAGTTCTGCTAGAACACCATGAAGAGATTTTGGATGAATAAAAGTAACTTTAGTTCCTGCAGAGCCAGGCCTTATTTTACCCAAGAATTGAATTCCACATCCTTCCATTCTTTCGACTTCACCTTCAATGTTATCAGTCTCTAAAGCCATATGATGTAGTCCTGGACCTTTTTTATCAAGAAATTTTTTGATTGGGCTAGAATCATTTGTTGGCTGCATTAATTCAACACGACCGTTTTCTAAATGAATAATTGCAACTTTAACTCCTTCAGTATCTACTGTTTCAAATTCGACACTATCTACACCTAATGCCTGTTGATACACTTTGGCTGATTCCTCGACATCATTTACTGCAATTGCAATATGATCAATTTTCATCTAAAACACCTCTTAACTGTAGATAATTTATGGTTTTATTTATTGTGTAGATTCTACTATTTCTATCATGAATCTGCGTTTCATCGTGATTAAGACAATTAATGACATTGATTCTAGGCATAAAAATACCATATAGGGCAATGTAAAAGAGTTCTGCAACACTAAACAAAGGAGAATCCATAATACATCCTACCATGAGTCATTGGGTGGAATTTCAGGAATAAGATATCGGTAATTTCAAATAATAACGTCCATAGATGTGTGTGAAGTGTGGACATATTCACCAATACCGTTCACGTAGAATCCAATGTATTGTCCTGTATGTGGAAAAGGATTGTAAGGGTTCAAGATATAGAAGACATTCACTATTGATTTGTAATTTTTTCTGGGGGTTTAACCATAGATAGTATTTATCAATGAGGCAAAGTTAGAATGTGTTAAGAAACATTTTTTGATTTTTATTTTTGATAATCATAGTTTTCTTTTAATCATAAGAGAAATAAAAAATAATACTTGGGAATTATAAAATATGACACTCAGGAAAATACCTTGCTCATAGGATTTCCAAGTAACGGTTTAGTGGGTGTTTTTTCAATATCATATATTATTCATCATCTAAAGATGAAACAGATTAGTGAGATCGAGATACAGGATATGCCTTCAGCATTATTCGTAGAAGATGGAGAAATTTTGGCCCAATCAGAGTTTATAATAAAAACAATCTTTTTGTAATAATTTCAGATGTTCCATTAGAACAGTATTTTGCAGAACAATTTGCGCTTGCAGTTCATGAGTTTAGTAAGAAAAATGCCATAAGAAAAATTGTGGTTGTTAGTGGGATGGAGACAGTAAACCAAAAAAATAATGCACCAAAAATTTATGGACTCATAACACACCCTATCTTAGATAACATACTTTACAATAATCAAATTCCAAAATTTTTAGATGGTTCAATTTTAGGAACAGACGCTGCCATAATTTCAAGTTTTAGAAAAACAAAAATTCCCGTACTTACTTTGTATACAGAATGTCATCCATTCTTTCCAGATCCCGAGGCATCAATTGTAGAAATAGTTACATTAGCA
>JAOTTS010000035.1 GCA_029864335.1 Candidatus Nitrosopumilus sp. | reverse complement strand
ATGCGGAGATTATCCGTCCAAAGTGTGGCCAGTGCTCAAACCCCACTCCTCACATTAAAGATAAAATGCCGTACTTGATTTCACATTAATCTTCTAACTTCATTAACAAATAACATGGATTATTTTTGATTGTTTGAATTTTTAATCAAAAATTAAATATTTTTAAAGATTTTTAGTGGCTTTGTTTAAATATTTTCCAAACAAGTTTTCTCTATGGAAACTGCTTTTGTTTTACTATCATGTGATCTTGGCTCTGAATCTGATGTTATTAAAGAACTAAAGCATATAGAATCAGTCAAAGAGACCGATGAAACATTTGGTGCGTATGACATAATTGCAAAGATAGAGAGTTCCAAAAAAAAGAGACTCAAAGAAATCATTAATTTGAATATAAGAAAAATTGATCATGTTCGTTCCACTCTTACCCTGATGGGGATTCAGGAACAAAACTAGTTTCTTCCGTTATTTTGTAACATACAAAATAACTGTCTATAGTAACATGATCCTGATTACCTTAAAAGACAAAATAATGCAATCATGATTATCTCCAATATACAATCACTCGGGTAAAATTGCAACAAGATTATGTTAGTATCTAAAAAACTGAGATAAACTCTGACATATTTCTGGAATATAATGTGATTCCGAGTTTGTATCGTTACTTAATGTTTGTAAAAAAATATTAATTAAATCTTACAAAAATTAAGAAATTTATAGATTAACTTGAAATAACATTTTACCAAATTTGATATAATGTTACAACATTACAAAAAACCATGTCTTGATTGTACAAGGATTAGATGTGAGACAAATTGTAACTGTGATTGTCATTTTGATCCACGATACCAATAATAAATCTGCATGGTTGGTTCTCACAGAGAAAAGGATTTTTGAGATATTATTTCTACAAACTTTCCATAATTGATTTAAAATGATATGTGGAATATTGTTAGATTGGGTGTATAATGTCAACTATTTATAAAAGATCAGAAGTGTTTTTCATTACTTCATCAATCTTTTTTTCTTCTAAAGACATAACTTTTTCAAATTCTTTTCGCAATTCATCATATTTAGTTTGTTTTTCTTTCTCATCCATCTTTGAAAATCTAATCAATCTTATTTCTTCTACAATGGCATTAATTTTATCATTAGTTTCAAATATTATTTCGTCAATTTTCTTTGATGATTCTGGATCCATAACTAAGTATGCACGTCATAATAAATAATCATTCCATGATTTTACAATTTTCCAAATAGTAAGATCATTTTAAAACCAAATTACACGTTGCATCAATTATGCAAAATTAGCATATTTTCTAATCAAACCATTTGAAAATAACAATTAATGTAGTTACTCCCAATATTACAGGTAGAAAAATCATGGATGGCCCTTAAGGTTTCCCAGAAGAAAATATGGAATTTTTTGTGGTACTTGGATGCATATTATATTTTAACAGGCATAATCTTTAACACCCTCTAAACCCTGATGAACATCCTGATATGATCTATGTGGATGTTATCTTTACAGTTCCACAACATGATAAAGTTTCAAACCCTTGACTCTATTTCTAATCGTAACTTCAGTTACATTTGCAGCTTCGGCAATTTCACGTTGGGTTTTATCTTCTTTATTTTTAATACATGACAAATATGATGCAGCAGCAGCCAATCCCATGGAATCTTTTCCTGCAGGTTCTTCGTGTTCTTAAGATAATTTAAGTACTTTAATTGCATAACGTTTTATTTTTCCTGTAGTTTCTAATCTGCTTGAAATCCGTGCAATGCATTGGATGGGATTCACAATTGGCATTCTTAGATCTAATTCTCTATGCATCAATCTGTAACATCTTGCAAGGTCTTTTCGCTTAATATTTGCAGCATCCGCCATATCTTTTAACGTTCTAGGAGCTTCAGTATCACGACATGCAGCATAAAGTGCAGATGTTATCATTCCAGAAATAATTCTTCCCCGTGCCCTAATTTTGCAAAAAATTTGATAGTGATCTTCTAAAAATCAGACTCATAAGTCAAATTTGAATTCATGAAATATACATATTGTTTTTAATTTGATTCAAACTTGTTTGTTGTTTTAAAATAATTTGGATAAATGTATAGGCATCAAAACATCCATAATAAATCACATAATTTCCTAGACATAACGAGTTTAATTGTTATGGTCATGGCTTGAGATTGGATTTGGATTGTTGATAATAATGACGTTATTAGGCCTTGCAGTAAAATCCTCAAAAGAAAAAAATGCGATTACAAATGATGATGAAATTGCTCTAAACAAAGCAAAGCGGGAACTTGATAACTATGACTATTATGAAATTGAATCAATAGAATCGCTTGGCAAAAACACTACAGTAATTGCCAATACTGGATCTTTGGAAATTGCCATAGACATTGACAATAAAACTGGGAAAACACTCGGCAAAGAAAAGATTGCAAGACAATGACATGATTTCAAATCATTTGAAAATTTGTGTAATGAAATTAAAACATGATGAAATTTTTTGAATTGTTCACACTAGTCTGAAATCTCCTTTTATTGTGTTAAGTGCGATATGTGTAACCATATTTCTCAACAAGATAAAATTAGAAGATGGATAACTGTACAATTATTCTTCAGGTAATGGTTTCATGCCATTTGTCAAAGAATTAACTAGTAAGGTCCCCACTACATTCACCATCATTCTTGTTTTGTAATTTTTTCTATCCTGATTACAGTTGGTCGGTTTTTTTCAGTCTTTTCCACCTTTATGACCAATGAATCAATCTCTAAGCTATTTCCCTCTTTTGGTAGATCATGTAGTTTATCATGTAACAATCCATTAAGTGTTGAATAATCATCTCCCTGCGAAATTGATGTTTTGAATACTTCATTAATGATATCAATTTCCATATCTCCATTAGTTACAATTGTATTCTCGTCTATCTTCTCAAAGATGGGTTTTTTTGGATCTGTTTCATCATAAATCTCTCCAACTATCTCTTCAATAAGATCCTCCATGGTTACACATCCTTCCACGCCTCCAAACTCGTCTACAACTATTGCCATGTGAGTATTTTTTGCCTGCATTTCCTTCAGCAAAGAACTCATTCTTTTTTCTTGAGAGACAAATATTGGATTGCGTACAAACTCGCCTAATTTTCTTTTTTGAAATTCAGGTTCTAACAGATGTTTTAGTATGTCTCGGACATGCAAGACACCTACGATGTCATCCATGTTTTTGTTATATATTGGAATTCTGGAGTGGCCGCTTTTGTCTATAATGTCTGCTGCATTATCTAAACTCATCTGAGAGTCAAGTGCAAACATCATAGTTCTCGGAGTCATGACTGAACGCACCACCGTATCATTGAAGTTGAGTGCACCATGAACCAAAGTACTTTCATGTTTGTTTAACGCCTCGTCTCTGTGGCCTTGCTCTATTATGCCGCCAATTTCCTCTTTTGTTAATGCAGGAGGGTTGTAATCACTACCAGTTATCTTGATTATTCCTCTGGTTATTTTTTCCAATACCCATACTGCAGGATAAAACACATAACTGAATGCCATCAAAATACCACTACATCTTAAGGAAACTTTTGTGGCATTTGCATTACAGTATGTTTTGGGAGTTACTTCTCCAAAAATTATAATTAAAAATGTCATGATACCTACTGCTATTCCCAAACCATTTTCACCAAATAATTCGATTGCAACAACAGTTGCCAGAGATGCAGAACCAATGTTTACCAGATTATTTCCAAGGTTTACGCTTGACATCATCCAACCTGGATTTGACTTTAGTTTTTGTAGTGCTTTGGCTCCCTTTACGTTGTCTTTTACCAATCTTTCCACAGTTGCCTGAGTGGTTCCAACCAGTGCAACCTCAAGCCCACTGAAGAATCCAGATAAACCAATCAATCCAGCTAATGCTGCAAGTTCAAATTCTAAGGCCATCTAGAGTTTTTGCCTCATACTAGAAATAAAATAACATTTAGGTACATTCTGATTGTTCAGAATACAGCACAGTTCAAATGCTCTTTGAGACAAATTATATTTTTTGTACATTTTTTTATTATTTTAACGTCAACATATTACAGTGAACTTCGTTATGAATTGTACTCACCACGTCATTGTAGTGTGTTTCCTCTGAATGAGACATGTGAGGATGATCAACTATTAGCAGGTCTATTTTGTTGGATTCAACATACTGGATAATACTGTCAACCAGTGTTTCTGTGGATTTGAATGATGTTTTAAGGTCAACATTTTCTTGTTTTGCCTTTTCTTCAAATTTCTTTAGTGCATCTTCTACTAGATGTTTTTGATCATTCTCTTTTTCCTTGTTCTTTTTTGTCTTAAAGAAGAGAAACTCTGGTTGTTCTGCCTGTATGAATTCCACAACAGACAATTTGGCATTACTGGATTTTGCCAGAGACAAGCCCATCTCAAATGCGGTTTCCTTGTTTGTTGGCTTTACATAAGTTACAAGAATATTACTAAAAGCGTTGGTGTTAATCATGTGTTTCACCAATAATTGTTATGTATGAGTTGTTCAGTTCCTTAGTAGGGACAATTGTGCTTTCATTATTTTCATTTGCAATGACTATGTGCAGCAATTCCACGGCTGTGATTGTGCCTGATACTTCACCAATTCTTATCTTTTGACCTATTTTCAACACAGAACGCTGTTTTGCTGCAGTGTTGATTGCAGCAGGAAGTATGTCCTTTAATGTAAATCCCAAGCCTATTGCGATTGCAGCACCAACACCGATTGCTATGCTCCACGCAAATGCAGATACTAGAATTGGAATTATCGTGTCACCTATTCCAAGTTGGGTAAGTGCTACTGCAAAGATAATTGCATAGATGACTGTCTTGACTCCAATTATCACATATTTGGAGCCGCCAAATTCTTTTTTGATTAGCTCTTGGTCCAGCCATTTTCCAATAAAATTGACAATAATCAAACCAACAACTACGATGAGTATGAATGCTAGGAGATTTGGAACCCATAACCACAAGTCAGTCAATGCTGTGGACAGTTGTTCAAACTCTAATGCATTGATTGCAGCAATGATGAAGAAAAGATAAACAAACCATCGTACACTTGCGGCAATAAGTTTTGAAGAGTCACGTGAGGATGTAGTCTGAGTGACAATATCGTCATTTTCATTATTTCTGGTTACCTTTTGAAGCAGTTTGGATGCAGACTTTTCAACCACCTTACCAATCACTTTTCCAGCAATTAGGCCAATTATCAATAAAATAACTGCAGCAATAATTTTTGGTGCTGATTCTGCAACCCCAGTTGCAAACGCAGTTAATGCTTCAATTCCTGGCTCATATAGAAATCCGATTGAGCTTTCCTGAGCATGTGCAGTTTGTCCTAAAATCACACTGATAGAAAGAAGCACAGAGAATAATGTGAATATGGCTAATGATGAGACTCCTGTGATGAAACTAACTGATCTGATGTTCGTCATATTTTCTATTCTTATGTTTGTTACAGTGATTCGATCATATAAACTTTGTATGACTTTGTATTACAATACAGTACATAGTAATTAAACAAAGACAAAAAAACTCTGCTTTAAGAAAATTGATCAAGATCGATCAAATTAATTCACTCCTTAGAATAATACCAAAATACATTATCCAAGTAAAATGGCAAAGTTTGAACAAAATTGGGCAGTAAAACCAACTGTAAGCATTACAGAGAAGATTGGCGGTTCAATACACAAAGAAGGACCATTAAAGCCCAGAGTTGAAGGCGCTACAAGAAAGCTCAACCAACCAATCACAAAACTTGATTCCATGGCACACAAACTTGCTGAAAAAGATGCAAAATTATTCCAAAGAATAGTTGATGCAAAGCAAAATCATGATATGACAAAAGCAAAGGTACTTGCAAATGAGTTATCTGAATTGAGAAAAAACGAGAAAATGATTGGAAATATGAGATTATCTATAGAACAAGTCCAGATGAGACTATCCACAGTTGGCCAACTTGGTGACACTATGGCAGCATTAGCACCAGCAATGGCCACTATGAAGGCAATGGGGCCAGCCCTTGCAAAGTTCATACCCGAAGCAGACGCTGAATTTGCAGCAATGGGTGATGCATTAGGTGGACTCACATCAAATTCATTTGAAGGCAGCTTTGAGAATGATGTAGGATCCAATGAGGAAACAGACTTGATCTTGCAAGAAGCCTCAGCAGTTGCTGGAAGTCAGATTGGGGAGAAATTCCCATCGGCACCTACAGGAATATCTTCAGGCATATCGTCAACTTCTGCAGAACAATACTAGAGTAACACTCTATCTCTTTTTCTTTTTTGTTTTCAAAGCAAAGATGATCTCTACAGTATGATCCTCGATATCTTCTTCAATGGTGGTAATTTTTAGCTCAGAGAATAATTCTTTAAGAAGGGTTACAAAGTATATTGACCATTTTTTGCCAAGGTTGTGCTGCACTATAAACTTGATGGATTCATCATTTTCAATTATTCTGATTGGTACCTTTGATGATGTGAGCCACAGTTTCACAACATCTACGATAGTCTTTACGTTGACCTTTCCACCAATGAATAGTATCGCATCACGAGTCCTGGCATAACCTATTGTTTTTGAGACCTGTACAACATCCTTGTCTGAAATTTTGTCAAACAAGGCACGAAGCAACGGCTTTTGCATGTACATAAAGCCAACATCACTTACAAACCTGTCCCATGTAGCATATTTTCTCAGAATATTGTTGATGATGGTAGATACGTGAGAATCTCCAGATGATGCCTCAAATTCTATTTTTTCGTAAACGTACTTAGGGATTCTGATTGTGGTGCTAATACTTCCAACATTTCCACTTGATTTAGACATGAAGTCGTGATATTACCTTATCTTATGAGTATTGCTATTCACTGTAATACATTGTAATCAAATGTAAGAAAACATTTCGTGAAACTGGAATTATGATTTGTCTTGTACTGATGCATTATCAATTATTTCATTTACAAAACCCCCCTCCTGGCTTTCAGGTGGTAGAATTTTCTTTGCCTTGCCCATGCCAAGAGTGGTGATGATTACTGATACCATGATTATAACAAATACGATTTGAGGATATGCTTCTGCATTGGGGAGTCCCATGGTAAGTGGGAATGTTGCGAGCACTGCAGCTGCTAATCCTCTTGGGATCATGACGGATGTTACCTTTCTATCAAGTTTGGAGAATCTTTTGGTCAGGGTGGTTTTAGTAAGAATGACTCGCCCGACATAAATTATTACAGTCGCAACTATACCAAATATGATATATTCCACATTTCCAAAACTTGCCAGTAATCCCACAAACACAAAGAAGAATGTTCTTACCAGAAATGTTAGTTGATTATGCATGGAATCATCTGAATCCACTCTTGGCAATTTGAATCTCAGATATCTTGAGAGATGGCCCTTGTTTCCAAGCATCAATCCAAACACCAAAGCTGTCAGTGCACCAGATTCTCCAAATGCGTTTGCCATAAAGTAAAGCACAAATAAAATTCCTAGAGTCAGCATGTATGCGTGCTGACTGTTTGATAGTTTTGTTGTAAGATACATCCATGGAATTCCCACACTAAATCCAAGAAGCAATCCAACTGCAACAGCCCTGCCAATCGTATCTCCTAATGTGTTAATGTCGAGACTGCCTGTCAATACGGCCTCAAATAGAACAAACGCAACAATGGTTGCAAGAATGTCAGTTAACGCAGATTCAAAGCTTAGCATTGACTTTGCCTCTCCAGAAATGTGAAGATTTCTGACCAGTCCAAAGACTATTGCAGAGCTGCTTCCACCCACTATTGATCCAAGTAATATGCTTTCAATCCAACTCCATTCCAGCCAATAATGGGTAAGGCCTGTGACTATTCCAACTGATATGACAAACCCAATTATGGATAAAATAGATGCAAAGTGAGCTGTCTTTACCATGCTCTTGATCTCAAGGTTCAGACCACCATCAAACATGATAATTATCAATGCTAGTGCCGCAAAATAGGGAACCACTTCAAGTACAACTGCAGGTTGAATTATGCCCAGAACAGGGCCAATCAAGACACCAAGTATCATAATGAATGCAACATCTGGAATTCCAGTCTTTTTGAAGAAAGACTCTCCAATCACTCCAAAGAAGATCACGACACCTGCTGCCAGCAACAGCATAGGTGCAGATACTAAGGATGATTCTGAAGTAGACAAAGATGCCATTGTGTCCTGCATGTTCGCAAGACCATTAATTAGAAAATTAGATGTACTGTCATCTGGTAAATTAAATGACGGAAGCATCTCGGATACTCTTAATTTGAATTCTTGAAAATCTGATGAGAAAACAGACAAATTACCAAAATAATTTTTTATAGTATCTATCATGCTGAAGAGAAAGAATATTTCCATCTAGATTAGATATGAATTTAGAACATGCCTAATAGAACAACAAGTCAATGAATATTGATAAACGCAGATATGAAAAGTCCATTATTTACAGATACATAATTTAATCCAGAGAAAGAATCATTCAGCAGTTATCCTTTTAAGGAAATTTTGCAATGAAGAGTATGAATCAAGATAATGATTGCCTGTACAATGCATGTATGCAAGTCATCAGTGTCATTGTACACAAATAATCTATGACCTGAAGAGGTCACAGTTTCTCTTTTAAGAGATTAATTTCATATTACATATTTTAGAGATAGTATTTTTTAATAATTTCTAATGCAAATTCACAATCCAAGTATCTTTAACTCCACCACCAGAAGAATTGTTTGTTATTCTTCCATGTCTTGCAAATCTAGATAATCCGCCAGGTGGAACTTGAGGGCCATCACCAGTATAATATGAAAATACCCTAAGGTCAACATACGAGTCTCGCATGATTAATGGGCTGAATGACTCTCGTGTAACAACGGTGGAAAAGTCCAGTGTCTCTTGCAGAAGGTAGTTGTCTGGTTTTTCTGTAATCTCCTTTTTGATCTGCTCAATTAGTGCATCTCTTTTGGATTTTGGATGATCACGCGGAATCACGGTTCCAATACCTCCATATCCACCCCTCTCTTTTACCACAAGGTTTTCGACATTTTGAATTGCCATTTCAAGCTCTTCAGGTATTGTTGGATTGTATGATTTTGGTTGCTCCAAAATTGGCTCCTCAGAAAGATAGTACTGTATCATTTTTGGCACATAAGAATAAACAAGCTTGTCATCTGCAACACCAGTTCCCGGCGAATTGACCAGTGCTACCTTGCCATCAATGTATGCCTTTGTGAGCCCTGGCACGAAAACATCCAGATCCTCTACCCTGCGATAGATGACATCAATCTGAACCTCCCCTTCGCCTGGAATCCTAGCTGCAACATGTCCTGAATCTGTGACGTAAATATCACCAGTTTCCACAATCGGGATTTCCATAATCTTTGACAGATACATGTGCTCAAAGTATGCCGCACCTGAAGGTCCATCTGTAAGCAATACCATGAATGGGTTTTTTGTCCATGATGAATCTCTCATGGCCTTGTAAAGATGAGTCCATGGCTTGTATGACTCTAGATTGTATCCTCTTTTCAATACGTTGAGATACCTGTCTGACATTTCACGGATCTTTATCGGATATGTCACGCCACTTGGAACACGCAGGTTATCCTCAATTACATAGTATGTCTTTCCATTGTAAAGAAGGTCAGCCCCATAGACTTGGATGAAGATATTGTTTTTTGGCAAATGTCCAATTAAATCAGGATTAAAATACTCTGAGCCAATCACCAGTTCTTCAGGAACGATTGTCTTTTCCTCACTGTAGACATCCTTTAGGAACATGTTTAGCGCTTTTGCCCTTTGTTTGATCCCGTCTTCGATTACCTGAAAGTTTTCTCGAGATATTATTCTTGGAACAAAATCCATTGGGACTGCATTGTACTCGTTTGGTTTTACGTTGTACGTGAATCCTTCAAGATATGCCGTAAGATCTGCAGACATTGCCTTTTCCCGTAATCGGAGCAATCGTGGATTTTGAATGTTTTTAAAAAACTGTATGTATTCATCTCTTATCATCAGGTTGTCATCAATTGCCTCATTGTAACTTTCAGGTTTTGAAAAATCAATTGACTGGGATGGAAGGGAGTCTACATGCATGATATTCACTACTGTTGCTGTTGTTGATGGCGTGTCTGCTTTTGCCTTTTGTCTTCTGGTATTTCTGGTGGTGCAATCTCCTCGTTAATCACTCGACCCATGTTGTTGATTGCGGCAATTACGTCATTTGCATGCTTTATCACCTCGTCAATTTTTTGCAGGTCTGGTTTTTCCTCTACTGCAATTACCAAAATGTTTGATTCTCTTACCAACCGTTCAATTCCCAATCCAATTGCGTTTGTCCTCATGTTTCTTACAGCATACAGAATGCTGGATGGAATATCTCCATGTAGGATTTCCTCAAGGAATTTTTCATGCTTGGTAAACTCTATTCCAAGGCTGTCGGCAAGGGACATTAACGGTTCCTCGCTTTTTAGATGTTTTAGCGAATGAAGTGCGCTGAGTAATGCCCGTGACACACTGTCTACTCTTTCAACGTAACGACCCAACCAGTATGCTTTGTACAGCTTGCTTGGAAGAACCAAGTTTTTTGTATTTAGTTTATCATTCAAAAGATACTTTTCTACATATTTGCACTATTAAAGTAAGTTCTATTTGGTTTTGTTTATGACACAGTTAACTGTTAAATTTAGGCAACTCCAACTATTAGATCATGTATATTTATGAAGCATCTGTTGTTAAACTAATGGAAGAATCTATTCAATCAAAGGGAAAATTCAGAAAGTTTCAGCCACACAAAGTCCTCAACGAAGGATGGCGATACTTTAAGATTCAAGGTTCAGATAAAATCATTGCAACCAGAATTAACATTGTAAAAGCATTTACCATTGTAGAAAATGGAGGACAGCCCTCAATCAATCCAAATGACGGACAACCAGTATATGAATGGGATTCAAACAACGAATTTAAAATTCTCACATTAGAGGAATATGAAGAAATCCAAAAATCGGGATGGGACGATTAGACAACGCAGCACATTAAATAGAAACCAATAGAATTATTTTCCATCAAAAAAACAGAACCTAAAAAATAATTTTATTTTTCTATTATCGTTGGAATTACCATTAGCTGTGTAAGGCTATTTGGGCTGTTTGATTCAAAATAGCCAGTAATTGGTGCCACGTCATCATAGTCCCGCCCATGTCCGTATTTGACATAGTAATTTTCCAAATCAAATGACCTGTTGTGAGTTGGATCCAAAGGTATCCAGCCGACATTTGGCCAATAGGCTTCTGCCCATGCATGTGTTGCACCAGGAGTGTCTACCAAGACCCCGCTTACGTATCTGGCAGGAATCCCAAGTGAACGCAAAAATCCAATCAGTATGTGGGCCTTGTCCTGGCATACACCCACTCCCAATGCCAAAGAGTCTCTAGCTTTAGTTTGAATCGTTGTTGATGACGGAACGTATTCAATATTTTTTGTGACCCATTCTGTTAGAACTGTTAGAGCTTCTTTCAAAGTTGTAACATGCTCAACAATATCAGGAGCTCTCAGTCGTATTAGTTCTGGATTGATAAGTGTTGATGGATTCAAATACATTCGAATGCCAGAGGAGAGTAGAGATTTATCCAAAGGTAAGTTGAGATCATCATTCACTGTAACTTTGTAGGGACTAGTTTCTACTGTAGATATTACTTTATAGAAAACGCTATAGTGCGGTTCAGTTATCTTTATCCTTGCATTTTTGTTTCCAAATCTATCCGTATAATAGATTATTTTTCCATTTGGTTGTATGGATACTTGTTCATCAATTGGGTTTTGCCAAAATTCTTTTGGAGGAAATACCCGTAAAACATTGTCATTTATGGTAACTTGATTGTCATAAGAATAACTTACATTATATTCAACTGAAACTTTCATGGTTGTCATTATCTAATGTACGGTTATTTAAACTGGAACTGGTTGAACACCTTAAAGGGGAGTCACAAAGAAGATGTATCTCGAGATGACTTTTTTACGAAAATAATATGCAAACGCTGTGGTGAGGATTTGAGCCATAACATGATTATTTGCTACGGCACATTGTGTGTAAAATGCTGGGACATAGTAAAACCACGTGATGGACGTTACAGGCATTAGACCAAGGTAATCCTGTTGTTCATTTGGGAATTTAATTGGTCATTACTTAGATACGACATAACGTATCATCATTACAAATATGATAAAACGATGTTTTAATTCACGCAGACAAGTGATTAAATACTAAACAAAACCAATCAGGTAATGCCCCTTTTAATTGAAAGTCCACCGGACAATATCGGTGCTGATGATATTTGTCCAGTATGCAATAGGCCAAAAAAGAACCACACATTTGCAGAAATTCAAATCTGTTCCAAGAAGTTAAAAGATTTGGAAAAGTCTGACAGATAGCAGACATTCTCAGATTAATGCGGAAGATATGAAATATGTCATCATTTGAAGTATGCCAGAATAGACAAGATTATCGCAAAGGTGGTGACTACAAATCCAATTGGACTTAACATGTATCTCTACTTTCTAATCGTTATTTCCGTATACTAGTCTGAAATATTTGATTTTCTTCAGATTTTTTTATCACAGGTATTGAAATGGGAAATGTTCGTTCTACAAAAAACCTAAGATGTCAATTAATGTAAGAACTATTGTGTCATGTGACCATAATAGTTTCTGAAAATTTAGAAACTAATCCTCGTAAAAAATCCAGGACAGTCCTTGTATTTCTTCCCAACTTGGTTTGTTTTGATTATCTTGATTGCTCATGGTATGGTATTTGTATAATTTGAATAAAAGCAACACGAATGATTTGTTCATACAAATCATCAGTGGATTGGTATCAATCAAAAGATAATTTGAAAAGGATGGGCAAAAGTTGTCCCATCCTTTGGACGGTATGGTAGGTTAACGGTTAGATGACTCCTACCCGCAGAATCCTAAACTGATAACAGCAAAGTTTGCATTAAAGAAGAACGTATCATTACTCAGAATGATCTAAATACTGTTTTTGCAAAAGTACGGATAGACACATTGGATTTCTCACCAAGTAACTGATCGTTGTTGGTCTTAAGATCCAAATTTATGATTTTGTTATTTGTATAATTCAGAACACCGCAATTACTGGTATTGGATAATTTTTGGCAAAACCATAACTGTTTTTCAATAAAACCAATTATGTAATGTTTGGATAATTTGTTAATCCTTGACTGAATCAAGCGTACCATGTACCCACTGCATGATAGAACATGCATCTGGAGTCAGCTGCTCTTGTTCGTGTCATAATTATGGGGAATGACTACAATGATTGGACCGTGTAACATGTGTTTTTCGTCTGGGGTAAATGTGGCCCTTTCAGAGGATACATCTGAGGCATTGTGTGACAGATGTAGAAACTCGGAGAATAACTGATTTTAGTCGACTTTTTATCCTATTGTAGGCTCAACTGTCTTCCACACGTCGTAAGATTCCAACAACCCTTTGATTGCATGTACGTACTGTGGAGACCTGTAGTTTCTCATCTTCAAGACCTTGCTCAACTCCCTCCTGCGTAGGGTCGATTCTACTTCTCTTCGGTGCTTGCTGCAGTACAATCCAGATTTTTGGCAATCCAGACAGTGCAGGTACTTGGAATAGTCCATGTATCAGCTGGAAGATCATGTGGTTATAGACATTTCTCATAAATCATTTATCTTGTATTTTATTGCGTGGGGATTTGCAGTTTCAAGAAATTTCTAGATATTGCCTAATTGGTAAACATCATCGATCAGACTTGCTATCAACAGTTTCGGGAAAATCTCCGAATTGATACCGAATTGATAGTTTGTTGTCTCCGAATTGATAGTCCATTTCACCGAATTGATGAAAAATATCAGAAAAACAGCCTGTTACAACTCTTCTAACATCAGTGTCTGTTTTCAATACTATTGTCGTTTCCATTTTTGTAATGGTTGTACAACCACAACCCTCCAAAGATTGCAATCATTGCTCCACCAAAAATCAAGAAGGCCTTTACAATACCAGTGTTTCCAGTAATGTCAACTCCTTTCACATCTTTAAGATATTTCTTAAATTCTTCAGGTATGTCATTGA
>JAOTTS010000034.1 GCA_029864335.1 Candidatus Nitrosopumilus sp. | reverse complement strand
TGTAGCTTTCTTTGCAGTTTTTCTTGCAGGTCTTGTAGCTCTCTTGACAGTTCTTGTAGCTTTCTTTGCAGTTTTTCTTGCAGGTCTTGTAGCTCTCTTGACAGTTCTTGTAGCTTTCTTTGCAGTTTTTCTTGCAGGTCTTGTAGCTCTCTTGACAGTTCTTGTAGCTTTCTTTGCAGTTTTTCTTGCAGGTCTTGTAGCTCTCTTGACAGTTCTTGTAGCTTTCTTTGCAGTTCTAGTTGTAGCTTTCTTGATTTTTTTCTTTAGCTTACTTATTGCCATTGTATAGTGACGTCGTATATGTGTTTTAACTTAAGACAAATAAATTAAATTGATAGTTTGTAAATTAAATCAACCCAAAATAAATTCTATTGTATGATTTTTATTTTTTGTTTTGCAGAATTCAAATTAACAGTAAACCAATCCAACATATGTTGAATTTTTCTAAATACATTTATCAAAATATATGTTAGTCCAAACTAATTTGTTGTTATTGATTCACAAGTAAAACATACAAACATTACAATAAAAATACAATACAAATACAGAATATCTATGCAAAGATCTTTTTCCAAAAATATAATTAAAACAAGAAATACATACCATTCGACATTTGCTGGAATGGTCAAGATGATGAACAATGTTATGAAAATCACATACAAATCGTTGAACTGTACAAAAATTTGGAATAATGATAGAGTGGTCTAGTGAAAAATTGCATTGGTAACTACAACATATGTGAAGTTGGGAAAAGCCAAGAATTCAGGTAGATGTCAAAGATATGATCAAAACATGATCATCTATCACAAGTCTAAAACAGTTCTAAAGTTTGGAAAGGAGACCAACCCAAAAATTGCATTATTTGTCATGGGAAGCAAAGACATAGAAACGATGTATTTGCTTGAATTAGGAAGGGATAAATAGAATACCTGAGTCTGATTGACACAACGATTATTCTAAACCCACATCTTTTCTCAACAGATCCTTGTTTCTTGAATAATCAACAGGGATTGCTATTATCACGGGTGTATCTTTGTAAGATTTTGCTTTTTGGAGTGCTTCTGAAAACTGCTTAGTGGAATCTACAAAAAAACCTACAGCATTAAAACTTTCAGCCAATTTTACAAAATCAGGATTGTTAAAACCAGTAAAAATTTTCTTCCCGAATTCATCTTTTTGTTTTAGTGATATTAGTCCATATTCTGCATCACACCAAACAACAATTATGATTGGTAACTTTAGTCGGACAGCTGTTTCTATTTCTTGTACGTTCATTAGGAAAGAACCATCACCACACATTGCAATTATTGTCTTGTCAGGATTAACTAGTTGAGCTGCAATTGCTCCTGGAATCGAAAAACCCATTGCAGCAAAACCGTTTGAGATTAGACATGTGTTTGGCATGTATGTCTGATATATTTTTGCAATCCATAACTTATGTACGCCAACATCAGAGATAACAATGTCATGTTCTGATAGTGTTTTTCTAACATTAGAGATCAGTTTTTCAGGATTTATTGGATATGATAAATCATTATCAAACTGAGTTATTCGTTTCATAATTTCCTGTCTGGTTTCCTCAAATATTTTTGGAATCTTGTGACATGGATAACAATCCAAAGTTGGATTCTCCTGTTTTGAAGTCTCTAATTGTTTCAGTAGTGATTCGATTGTAAGTTCAATGTCTCCAATTAACTCAATATCTGTTGGGTAATGCTCATCAGTTTCAGCTGATGTAAAATCAATATGAATAATTTTTTTATCAAGTGTGGGATTCCATGATTGTGGGAAATACTCTACCAAATCATATCCAATTGATATGACAACATCTGAATTTTTTATTGCATTTTGAGCATAATCTACATCCTTTATCCCTACAGTTTGTAAATGCCTTTCATGATTATCTGACACCACCCCTTTTCCCATGAAAGTATTAATGGAGCAGATTCCAGATTTTTCTACAAATTTTCTAACTGACTCTACTGCATTCTCACGTATGCAACCGTTACCCAACAATATCAGCGGATTCTTTGCATCCAGTATAGTGATGATTGCCTGTTTTATGAGTTCATCATTTGGTCTGGAACGATATAATTTTTGTATCGGCAATGGGGATTTGTCAGAGACTTGCTTCATAATATCTTCAGGTATCTCAATGTGAGTTGCTCCGGATTTTTCTTCTGTTGCAATCTTGAATGCCTTGCGAGTTATTTCTGGAATGCTATCAGATGTCCGCAAAGACCAATTCCATTTAGTCATCGGATTGAGCATTGCTACAACATCCATGTTCTGATGAGACTTTTTGTGAAGTGTGTTAGTGTGGGTTTGTGCAGTAATAACTACTACTCTTGATCTATCCATATTTGCATTAGCAATACCTGTGACAAGATTCGTTGCACTTGGACCTAACGTGGATAAACAAACCCCGCTTTACCAGTCAATCTCCCATACACATCAGCCATAAATACAGCTGATTGTCCGTGTCTTGTTATGATGAATTTGATTTTAGATTCTTCCAAAGACATCATCAGATCAGCGTTCTCTTCACCCGGTAAACCAAAAATATACTCGACTCCTTCATGTTCTAAGCATTTTATGAATAAATCAGATGCTTTCATGAATTAATTCTATTTTTCAGATAGGTATAGTGATTTGTATGCCGTCAAGCAATCGATTTTTTGACACAATGAATTTAAAATCATGTTTTATGTATCCTGATTTATTTTATGAATGGTTTTTTTTATTTCAATTGTCTTATCATAAATGATGACTTTTAAAAGATGTTTTAAAAAATATCAGTCTAATCTCTGTTGTTAAAGACATAGTCTTATCTTATGATGTCAAATGGCATGTCTATTGTACCTATGATGGAATCATAATGAGCAACTCCTTTGATTCTCCACGTATGCTGTTCTTCAGTCAATGCAGAAATAACAGTTTCCCCAGCTTCAACATAGCTTAAATCAAATCCTGTATCAACTAGTCTAGATGTTAGTGGAGGAATGTCTGTTTCCTGTTCTATTACACCTTTTCCAAGATAGTTGTCATTAAACCACAACTCGTATTCAGATCTATCCAAAGTAGCAATAACGTCATTTGGGTTATACATGTCCAAGGAAATATCTAGCATTACACTTGTTAAACCAATATTGCGAATAGCAACGTCAGCAAACTCTATCTGAATATTTTCAAGTGCTTTCCTTTGTTCAACCTCAACTACTACATTTAACAGTAAAATACCGATTAGGATTACACTCGCAATTATTCCAGAAGCAATCAAAATAACCTTGTACTTCAACACACATGCTAAACCAACTACTGTAAAAACCGTTTCCACACATTTTAATTGAACATGGATTTTGTATCACAAAAGACCTTAAGGTTTTTTCTTTTTTTCATTTCCACGTGAGTGCACTTTCTAACTCATTAACTATAACCCCATACATGTTGTGCTGGGGATATAGTTAGGCGCTTAGATTTTAGACCCACGTGGAAGTCAGAAAGTAATGGTATGATTTGAAAGATGAGTTTTTGTTTGGAAAAAAGAAAAATGAGAATCAGTTACCGCTAACTAAATCCTAGATAAACCCAAAGAATTCTCTTATCATGTACAATCTTTGCAAAAAAAGTAGATAATTTCAGATCTGAACAATCATTGACTCAGATCGAGCAAAACTTCAATCAAGCAGTTCTAATTGAATTTGGAATGATTCAAGATTCTATGATAGGATTATGTTCAAAATGCTTTACATCAGGAGTATCGCTTGTATTGCACGAGGAAACCTTTGAGGCAATATGTGACAAGTGCCGAAAGTAAACCAGCCTTTATACGCATAGACTGTACCGCATTATGTACATCTTCAATCAATTTTCTTGTAAACAGATTTTGTCTGTTTTTTGCCATATTATTTTATTTTATTTTGATTATTCCTTGATTTATCATGTACTCTATTGCCTGAACATACTCAGAGTCAGAAATTAATCCTTGGGACCACCATCCAGCGTTTGTCTTAATCCATTGTGGAATGATGTATTTTGGAGATGTTGGAGATTTTGGGATTGCAGACACTGCGACCGATTCTTTTCCTGTACCCTGTGAATTAACAGCTGATACCTTAAAGTTGTAAGATGCGTCATTGACCAGGCCGGTAATTATTGCGTTTGGTGTTACGTCTGATTTTTCAATGGTAGTAAATGAGCTTGAACCAGTCTTTGATTGAATGATTTTGTATCCAATAATTGGATATCCATTATCAAATGGAGCACTCCATTCAAGCTTTACTTGTCCATCACTTGTTGTTGCTCTCAAATCACCAATAGATGATGGTATTTTTGCCATGGATTTGGCCTGAGACAGAGGTGTAGCATACACAATGTTTGATTCAGGGCCTAGTCCTGCCGGATTTACTCCCAGTACCCTAAAACCGTAGGGGATGCCGTTTGTCAGACCATCAATTGTGATGCTGGTATTCTTGCCAATTATCGAATAAGACACAAAAGAGTCAGAACCAGTTTTAAATTCTCTTACTCTGTATCCAGTAATATCATCTAATGCATTTGATGAAACAGACCAAGTTAATGTGACCTGACCATTTCCAGGAGTGGCCTTTAGGTTTGTTATGGCAATTGGGACCTTGTTATTTGGAATTACGGTAATGGATTTTGACTCCTTTCCAATTCCAACTGAATTGACTGCAGATATTTTAATTTCATACGAAACATTATTCTTCAATCCAAGAATGGTGGTCTTGGTTACATCTCCAATGTTGGGATAGGTTGTTGTTACGCTGGATCCTTTTTCATTTACCATGATTCTATAGCTTGTGATTGGAGAACCGTTGTCAGATGGTTCAATCCATGAAAGAAACACCTGACCATTACTTGGAATTCCAACTACTCCACGAACCTGATTTGGAACTGCAGCAACTGTTGATTTTGATGGAGTTGCAGAATCAACATTAGAGTCAGCACTCTGTCCCAATGCATTTACTGCATTAATTTTAAAAGCATAAGATGCGTCATTTATCAAGCCGGTAATCTGTGCGCTAGTGGAATCTCCATCAACAGTCTTTTTCTTAAAATCATCAGTACCAATCTGCCAGTAGGTGATTTTGTAACTAGTAATTGGAGAACCGTTAGCATTTGGCTTGCTCCAGGACAAGTTTACCTTGCCATCTCCTCTGGTTGCAATAAAATCAGTTATTGCATTTGGAATGTCAGTTGATGGTGCAGTTGACAATGGTTTTGCAGATGCTATGTTGGAGTCAGCACTTGAACCGATTGAATTTGTTGCAATTACCTTGAAACTGTAGGATACATTATTTTTGAGTCCCGTTGCAATGGCTTGTGTGGTTGTACTGAGATTTGGAAATGTTGTAAATACATCAGAGCCAGTCTCCCAACGAATAATTTTGTAAGATGTTATGGGAGAACCATTGCTATCATGGGCAGTCCAGGAAAGATGGATTTCACCATTACCTGGAATTGCAATAAGATCAGTAATTGCTTCAGGGGCAGAAGGCGTTTGAGCAAAGATGTCATTATTTGAAAACAGTAATGAGATAGAAACTGCAAATACCAGTATCAGAAAGTAATTTTTATTTGATTGCAAGATCTGTGGAGTCCTTTTTAGTATTAACACTTGTGAATAAATTGTACGGCATGGGATTATTACTTGTAGACCTCATACATGCTGCCATATAGCTGGAATTTGGCATCTCGGATTTCGTTTCGTAATTGAATGATTTTTGCAGATAGTTCTGATACCTTTTGCTCATAGTCTGCAGGTTTCTCTGACTGCACGACAAGCTTGTTTAATTCCATTTGGTATTTGCTTTGTTCTGCTATCAACGAGTCTATCTTTTTCTCAAGATCAGTAATCTTTGCAGAAATATCTGCCCTGTTTGCAATCTCAAGTGTTATAGATTTAGTATCTTTTGCATTGATTTTGACAGCAGACATTTGGCAAGAGTTAGCAATTATTCTCTCAGATATCCGAATTGTCTTTTCCTCGCTGTCTGAAGTTACTTTGACTTCAGGTGCCCTCAGCACATCCTTTCCGGTACATGCCTCAAAGACCACGTTATACAAATTCAAATCTCCAAAAGTACTGCTTTGATCCTTGGTGCCAGTAACTTGCTTTGTTATGCTCATTATATTGGCAAAAGTATCCTTTATTGGAACGCCTGTAAACGCTAGTTTTTGTTTTGTAAAGTCAGATGCCTTTAGTTGTGGCGGTGCATAAAGTGCAAACAGGTACTTGTTTAATTCACCCTTTGCCAAATTGAGTTCGGCTCGAAGCTTGATTATCTCATTTGTGGTATCTGTTGTCTTCTTTTTTGCATCTTCGCTTAATGTGGCAGCATCTTGTTTTGTTACATCAGAGAGAGTCTTTTTTAGAACTGCAAGTTTTTGTTGAATGTCTGCAATCTTTGTTTCAAGCTCAGTTAGTGTGTCTGATATTGCACCCTTGTTAGTCAAAGATGCGAATATGGACTTTGGATCTGTTGCCTTTATCTTTGCAGAACTGGTATAGCACTTGTCGGCCATAATTGGTTGAGCAAGTTTTACAGTTTTTGCCTCGCTGTCGGACTTTACCAGTACCTCTGGGGCCCGTATGATTTTGTCGTTGGCACATACCTCAAAGACATGAACATATTCTACCACTCTAAGGTTGGTAGACAGTTTTCCCTCTGCTCCAAACTGCTTTACTGTAGATAAACTAGTTACTGTTCCGATAGGGGAATTTTGTTTAAATGATTTTTTTGCTTCCAGATTGTCTTTAGGAATTTCTTTTGCAATTCCCTTGTCCATCAGTTTTTGTGCAGTTGATGGCGTGAAACAGTCAGTGCTGTCTGCGTTAATTCTGTATACCTTGACGAGATTTGCCTTGCAGATTATATCTGTCTGATCAATTCCAATTTTGGTCTGTTTTTTTGGAGAGGAAACATCAGCAAATACATCTGAGGATAATTGTGAAGCAAGCAATATCGTTAATGATGTAACGGCAATGATTAGAAAAATGGAACTATTCATCATCATTTTTTCCAATTGATAATTACTTAAGTGTTAATGATTTCAAGCACGATTCTTCATCTTGAAAAATCCATGTCAATCCCACCATATCCATTGCAGTTATTCTTGTTGGAAGGGCGTTTTTGGCATCACTTCCAACCAGAGAGACCGATGGTTTTGGGGATTGGTCATGTTTGTACTGGATCACAGTTGACATGACATACAATATGTTGAGACATATATCATAATAGCCATCTGTTTGTGGCATGCCTTAATTTGATAAAAATTGAGACATTTGATTTTGCTAGTATATGCGATTCAAATTCAAGGCTGTTAAATTAGTACATATGAAATTCTTATTTATTTAAAAACGGATTTTAGGATTCATTTGGTATATACCTGCTCCAAAATACTCATTTGAATATTGGCCACATTGTTTGCATGGATTTGAGTCTCATAATTCCTGCAAGAATTGGCAGGTATCTGCTTGTTACTTCCAACTTGAATTGCCTCTATTTTGGATTGCACCAAAACTTTGGCCTTGTCAATAGATTTGTCACCAGCACGGACAATAAATTTCACAAGAAATTTTCCCTGACCAATATCAGTTTTGGAAGTAATGCTCACACTTGGCTCATAGGATAGTTTTGGTTTTTCTTCTCTTATTTTTTTATCAAGTAGAGTAAATTTTTCACTTAATTTTTCTATCCTATCATCTCCCTGATATTTCCATATGGGATCCTGGTAAAGTAAAACACATGTATTGATGAAAGTAACATGTTTGTATTTTGAAACAAATTGTTGTTTTCCTACATTTTTGTATGCTTGATACAAAACTGAGCATTGGTTGATTCGAGGTTTTGATTCATCAACATTATCAAATAGAATGACAGGATCAAACACGTCTGTTTTTTCTTTCTCATTTAGGAACAGTATTTTGTTATCAAACAAGTATTGAAGAGCGTTTAAAAATTCTTGTTCAGATATGTTTCCCTGACCATACCAAAGTGCTGTATTTTTTATCCAATCAGGAATTTGGGATTAGGCAAATGTAAAAGATACACTCAAAGTCAAAAGTAACAATAAAGGAATGGCAAAAAATAATTTCTTCATTATTATTTTCTGGAATCTCAATTAATTAAACATAATCTGATTGTAGTTGTCCTGTAATCACAGAATAACTTGCAGTAAATGATGTCTCGTTCATTGTATGTACCGCAAGGGCATTGCCCGAGAACGTCCAAGAACCAGCTGACTTGTTTGGATCAACTAAGACTAGTCCATAGTGAATCTTTCCATCTACAGTCCAAGTAGGTTGTCCTTGCACGTGTTTTGGAGCTATCGGACCAATTAGAGAAACCAATTGTATTGGTTCAGACGCATCATATGTCAGATGACCTGAATATGGCTTGTCTCTGGATGGAAGAATTACTGCTAGCTGGTGTTGCTCGTGTCCCAATCCCGGATCCTGTTTTGAGGTAATTGTTACTCGAAGGACCTTTTCTTGGTCTGCCATATGTTCAGTGTATGATGCAGAATAGGTTACAGTAAATGGTTTTTCATTCATTGTGTGAACAGCCAACGCATTTCCAGTAAATTGCCATACACCTGCTGAATTTTTGTTATCTACAAGTGTCAGACCATAGATTGTTTTTCCATCAGGAGTCCATGTGGCAGTGGTACCAGTGACATCCATACCATCAAGCGTAAGACGCTATACAAAGGTACACTTGGATCAAATAATTGCAGATTAGTATATTACAAAAACAATTTCAAAAATCATCTAGTTGGTTGACAGCAATTACCAGTACGTCTTACTATTATCACATCTCAAAATAACAGGAATCTATTTGAAAAGCCTATTTTTTCATCTTGTCTAATTTTTTCTCAAATTCATCCCATTCTGCAATTATTGGTTTGAGTAATTTGTTTGTCTTGCCTGTCAACTCTTGGGTTTTTTCAACGATTTCCTTCTTGGTTGCCTCATCAACATCTTTTGAGACATCTAGAACTTTTCTTGTGACTTTATCCATTTTCTTCATGATTCCTGTCAGATGATCCATCATTTCTTGCAGTTCTTTTACTAAATCATCCACCAGATCACCAAGCTCTTCAATTAGTTCCTTGATTGCATCAATTGCACCTTTGAGACCTGACAAGAGTTCTCGCAAAGACACTATCATATCATCTAGAATGTCTTGGGGCAAATCAAGGATTTCGTCGATTAACTCATTTGCTTTTTTGATAGCACCAGTTACCGCACTTCCTAATTGACCCATGACCTTAACTCACTGTGGATTATCTATGGTTATAAACAAGACTGTAACATGCAGTAATTCTAGTTGTATGTGGGTTTGTTGTTTTTTAAAAAAAGAAACTTGGAGTTAACGTCTAATTATCAAGTATGGTTTGTGTCAAAAAAATATAGGATCATTGGAAAACTATTTTTTAACAGGATTAACTAGACTGTTACTGGGTTATGAATCCAGAAAATTCCATCCGTCATTAAACAATACGTAGCTGAGTAGTCAATTCAGTCCTTCCTTGCAGATATGCAAACTCACACCACTACGCTACTGGCATTACGTCAATATTGCTTATAGGGTTTCCTCAAATAATGTTAGAGTACAACAAATTAAAGATGCAGAATCATAATTTCACTCATTACAAAATCCGCTTCTTGGTTAGATTGGTCCACCACTACAGTATTCGCATATAACAAATTTTTCTCTTATTGATTGATCCAATGTGTCTGGAACAAACTCTGTCTACTTTTTTTACATAGTAGATTTTACATTCAGGTTTCATCATCGCCAAGTGATGAGCAACCATATTCAATTTATCCCCCAGATATCCTGTCATAATTAATTTAACGTGTATAAAAAAATGAAAATTATTGTTTTACCACAGTGCCATTGTGATGGCAATTGCCGATAATCCTATTACAAATGTAGTATGTTTTTCTATGTCTGGGTATACTAAGTTGTTTTAATTTCAAAATTTCTTTTCGCCTCCTTTTGATTTAGTATTATTACCAGACAATATTGTCTGAATACGGTCGATAATCTCATTTGGCTTGCCTACATTATCCAAGGTAACTACAAGAAGCATTGTATTACCAAATGGAAATATGGCTCTTATCAAATTATCATAAACCTGCAGAGTATAATGGGTATTTCCAATTTTTTCAGAAACAGAATTTCTAAAATTCCATGATTCAATGGTGTGTTTTAAAGCAATTTTGTTTTCTTCTTCAGTTAAAAGGTCTGTAATCCCATCCGTTTTACGTTTAAGGATGGTGTTTCCTTTCATATCGTAAATCACCACATATCGTATGTTTCCAGAAACATGCATAATGCTGTTTAGGAATTTTTCTTGATCTACAAGTTTTAGTTGTTGCATAAAGATACGTCATGTTAGTGTGACGATTAAGGGAACTGGAAGTTGATTTGGTTTGGTTTAAACTCAACTGCTTCGTGCCTTAATACATTGAAAGTAGTATAGTATGCAAGTGAATTCGTTATAAGACAGCTGTACACCCCTTAGTGTAGGTCTGCTTTCATTTGAATTCACTTAAAAAAATGAACAACCATGAACAACAGAATTATCAATACAAAGGATTTACTCAAAAAAACAAACTTGCTAGCAAAGTTTGGCAACTTTTTTACTCCAGTAAGTTTTGCAATATTGATAATAACTGCAGGTATAGCCATAATGGTTATCAAAATATTACTGGATAGCGTGTGAGTATTTTTTCTAGATTTGGATATGGTGAGATAATAACATGATACAAAATATTTTAGAAGATATTGATAATGATAAACTGGACTACAAATTACTTTGCAGACACGTTCAAGTTATTTCAGATGAGCAACGAGGAGAAGAAATTTGCGGTAGTTGTGCACAAGTTCTAGAAGATCATATTGTAGATTACAGCGGAGAAATATTTAGTGAAAACTTTGAACATTCTCAAATTGGACCAAAATCTACGTTAATGATTCATGATGTAGGATTATCCACTGTGATTAATACATCAAATGTAGATTCACAAGGAAAACCTATTTCATTTAAAATGAAAGGCGCCATGCACAGGGCTCGAATATTAGATTCTAGAAGCAGAACAAGAACTTCTGCAAGTAAAAATCTCCGTATTGCTCTGATTGAATTAGGAAGACTAAAAGAAAAAATGGCACTGTCAGATCCAATTATTGAAAGAGCTGCATATTTTTATAGAAAATCAATAGAGAACGGATTACGTGGAAAGTCTGTAAAAGCCACAATAGGTGCATGTCTTTATGCTGCTTGTAGAGATATGGGCACCACACGAACCATTATCGATATATCAAATAATATTCAAGAGAATAGAAAAACTATTGCAAAAGGATATCGTGATTTATTTCAACAATTATCTCTCAAAGTTCCTGTACCCGATCCTTTAGAGACAATAATTAGAGTTGCAAATAATCTAAAAATAACTGAAAACACAAAAAGAGAGGCATTTTTGATTTTAGATACACTTAGAAAACAAAGTGCAATTGCAGGCAAAAACCCTACGTCTGTAGCTGCTACGGTTCTTTATATGGCAGGTATCAAAACTATGGAAAATATGTCACAAGCACAAATAGCAACAGTTGCCGAGGTAACCAGTGTAACTATTCGCAACAATCTCAAAGACTTTACAAAACATGTTCCTTTAATTTAATGAAAATCCCAAACCTGCAAGCAAGGTAAAAACAATGCAGTTTACATCATTCTAAGTAAAGTCAACTTCTCTGTCCTTTATTATTGTAAATGACAGAATGTGTTTGATAAAAAATGAGATATAATTGTCGAAAATGCAAATTCAAGTGGGAAGGAAATTCTGATAAATTTTATACAGTATTAGAACATGAAAAAACTCACAAAACTTTGGTGGTGAAATCATTATGAAGACAATGATAATGTCATCTAAAATAATGACACAAGAAAATTGCTCACATGGCACCAAAGTAATGATGCCAGGTTACAAAAATCAATATGAATGTTTAACGTGTTACAAGTTTTTGGAAAAATGATGATAGCGGTTTTTAGTATGTCTTTTCATTAAATCATTCAAAAGGCAATACTTGTTCAAAGGAATTTATTTTGATGTTATCAAATAATTTCTCAGCTTTTTTAACTATTTTTCTATCATCGCTATCTTTCTTTGCAAAAATCACTCTTTGTGAGATATTTTGATCACTTCATAAAATTCCTGGGTAGACATAATCGTAAATGATTGAACCTAAAATATTAATGTGTTAAAGGCTCAACCACTATTGGTTTTTTCAAAGAAGGATTGTTTTTGAAATAACTTGCGGTGTAGAGAATATCGTCTCCTTCAGGCAAGGATTGACACACTGACCACATTGAGGAAGAATTACTTCTGCAATAGAATGGCCATTAAAATACAAAGATGCTTTTGAGTTTGCTCACGTAAAGCCTCCAAAGGGAGTATTGCTTTACGATCCAGGTGCATTAACTATTGCGCTAATATCGTTTCAATCCTCTGGAGGTCTAGTGACCTTAATTGCAATCCTGATTGTAACTGCAATAACATATCTTGTGTTACTGACTTCTGAACCTATTAACAAAATTCTTGGAAAACGTGGATCACTTATTGTGACTAGGGTCTTTGCGATTTTTCTGGCCGCTTTTGCAGTTCAGTTCATGATAAATGGAATAAGTGAAATCTTTCACTAGATTCATTCAAAAATTTTATTGAATAGATTTGTGAGATTTTCTTTTGTTAGTCTTTTTTTCAAGTTTTGGTTGTTTGTTAATTCCTGTTCTTGATGGAAATTCTTCGTCAGTTACATTCTCTTCTCTTGATTTTTTTAGTTTTTCTTTGGTTTTTTCATTTATTTTTTCCATGACATATCATGTATCATAGCGTATTAAACAATACCAATTTTGATTTGACAAATATGGATAAACCATGTCTATATCAATAATATAAGCAAGATTCATTATACTATTACATGACTGAGCCAAAAAAGAAGAAAAGCACCACAAAAAAATAAGAACAACAAAACAAAGCTTGAGAATCTAATGGAAAAGGAATATTTGGAATCATTAAAGGATCTGAAAAAAGAAATCAAAGAAGAGTAGAAAAAATAATCTAGTCTATTTTATCTCCTGACAGATAAAAAACATCACTGGCATTCAAGATTTTACCCTGAATTTTAATAATATAATAAACTAGTTTGACCATCCCTTGTTATTCATAATAAAAAAAAATCAATACTGTATTAAAGTTAAGGAAGCATTCGTCAAAAAAAGTTGGGAGCCCACAAGGGACACTCATTCATGTAGGGGAAAAATATTCTGATAAAACAAAAATTAGTCTGACTCAATATGCGGGAGAATATTGTAAAAAAAACCAGATAGAATCCGTAAGCGAATTCCCAAAATTAGATGATAACTCTGTATTCTGGCTTGATGTGGTAGGGGTACACGATGCGGAAATAATTCAGAAAATAGGGGATGCTTTTGGAATCAGTAATCTTACCCTTGAGGAAATTATGAACACTAGCCATCTTCCAAAAATTGAAGAGTTTCAAAACTATCTGTTTGTAATTGCAAGAACCTTTTTTTATGGTCAATCAAGCAAGAAACCAAAATACAGTAACATCTCGCTAATACTTGGCAAAAATTTCGTCATTACGTTTCATGAAAAAGAGAATGATCTATTCAAACACATAGAAGAAAGAATAAACAATGAAAGTTCGCTTTTACGAAATAAAAAAAA
The DNA here is from genome assembly GCA_029864335.1 of Candidatus Nitrosopumilus sp. Lineage (GTDB taxonomy): Archaea > Thermoproteota > Nitrososphaeria > Nitrososphaerales > Nitrosopumilaceae > Nitrosopumilus. The sequence goes on along the minus strand of JAOTTS010000034.1, from coordinate 434 downwards.
CGATTACCTGTTTTGTTCATTACTTGACACCCTTGTGGACCACTATTTCCCAACCATTGAGCACATTGAAAACAAGATTGAAAAAATTGAAGTGGCCATCACGGATAATTCAAATGAAAAATTACTGCATGATGTTTACCACCTGCGGCAAGAAGTGGTCATATTTTCCAAAATTGTTAGAACTGAACGAGAATTGCTAAACACCTTGTTGCATCAAGATCAGAAATTCATAGAGACTGAAACCATTCGTTATATCCATGATGTGTATGAGCACGTGATTCATCTGCTTGAAACACTTGACTCGTATCGGAGAATATCACAGGATTGCATGAGCTCTATCTTTCAACAGCTAGCAACAAAATGAATGAGGTGATGAAGACATTAACCATAATTGCCAGCATATTCATTCCACTCACGTTCATAGCAGGAATTTA
>JAOTTS010000015.1 GCA_029864335.1 Candidatus Nitrosopumilus sp. | reverse complement strand
GGCCTTTCAGCTGGTTTTGCTTCAGCTGGTTTTGCTTCAGCTGGTTTTGCTTCAGCTGGTTTTGCTTCAGCTGGTTTTGCTTCAGCTGGTTTTGCTTCCAGTTGAGTAGATAATTTAGTTAATTTTACTTCAAGTTCTGTGATTTTTTCTTCTAGATCTCGTTTCGTACTTGCCTTACGTTTTGCAGTCATTCCTTACAGTAAATATCGCATTGTTTATTTACATTTTGATGTGTCCTATTCTTGATAAGCGAGATTTAGAAAAATGCACAATAATTTGTAAAAATTTTAAAAGATTTCAAATAGAGATTTGGGATGGTCATTAATAGAATTAATTAGGTTCCCAAAAATATATGATATACATGCAATTGTTGCATCGCCACAGTTTAACATGAATCCCATTTTCGGTATCAGCGACAATAGTTTTCATATTCCATCTTGCCAACTATTGGCAAATAATTCAATTCTTCATTTTCAAGCCATTCGTTTTGTTGACATCTAAGACATACAATTCTTGGAGACATATATAATATAGAAAATGACGAAGGAAGAACATTACTATTAAAAATAGAAAATAAAGGATGTAATTGAATTAGAAACCTTTTGGAAGTGTGCCTCTTTTAGGCTTTGGTGGTTCTGGTGGAGGTGCTTGTTGTGTTTGCAATTGTTCAGTAACGCCTTCAACAGTCAAGTTAATGCCACTGAATCCTCCAAATGTTTTATCAGCTGGATGGAATGCCATTCTTGCTCTTGTTGCAAAGTATTGGTTTGATGGTGCTGTGTAACCAGTAACTGTTGCTTTTTGATCATTCCAGTTTCTTGTTGGTACTTTTCCTACAGGAGCAGATCTTCTTACAAAGTATCTGTTGGGTGCTGGGGAATATCCGGTTACTTTTGCTCTGTAATCATGGAATGAAGTCATAGGAGCAGTATAGTATGCATTCTCTAAAGCCTCTTGTACTGTTGCTGGAGGTTGTGATGTTGTTTCAGCTGGTTTTGGCACATCCTGTGGTTTGGGAGCTTCAGCTGGTTTTGCTTCCATACCTTTTGGTAGAACACCTTTAGGTTTGGTTGTTGCAGCAGGCCTTTCAGCTGGTTTTGCTTCAGCTGGTTTTGCTTCAGCTGGTTTTGCTTCAGCTGGTTTTGCTTCAGCTGGTTTTGCTTCAGCTGGTTTTGTATCCAGTTGAGTAGAAAGTTGATTTAGTTTTGCTTCTAATTCGGCAATCTTGTTTTCAAGATCTTGCTTTGTTTCCTTTTTAGCAGTCGCCATAATTTTGGTGGGCAATCTGGGGTTTATGTACATTTGGGTTGATTACCGAACCAATTTTGATCAAGTTTTATATGCACTGAGGCCATAGTCAATCTAATGGACGACTTTGAGAAGGAATTTCCGGAGTTTGACTGGAAAAATATCCCAGCATACAAACATCCAGGAGGCAAAGATTGTCCATGTCCAAAACATGAATACATACGAGAACAGATCAATTTTACAAAACAAGTAAATGAGAAAGGTAAAGAACCATCCAAAATCACACTCAAATTTTGTCCCGATCATTACAGAGTATACATGGAAGAAGTAATTCCTGCAATGCCACTAAAATACAAAATTCTAACAAAGATTGCACTAAAACTAGGAGCAATTCAAGTTGAGCAATTAAAGTACATGGAGTCAGAATTATGCTTTTACTGTAAATTTGGATCTGGGGGCCATGACAGAAAGAATGAACTGCCACCAATGTAATCATTCAGGACTAAGAAGAATCTTTGGTTTGTTTGGGGTATCATGATGACATCGCTTTCCACATAGAGGCATTTCTTTCTATCAAGAAAGATGCATTGACAAATATGAGAATCAAGATATGATTTTGCAGATTTGTTTGGCTCACCTGTTCCATTACAAAAGAGACATTCAGAACCAAGTAATTCTATGATTTCATTACCCTTGCAAACAACACATTTGTTATCAGCCATAATTGATTTTCTGTCAGTATAAATTAGAATTCATGTGTTAAAAAAATTTAGATAAATCCAGTTAAGCTTATACTTGAACTAAGATCAAAGTTATTGTGGCAATTGAAGATATTCATGAGTTCCTCTCAGAACTAGAAAAGAAAGGAGAATTAAAGAGAGTAAAAACTCAAGTCGATATTGATTTAGAAATTGCAGAAATCCTGAGAAGAGAAATGTATTCTAATGGTCCTGCAATTCTTTTTGAAAATGTAAAGGGATTTGACATACCAGTTTTAGGAAATGCGTTTGGTTCGATGAAACGATTAGAAATAGGGCTTGAGATGACAGATTTTACTGAGATTGGTAAACGAATTGTAGATATGACAAAGATGGATATTCCATCAGGATTACTAAACAAGATAAAAAAACTTCCAGAATTATCAAAGATGACAGCATCATTTCCTAAAGCAGAAACAAGTGGCCCTGTAACTGAGATAATATCAAGTAATGCATCTTTTGATGATTTACCAATTTTAAAATCGTGGCCAAATGATGCAGGAAGATTCATCACTTTGGGACTAGTTGCAACAAAGCATCCAGAAACCGGTATAAGAAATCTTGGTGTTTACAGAATGCAAATTATTGATAAAACTCATGCATCAATGCACTGGCAGAAACACAAACGAGGAGCTCATCATGGAGATATTTCAAAAGATAGAGGAGAAAAAATTCCAGTAGCAATAATTATTGGGGGGGAACCTGCAACAATATTTTCATCAATTGCACCAGTACCAGAAGGACTTGACAAATATTTATTTGCAGGAATTACACGAAAGGAAGGAATCAAAACTGTAAAATGTAGAACAATCGATTTGGATGTACCAGCAAATGCAGAAATTGTTTTAGAGGGATATGTTGATCCTGCTGACATTAGAGATGAAGGACCATTTGGAGATCATACAGGATACTATACCCCAGTTGAACCATACCCGACATTCACACTCACTGGAGTTATGAGAAGAAAAGATCCAATTTATGTAACTACGGTAGTAGGAAAACCAATTCTAGAGGATGCACACATCGGAAAAGTGATCGAAAGATCATTTTTGCCATTGATACAAATGTTCCATCCAGAAGTTGTAGACTTTAGTATGCCAGCAGCAGGATGGTTCCAAGGATTTGCGATAATTTCAATCAAAAAGAGGTACCCAGGTCAAGCAAAGAAAGTGATGATGGGATTATGGGGAATGGGACAGTTATCATTAACAAAGATGTTCGTTGTGGTAGATGAGGACATCAATGTTCACGACATCAATGATGTGGTTTGGGCAATTACTACTAGAGCAGATGCTGCAAGAGACACTACAATTATCAATAACACACCAACTGATACTCTTGATCCAGCATCACCTCTTGTCAATCTAGGTTCAAAGATGGGAATTGATGCAACACAAAAAACTAGAGAAGAAGGATATGAAAGAGAAATCCAACAACCTGTGAAAGTTGATGATAAAACAAAGAATCTAGTTGATGCTAAATGGTCCGATTATGGACTATAGAGTTACAGGATTATAGAAATTATCTCGCTCTTCTACTTCATAGCCAATTTGATGAATTGCTTCGATGATTATTTTGTCAGTAAGTTCAGTTGAGCGTGCACCAGTGCATGAAACTACCTCCTCTCCAATTAGAGTACCACCAAAATCATCAGCACCATACTGTAATGCAAGTTGTGCCATACCAACACCGTTAGTGAGCCATGAAGATTGTATGTGTGGAATCAATCCATCAAATACCAATCTTGATATTGCAATCATCTTTAATAGTTGGATTCCTCCAGTTCCATATTCTACCAATCCTTCTTCGTGCATCAAAGTATTGTTTGGTTCAAAATTCCATGGGATAAATGCCATGAAGCCTTTAGTTTTTTCTTGCAGTTTTGCAATTTTGAAAAAGTGTTCAACAATATCATTTTTGTTTTCAACATGACCATACATCATTGTTGCAGAAGATGGAATTCCAAGTGAGTGTGCCTCATCCATTATTCTAATCCAATCATCACTAGAGATTTTTTTTGGACTGATTATGTCTTTAACAGAATCCGTTAAAATTTCAGCACCGGCACCAGGTATTGATTGTAGTCCAGCATCTTTTAGTCTAGATAAAATTTCTGTAGTAGAAGATTTCTCAACTCTTGCAATCATATCAATTTCAGATGTAGATAATCCATGAACTCCAACTTTTGGGAATTTATCTCGAATCATTCTAAATGCATCTTCATAATATTCTATCTTCAAACTTGGATTGTGTCCGCCTTGAATCAAGACTTGACGAATCTTAAACATGTCCCATGCAGCCTTCACTCTAGATTCTATTTGATCAAGGGTAAGTGTGTAAGAATCTTCAGCACCTGGAGATCGGTAAAATGCACAAAACTTACAATCAGTAATGCACACGTTGGTATAATTCAAAATAATGTTGTTTACAAAAGAGGCTTTTTTACCAAACTTCTTTTTTGTCAAGTGTCCTGAAACAAGACCCATCAAATGAACATCATCAGACTCTAAGAGTCTCAAGCAGTCCTCAGGTCCAGGTCGTTGACCATTAAGAGAATTTTCTAAAATATCTTTAATATCACTTTTTTGAATTTGTTCAGTAGTCTGACTCAATTGTTGTACATCCTTTGCATTTTCTATTTAATCCTTGATAGAAATAATGAATACATATAATGAGTGATTTATGCTTAATTTAAAAAATACTGGATTTACGAGTCACGTTATTTTTAAGTAGGGCACAAAAAGCAGATCAACGCATGGTATCAGGTAATCAAATCAGATTAAATCGAATTCTTCGAAAAGGAAGAATGTTATGTATTCCAATGGATCATGGCATTTCAAATGGACCAATTGAAGGTCTTGAAGATCCTACATCTACAATTTACAAATGTGAAGGACATGGACTTACTAGTGTAATTATCAATAAAGGAATTCTCAAAGCACTCCCAAAACCAACCAAAGTCGGAGTTTTAGTTCATTTCTCAAGTAGTACATCATTATCATTATCACCTAACCGAAAAATGCTAACTGGAACAGTAAAGGAAGCAGTCGCAATGGGAGCAGATGGAGTTTCATTACACATCAACATAGGAGGCAAAGAAGAACCAGAGATGTTAGAACAATTAGGAATGACTGCAGACCAATGTCATAAATGGGGAATGCCACTTTTAGCAATGATGTATCCAAGAGGTGAAAATATCAAAGACCCACATGATCCAGAAATTCTTGCACATGTTGCAAGAATTGGAGCAGAATGTGGTGCAGATATTGTAAAGACACTGTACACAGGAGATATCGATTCATTTGCAAAAATTGTAAAAAGTACACCAGTGCCAATTGTAATTGCAGGTGGACCTAAAGCAAAAACAGATTTAGATATTCTTCAAATGACTGAAGATGCCATGACTGCAGGAGCTAAAGGGATTACATATGGTAGAAACATCTTTGCACACAAAACACCTGAAAAAATGGTTGAAGCATTAGCTGACATAATTTTTAGAAAAGTAACTGCAAAGGAAGCAATGAAGAAAATTGAATAAGAATAGAGAATTAATTATTTCACCCAAAGTCTCACAAGCACAATTAGATAAATTTCTTCCACAATTAGAGTCTGAAGGAATTAAGATGTTGTATATTGATCCAAAGAAACTAGGAAAGGAAAAAACAAAGGTTCAAACAGTTTATCCAACAAATACATCAAACTATGTGGTTCTTGAAAAAGAAGGAATGGTAAAACCAAAAGGCAAGAAAGTTGGAATGAAATTTCAAGTATTATCAAATTCAGATATTGAACATATTCTTACTGTTGCAAAGAAGGGATTAGACTTTGTGATTGTTGAGGTTAAGGATTGGAAAATTATTCCACTAGAAAATATAATAGCAAAACTCCATAAAATACACACAAAAATTTTTGCAATTGCAAAAACTCCTGAAGAAGTAAGAAAGATGTTCTCAATTTTAGAAGTAGGGGTAGACGGAGTAATTTTCAGCACAGATTCAATTAACGAGGTAAGAGAAGCAATGCTATACCTAGGAACAAGAAGTTTTGATATGAAGCCGGCAAAGATTATTGAAATTAAAGAAGTGGGTGATGGGGAACGAGTATGTGTTGACACTGCATCTATGCTTCACAAAGGAGAAGGTATGTTAATTGGAAGCAGATCAAACTTTTTGTTTCTTGTCCATAATGAATCAGTAGGCTCATCATTTACTTCACCTAGACCATTTAGAGTAAATGCAGGTGCAGTTCACTGTTACACATTATCACCAGACGGAACAACTAATTATCTTTCAGAAATAGAAACAGGTTCTGAAGTTTTAATTCTAAATTCAAAAGGAAAAGCAAGAAGAGCAACTGTAGGAAGATCAAAAATAGAAAGAAGACCAATGTTGATGATTAAAGCTTCTGCAGAAGGAGAGATTGGAGGAATAATTGCACAAGATGCTGAAACAATTAGGTTTGTAAAACCTAACGGACAACTAGTGTCAGTTACACACCTAAAAAAAGGAGATACTGTAATGGTTCATTCAAAGTCTGCAACAGGAAGACATTTTGGAATGGAAGTTTCAGATGAATACATTCTAGAAAAATGAAGTACAAAACTTGCGTGTCAATTACTGAAGAAACACCAAATAAAATTAAACAGACATTGAAAATTGCAGTAAAGAAATCTGATTTTGTTGAAGTGAGATTCGATTTTTTAAAAATTGAACAAATTCCAGAAGCATTAGAATTAATCAAAAAAGATCTGAATAGAATTGTATGCACATTCAGACCAAAAACTGAGGGCGGAAAATTTTCTGGAAATGAAAAGGAAAGAATAGCAATCCTAAAACTTATTGCAGAGTATAATCCATTTTTGTTAGATGTGGAATTTAACACACTAAAGAAAAATTCACAATTTACAAAATATCTAAAATCAACAAAAACAAAATTACTTGTTTCATGGCATGACTTTAAGAGAACTCCAAAAACTGCAGAATTAAAAAAGAAAATTACTCAAATGAGTAAGTTCTCAAATAATTTAAAAATTGTGAGTACAGCAAATTCAACAGATGATGCGACTAGAATGCTTGAATTGTATAGCAAGAAAGGAAAGAACAATTTGATATCATTTGCAATGGGCGATATGGGCAGGATTTCAAGGATTTTGTGCCTATATTTGGGCAGTCCATACACATACGTCTCTTTAGGAAAGGCGGTAGCTCCAGGACAATTCAGTGTTGACGAAGTAAAGAAAATTATAAATCTAAAATAATTATCAGTTGAGAGTTTAAATCAATCATACTAGTGAGAAAAATAAGATGGGAAAATCATTTGCAGTTATTGGAGATCCAATTGATCATTCATTATCTCCAAATATCCACAGTGCAGCATTTAGAGAATTAAATTTAGATTGCTCATACATTGCATATAGAATTCCAACAGGAGAATTAGAAGAAGGAATTGAAGGTCTCAAAAAAATAAAGATAGATGGATTCAATATTACCGTTCCACATAAAGTAGAGATGATGAAGTATTTGGATAAAGTGGATGAGTCATGCAGTTTGATTGGTGCAGTAAATACTGTTACAAATAAAGATGGAGTTCTCAAAGGATACAATACAGATATGGATGGTTTTCTAGAGCCATTTAAGAAAAAGAAATTAAACATAGAAAATACCAAAGTGCTTCTTCTTGGAGCAGGGGGAGCAGCAAGAGCAATAGTTGTAGGATTTGCAAAAGAGAAAGCAAAGAGCATTACAATTGCAAACAGAACTTTAGAAAAAGCGGAAAACATATCAGAATTTGCAAAGAAAATGGGACTTGATGCAAATGCAATCAAGATTGAAGATGTAAAGGACTCTGCAAAAGATTATGATATTATTGTAAATGCAACATCAATAGGACTAAAAAATGAGCCAAGCCCAATTTCTTTAGATAGTATCAATGATAAGACAATCGTTTATGATATTGTATACATGCCAATGCATACAGATTTTATAAAAAAGGCAAAAGAAAAAAATGCAGTAATAATTTTCGGCTATGAAATGCTATTAGGTCAAGCAGTAAGAGCATTTGAGATATGGCACGATATGGAAGCACCTTATAATGCCATGAAAAAAGCATTGTTAGGGGGATTTTGATGGCAAAAGTAAAGGCTACAGTCCATGGCGCAATATCACTAGTTAACGCCATTGCAAATCAAAAGGGTGCAACTTTAGGAATAGAGTTGAAGGTAGAAACCACAGTAGAGACTAGTTCAGGTAAAGGAATCATAATAGAATCAGACAATAAAACCCTCAGCTCCAGATTAATCAATAAAACAATTGAGAAGATTATCTCAAAGAAAGATTTGGAGAAAAACAAAATCTCAGTTAGACTAGATTCTGAAATTCCAACAGGGTATGGACTGAAGAGCTCAAGTGCAATTTCATCTGCAGTTGCACTTGCATGTGTAAAGATATTCAAACCAAAATTTACTGATCAACAAATTTTGCTTGCGGGGGTTGATGCATCAATTGAATCCAAAGTGAGTATTACTGGGGCATATGATGATGCATGCTCATGTTACTATGGTGGATTTAATGTAACTGACAATGCAAAAAAAAGACGAATCCATTTTGAGAAAGGACCAACCAATTTGATTGTAGTGATATTTATTCCAAAAAATAGAAAACGTGGAAATCTGAAAAATCTCAAAGTTTTATCTACAGTGTTTGAAAATGCTTGGGAATTGGCAAGAAAAGCAAATTATTGGGAAGCAATGATAATTAACGGTTTAGCCACTGCTTCAATTCTAAATTCAGATCCTAAAATTATTACTAGTTTGATTGAAAAAGGAGCACTTGCAGCTTCAGTTTCTGGTAATGGACCTGCCATTGTAGCAATTGTAAAAAAAGAAAATGAATCAAACATCAAAAAAATATTTGCCACTATGGAAGGAAGAGTGATTGTTTCCAAAGTGAATAATAAAAAGGCGGAAGTTCATGAAGTGTAAAGTTAAAAAATCAAAGATTTCTGGACAAATAGTTTGTCCTGCAAATAAGAGTTATACACATAGAGCAATTTTTCTTGCTTCACTTGCTGGAAATAATAGCAAAGTGGAAAATATTTTACATTCAGCAGATACTGTTGCTACTATAGAAGCATGTAAAAAATTTGGGGCGGAAATGGAAATTGAAGACGCAGTAATAATTGTAAAAAATTCTATAAAATTTGACAAAATCGTGCCTGAAATCAATGCGGAAAATTCAGGGACAACTATCAGAATCGCATCAGGAATCGCCAGTCTGTTTTCGGAAGAGATTACTCTAACAGGAGATTCTAGTTTGCAGAAAAGGCCTATGCAGCCACTTCTTGATGCGTTATCAAGTATAGGAGCGCAATGCAGCACAACTGATGGAAAACCACCAATTAAAATTAAAGGAAAGATTTTTGGAGGAGACGTGAAAATCCCAGGAAATTTTTCTAGTCAGTTTATTTCAGCATTATTAATTAGTGCCCCTCTAACAGAAAAAGGAATTAATCTTATAATAGAAGGAAATTTAGTATCAAAGCCATATCTTGATGCAACAATAGCTACAATGCGAAAATTTGGAGTTACAGTTCAAACATTAATCCCATACAAAAGATACAACATATCACCACAAATATATAAAAAGGCAACATTTACAGTTCCAATTGATTTTTCTAGTCTTGCATTACTTCTTTCAGCTACTGTTCTTAATGGTGATGAAATCACAATTAAAGGAAGCATTGGGAATTTACCACAAGGTGATGAAGTATTCATAGATATTTTGGAGCAGCTAGGAGTCACTATAGTGATTAATGATGAAGAAATCAAAATTAAATCACCTGAAAAACTAACAGGAGGAAAATTTGATTTGAGTAATTCTCCAGATCTTCTTCCACCACTTGCAATTTTAGCATTAAAATCATCAGCACCAATTGAAATAGTTAATGTAAAACATGCAAGACTAAAAGAGACAGACAGGATTGCAATTATATCAAGAGAACTTGTAAAACTTGGAATCAAAATTCAAGAAAAAGATGACGGTTTAATTTTAGAATCTTCAGAGAATTTGAAAGGTGCAGAACTAAATTCCGAAAATGATCACAGATTATTCATGTCTTTTTGTATTGCTGGAATGTATTTAGGAGATTGTATAGTAACAGATCCTGAATCAGTAAATGTTTCGTTTCCAAATTTTCTAGAAGAGATGAATCGTCTGGGTGCAAAAATTAAAGTGAATTAAAAAACGATTTTAAAAAAAATCATGTAGAAGTTGTAAAAGGCGCGACCCTGTATAGGGTGAAAAGCATTCTCCTCACCCACAACGCTTTTGCGCAGATAACATGTCTTTTTCGCAGGGCCGCGCAAATTATGGTTTAAAATTTACACGTTTTCGCATGTATTACGTATATAATCATGATATTTAAGAATATATTATAATTATTTCATAAAAATATGGCTAATTATATAATTTTTAATTAGTCATAAAAGATTATCAAAAAGAATCTAACCTAGAGTAGAAATTTCAGAATGAGGAATTATAAGCATCATTTAGCTTTGATAAATTATTGCCCGGAAGTTCAATTGGTCAGCGTTTAGTTTTAACAAGTTTTGGTGAAAGCCATGGAAAAGCTATTGGTGCAGTGTTAGATGGTTGCCCTGCAGGTTTAGAAATTGATGAGAAAGAAATTCAGAAAATGTTAGACTTGAGAAAACCAGGTCAAAATAGGATATCAACACAAAGAAAGGAAGGAGATGTTGTAGAAATTATTTCAGGAGTGTTTAGAGGATTTACAACTGGTGCGCCAATTACTATGTTGATTTGGAATAGTGATCAAAAATCAAAAGATTATGAAAATTTGAAAACAAAACTAAGACCTGGGCATTCAGATTATCCTGCCATGATAAAATATAATCACTTCAATGATTATAGAGGGGGAGGCAGATTTTCAGGAAGATTAACTGCAACACATGTTATGGGTGGTGCAATTGCAAGAAAATTGCTCAAAGTATCACTAGGAATTGAAACGAATTCATTTACATCACAAATCGGAAAAATAAAGATGGAAAAAGAATTCAATGAAAAAATGACATCATCTATTTACAAAAATGAAGTTAGATGTCCTGAAAATAAAACTGCAAAAATGATGCGAGAAAGTATTTTGAATGCACGTAAAAAAGGGAATTCACTTGGAGGGATTATTGAATCAGTTACAACAAATGTTCCGGTGGGTTTTGGAGAACCAATCTTTAGTTCATTAGAATCAGATTTGAGCAAAGCAATTTTTTCAATTCCATCAGTTAAAGGGATTGAGTTTGGTTCAGGATTTAGAGGCTCAGAGATGAGTGGTTCTGAAAATAATGACTTGTATACAATAAAAAAAGGAAAGATAATTACAAAGACAAATAACTCAGGAGGAATTCTTGGAGGAATTTCAAATGGAATGCCAATAACTATGAGAATTGCATTCAAACCCGCTTCATCAATTGCACAAAAACAGAGTACTGTGGACATCAAGACAAAAAAAGAAGCAATTCTTCAAGTAAAGGGAAGACACGACCCATGCGTAGTTCCTAGAGCTCCACCGGTAGTGGACTCACTTGTTGCCTTAACCATAGCAGATCATGCACTACTTGCTGGGGCAATCAAGCCTGTTTTGTAAGAAAATGGCAGATATTAATGATCTTCGAAACAGGATGGATGAAGTTACACTTGAAATGATGAAGTTACTAAAAACTAGAATAGATATTGCAAAAGAAATTGGCGAAGTTAAAAAAAATATTGGGAAAGGAGTGACAGATGAAATCAGAGAAGATAATTTACGTGGAAAAGTAATTTCATTATGCAATGAAATTGGAATGGATGAAATTATTGCAGCAAAATTTTTCAATTTCCTATTAAATGAATCAGTGAAAGTTCAATCAACCAATAAACAAACACACCTCTCAATTTTCCTAAAAGCAAAATCGATGGAGCAACAAGGTAAAAAAATAATACATATGGAAGTTGGAGAGCCAGACTTTTTACCACCAGTTATTGTGAAAAATGCATTAGAAGAAGTTTTTGATAAAGGATTTTTAAAATATGGTCAAGCAAAAGGTATGCCAATATTCAGAGATGCACTTGCCAAATATGTTTCTAAAAAATTTAACGCAAATGTAACTGAAGATAACATCATTGTCAGTCCGGGTGCCAGATTCTCAATCTTTACTGCAATTACAACGCTTCTTAATCCAGGTGATGAAATGATAGTGATTGAACCTGCATGGCCTGCATACAAAGATTGTGCACTAAATGCAGGAATCAAAGTAAGGACTATCAATACAACTCTAGAAGAAAAATGGGAGCCATCATTAGAGCAAATGAAAAATACAATTAACTCAAACACGAAGATGATTGTTTTAAATTATCCGAATAACCCAACAGGCAAAATACTTTCTGAAAAATTGCAAGACGATATTGTGGAATTGGCTAAGCAAAATGATCTGTATTTACTTAGTGATGAAATCTATTCCCAGTATGCAAAAACTAGCTGGAAAAGTATTCTATCATATAATTATAAAAAAAGTATTGTTACACAATCATTCTCAAAATCTCATGCAATGACAGGCTTTAGAATTGGATATGCCATTGCAGATACAGAAATTATTGAAAAAATGGCAAAATTAGAGGCATTATGCCTGACAAATGTGTCTGAACCCATCCAATACATTGCTATGAAAGCCCTAGAGGCAGACACATCCAACAATTCTAATACGGTCCAAAACAGACTAGATATGTTGTCTGAAAAAGCATCTGAGATGGGACTAGATTTTGTAGTTCCAGATGGTGCAATGTATATTTTTGCTAGAATTAATCAAGATGGATTTGATGGGGTTCAATTTGCAAATAGTGCTCTTGGTAAAGGTCTTGCCATAGCCCCAGGAGAGGGATTTGGAAATTATAAGAATTTTATTAGAATTTCTGCATGTCAAGACGAGAAAATACTAATTGAGGGAATGAATATACTGAGTAACATTATGAATGAGGAACAATGAAGAAGATAACAGTTGTTGGTGCTGGAGGTCAAATGGGACAATGGTTTGCCAAATATTTTGCAGAGAAAGATTTTGAAGTAACAGGATATGATTCAGAAAATAAAATTACAGGAAAAAATATTATACAATCGGATTCTTTGGTGGGTTCAATTCTAAAGGCAGATTATGTAGTATTATGTACACCCACAAGAAGAACACCGGAAATTATTAGACTCATTGCAAAAGAGATGAAAAGAGGAACATATCTCGTAGAAATATCATCAGAAAAATCAAAAGTAGTTTCATCATTATCAAAAATGCCAGACAAGATTAATCCAATTTGTATTCATCCAATGTTTGGTCCAGGAACAAAAATTATCAAAGGTCAAAATATAATTTCAGTTCCAATTAAAGATGCTAAAAAAGAACTAACAGTTGTAAAATCATTGTTTGAAGGGGCAAATTTTGTAACTATTGATGCAGCAGAGCATGATAAAAAAATTGCAGTAATTTTGGGGTTAACTCATTTGATAAATTTAGTTTTTGCAAACATTATTTCAAAAGATGAAAAAATGAATCTTACAGAAAAAATGTCAGGTACAACATTTAGAGTTCAAAAGACATTGGCAGAAAGCATCATGACAGAATCCCCAGAACTAATTGAAACAATTATTGCTAATCCAGAAATTAGAAGAGTTGCAGAAGAACTTTGGAAAGACATTGGCAGATTACTTACTGCTGTTCAAGAATCAAAGACTGAAGAGGTAATTACATACATCAAAGAATGCCAAGAGAGACTTGCAAAGCATACAGATACCAATGAATCTTACAAAAAACTAACTAAAATGGCAAAATCCATTGAAAAATAGCAAGTATGCGTTCAACAAAAATTGTCACATCCTTCATTAGAAATAATGACAAATTATTGATTCTCAAAAGAAGTGACAGAGTAAAATCAATGAAAGGGCTCTGGGCTGGAATTAGCGGAATCATTGAAAATGATGAAGAGCCATTGAAAAGAGCAAAGATTGAAATTTTTGAAGAAGTTGGAATTACAGAAGACAAGATTACACTTGTAAAATCTGCAGAAGGAATGCGAGTGAATTCTCCACAATATGAAAATCATGAATGGGAGATATACCCATTTTTATTTGAAGCAGAGAACCCAACGATCGAGCTTAACTGGGAAAATTCACAATTTGAATGGATAGATGTTGAAGAGTTAGGAAATTATGAGACAGTTCCTAGTCTTGAAAAAGTCTTATTCAATTTGTTGTAAATTATTACTTTCTTTTTCGTATTTTTTTTGTTGTGGTAACATCATGTAAACACATGCACCACCACACATTGTACATGGCACATTATTTCCAGGATGCTGTCCTGTTCTACTATGAATCTTAGCTGCTTCTTCAGGATCTATAGATAATGCAAGTTGCTTTTCCCAATCTAAAGTACGTCTAGCTTCTGTCATTTCCATATCCCATTTGATAACTTTATCACGAATTTTAACAAGATCACCTGCATGAGCTGCAATTCTATATGCAATTAATCCAGCTTTTACTTCTTCAGCATTTGGTAAAGCCAAATGTTCAGAAGGAGTAAGATAACATAAAAGATCTACACCTTCACTGGCTGAAACTGCAGCTCCTATTGCACTTGCAATATGATCATGACCTGATGCAACATCAGTAACTAATGGACCTAGAACATAGTATGGCACATCACCAATTAGAGATTTTGCCAACCTTACATTTGCTGCAACTTCATTTAATGGAACATGTCCTGGGCCTTCAACCATTACTTGAATATCTTGTTCATGCGCTCGTTTCGTTAATTGAGAAATATTGATCATCTCTTGAACTTGTAATTCATCATGAGAATCCAAGATTGAGCCTGGTCTAAGTGCATCTCCGAGGCTAAATGTAACATCATATTTTTTAGCAATTTCAATCAAATAGTCATAGTGAGTGAAGTATGGATTTTCCTTATCATGTTTTAACATCCATGCAGCAGTAATTGTTCCACCTTTACTTACAACTCCACCATATCGTTGAACTTTTAGAATTCTTTTTGCAATATCTTTAGTAATTCCACAGTGAATTGTTGTATAATCAACTCCATCTTTTGCATTATTTTCAAATGCATTTAGATAATCATCTTCTGTTAAATTCAGAGGATTTTTGTGAATTTCAACACCATAATTATAAGCCTCATAAATTGGAACCGTTCCAAATGTTATTGGTGCAGAATCCATAAGAGTTTGTCTTATCATTTTAACATCACCGCCATCACTAAGATCCATAATTGTATCTGCATGATATTTTATTGCAACTTTTGCTTTTTCAATTTCTTCATCCAGATTTACATTTAGAGTTGAAGTTCCAATGTTTACATTTACTTTAGTTTTAAGACCGCTACCAATTCCAACATTGTGAATTTTTTGTGGTCGTACATTATTACTTGGAATTATTATTGAGCCACGAGCAATTTTTGGAATAAGCCAATCTAAGGAAACATCTTCATCTTTTGCAACTTGTTTCATTTCATCAGTCGCAACACCGCGTCTGGCAGAAGTCATTTGTGTAGCCATAACTTAATCTATGTTTTTGCCTGATTTAAACAATCGTGGAAAATGAAAAAAGTGTTGATCGCCCCATAATTCCTTGGCACAATATTAAGAAAATAGATTATCTTAAATGTTAGAATGCCATTATATGTTATTGTGAGGGCAATAAAAGAATGTAGGCATTGTGGTAGGGAATTCTATAGTTTAAAAGATGATTTTTGTTCTTTTGATTGTGTGACCCAATCATCATCATAATTTTAAAATTAATTTAGTCCCAATTCCTTTTGTAGAGTTAGTTTTTCAGATTTTATTCTAAGGATTCTTCCATAATAGGCTTGATAATGGACTTAGAATCATCAGAATTTGTAAAATTTTTCCTTATCTCCCCCACTCTTTGAGTTAATTCAGTTTCGGCAGAAATTAGAGAAATATGTTTTCTTAGTTTTTGATTTTCAGATTTTAGAGATTCAATTTCAGAGACGTTGGTCATCTTGGAGGACTGCAACTTTCTTCAATGTGCTCAGTGTTTGTAGATACAAGGTATTGTTTACCACATTTGAAACATTGCCAAAAGAATTTTCCATCTTTTTTTGTTTGATATTGCATAGGAAGTAAACATGTTATACATCGCAATTCTTCAGTAGGAGCATCATTTACTATTAGAATTTTAGTCATTAGTTTTAAGAGAATCATTCAAGTATAAAATCAATGTTACAAAGTGAAATATTTAAAAAATGTAAAGTAAAAACAAATTAGTGCTAAGAAAAATAGAAAATTATGAATTTACTTTCAATCGGAGGCTCGGATCCATCATCTGGTGCTGGAATTCAAAGTGATATCAAAACTTTTTCATCATTTAATGTTCATGGGTTAACAGTTATCACAGCTATCACCAGCCAAAACACATCAAATTTTGGTATTACGGAACCTGTTTCACAAAAAATTTTAAAAGATCAGTTTGAATTGTTAATGTCAGATTTTAAAATTGATGGAATAAAAATTGGAATGGTATACAATTCTCAAATTATTAAAATTCTAAATAGTAAATTAAGAAAGATAAAAATTCCAATTGTAGTAGACCCTGTAATCAAATCAACGACTGGGGGAGCACTAATAGAAAAATCAGCCATCTCGGATTTTCAAAAGTACATCATTCCTCTTGCAACAGTAATTACACCAAACAAATTTGAGGCCAAAATACTATCAAATACTAAGATAGGTTCTAAAAAATCACTACATAGTATTGCAAAAAAAATTCAAAAAATGGGCGCAAAGAATGTTGTAATTACTGGAGCCAAGACAGGAGATAAAACAATATCAGATTTTATTTTGGAAAAAAATACAGAATATTTTATTTTTGGAAACAAAATTAACAGAGTCAATCATGGTAGTGGATGTAATTATTCAGCAGCCATAATTTTTGCTCTAGCAAAAAACAAGACAATAAAGGAGTCATTAAAATTTGCCCAACAATTTACTCAAAATTCAATTATAAATGCAAAGAAAATAGGAAAAGGAATAGCAATCACAGAAATTCAAGATACTGTAAATCGAGATTTATCAGAAGCAATAGACAAATTTATTCAAATTAAAAATATTTACAAAAATATTCCTGAATGCCAAATAAATTTTGTTTATTCCAAACAAAAACCAAAATCAATAAAAGATATTCTAGGAATTTCTGGAAGAATAGTCAAATCAGGAAAAGATGCAGTTGTATCTGGTCAGCTGACTTATGGTGGTTCAAAACATGTTGCAACAGCATTACTAATAATGAATAAAAAATATCCAAAAATTTGCTCTGCAATAAATCTAAAATATCAAAATAATACAATTTCAAAAATCAAAAAATCAAAATTAGTAGTTTCAAGTTATGATAGAAATGAAGAGCCAAAAAATGTGAAAGTTAAGGGCTCAACCATTGAATGGGGCATAAAAAAAGTAGTCAAGAATTCAACAAAAATACCAGATGCAATTTACCATAAAGGGGATTTTGGAAAAGAACCAATGATTATAGTATTTGGGGAAACTCCAGATAACGTTTTGAAAAAAATTTTAAAAATTATTTGAGTCTGGTCAAAATTCATTCTTGAACATAAATAGTCAATTTTCAAATGGAATTTGTGAAAGCAGTAATTTTTGTTGCAGGTTTAGGTACAAGGTTACGCCATACACCACATTTTTTCCAAAGCCCAAGTCACTGTTGAGATAATAATCAATATGGGAGCACCTAATTGATTGGGCAAGAGAAAATAGTGTAAAATCAGTTTGATTGTGTGATAGTTATCTTAGAAAAACAATTGAAGATTGTTTTGAGAATGGTAAAAGATTTTGAGTGAATATTAAGTAGGCAGTGTCAATTAAACCGCTAACTACTCTAGAACATCTAAAAACTACTGAAAAGTTAATTGATGATATTTTTGTTTGTATATAACGTGATTAAATTTTTAATTTTAGTCTTAGAAATATGATAAAACAATACAATAAGAAAAAAGTATTCGTTACTATGAGTCTTAATGAACACAAAACTAATTTGGCATAGGAGCAATTGAGATTTCAAAGAATAGAAAGATGTAAAGTTGGAATGAAAAACCAGAGATAAAAGCCAATGTAAATAGTGGGCCATATATCATGGAACAGGAAATTTTGGAATTCATACCAAAAAACAAATCCTTTTGAAGGGATTATGAAATCAAGAAGGCCATGAGTAGAAAAAACCAGTCAATAATTTTCTTACAAATAACAGATTTACAGATATTGGAAATAAAGCAATCTATAAAAAAGCAGGACAAGAACATTTTTAAAATCTAGGTAAGAACTGAAAATAAAAATGAACAATATAACAATAAGAGAATTAAGAAAAGAAGACATTCAAAATGGATTTTTAACAACGCTTGATTCATTGCGGAAGACAAGTGATATTGATAATGAGAAGGCAGTTAAGATTTTTGAGAAAATAAATTCCAATCCAGATCACATAATTGCAGTTGCAGAATTAGATGGAAAAATTGTGGGTTCCACTACACTACTAATAGAGCAAAAATTCATTCATGATGGAGGAATGGTAGGCCATATTGAAGATGTGGTAGTAAACAAGGATTTTCAAGGACAAAAAATAGGTGATAAAATTATGAAATACCTTCTAGAAATTGCAAAGAGTAGAGGTTGCTATAAAACAATTCTAGATTGCACAGATGATGTAAAACCATTTTATGAAAAATTAGGCTTTAAGCAAACTGCAAATGAATTAAGATTTGATAATGATTAGAAGAATTCTTTTTTTGGACGTTTCTTTTTTTGTTTGGTCAAATAGGCACCAACAGCAATTACAATAGGGGACAGACCCATAAATAAAACTGGAGTAAAGGTTACAATATCGGTAAGATAAACATCATTGATTTGATCTAATATAGTATAACAAACAAACATTCCCACTAACAAAATTACTCCGCCTACAACAATTAATCCACCTATTGATTTTGAACCATATTGTTTTGTCATAAAATAAGGAACTGCAGCTAAAATTCCAGCTGGGGCAACACCGATCGAAATAAACTGAAATATTTTAGAATCAAACCAGGAATCATCAATTACAGCATTTTCAGGAGGAGTGATAGCATAAGTGTAAATTGAAATCATTTCACCTACAAACATTGCAAACAAAGCTACACTTGTTATTGCAAGCCATTTCTCTATTGCCATAATTAAAACAGATTCTAGTTGATAAATAAACCATTCAGAAAATCATACAATGCCAACGAGATTAGCTAATTCTTTTCTGCAAGACGCTCCAAGTTTTTCAGCAGCTTGCTCTGGAGAAATATCATTTAAGAAAATACCATAACCACGTTCTAATCCAGACCATGATTTTGTAATTGGATAAACTTCAATGTGCCAATGAATTTGTCTACTATTTTTCTTTTCAGGAGAAAGATGGAAAACAAGATTATATGATACATTTTTGACAGTTTTGGACAATCCACCCAAAGTTGCCCTCAAAATTAAAGACAAATCATTAATTTCTTTTTGAGTGATTTTGGAAAAACTAGTAGTATGTTTTTTTGGAGAAATCCAAAATTCGTAGGGATATGAAGGGGACCAAGGACAAAATGCGATAAAGCCTTCTGATTGAAGAACCTGTCTTGGACCACCAATTTCTTCATTTACTGTTTGGCACATTGGACATACGCCTTTTTCATTTAGAATTTTGTGTGATGCCTCAGCTTCATTCTCAATTACTGGAGGAATAGTGGAAAATGTAAGAAGATTAAGGTGAGGATGAGAGTTAGTGCTTCCTGCCAAATCACCATAATCAGCGTAAATTGAAACGTAGGTAACACCTTTTTGAGTATAGAGCCACCTCAATCTATCTTGAACAACAACTAAAACATTTGACCATTGTTCAGGATCAATTGTTGCAAATGTATCTTTTTCTTTTGGGGATGCAACAACAATGTAATGATATCCGTATGCAGGTTCACTATAGAAAGGCCTGTCACTGTAAGAATTTTCTGTATCAATTGAAACAGTAGGATTTTTACTTTCAAATACTCTAATAACCCAACCCTCGACATATTCATCCTCATTATCTTGAAGACGTTGTAGCATTCCATCTTTTTCAACAAGCGATAATACTGAAGGATTTGTCATGGACTCATTACCAGGAGCAAATGGGGATTTTTTTGGATCAATAATTTTGTCTTCTTTTTTTGATACAATCATGAAACGCTCGGAGACATAATCTTTACGCATATCCCCCATAAGTGTAACTGAAAGTAAATGTCTGTTAAAACGTTTGCTAAGAGATTATATTTCTAAATTCAAAACATGTTTTGCAATTAATTTCAATAAAAATTAAAAAACCATACTTTGATCAAATATTAATAATTTGAAAAATTAAATTAGAAAAATCAAGTTGATTCTAAATTTTTGATCGCATATTTTGTTGCAAGCTTTAAAGGTGGCATCTAAGTTGGATAAACAGGGAGTATTATGGATAATTCGGATATTCATATAATTTACGTTCTACTAGACGGAGTTGGAGATCTTCCACATCCAGATTTAGAAGGAAAAACACCATTGGAGGCTGCAAATACACCAACTTTGGACAAGATTGCAAGTAACGGCTGTATAGGAGAAGTAATTTCTGTTGGAAAAGGAATTGCTCCAGAGTCAGACATTGCTGTTTTCAATATGTTGGGATACAAATTCAATCATTCAGAATATGCAGGAAGAGGAGTTATCGAAGCCATTGGAATTGGGATTGACTTCAAAGATGGGGATTTAGCATTAAGAGGAAATTATTCAACACTAAATGATGATGGAGTAATAATAGATAGAAGAGCAGGCAGAAATATTGAAAAAGAAGATGCACATGGAGTTGCAAAAGAGATTGAACAAAAAATAAAGTTGTCAAGTCCAAATACATCTGTTGTGGTGGCACCTACAATCGGTCATAGGGTCACAGTTAGAATTAGAACAAACTCTAGAAAACTTTCTTCAAAAATTACCAATACAGACCCAGCTTACAGTAACATCGGAGGTATGGGTGTAGCAAAAGCAGTTGGCGATTTTCTAAAAATTGAAAAATGTTTACCCTTAGAAGATGATGAAGATTCAAAATTTACTGCAAATATTGTTAATGAATTTTCAGAACAATCAATCAAAATTATGAAAGAGAGTCAAATTAATAAAAAAAGAAAAGAACAAGGAAAGAAGGAACTTAGTTGTATTCTACTCAGAGATGCAGGAAATAAATATCCAGATGTAATTCCAATTAATGAAAAATATTCTATGCAATTTTCATGTATTGTAGATATGCCAGTAGAGCTTGGAATCTCAGATGTTTTAAAGATGAAAGCATTTGAAGCTGGAGGATTAACAGATTATGAAGAAAAAGCCAGAGTTGCAGCAAAAGCAATGGAGACTCAAAATTCAATTTATGTTCATCTCAAAGGACCAGATGAATTTGGTCATGATGGGGATGCAGTTGGCAAGATGAAAAATATAGAAGAAATTGATCAGAGATTTTTTAAAACACTTGTTGAAAATATTGATTCAAGCAAAGTCGCAATTGTCATATCTGCTGATCATTCTACACCATGTATTAACAAAGGTCACAGTGATGATCCTGTACCAGTTTTAATTTCAGCTGATTTTATTCAAAATGATGGAACTACTAGAATGACTGAAGAGCAAGCAAAGAAAGGAAGTATAGGTTTGCTTCAAGGTGCAGAAGTAATTCCAAAAGCTCTAGAATTAATTAAATCTCAAACCTAGTTAATTTTTTTGCTTGTTGCATTTCAACTGCTTTCTTTCTAATTCTATCAACATCAATGGAATGATACACAGAGGGTGAAGAACCTAATTTTTCTAATGCTCTACTTAACATGCCAATGCCAATACTTTCTTCATTTTCTTGCTCATGAGCAAATGCCACTGCAACTAAAATAATTCCTTGTACTAGCTCCTTTTCTCGTCCATAACATTGATTCCAAACTCCTTCAAATGCTTCATGACATTCCCAAAATCTTTCATTATTAAAGAAAAAGATTCCATCCTCAATTCCCTTCTCTTTTTCAATGTGCTCTTCAAAAACATGTCTTACATTATCAACATCCCCAATTGGAGATAATTTATCAACCAGTGCATCCAAATCTTCTTTTTCGGCAGCAACATCAAATTCAATAAATTTAGTGGCAACTCTAGCTAGTCTCACTGAGACATTTTTCATGTCAGATGCAAGATCTCTTGCTTTGTAAGCAAGATCTCTACAATTCTGAGGTAAGTATTTCTCATTTTTGAAATGAAGCAGATAACGTTCCACGATATAGTTCTGAAGGGATTTCTTAAATTTCTTCTGGAATTTCAATCAAGGTTTACGATACTGTTTGTTTCATATAAACACGTAATCAGCACAGGTCACAGATTATCTATTATGAGGATAATATTAAAAATCACCAATCTAGGCACCAATGGGGATACTGTGGTTTTGATGCAGCTTGCAGTAGAGATATGACGTATGCTCTTTTGATATGACTTCCTTCCCACATACAATGCAATGCTGGTTTTCAGGCATAATGCTCCATCTTAGGATCTCAACTTAAAACAATTACGCATCATGGTTTTGTTTTTTTTAGTTGACTATGATCGAGACTATATTCAATATTATGATTCAAATTTTCCACAATAGTTTCGAATATTACATGACAGGATTATGTACAAAATGCTTCTCATCAGGGATCTCAATTATTCTTGATGGGAACTTTGAGGCTGTTTGTGAAAAGTGCAAGAATTAGATTCTATGTAAATTCAGATGCCTGATATGGCGATTCACCTGTAGATTCCTCAAAGCACTCTATGAACCCTTCAACATCAATGACAGAAGTTAATGTAATTACCTCTAGCTTGATTATTTCACCTGTGCAACCTTGTGACCAATATTTTCAAAGGAACAGTATCCCTTGCCATCCCCACCCATATCCGAACCACTGGATACATTAGCTGAATATTTTGCAGTTTCAATTATGGTGTCATTTACCTTTAGCACAACCTCATCAGCAGCGGAGAGATTTCTTGTAATAGTATTGGTATGGAATATGACCTTTACCCTTGCAAGATACATGTCCTTGCCAGTATCGACAGTCAGTGTTGCCAAGTATTCTGTGGTACTTGATAATCCCTCATTACTTCTAAGCTTGCCTGTGTGCTCCTTTACTGCGAGAAATGTCAGACATTGTAATTATTCCGCTTAAATTTTTGTTGAACCACCAGGAAGATAGCGTACTCAATCATTTCTTACCTTTCTTTACTATCTTGACACGTTCTTTCTTTGGAAGTTTTTCTTGTAATGATTTGATTTCTTGCTGCAAAGATATGGTTTGGTTAACATAAGGTGTGATAATAGTAATGTATTCATTTGATGCGGGGGTTCCTTTTTGAATTCCGTATTGAGTCTTGTTTAATTCTATGAATTGGTTTAAAGTCTGGTCAGGCAATGAGATTTTTTGAGATTATACCACTAAAGGAAGTGTTTAGGGAATAATCTCGTATATGATTATGAAATATCATGATGAATTATATCACATATTTTTGATCATTTTAATATCATTATGACGTAACATGCAATGACATGATAACTAATTCATCAAAAAAAGGAAATGAGATTGAAGAACATTTGAATAGTATCAATATGGATCCATGGTTTTACATTTATGAGAATTATATCAAAGACGAACCAAAAGAAAAACTAGATCAAACAAAAAAAGAAGAAAATTCTAGTGACTAAATTTTCATAATCTTGTATAGGATTATGAAAAATTATTTTGTAAATAATTTTTTAATCCTGGAGGTGGATATTGCATTTCATCATTTGGCGAAGGAGGCTCTAAACGAAATATTTTCCCTGCGCAATAAACATAGTTTCCAGTTGTATAAAGCAGACCGCCTGCGGTGCCAAAAGTTTCTCCTAGTTGAGTCATTTGATTTTGAGTTTGTCTTATCAGATGAACAGTGTCTGATTCAAGCGTTTCTGATACGTCTGCTGTAGTCTTTAACATCTCACTTACATCCTTTAGTGCATCTGGAACCTCTTTTGTTATGGAAATATGATATGGATCTAAAGGCTTACTAGCATCAGGTATTGGAACGGTGAATCCGGCATACCTGCAGTTACGGCATTAATTGTAATCCCAGTTGGAACTTGAATTTTGATTGAATTTGCTGCTTGTCTAATTGTAAACGCAGCCCATCTTAATACAGTTTTGGAACCCTAATTATGATATGGAAATGGTGCATGAAACATAATTGATAATCTGATATACTTCTCTTATTCGAATAATTCATTCGAATGATTAATGAAAGCACTGATTCTATTAGCTGCAATTTCAATTATTGGGATTAACCCATTTGCTTTTGCTGAGATTTCTGTGTACCAGGATCTAACACCAGAAGAACAAGAGTCTAGTAGAAAAATACTATAGACCAAAAATTCCAGATATTGGTCACTAGTAGAAAATAATACATTGATGATATTGAGAATAAAAGTTTCAGATTCAATAGAAAATAGGAATAATTTAATCAATTGAGTATATTGAGGACATTATTCTTTCAGAATCCTAAAAAAATCAATATAATGATATTGTGAACTATCCGTTTAGGTATCTTTATTGAGATGAAGATCTCACCATCAAGTAAGGAATCATTTGATCATCCTACTTGTAGAAACAACGACATTGGAATAGCATGGGACTGTCAATTCATGATGTATTCAATTGGGTTTGAAGATAGATATGTCAGGGAATCATGTAGGATCACAATTAACTGAAATACCTGAGATTAATTATTTCATGGGAAGTTTCTAAATGCCAAAGGAGTGAATGGAGATAAACGCTCACCTATGATACTGAAAATGAGACTCCTCTGGCAATTCTATTACGTCGTTTTTGTATTTAGGATTTTTTTCTAAAAAAAATTGATTTATTTTCTTTGATCCCAAAATTCCATATTAAAAGACATCAAGTGATCGTAAATATCATATCCTCTTTTTGTACAACCACACTTCATACCTTTAATGATTTTATCCATGTATTAAAGGGGAGTAATCTATAATTCACCTGAGATAATACCATATTCAGTTTAAGTATTTCATTTTGTACGACTATGCAATTGAACAAATTGTAGAGGAATCAGAGATTGACAAGCAGAGCATTCGCAATTATCCAAAAGAAGTCTCTACATTTGAAAACGACGTTGATAGGATACTAAAAGATGAACAGGGCAAGCTGTAACCTTTCTTTTAACCTATTATTCAGGGGTATTGTGTACCGAAATTCCAGAAGTTATAATTAAAAGAATATTTGAAAAACTCAACAACATAGATGACACTCTTCACAAGCAATCAAGAGAATCTCAGGAATAGAGGAGACAAACAAGCTGGTCCAAGCTATATGGAAAAAGATTCTAGTTGCACTGGATGTGATATCTACAATAATTTTAATACTTGTTGTTCTTACGTAGATTTCTGTTTTCACTATGTAAATTAGTTAGCACTATAAATTTTTTGTTGATTTAAGTATATACTAATTTCATGAAAAGTCTTTAGTGAAATTTCTTTCAATAAATGTAAAAAATGAAATAGAAACGTATGAGTTATCAATAAAAATTGAACTTCTCACGAAAATGCGTGATGAGTTCTTGGATTACAAAGACTAACTTTACGTTTGTTTGATAAAATAGATGATTAATAAAAAATAAAATAGTCTAACTGACTATTTCTTTTTCTTTGCTGCTGTTTTCTTTGTAGTTTTCTTTGCTGCAGTTTTTGGTTTAGCTTTTGCGGCCATTGGTTTTGAAGAAAGACAATTGCATTTCAATTGGAATTATGAAAATAAATTAATTCTTTACATAAAGAACTAACACTTCTCTAATGGAATAATCTAAAAACTACTTTCGGAATTGAAGCACACAAACTTCACACTTTGCTGTGGTTGTGAATTGAACAAGTTTGGAGAATTAAGAAAAGATTGCGAATACCACAGCAAAGCCAACTTTATGAAATGAGATACTTCCTCTAAACTATAATTCTTGCGATGATTCATGGACGTATTCGGACTCGAGCCAATACAAGCAACAATAATCGTTACCATATTGGTGTGGGATTGCAAGTCGGATTAGGATACCTAAAATCAGACAATCCTTTTGTTGGCAAGCAATTGCTTACATCGGCAATCATTGCATTAGTAGTATCATTTACGGTTGTTGCAACAGCAGTTCAATCTATCCTAAAAGGGGCAGATGATATGACAGTATTCCTAATTTTGATAGGAGTAGTGGCAGCTATGGCAGGTATTGACCAGCTCGTCAAAAACACAGGTGGCGCAATTACAAGCGCATTGTCAAACAAACAAAAAAAATAGAGAATAGTAAAACTTCTTTACTTCTTCTTTCTCATTTTTTTATTATCATGGAACACTTTTGTGAATCACACTCTAGTGAGTCTAACTCCTTGAAATTTACCGAAAACATTGAAGGGATTGACGAGTGGCCTCATTCATGGCCTGAAGGCGAGATATCATATAGGCTAAACAACAAGACTAAAGACGTCTTAAAGGAAAGACTGCAGCATAAAGCAGTTACAGTATCTTTGAGAGCCTGGCAACTAAGAATTAGGAAATTAAAGTTCAGACGAGAAAGAACCCCTGGTGCCTCAGTTGACTTTAACGTATCATTTGAACCACTTTCACACTTTGATAATATGAAGGGGGTTCTGGCACATGCATATTTTCCTGGACAGGGAGACATCTCCGGTGATTGCCACATCAACGATGAGTGGAACTGGACAACACACAGTGCCTTGCAGAAACTTTCAACTCCTCCCTTGGTACCAGTGCTAATTCATGAGTTTGGACATTCACTAGGATTGCGACATGACACAACCGCAATGGACAGCATCATGTATCCTTCATTTGATCTGGGAAAAAAGAAAAACTCGTTGCATCCAAGAGACGTTGCAAGAATACAGGAAAGATATGGGGCAAGAACCATCTCGCAGAGAATAATTGACTATTTCAGAAACCGTAGAGACATGGGCTGGGACTTTGATTAGCAACAATTCTAACACTTGTCTTAGCAATTTTTAGTCCATTGTACTTACAATCTTAAGTATTTGGTAGCACTTCATGCATCAATGAAAAACCATTTTGATGGGAATGTCCATTTTTGCTCTCGCAGGAATTATGATTCCATCTGCAATGCAGACATCTTACGAAGCTGGACCCTGGTGTGAGAGAGGAGATCTAACAAAAGTATCTGATCACACAATAGACCGAAACAATGATGGTAACATCTATGTGCTCAAAATAATTGAGGATCCCTCTGAGAATGTAAAGAAAAAGATCATCTATGTTGCAATAGACAATCTAATCTGTCCCTGTGATTGTGGTGGCAATGGAGTCTAAACATCTTCTTTTCTTTTTTCTAACACTTCTCTTATTATTGACTAGACAAAATAATTGAATTACCCATATTGCCACAGTTTGTTTTATCAATTGAAGGAGAAAACGACAGGGAAAGACAAAAGGAAATCGAGGATGACATTTCAAATAAGGCCACAAAGTGGGTTCACGTAACTGACAAACCCGTAACATCTGTAGGAGCTCAACTAAACGCATCACAATCAAAGTTCCTGCCAGACTTGGATGAGATACAAGATCAAATATCTATGGGTGGTGGATACACACTTGATACTGCAATCAAGGGAGGTGACATAGGATTTGCAAGTGCACAGACTAGCATGCAAGATGTTGCACACAAAATTGCAGGTGTCAACATTGTGAAGAGTTCTGCAATAGCTAACAGAACTGGCGTAAATGCTGGTAAACGTTCTGTGTTGTTCAAACCATTTGCTGCGTTTGGTTTAGTTTCAGAGAGAGACTTTACACTAGAAGCTAAGAGATGGAACAAGTAACAAGTAACTAATGTAACTAACACACAAGTTCTCAGAGGCTTTGTCAAAAACGAGGGGCATACTATGAGAATCTCAAACACAAGTGTGGACTGAGATACTCTCTTACTTTTTTACTCATCTTCATCCGAATCTAGTCTTGAAGGTCTGACTGGAATAAAAATAACTATCAAGTAACTTTGCTTAGAGATTGGTACTTAAGAATTTAAAAAATAAAAAATTTAGGTTAAAAGAAAAGGGGTATCGCATAAAGTTTGCCTGGCTATGAGGCCTACATTCCTCATATAATTCACCTGAATCTTCATGTATTCGGCAACCACAATTCAACTTTACAAACTGAGTCAACTCATAGCAGAATTCTTCCATGAACAGGCATCTCAAAATTTGTTTAAAACACCGATGGACGATTTATCAGTGAATGCTAAGTAATTCTTTGTGATTATGATTTAATGGGATTTTCTTTTTTATCCTGGAATATTAGAAAGTTCAAGGCCAGTCCTGTAAGAACCAAAAAAATAGTAGACCTTATCAAAAAGTACAATCCGGATGTCTTTGGAATACTTGAGTTTTCTGACAAGGACGTTGCAAGAAGGCTTGCTTTTGACTATTTCAAAGAATATGACTTTGGTATAACTGAGAGCAAAGGAGTAATGGAGATTCTAGTTGGACACAATCGTTCAAAATTTGACCAGAGCATATTCACACAGAGACGTGAATTTAATGCAGGCTCCATACATCTCAGACCTGGCGCAATTTTGAGCGTAAGGCAGAAAGGACAATCATCATTTGACAATCTCTTGTTCCTGCATACCGATAGTGGAACACGAACCACTGACTACCAAAACCGTCAAACCATGTTCAAAAAGATTTGGGGCCTAAATAACGGTCTGAAAAGCTTGTCAATCCAGAAAGGAAAGGCAAGACTAGTTGTTGCGGGAGATCTAAATACGATGGGCAAGAGTGGCACCATAACTGCAACCCAAGAGATCAACAAATTGACTAATGATGCTGCAAATAATGAAATGAAACTGCTAAACAAGTCCCACGAGAAAACATGGAGTGCCTCTGGAAATGGCAGAGGTGACCTTGATCATGTCATAACCAGTAATGATGTGAAAATACAGCAATGGTATTTTCCAAGCGATTCAAACACAACATTTCCAATAATTGTGGATGGATGGGTTGACTTGGATAACAATGCCAGAAAAGAATTTGTCACAAATATTTCAGACCATTCCCTTTTGTATGGAGAAATATTGTAGAAACACTTCTCTTACTTTTTTTATTTTTAATTATTAATGGCCCTGCTGTACATTCCGAAATCTACACAAGAAGAGATCACATAATCCCAAGAATATTTAATTTACAAACAGTTGATGTCCCAACACAAGACACAATCTACGATATCCACCAGAAATACATTGATGATTTCATTGACAAGAAACTAAGAGCAAAACTTGGTTTCTGTGATACTAATGAATATAAGATTAATCTCCAATTAGACATTACTTTACTAAAACATTAAATCAATACAGTAACTCCGGGATCCGAGGTAGTAGAGGCGCTTTTGTATCCTATAATTTGGGATATTGTTGATGACGGAGTAATTGATATGTACAGATGTGATACTGGAGAGACTGAATAGATTTGAAAAAGAGATTGACTCTTGTCTTGATAGTATCTTTGGTGTAACGATAAATCGTTCACTTGATTCCACAAACATTGTACCTGGCGCTAACCTGATGACTTCATAAATCACTGTTAACTTCAAATATGAACAATTTTAACCTTAAAACTCATGAGTATCCTTCCTAAAACAACCACCGGTGACAAAATTTTGATTGGTGTTGCAATAGGATTGCTAGTAGCACTTCCTGGAGTATCATTTCAATTGTATGATTTGATCACTGATCCATCAAAATTTGATAAATTAGAAAAACAAATTGATTATTCTTTGGAAAACTTGAAAAATTGTAATATGAATAACGAGGAGATGAAAAAAGTCAATGGTCATCTTTCTGATGCAAAGAATCTATTGATTATTTTTGATGATTATGATAAAGCTAAAGAGGTGTTTGGTAAATCAAAAATTGAAATGGTAAAGTGCTTTGATGACAAATATTATTATGCGAAAACAGTTACTGGACCAGCAGAAATCATCACAGAAGAAGACTTGCCTGAATCAAGACAGAAAATTGAAGATAACACTATAATATTTTTATCTGTCATTGTTGCATTAATGATCGTATTATTGACAGCTACCATTGCAAAACTATCTTTGAAAATGAAATCACATAAATCTGAATTTCATTAGGCTTTGATAGAACAAAAGAATACTTCCTTAATCTAATCAGAAATAAAAAATTATGTGGAATTTAGATCTGATGGTATTCGAGATATTCTAGAACCTGATAGGAAAAATAATCCTGAGAAAGTTCTAAGATGGGGAAAAATAATCGTAAGCGTAATAGTAAAAAACGAATTATTGCAAACGTGGAATATACGAAAAACAACCCTCAAAAGATTTTATGGTGGAGAATATGCCCCAAAAATAAACGGTTTTTCTCTAAAAATGGATCCTTAGTCATATCAATGATCCATTTATGAATAATCATCCACAATCAAAACACGAGACTCTAATCAATACCAAAACTATTCTTCACAAGCTGAAATCTCACACCACATACTTCATCAATCAAAATACTCTGCAGTATCCCTGAATGTCAACACCGGAATCGCTCTATGCAAAAAATGTCATAACGAGATTCATAACTGGAAATTAAACTGAGTTAGCATAAACTAAACTCATTCCTGAGACTAAAACAACTGAATGCAAAGTTAATACAAAAAGATTTCATAGTGCTAAAAAATGAAAATTCAGGCTAAAAAAGGCTTACTACTTTTCTCATCTTCTCTCTTAATATGGGTTACATCATTTTACTGTCGTTAAGCGATTCTTGTACCGTTTAACAGACCAGTTATCTGCCATGGTCTGGCTGCAATGGGGAGATTTGCAGTCAGTTTTTTCATAATCCTAATGGACATTATGAATTTTCATTTAATCAGATGATTCAAAATTTGTACATTTTTTCTTTTTTTGTTGGACAAATATTCTATTTTTTTATGAATAGATTTATTTTTCATTTAATTCACAAATGGATGAGGAAAAATATGACATTAGAACCAACAAAAAAAGGAAAAGAGATTGAAAAACATCTGAGTACTCTGAATATGGATCCTTGGTTTTACATTTATCATAGGTATATCAAAAGGAAATCAAAAAAAGAATCCAATGAGGAAATTTCATAATCTTGTATAGAATTATGAATTAGTTCTCAATACAATTCTTTTATACACTAAACCATGAATGATGTCGTATATTCCTCAAGACTTCCATCATAAACCAGGACAGAATAACAGTTCTCAATTCTACTCAGATGCTTTAGCTTAAGGTCACGGATTGCCCCACGTCTTACACCTGAGGCGGCAATGAAATGAATCAGCGCTTTTTGTCTGAAATCCCTTGTACTTTTCAACATCAAATCAATCTCATCTGTTGTCCAGATTTTCATTCCTTTCTTTTTGACCCTTGCAGGAAATAGTCTCCTGATTTTTCTCCACCTTAATTCCACATCATTTGTCTCAAAGAAAGCCTGAATTCCTGCCCATGTATGAGTTGATAGAATTTGGACTGACCTTCTTTTTTAGCATCATTACATAATCCTCGACCATGATTTGCAGTTTCTTGATGTCAATTATCAGCAAGGAGTCATAGTCCTTTATCTTGTAAAATTTCCTAAACTTGTTAAGATGATACAAATATCTGGTTCTTGTGGCCTTTATTTTAATAGAATTCTCAAAAAGTAAGAGCGATCTTTGCATGATTAGATAATGGTACCTGATTTATTTATATGGCACAGATAGGATCTTAGTTCAAGGTTTATATGAAATATCCAAAGGATTTTTGATACATGTCTATCATCGAGACAATCACAGACGTAGATAACACCTTCCTATCTAGAAGAGAGATTGCATGTAATTTTGCAGGATTGGGCGGAAAGCTCAAAAGTCTAGAGGCAGTAGATATGATTACAAAGGAATTCAAGCTAGACGGCAAAGTTGTAATTCCAATGAGACTTAGAACTCATGTAGGAAAATCACATGTCACAGGTACTTTCTATGTTTATGATGATGAAGGTTTGGCAAAAAAACATGTGAATCCAACAATTTTCTCAAGAATTGAAAAAATAAAAACGAAATTGGCAGAGGCCCAAGCAGCAGAAACTCCTGCAGAAGAGGCATCTGAAGAAACATCAGCTGAAGTAAAAGCAGATGATGCAGCACCTGAAGAAACAAAACCAGAGGAGAAAGATGAATGATGCCTGTAGAACAAAAAGGAAAGAAAGGTTCTAGTCCAAATGTTTACAAATATTTCAAAGTAGATGGAGATAAAGTTACAAGAATTAGAAAGATTTGCTCTAGATGTGGAAAAGGGGTGTTTATGTCAGAGCATAAAGACAGACATACTTGTGGAAAGTGTGGACTAACTGAATTCAATCAGTAAAAAAATTATTTTAAGTTCATTGTAAAATTAGTACAATCTTTTTTGGCGAATTTTAGAGCTTTTTTCTTCTAATTGCTCAATTTTTGAAACAAATTCGGGTACAAGTTTAATTTTAGAAAGTGATTCAGCAGACAATTTCACATTATTTGCATCCAGAGATATATTGGATTTGGGTAGATTTTTGTCAGCCCAAAATTTCATCACCTTATCTTCAAGTTTGTAATCACGGAAACCAGAAGGAAATTTTTTTGTAATGTGATTTAACAAAGTACGATCTTTGAAGACAACTCTGGGTTCAAATAATCGCGTTTCATCAGTGTAAACATTTTCAAATAAATTTCCAGAGATTTCATCAGATAGTAATTCCATCTTTGAAATTTTTCTCATCAATTCTAGAAAATGTAAAAACTCATGTGCTAAAATTGCATGAATAGTACCTTTGAGCCCATGAGCAATTAGTGGTGCAGAAATCTGAATTACAACCTGAAAATTATCATCAAACATTACAGGAATTGTTCTTGCAAATAGTATTCCAAATTCATATGAATTAGGATTGGGAGAAGACAATACAAGTGAAGGCTCCACATATACAACTGGATATTTTATGCCAGATGCTTTTTCGATTCGATTTATTCCTGCAACAACAATTGGGAAACGTTCTACTACAAGATCATAGACATCATCAGGAATCATTCCTTTAGAATGTGCATCTTTGAAACGTATTAGCGGGTCCAATATCACTCCTTGGCAAGTTTGAATGTAAAAGGGTTAATTTGTTTAGGATCTTGGCTTTCCAGATTTTGCTTTCTTTTTTTTACGAGTTTCAGCCCTTTGATCAGCATGTCTTTGATGTTTACCTTTTTTTCTCATTGGCATGATGTTTTACGATATTCAGAGGTAGTTAATTGTTATCATAGACAGATAAAACGTCAATTTTTCATTAACCTGATTGTTTGAACAAAAAAAGAATATGATCTAGAAACATCATGCCACCATTTATCCACATGTTAACAGACTCTAAAACATGACAATCTAAACATCGTATTTAGATTTCTTCCATTTACAGGCAAACGGACCCGACTGTGTTACACACTAATCACTATCGAATCCTAAAAAATAACGCAGAAAGCTATTGAAATACTTTCAAACTCCTACCAATTTTTTTTCAGACACAGGCATCATATTATTCAGGAATTCAGATCTATCTTAGATATGGATAACTACGATCATAATAAGATAAATGAAAAACTTGCCGAAATCATAAAAGATGTAAGAAAGTTACATCCTGCTGGCAGAGATGACTGATCTGTCATATATAATGAATTTATGAACTTGTGACTTACTGTAGGCGTGAGTATATTTCAATAGTGATACTTTTAGGCGTGAAACACATATTGTAATTTAAATGAAAATATACCCCAAAGACGAGATAATAAGTGATTTTGTAGGCGTAATTGGACAGATTGGCAAAAAGCCTTCTGATGAGATAGAACTAAAACTGCAAAAGATCGTTAGTAAAATCAGACCCCATATTCACAAGGTAACCTGATTACTGTCATTCTCATTTGTAACACCCCATAGTTTCTACGTTTTAAGATAATCAGCATTATAATGTATCTGTGAAAACAATCAAACTACAACATAGAATATATCTTGGAGCAGACCGAACAACAAAATATCTTCAGCACAGAATTAACATACCTGATGACATTATCAAAAGATTAGGTTGGAATCAAGAGAATCAAATAATTCTAAATATCAATCAAAAAAGAAAATAATAATTTTGGAACTTAAGACCAAAAACCAGCGCTAGTATTTTGATGACAGTTCCATTAAGAAGGAATATGGTACTTGTCACAACAATGCAGCAATAGCATTTAGATCATTCTACACAATTCTACTATTTTGTTATATTTCATATGATATCTGATATGTCAGTGTCTTCTAATAGTATAACAATTTGGAAGTGTTACAGATGTAACTTGACCTTCAAACACGAAACTTCTGCTATCTTGCACATCAGACTCTCAAAGCATCCACTACGACAAACAAAAGTATTGACTGCCTAATTATTGATCAATAACGCCAACAATATTTTTTCCTTTTAAACAAACACAGATAGTCTTTTGTGAAAAAGATCAAGATTTATCTGCAACTGTTTGTAATTGTTGTAATTATTACTGCTATGGTCGGATTGACATACGATGATATCATGATATCCAACTCATATGGGATAGTAGATTACAATCAACAAATCTCAGATCAAAAAAGTAACTTGTGGGAATAGGAAAGAATCTCTCAGTTGGGAATTCCTACACATACAAGATTTGTGATCCTAGAGCAATACAGACTTCTGCTGCAAACTATCATTACTTTACTCAAGGGAATAGGAATCACAACTCCAGTGTCTGTTATGTGATAAAGATGGACTTTGTAAATCTACTAAACTCTGATAAAAACCAGATTAACCGTGATGTTTGGGTAGTACAAGCGGTAATTAGCAATTATTCACCAAATAGAGACGGCAATGATGTCAGATATACTATATTTCATGTTGATGCAAAAACATTAGAGGTAAGATCAGATGACACTATTCATCCTGATACCATAAAATATGCTGATTCGCTGCAAGATACACTGCAAATCATCTACAGGCAAATAGTCACAGAACCTGAAGAGGGAGAAAAACTGATCATCAAGGGATGGCAATTCGTTGCAGTCCTTCCAAACGACAAAGTGGTGCTAAGACAGGGTTCGACACAAAATGTAGGCGGACCCGATCGGAGTAGGGTAGTAACTTGTCTCTAGAAAAGTTCCAGAATTAATTAATTTATGACTATTTGTAACTAAATCCAATTTTTTCTATCATGAATCTTCTAGTCTTCCTTTAACTTTTTGTTGACAAATAAAGCAATGCCAAAAAGTACTGCAATTACAATATAGTTTAGGTATCCAAAAAATATAGGAGTGTTGCTTATACCTCCACCATAAAGATTAACCACTGTCCTGACATCATAATCAGTTATAGAATAAATCATGCCAGATGGCAATGACGGATATATTTCAGGAGTCACCATAATTGAACGAGAGAAAAGCATGGTGTTGCTATCTCTATAAAATGGTAGTCCGTCATTCTGTCCTCCAAATAACGGATGACCTAGTCCCAAAACATGTCCAATTTCATGTGCTATTACCAAGTCAACATTGGGAGCAATCTTATCTTTTGAGGTAGGATCAAGATAGAAAATCACAACATCAGAAAATCCATAACGTGACAGTGCAGTTTCTCCCCTTACAATCTCTCGTCCCTCAGGGGTGAATCTTTCAAACACGATTGTCGCATCACAACCAAAATCAGCAAATTTTGAATCAGGAAGGATTACCTTGTATTCAAAGTTCCATACTCCGTCAGTCTCTGTATATTGTTCTATTTTCATCTCCCAACCCTTGATAGCTGCCGAAGTCTTTTCTATCATGATATCACTAGCATCTAAAAAAACAGGATCTGAAAATTCTTGAGCACAGAATAAAGGAGATTTATTCAGTCTATAATATGGAATGTAATAATATTTTTCAGAACCAAACTCATTGTTACTTGACAATATCCCAAAAATCATGACAGCTAATGCAAGACCAATTATTCCTGAGACAATAATTTTCTTATTTATCTTTCCTTGTTTTTTGAGTTTTCTTGGATGTTCTTTATTGTAATTTTCTTTGTCTTTTTCCATCCAATTCCAAAATTTGTCGTCATCAGTGTCATCCTTTGTCCAATCAGTCAAGTGTTAGCAGTAACAGTAAATACAATATAATCATGCGCTATTTTTATCAGAAATTACGCCATCTAGAATGATTTCTTGATTTCGCCTACTGTTTTTAATTGCTCAAAGTATTCCTTTTTTGAATTGGCCTTAATATCACATACTAGATGAGACAATCCGATTTTTTGATATTCTTGTATTTGTGAGATTATCTCATCAATATTACCAGTCAATCGCAGTCTAGGATGACCATCTGCCCCAGTGTATTGAGATTCAATTTTTTGATTGGCAGCAAAATTAATTCGTAAAGACCAGATAAAATTACTTTTTTTCATTTGTGTTATCTTTTGTATTCCCAAATCATACTCCTGTGCAGATATCCCAACTGGATGCCAACCATCACCAATTGATGCAACCCTCTTTAATGCCCCTGCAGATTGCCCTCCAATCAATATGGGTGGTCCGTTTTTTGATACTGGCATTGGTTCACAAGAATAGCCTTGTTTTGAATACTCGCCTGCCCACATCTTTCTCATAATGTCAATATTTTCTACAACAATCTTGGATCTATCTTTAAAATTATATCCAAGTAAATCAAACTCTTTTTTGTTCCATCCAATTCCAACTCCAATCATCACTCTTCCGTTTGACAGCGAGTCCAGAGTTGCAATCTGTTTTGCCAAGAGAAGTGGTTCCCTAAGGGGAACTAAAAGTATCGAAGACCCCAGACGAATAGATTCGGTGATTGATGCTAAAAATCCCAGCGTCGTAACACTCTCAAAGACTCTGTTCCAAGGAGTGTCATTCTTTGGAACGATGATATGATCAGACACCCATATGGAATCAAGCTCAAGTCGTTCAATCTCCAAGGCAGCACCTTTTAAAAGAGACCTAGAAGGCAGTACTCCGTAATTTGAAAGAGAGATACCTATCTTCATGACTAACCCAATAGTAAACTAGATTTTAGATTTTTGGGAAATTGGTTAGTTTGATGGAAATTAATTTTACACCGACCGGACCAGTAGAGCAAGTTGGGTCTAAAAAAGTCCCAGATTATGCCTGAATAACATCAAATTCTTCTCAAAATTTTCAAATCGAATCCTTCTCGATTTTTAGAATTTTCCTTTTTCTCACATTTTATTTTGTAGACGTAAGTATCGTCTCTCATCAAACCCAAACCTTTGAGAGGTTCATGACCATTTCTCATATTTACAGATAGTACATCAAAGAGAATTTTCAATAGATTATCAAGATCTTTTTTAGATTTTCCAGATTCATCAGAAGCTAAGATGTAGTAACAGACATCAATTGTTAACGGTTTATCAACGGATAATTTTTTGATTTTTGGTAAATCCTTTCCAATTTCTTTTTTCAATTTCTTGAAAAGTTCTTGTTTTCGTTCTACTTTCTTACTACTAGCAATAACTGGAGGATAATTACGAATTTCAATTTTAGGTAGAACTACGTCCCATTTCATTTTGTAATGTCCCCTTTCATTCTTCCAATAAGTCTACTGACTTCTTTGTCTGAAAATTGCTCTTCTCGGTTTTGCAAGTAGTTGATATTATTGAGATTTTTTACACTGACATATCCGTAATCATCATCATAATTGATATTTCCTTGTATGGATAGTAATACACTCGAGATTTGAGGATCTTTAGGGCTAAACCAAAAAGACTTGAGTGATATCCACAAAACTCTATCTGCCCTGTCAACTTGTTCATGTAGAGGAAGTCCATAGTAATTCTTGTAATAGTGTGAACTCCAATTTTTTACCTCAATTACAGATACACCTCTTTTTGATACTACAACAAAATCCATTTGTGCAGATTTGAGATTCCTTTTTCTTCGGTATGTGACATATTTTTTTAGTTCTTTGTTAACTCCGCAAAAAATATGATAGTCATCAGATAGCTCAGATGATTTTTCTAATGCCTGAACTTCGCCTCGAGCACCTTTGTGCTCTGCTGTCTTGGTTATCTTCAATTTTTTTTATTTGACGTTTCTTGTTCCAATGACTGAATTTTGCAATCAATCCTTTGTTTTCTAGATCATCATATTCTTGAGTTAATTTTTGATGAATTTTTTCAATGTCATCGAGGGATTTGACATCTTTTGGAATTTTCTTTAGAAATTCTTTTGTTGCTTCTGAAATTCCATAAATTATAGCCACATGTTAGTATGAGGAAATTATGATATTACTATTTTGGAGATTGCTAGTTTAGAAATCAGAAATTCACATCAACCGAACTAGGCCTACAAATTGCTACTTAGAAAGTCAGAATTAGTGAGAAAATTATGCATGATTAAGGCATTAAAAAGTAAAATATGTAAATTTTTTAATGAAAGTCCAATTGAGAACCACCATGGAGGATGATGAAAAAGTTATCTTAGGTTTTTTGGGAGGATTATTAGGATATTAATTAGGAAAGAATGAAAATAAATTTTTTGAGCCATTTCAAGCAAAATTCAAATCAAATTACATATTATTAAAATCGCTAAACATTAGACCTCCATATGGTTTTTTTGCAGAAAATAAAAAAACATACAGAATTTTTTGGGAAGGAATAATGTCATTTTTGTTTCGATTTCATAATTCAGGATTTACTTCAATAATCAAATTATTTGATGTTCCTACAGATTTTGATTTATTAGTTTTTAATAATCTGAAAGGAATTTCTTTATCGTGATTAATGATAAATTCTTTTCCAACCCAATTTAGAACAGGCATCGCATCATGAAAATGATGTATCCGTATAAAATTTGTCCCATTTTTCAGAAAGAATGGAAAATTAGGGAACAAGTCTGTTAAGGTTCAAAGCATTTTACTGTTAAATTTAGATTCAATTCCCATAAGACTAGAACGAATTTAGTGATAGTTCTGAGCCGTCAAAGAATCTGGATGTTATTTTTTATCAGTATTCTCTGTTATCTTTTTCAATTCAGAAAGAATCAGAACCAGTATTTCCTTTTCACTTAACTTCAAAAGTTCTACTGTTTCTTGTTCTGTGAATTTAATATCTTCATTTATTTTTTCATATGTAGTAAGATCAACCATATCAAAATAGGGTTACAGTGTTGATTAAAACTTTGATAACGTTTCTCATGACTGCTGCAATAACTGACGAAATATTTAGCATCATTATTACTTGTTAATAAAACGAAAACAGTTACACCATTTTGGGGATAATAGTCCGTCAAAGGGTCTTAGTGTTTTAGTTCAAGGCCCTCAATCTAGCTATTCCTGAACTTTGCCATCCATTACTACCTTTAGTATTTGTGTGATTTCTAAATCGTTCCCCCACTCTTGGATTTTAACTTCTAACTCAGAAATTTCACGAATCATTGATCTGAACAAATTATTCGTGATGGTTTTAAATGAATTTTACATATCCAAGTCATGACAAATAACGATAACCAAGCAAAACCAACATGGGAAGACATTCAAGGATTATCCTGGATGTTTTATGAAGAATAATTCTTTTTTCTTTAAAACTCGTATTGTGTTTTTTAAGTTCATAGGTGATACCATCAAAAAACTTTCATTAGACTTTTTTTTAGAGTATTATCATGAGCAATTTTTTTCCAGAAACTAAATTACGGATACGGATGAGTTCTCATGATGCACATTATGCTGGGAATCTTGTTGATGGTGCACGAATTCTTAATCTGTTTGGAGATTTAGCTACTGAATTAACAATTCAATATGATGGAGATGAGGGTCTTCTTCGAGCTTATGATAAAGTCGAGTTTTTAGATCCAGTATATAGCGGAGATTTCATTGAAGTCACAGGAAAAATTATTGAGGTAGGAAAAACTAGTAGGAAAATAAGCTTTGAAGCATACAAGGTGATTGCGCCAAACAAAGACAATACAAATGAAAGTGCTTGTGATGTACTGGATTTACCAATTCTTGTTGCAAAAGCAACTGGTACATGTGTGGTAACCCTAGAAAAACAAAGAAAAAGAAAATCTTAGGTTTTATTTTTTTACTCTATCCTCTCCAAAGTCTCTAATCATCATATCTGTGAAAGTTCGCTCGTTTGTGTAATCAAAGACCATGTAAAATGGTGGCCATTTCTTGAATAGTACATCAGTATGAAATTGTAATATTTTATCAAATGAAGTGTTTCTGATTGCGTAAATGTCTCGTAGTAATGGTATAGGGGTTTGGTCATCCATGGTAATCTATGGGAGTTCATGGATTGTAATTCCGTGATAGTTGTTTTGAGAAGCCTGGATCTTCTCCGTAAATGTATCTGTGCAATGATAGTATGAAAGTTTGAAGAGAAAAGAGAACTAATCTATTATAATACAAAGAATTTAGAATCTAATTACTTGATTTTTTTTCTTATTTATCCACAATTCATTACACAAATCAATACTTGATCAGTAGATACCACAGAGTCCTGGACTTCTGTGTCGTTTTATATACTTATGATAACAATCATTGCACTTCAACATCTTTAAAATCAAATTCATGGCACTTGCATTGAGTATCAAGAATCTGAGAAATTCCAGGAGTTACATCATCGCCTTCAATAAATCTCATAACTGGGAGGCCTCCCTCAGTTTTCAAAGATAAGGTAAAAATATTTTTAGAATTTTTTTTATATTTTACAAAGGATATTTTTTTCTCTAATCGTTTTCCGGATTTATCATGAATCACCACAGGATTCTTTTCAAGAATTTTTAATTTTTTTAGATTTTTTGAATCAATATCAGAGGATGTAGAAATTTTTAGCTGAATTGAAGAATGGAATTTTAGAGGGTTTTTGGGCGATTCATGAACTAATTTAAGATTCAAAATTTTCAGAGAATCACTCTTAAAAGAAGTTAATTTCAGATTTCGTTTTAAAGGATTTTGAAGTTTAACAAAAAATGGCCTTCCAGTACCTAAAACTAAACTAGATTTGTCCTCTCCACCAATCCAAGTGAATTTAGCAGTAGTTCCCCCAATTTTTTCAAAAAGAAATTTTGAGATCTGACCCTCAATGCTTTCAAATTCATAAATGCCATGAAAATCACACATTCTACATCCTTTTCCAGAACAATTCACACATGGTTTTTGTTTTTGAGGAATACCACGGATAGTTTTAACATATCTTCCAGAAAAAGTAATGGATTTTGAACGTAATTGGATTGAGTCATCTTTTAAATTTACAGTGAAAGCGACATCAGGATTTTGAGTATCAAGGATTTTTTTTGTTTTTTTAGAAAATGATTTTGCTATCTCCCTTGTAATGTCAGTCTTAATGCTATCAATTCCTTTGAGTTTGTATTGTGAGCGAATAAAATCATCCCTATCTACAATAGATGGTTTTATCTTTGTTCCAACACTGAATGTGTCATAGGAATAATTTGATGAAGAATCAAGCATTAATTTTAAAAAATAATTTAAATTTTCAAATAGATTTTTACAGATATGACATTTTTTTGTAGAGTTTTGGTTTTTCTTTAGTTTTTTCCCTAAAAGTTTGTTTGATGACCGACGTAATTTTTTTGAGAATAGTCTTCCTAAACAATAATCGCATAAAGAATTTTTTTTTAAGATTTGATTTACAATAGGGATAATTTTTTGATAGTTAGACATACTAGAAAATTTGTTTGAGTATTATCCTAATCCCATTTTTCTAAGAGTGCCCTGCATTTGGCGTCCTTTGGATGCCTTCATCATACTTTTAGAATTTTTATAATTTTTTAATAGTTCTTTAACTTCACCTTCTGGCCATCCAGACCCACGAGCAATTCTTTTGATTCGTGATGAATTAATTAAATCAGGATCTGCTTTTTCGTCTTTAGTCATACTTTGAATAATGTATCTCCATTTTGATACTCTGTCTTCCATTTGATCTAGTTGATCATTTTTTACCATTCCAGAGAAACCGGGCATACTATCAAGCAAACCTTTGATAGAACCAACTTTGGTGACCTCTTCTAATTGGTAAAAGAAATCTTCCATATTCATTTTTCCACTGGAGATTCTTTTCATTCTAACATCATCCCCTTCATTTTCTAATCGTTTTGCCAAATCCAAAACAGCTTGAATATCACCCATCCCAAGTAATCTTCCAACAAATCTGGTCGGTGAGAATTTTTCTAAATCGTCAATTCTCTCACCAGTACCAATGTACATTATTTGTGCACCAGTAGCAGCTGATGCTGCAAGTGCTCCCCCTCCTTTAGCTGAGCTATCTAATTTTGTAATAATTACACCCCCTACAGGAATAGTTTTGTGAAATGCTTCTGCCTGGCTAAAGCATTGCTGTCCTATTGTTCCATCAATTACAAGTAATGCCAAATCAGGGTCTGTAACTTTGTTAATTCTATCCATTTCATCTAGTAAATCTTGTTCTTCTTTGTGACGACCTGCAGTATCAATTAGAATAACATCTATGGGTTGTCCCTCATAATGCTTCAATCCATTTTTTACAATACTAGGAGAATCTTTGTTATTTTCTTCCCCATAAACTTCAACATTAGATTTTTCACACATTGTTCTGAGTTGTACTAAGGCACCAGGTCTGTAGGTATCAGCTCCAACTACTCCAACTTTGTATCCCTGCCTTGTCAAAAACTTGGCAAGTTTTGCTGCAACAGTAGTTTTGCCACTACCTTGGATTCCAAGTAAAATTATCTTATTTTGTTTACCAGGTTTAAAGTCAAAATCTGATTCATTGCCAAGTAATTTTGATAGCTCATCATAGAGGATCTTTACTATGTGATCCTTTCGTGAAAGACCTGGAGGAGGAATCTCATTTAGTGCCCTTTCTTCTAGGTGTTTTGTGATTTCTAAAACTAGTCGCACATTGACATCAGACTGCAATAATGCTCTTTGAACATCTTTAGAGAGTTCTTTGATTAGTTCCTCATCAATCCCTGAAGATTTTACAATTTTTTTGATTGCATCGCCTAAACTATTCTTTAGTCCGTCAAGCATTGTAATTCAACCCCGCATCCACTATTTCAAACCTTCCTCTATAACCATCCCATTCTTTTCTTGATTCTTTAATAATGATCGGATTTGAAAACAGAGGACAGTTAATTACAAATGTTTCTGCTTCACCTCCTTCAAAATTTAAATTGAATCCAAATTTTTTAGATAGATATTTCAAAGTATTAACATCAAACTTTGAAATAGATTTCCCAAGCCAAGTATCATTTAAACCATCAGAGGAAACAGAAGTGATAATGAAATTAAAATTTGAATCAACCAAATCATTCATGTATTTTTCTGGTTCTAAATCCCATAAAGGAGATATGGAAATTAGATTTAATTTAGAGCAAAGTGTTTCAAATTTTTCTTTTTGGAAATTACTTTTTATTCCACCATGAACTAAACCTTGAATTTGGTATTGGTTTATTGCTTTTTGCAGTAATTGTTCCAATAAAATTAATTCATCACCAGTATCATCAGAATTAGAATTTATCG
This sequence comes from Candidatus Nitrosopumilus sp., assembly GCA_029864335.1. Lineage (GTDB taxonomy): Archaea > Thermoproteota > Nitrososphaeria > Nitrososphaerales > Nitrosopumilaceae > Nitrosopumilus. The sequence goes on along the minus strand of JAOTTS010000015.1, from coordinate 9,782 downwards.
TCAATTGAGGAATTTTCATAGATTCGGATTGTAATTTTGTCCATTGAAGATTAGGATGATGCAGTAAATGACTTTCATCAGATTTTGTAAAAACACTCAAAAGACATGTTACTTTGTGTCCCTGCTTTTGAGCAAGGTAAATAGCATATGTACTATCCTTACCACCTGAAAAAAGAGAAGCTAATTTCATAATCTAAAAAAGATTTCATTCAACAAACTTTCGAAATTTATTGAAAAAGGACGCTTCATTACTCATAATCCTCATCAACATTCAGACGGCTTTTCCGCTCATCATCAGCATCCAAATTAGGATTTGATGCGCATGATTTTAGTTTTATCCATAACGACCCAGTATTCCACATTTTGTCCATTTTCCAATTTGCCTTTGACTTCATCATCAATTAATGCAATATCAATGGTCTCAAATGTTTCTGAATCCATTACTTGAATTGTATCACCATTAATTGAGATAATTTGTCCTACTTTTTTGTTAATCATTGGAACATGAATTTGCATACTGACTGGGCCTACAAGTGGTCTTTTTTGGCCATCAAAAATTCCTTCACCTACAATCCGGGCTTTTGCAGCACCATGTTTTCCAGGCTTTGATGTATCATATTCAACAATTCTACATGGCTCGCCACTTGGTTGATCAGTGTGTGGTAATAGAATGTAAGAACCTATTTTCAAAGAACCAAGATCTGATGGTTTACTCATGAAAAACAGTTTTTGGTCGAATATTTAACTTCTACGCGTGGCAAACGTGTAGAAAAGTATTCTGAATTTCAAAGTTCTTGATGTATTCTAAGAGAAATGTAGTTTAGATTTAATTTCAAATTATTTCATTATTATCTAAATCCTTTTTACTTCAATCTTGTACCTTGAGTTTCGGCTCTTGGTCTTGAGTTGATAGTGACAACACGGACAATGACTGCCATCCCAATTCAGAAATAGACAACAGTAAGAACAGTACTTCTGACCTGCTGCATATCGTGATCCTTGACCTGGCTTTGACGCTTTATGCTGGATGCATTGGTTTTGACAAGGCATGAGGTTGACATTAGATAGTTTCATGATTTGAACCATTATTGTAAGATTTGATCTCGATCAGTGTCAAAATGTGGTGATTCTTGAAACGGAATGAACTTCAGATGAACAACCACCTCACAGAACATGCTAAATTTTCATCGGTTCTATGATTATCTTCATGAGAGAGATCAAAATCAAGGATCAGGATTACCTGGACTTTCAGGAAGCTGCAAACCATTCAGGATTGCGAGTAGATGAGAAACTTTCAGAGATTGTACAGCATTACATCATTATAGAAAGAAACAGGAAAAGATTTTCCCAGTTAAAACTATTTCAAGACAAAGCCTGAACCTTGATGTTGGTATCCTCGGCAACTATTTTTTTGCATGAATCTCGCAGACTCGCATTATCTCCTTGCACATTGGCTGCCTTGATTTTCCCTTGAAATAATAAAACATCAGTTTCACATAGCCTTCGGCGTTGCATCCGATTATGTTGCAGATCAAGAACAATGATTGAGAAAATGAAAATAAGAAAGTGTGGTTATTATGTGATTATCGAATGTGATATAAAACAGAAGAATGTAATTTCAGTTTATTTTAAATGGATTTTTTTAAATCGAACAGTTGCAATTGCTGCTGTTACCTCTTCTAGGATTGCATATTTTGCAATCAAGCAGACATTTGTCTTCTGTGCAATAACCACAGAATTGTGTCTTTTCTGATGAATCTTCCAATATCTTTCTTTTCTCACTCAAATTACAAAAGAGTTATTCTAGATTTGAATCCATAGAGGCCAGACACTAATTTGGGAATAAAATGAGACACAGTTAGGCATTAGATGAAAAAACAGTCAATAGTAAAATGACAAGTATTACACCTATTGAAACTGGAATTAATTTTAAAAATTTAGTTTTCATTTTCTCTTGTTAATTATTTTTTTAATCAAAATCACAACTGCAACAATCCCAATACTAGCTCCAAGTAACAGATGGATTGGTTCATAGGAATTTAGTGATTCTTGTGTAAAATAGAGGGAGAATATGTTAATCATGATTTTTTTAGAATCATTTTTCTTTGATAAGTGATTTTATGTGTGAAATGCTTTCAGAATTTAGTTCGATTTCTTTGTGTTCTGATAAAACATGTTCAGTGACTAAAGACATCAATTCTTCTTCAGAAGCTGCTGATGCTGACCAATCACAATCTTTTCCTGCATCTGAACAACTGATTGTTTTTCCCATGACTAGGTAATCTTTTTACAGATATTTATTTTATTTTCTAATCAGTATCCTTCATTAATATCTGGTTCAGCATCTGCCTTTTCAAAAGTCATATCCTTTCTTTGACAGGATTCACATTTTTCCATTATACCAAATTCATTTTTGTACTGACCTTTTCCATCACATCTGAAACAAACCAATCTATTCTAATTTGTTAAAATACGCATTAAGGTTTACTCTTCAAATTCATCCAAGACTCTTGGTGAATCCGTAAAGGCTTGAACCATTTTGCTAACATACATCACAGGAACTCACCCACCATTTTGGGAATAAAAGTAGATGCAGGTAAACTTGAAAATCTAGTCTATTCTTTGAGATTCTGAAATCTTCCAACAGTGATCATAAGTGAACAAATCAACACCACCAAGTCTGTCAATCCATTTTGGAACGACCTCATCAGCACATTGTTGCGTGATAGCATCAGCATAGATTTGGAAGACTAGCCAAGGATTTGAGAAACCAACTTCTTGTCCTATTGCCATAAAGGAGACTTCCTGGTTAGCTTTACCTGCACTAGCTTGAATATCTTGAAAGTATTCTTTTTGGATTTGAACATCGTCTGGAGTTCCTAGACGTGTAAGATGTCCTCCAATGTATGTGTCAAAGTCATATTCTAGAACTTTGTCATGTGCTGCAAGAAATTCTGGAACATCTTGTGCCATTGCCAAATCTTTGAATGGAGTCCATCCAGGAAATATTACATCAACTAACATCAGAACTTTCTGGTTTGGTGCATAGATGAAGATGTTTCCTGGTTCATGCATTGGGCCATAATATGTTAATTCTAATTTTTGACTTCCAACTTCAAGTGTGTATTTATCTTCAAATGTTATAATTGGTACAGGTCGGTTTGGATCATTTCTTTTTGCAAGCGTGTCAGCTACCTCTTGATGTGCTACGTATACTGCGTCATCAGGGAACATGCTCATAGCTCCAACATGATCATTGTGAGTATGACTGTAAATTACATGAGTAATTGATTCATCAGTTACTTCTGCAATTGCTTTGAGATAGTTTTCTCCAATTGATGGTGGTGCATCAACTGCAATTACACCTTCGCCTGTTGTGAGAAACATTGCTTGATATGCACCATCAGTAACCCAGTAAAGTCCATCTTTGATTTCTTCAAGTAAATATCCTTTTAAATAGTCAATTTGAGGTCCTATTACTGTATCTGGAAGTGGTGCTGCAGTTCTCATCTTTTCAGGATGAACTGGTGACATAGAGGTTTCCATGTGATTTTTTTTCTCCATGTTTTTCACCCATACTTGACATCATTTTCATGTGTTCCTGCATGTCCATTGATTCCATCTTTTCAATCATTTTTTGCATTTTGTGATACATCTGTGATTGTTCGTCTGCTGTCACAGAATTCCAAGACTGCATCATGTGTTGTTGATGGTTTTCATGAACCTTGTCCATTCTTTTCATCATTGCGTGTATGTCCATTGAACCAGCATATTTCATAGAATCATGGTGTTTCATCTGATCTTGTGAATCAACTTCAGAACAAAGTCTATTTCCGCAAACTTTGTTAGAGCCAATCTCAGTTAGGGAATTTCCTTTTGATTTTATTGCATCAGCTTCTGGAATTAATTCAACTTGTAATACAGAAATTATTCCCATTGAAATAATTAGAGGAATTAATGCGAAAATCAAGAAACTGTGCATGTAGTCAAAATCAATAATTAAAATTTAAACCATTACCATCATTTTCGGGATTAATATCTACGAATTCACTACAAAAGTAATAACATAAGAAGTTCATATGGGCCCACGGAGATTTGACCTTGTCTATTTCAGGGATTCATAAACGAAATCGGAAGATAAAGAGAAGTGTTTAGAAAAAAGGAAAAGTGATTGCACTGCATTCATACCCTTTATTACTCTCCTTCCATATTCATAGAATTACATGAAACCATTTGTAACAAACACAAAACGAGGCGAAATAATCACCAGCCATCTCTTTAATGTGACTATGGAACCATGGTATAACAGCAGATAAAAGATTGAACTATGGACTAGCATGCCATCCGATCCCCTTTTAGAAAAAAGAAAAACTATGTGATTACAACAAGTATTGAAATCATTGTAGATGCAACGCCAAGGGAGACTAGAATCTTTTTCCATATAGCTTGGACCAGCTTGTTTCTTGTCTCAAGCTCTGAGATTCCTTTTGGTTTTTGTGCAGCTGGTACTGCATAGCTGGAACCTTTCTTTTTTGCTGTCAAATAAGATTTGGATTGTTTTTTAGATTATGAGAAGTGTTTAGATGGAGCGAGTACCGGCCTACTCCTGACCGAAATCACGATAAATGGTGGTTTACCGCTCCCTTTGTGATAATTGAGATTTTAATTAATTTCTAATTAGAAGGGTCTAGAAATTTAATGTTAGTCTAATGGCATAGTCTAAGTGTTAAATGCTAGACAGTTTAGAAATTTCATCAAGTTTTGCTGAAATCATCGTAGGTGTTAACATTTGTTAACAATGTAATCAGTCTCCTTATATGCGCAGATTGCATAAATTAGGCATGACTAATGATTGCACTCAAAGAGGATTTGAGATATACAATCATTTAATTTCATTTTATCCAGAACCGTGGGATCAGAGAAAATAAATTAATATTTTATCATTTAGAAAGTTCCTATCCCATAATTGATTTCATGTTCTTCCAACACTTGTGTACCGACATGGTTCCCTGGCATGTCCACTTTTTATCCCATCTGTACGCATCCGTGAATTGACAGCTCCCGTGCTATTCCCATGTCGTTATTCCTTCCCATCAGGTAATTAACTACATGATTGTTTTGTCATTCTATTTCAATCTCCATAATAGTTTGATTATAATAATCAGAGAAGTGTTCACCAGGTCTCTTACCCTTTTTCATTTCCTCTTTGAGTTTTTTAATAAATTCTTCAGCCTTTTGTCTGGTTGAGAATATTCTGATTGTTCCATCAATATAGCCGTCATCTCCATGATACCCATTAACTACAACATAACATGTGTTGCTCATTGTCGTTCAATATCCCTCAAGAGTTTTCTTAAATTATCATAGATGTTTGCAGGGTTACCAAATTGGATAATATTTCCAATCCTTAACTTGATGAAATTAATTGTTAGTTGACTTGATAATTCACTTGTCATGATTCTCTCCAATTAACATCACATGTTGTGCATTTGCCAATGTATCCATTATACATTCTACAGAATTTTATGATGATACCATTTCCACAATTTTCACATGGTCCCAAAGACTCTTCTGGAATCAACATGAATCCTTTTTCATAGGTTTCACTTTCTTTATTTTTTGTCATCTAAGATCCTCGATTCCCACAGTACACCAGTCTATCGATTCCTTCTTCGTCAGTAATGTAGATGTCTTGTTTCTTGGAATTGCCTGGACATTGTTCGACAATGTAATTTTCTTTTTTGAACATGTTTTCATCTCATGCATTGTAAGATTATCTTGTTCATAAATTGCATAGTTGTGGTGCCGTATCCAGACAAATATGATAGTCAGTTTGTCTTAATGGGCCTCTAGTATGGCCGAAGATCTGTTTTATGTTTGGAATATCCTTAAACTCATAATAATCACACCATACTATCCCGCTGAACCTATCAAGACCTCCTCTAAATGGGCTACAGTCATACAATCTTTCCTTTAGTTTTTCATCTTGTGAAAAGATTTGCAGGAACTCATTTACTGAATAATCCATTGCATATTCTTCATAGAAATCATTTGATAGACCTGCATGAGTACAAAGCCAATCTTCTACCCAACAATAATGTTGGAGTTTTGAAAGATCCACTTTTGCCTGTTTAAGTGCCATAAGTTTTGATTCTGAAAATCCGGAACAAGCAAATCTTGTATCCTTATAACTAAGATCATGATTTCCCATAAGATGAATTCTATTTGGTTTCTCTAGGGATTCTTTGAGCCACTCTGCTGTTTGATGTGCAATTTCTAGAGTCATCAAGAGAATCAAAGTAATCTCCCAAGAATACCACATTGTCAGGAGATTCTTTCACTATGATAGTTTCAGCTATTCCAAATTTTGTATGGATGTCTGGGATGATAAGTGTTTTCATGGTTTACTACCTCCGGCATTTGTAATCTGTCTCATAGGATTGTCACATTCTATTTGATGTTCTTCAGCTTCTTGCTCTCTACCTACAAAGCCACACCCAAGGCATTCATAGATTCTATTTCTATAAATAATATCATCACTCATGATCGTCTTTGTGCTTTATCCGATAATGGATTTTGTGTAATTGGTGCTCTCTTTTGTCATTGAATATTCCACAATGATCTAAACCATGACTTCCAAAAGTTACGATAAAATTCATGCATCATGTCATAAAAGTAATCAAATAGTGTGTCAAGCCAATCATTCATGTGATTATATAATATAATTTTGTCATATAAATAACTTGGATAGTTACGACCCGTTTTGTGCAATATCCAGTAATGTAATTGTCCCAATTTTTACAGAAATCTAACTTCAGTGCACAATGATAGGGTAAAATATTTTTCATTGTTAGTATCGGGGGATTGCAATACGCATCTTTGATTTTCTTGTAACAGGCTTTAGTCGCAGTTTGGCCTTGCAGCACTGACACCAAATCCCGTCCCACATTATGAATATGCTGCTGGTGTTGCAGTACTTTGCACCAAACTCATAGTAGGAGATATTTTTGTTTCTACGGCACGTGCTGCTCACATATTCCCTTACACGCCATCATTCTATGTCTAGGATTACGAACTCATGGCAAACCAAAAGAAAGCATCCAACCTAACCAAGTGCGTTACATGCCAGACATACTTCTAGGATACCAATGATCGTACCTACCCTGCATTCATCCAAGTAAAGTTGCTTTTTGCATAAAGTGCAAACAATGATCATAATGACTTGTGATGTTTGTTTGGTGCTTTATCTTAAGAGGAAGGGGTTATTATGAAAAAAATTGCGGAACAGTTATTTACACAAAGCAAAAACAAATTATCAGTATCCTTTATCTAGAAAAAAATATAATTCATCATCATGAAAAAATGTTGCACAGTAAGGGGATTTGAGATTTATGATCATTTAATGAGTTTTAATATGAATCAGAATTTAGAATGAAAAAATCTAGTTCTGCTGAGTTGCTGTAACACCCAACAGAATTGTTTCTCTGTCAAAAGAATCAGGGTCTACTTTTTGCTTGTATTCCTTGTTGTACATCCGTATAATTAAGACAAAATTTAGATAAAAACAAAAGTGTTAAGAAAAAAAGAGTCAGGACATCAATCTCTACGCAGTTTGATGTTTGTATCGACTATCTGTTTATTTTAAAAAAATTCCCTTCCCTGTGAATGTCGCATTCTTCTACCAATACTCCGTTATGATCCTGAATCTTGCATCCACATCGGAAGATTATGTACATTCTGAACTTTATGAATGAAAATCGAATAAAAAACAGAGATCATCATATTACAAAGATAACCTAGAACTATGGTTCATCCGTATAGAATATTGTATCTGTTTTAATTTGATATTGTTCTAGTAATGATGCAATGATGTCTTCTGCCAGTAGTCCTTACACGTCATCTTAGTTATTCAGCATGATTGCAATTTTTTCAACCATTACTAGGATGATTTTTTTTCTGATTTTCCTGTTCATCCTTTGTCTTTGCATGCTCTTCAAGATGCTGGTACAGTTTTTCTTGGGTATGAAAAATCTGTTCACAATAGTAGCATTGATGAATCATGATCTAAATTGCTCATCAGATTATTAAGACTTTGGTGTTCCAATTGAAATGTATGTGCAAAGAATAATCAAGACATTATTTTTTCAATCTCATCAATTTTTAATTCCAGATCAATAATTTTTTTATACAAATCATCATAGGATTCTGTTTTGGTTTTTGGTTTTGTTTTTTTAACAGGTTTTGGTTTCTTGGCTTTTGTTTTTTTAGGTTTTGTAGTGGATTTGGTTACCATATATCTCAAGATGAGAGCTGATTACTGAGATTTCAAGATTTAATGTAAAAGTTTGAATTTCTGGCTTAGTTTTAGATTTAATCCCAAGCGAAGGAATACTCGATTAGCTTTGACCCCTAAACCAATTATATGCCTATTCCTGCCATAGTTAATCCAGATCAAAGTACTTTTTGGGAAAGTATTGTCTCATTTAGGATGTAATGTGAGAACTATCTATCTGAAATAAGAATATCAATCAAATCTCTTACTTCTTTTACCTGTTCATCAACAGACATGTTTAATGTTGATGATTCTGTGGACCAAGATACGTGTTCTAACCTATCCATAATGTTTGGTTTGACAGTATATTTCTCAATCTCCCTTGCCAAGATTTTACATAATTCGTTAATTTTAGCGGTATCCTAAGTTTGTATGGCATGTTTTATTTCAGCTAGATTTTGTGCTATGATTCTCTCATTTTTTGCCATCGAAAAAACTCATTGTAAACTTCAGATAACTTTTGTTAATTCATCAATTTCATTTTTGAGAGCGTTAACAGTATTATTGTCCAATAATGAAGAACCTAGAAAAACTGTTTTTTCCACTTTTTCTAATCTCTTGTTGATATCATCATGTAGGTTACATTTCGTACGGTATTCCATCAGATTTTGACATTCTTGCCATGTTTTTGATGAATCTTTGACGTCCAAACAATGTTTGATGTTGGCTAAAATATCTGCTATCACAGTTTTTTCATTGTTCATCGTCATTTCTAACCTTCTACAAAAATTAACTTTTTTGGTATCACAATTACCTCTTGCTTTTAGCATATTATTTCTTTATTGGCTTCTAGTTCTTTTCGAAGTTCGTCTTCGTTTGTCATTTGAGTTTTGAGGAATTATTTTTCTTATGAGAATTGTTTAGATCATAATCTTGTATAGGATTATGAAATACAAATTTAATGATCAAGACTTGACTGAATCAGATGTCAAACAAATCAAAAAAATTCTGTCCTAGATGTGCTTTAGAAGGTATAAAGACTAAGTTGAATCTTACCTCTGACAATACTCTGAGTTGTCCAAAAAAACATTGGATAGGAAGAGAAATCAAAGGGAAATTAGAGGAGATTTTTGATTGTCCAAGATGTGTCCTCGAAAATATAAAAACCAAATTAAAAAATGCTCCCAATAATTACTTAACATGTGATGTAGGCAGATGGTTAGGAGAAGTAGGAGGTACATTAGTTGAATCTGTACTTTAAATTAAGAATATTCTTGCATACTCCCATCTAAGATTATGAAAAGATTAGAAGAATAATCATTAAGCTACTTACATGTCTTTCCCATAATTTTCATACTGAAAATATTCAGGTTTGTACAGTTTTCTCCGTAGATGTATTGTGGCAATAAGATTTTGATATGATGAGATTAATTGACAAGTAAACATCTAAAGAGAAGAATGGTTAGTCTAATCGTCTTATTAATTTATGTGTAAAATGACTTTAAGCAGT
>JAOTTS010000033.1 GCA_029864335.1 Candidatus Nitrosopumilus sp. | reverse complement strand
GGATGAGAATCAATTAAAGAGAATTGTTGAAGTTTTTGGAAAAAATTATCTTACCAGATTATCCTTCAGATTATTACGCAAAAATAGGTTACATATTTGAAGGAAAATTTCCTGAAATAAAAAAATCTGAAGATTTTGATCAAGAGATCCGTTCTAAGTTTAATAAAATTCAACAGTCAGGTTACGCGTCTGCTGCAGCTGTATTTCATTATCTTAATAGTAAAATTTTGCCTGCTTTCTGCCTTGATTCAAAAGAGTATCTACATTATCTAAGATCGTCCGATTCATTCAGTATGCATCCAACTTTCAGATCAGATGATGTTCTTTTCACGGTTAAGGATCGGAGAAAAAATGCCTAGAGGGAAGATTAAAGGGGGTTTCTGGTGGGATGATAAAACTCCAAATGGAAAAACTCCAATGCAGATTGTAAAGGCTATCGGAAAAGAGCAATTACTTAACGATAATGAAATTGAAATAATTCTTACTAAATTTGCTTCGCTTAAAGAGGATCATAAATTCTTCAAAAAGGGTCTTGGTACGGATTTTTTAGTGTTAGTATGTGTTTATCTTTGTGTAAGTACAATACCTCTCGGAAAAGAGCCCCTAAACCCCAGAAAATTTATCAAAATTTGTAAAAAAATAAGATGAAGGTATCATATCATGCGTTAATGAAAACTGTGAATGAGGCAAAAAAAGATGGCTTGTTTAGAGCAGGGCCTAGATGCAAAGAGATTCTTTCAAAATACAAGAATAGGATGATATTCAAGTTTGGTCTGTCAAAAGAATTTCTTGATGATGCTATCGAATTAATCTCAGATGAGAAAGCTGGAAGGATTATTGGTGGTGGAAATCCATTTGCAGCCGCAGCAGGAGTGATTTTTTATTATGGAAAGGATCAAGGAGAGCAGATTTTGCAGGATGATGTTGCCAAATTTTTCGAAGTAACCAATATGTCTGTACGAAATTTTAGGGAAAAATATAAAGAAATTATGAATCTTAAAAAATCAAAGCCATAGATAAAATAACAAAAAAGTAAAGAAGTGATCTCTTATTATCGGTAATATTTTCACTTATTTCATGAAAACTTTGGGAAAAATTCCTGGTCCAAAGGATCTCATACCATTAAAGGAAAGCATTGTTGACGAAGCGCTTGCAAAGATGTCATCAAAGATGAAACCGGATTACATTGAGAAAAACTTCTACAAGGTGATTGACGAAGCTATGAAGATCGGGTATCAGATTTACCTTTCACATGAAAAGAACGCAAAGAAGTATGTCCTTGACACAATTAAAAAATCAAAAACAAAGGATGATGAACTAATTTGGGACACCGATAAAATTTGAAAAGAGTGCTTCACAAATGAGAAAGGCTAGGGCAGGATCAGCATTCGAGCTGTATGTGTTTAAAATTCTTGCAAAGATGGGAATTCCATCTGAAAAATCAACAGGTATTCTAAGGGAAGTGCTGAACAGGACTGATCTGGTAGTTCCAAACAGGGAACTTGCCGCTAAGAAGCCTGATCGTGCAAAATTTATTTCAATCAAGACAACCCTTGCGGAAAGATGGAAGTAGGTTGTTCCAGAGCAGAACAGGGGATGGGCCATCTATCTTCTTACGTTGGATGAGAATATTTCGGAAAGTAAAGCCAAGGAAATTGACAAGTCTGGCATTGTTCTTTTTGTAAGGGATGAGCTCAAAGAAAAAAAGGGTCTCAAGAATCTTAACGGAATCAGAAAACTATCCGAGCTTCCGGATCATCTGTCATCATACAAGAAATAACTACCAAGATTGCGCTTCATCAGCTGTTAGAACAAACTTCTTGCCAACTTTTTTGATTTTAATTTCATTTCCCTCAAGCAATCTGTAATCATGGTAGATCTGTCCTGTCATGATGTCGTCCTTGTGATTTACTTTCAACACGTATGTCTTGTCATGAAATTTTAATTGGAATTCTTTTCCAGCTGGCGGAAAAAAATCTCTGTCTTCTTTTATGATATGCCAGTATCGGTGTCTTGCCTCAGGCCTGTTCACGGTTTTTAAGAATTCATCGGGCATTGTTTATCGTAATTGGTTTCTCTTTGTTCATTGATTTTATCATTGCTTCTGCAACTCGTTCCACTATCGGAACAACTACTGAATTTCCAAACTGCTGGTATGTTTGGCAGTACGAGATACAAATATGAGATGTATCCCAAGATGTTTGGAAATCCGGACTTTATTCTTCCCAGAAAAAGAATTGTGATATTCTGCGACGGGGATTTCTGGCATGGGTACAAATATCATGAGAAAAAACGTCTTCCGAAAAAATTCTGGAGGGGTAAGATTGAAAGAAACATGAGAAGGGATCGTGCGGTATCCAGAAGGCTCCGACGCGATGGATGGGCCGTCCTTAGGTTCTGGGAGCATGACATTGAAAAGAATCCGGAGAAATGTATGAGAAGGATTAGGAGTAAGAGTCATCTTAGATGACTAGGTAAAACCATAGATTATATGAAAAATTAGAACCCAGGCATCTCAAAACCTTCTTGTTGAGCTAATTCAATCATGTAAAATTCAAGATACCCTCCGGCCAAAAGAAGTCCTGTAACAATTCCAATTTCAATAAGAGTTGGTTTAATAAATTGAATCAAATCTATTTTTTTAATTACTGCTCTAATCAGAATAAAACTTCTAGAAATTCCAAAAGAGTATGCGACAAGCTCCATTAATCCAAATGGTGATAAGAAAAGAATTGAAAGAGGGGGGATTTCACCAATTTGTGGTGCAGTAGTAACAATTGCTGCAAAAGCAAATCCAGTGGACCATGCAGAGAAAAGTCCCCATGCAATCCCAAATCCTGGGATAAACATTGGTAATGCAATAGTAGTGTTATGTACAAAGATTCCAAGTGCATCAATATCTAATATTAATTCCTCAAATTCAGACATGAACATTTTAGCTTCCTCATCGCTTATAGTTGATAACGAGCCGATCTGATAAGCAGTAGCGAAAATTATTAGAAATATAAAAAATGTAATAATTCGAATTTTATTCATATTGGCATTGACTACGAATGATATTTGAGGGTTGGTGTGGGCGCAGATTTAATTAAACCAGATAATATTTTTGGATATGAAAAAAGAATTGTCCTTTGCGTTAAACTATGCATTAAACAAAGGCTTCCAGATTCATCCAGATGCTTTTAAAATCTTAGAAAATGTAGATGTTAAAAAATTAGAGAAAATAATTAAAGAAATAGTAAGAGAGAAAACTAGACAGAAATTATTTCAGATTAATCAAGATGATTTGGAGACGTATTTAGGAATCAAAGAGGATCTTACATTACAAAATGAAATTAAGGTGTTATCCGAACCCACTAGTAAAATAACATCAGGAGAGGGGGTAAAAGGTTACAATGCTTTGTTTTCTAGCCGTTTTAACAAACTTAAACGAATAATTTCAGATAGGCCAGAATCAAAAATGCTCAAATCTGCAGCTTCTGTGAAAACTGCAAAATCTGATGATGATATATATGTGTGCGGTCTTGTTACTGCACGTAATATTGAAAGAGATATCACTAAATTGATTTTAGAAGACCCATCAGGTACTTTTGAGGGTATTATTTTTGATAATGAATTACAAAAGACGGCAAATACTCTTTTGATAGATCAATTTGTTATGGCAAGAATTAGTTTAGGAAAGAATTCAGGTTATATTATTAAGGATTTGATTTTGCCTGATATTCCAGATCAGGCTAAAAATAAATCAGAATCTGAAGCATATGCAGTTTTTTTATCGGATCTTCATATTGGAAGTAAGTACTTTATGGAGGAGGAATTCTCTGAGTTTGTTTCTTGGTTATCAAGTCCGGATCCTGTTGCAAGAAAAATTCGTTTTGTCTTAATTGGTGGAGATGTAGTAGACGGGGTCGGAATTTACCCAAATCAGGATAAAGAGTTAGTTTGTCAGACTATTCAAGAGCAATTAAAAAAAGTAGAGGATTTGATTGATAAAATTCCAAAAAATGTGAAAATTATCATAATGCCTGGTAATCACGACCCAGGAAGACGAGCGCTTCCTCAACCTGCTATTCCAAAAAAATACAATTCAGGTTTGTGGGAAAGAGAAAATGTTGTAATGGTTGGAAATCCAGCCATGGTATCATTGAATGGTGTTAAAATTATGATGTTTCACGGTCAAAGTATTGACGATATTGTAAAGACTACTCCTGGCCTTAGTTATGACAAACCAACTAATGTAATGAGACATCTTCTAAGAGCAAGACATCTTAGTCCAATTTATGGCAGTCAAACACCAATAGCACCAGAAGTGGAAGATCTTTTAGTAATTGAAGATATTCCAGATATTTTTCATGTTGGTCATGTTCATAGAGCAGAGTTGGATATGTACAAAGGAATTTTATTAGTTAATTCTGGTTCATGGCAAAAACAGACACCGTTTCAGGCAAGTGTAGGAATGACTCCAAATCCAGGAATAGTCATCATGGTGAATCTAAAAACTTTTCAAGTCTTTCATGAAAATTATAGTTCAAATTCAAACAATATCTTGCAAAGTTAAATCATCTTTGAAAGTCTTTTTTATCATTTCAGATGATATCGTAAGTTTGTATTTTTTTGTCCTGCCATGAATTCCTTGATGAATTAGTCTTCCAGAGATTAATCCAGATAATTCGATTTCACTTAGCATTTGTGTGATTCTTCTTTGAGTTAATTCATCTTTCCCAACTACTTTACAGAGATTTTTGTATGAAGAGTAAATCTCACCAGTAGAAGGGCCGTTTGCTTTCATTATCGCGATAAGGACCAATTTTTCATGAAGTGGGAATGATTTTAGAGATTTTTCTTCTTTGTTTTCTTCGATTTTTTGAGAGGCTTCTCTAACATGTTCTATAGTGACTTTATCAGATTGTTGTCGCTCAGCAAGCTCGCCTGCCACACGAAGTAAATCGATGGCCCTACGTGCATCACCATGTTCTCCACCTGCAAGAGCAGCAATGAGGTTTAGTGCAGATATATCTACAGAGTTTTCAATAAATGATTCGTTGATTCTTTCTTGAAGAATTTTTTTTATTTGTTCAACATTATAATTTGTGAAAACAACCTCTTCTTCTCCTAGACTGCTAATTACTCTAGGATCTAGTTTTTCTTTAAAGGTAAGATCATTTGAAATTCCGACTAAAGTTAGAGAACCTCCTTCTTCAAGTCGTTCATTTGCTCTGGTAAGTTGATAGAGGATATCTTTACCTGTTTTAGCCACTAATTGGGCGAGATAATCGATTTCATCAATAACAAAAATTGCATTTAGTTTTCCATTTCTTATTTTAATGAGGAGTCTTTTGAAGACCTCACTAATTGCAAGGCCAGTGTTGGGTAATTCGTCTTCTTCTAAGCCTAATTGCCTGCCTAGACTGACTAATAATCCGTATAATGTTGTCTCTTCTTTAGAATTAGTGTAAATCAATTTAATTGGAAAGTCTGATTTTTCTACTCTTTCTTGAATTTTATCAATTACTCTTCTTACAACAAGTGTTTTACCGGTTCCAGGTTTTCCATAAACTAAAAGATTTGACGGTCTTGATTGTTTTAGAATAGGTAGTAATGATTGTGTGACTTGTTCTAATTCAGATTCCCTATGTAAAATAATTGGTGGTTTGTAAGAAAAGTGAAGGCTTTCTCTATTTTTAATTATTGACTTTCCAGATTCAGCTGCATCAAGCAATCTATCTATTGGATCAGATATACTCACACACCTTCATTTCCAATATATCTATCATATTCATATCTAAATTAAGAGAGTATAGAATACAATAGTAATTGTAGTTTAGTTTGTAATTAATTATTTTTAGTTTTTCTTTAAAAAATAATTAAAAAAAGATAGAGTGGAAATACTGGTGTGTGGGTTAATCCTAAAATGAAATTAACATTTTTGTTATTGATGTGTTAAGAAAATCCCCAAAATCCCCATTTTACCCCCTTTATTTCCACTCCAAGCGTTGAGATGAATGTTAACATTGTGAATACCATCAAAACACCCCTTTATTTCCACTCCAGGCATGAAAATAGTCTAAAAATTGGTTATTTTTATAGAATGGTTGTTAATAACAAAATCCAGGCTAGGCGTGACCTAGGCAGTCAACGTTAACAAACTAATTTGTTAACAAATATTCTGGGATCCATTGAACTGTTAACTACTGATCCATTAGATCTCTAAGATGACAAACAAACGTATTCGTATAGATATGGAAGACTCAGATGGAGCCAAATATGATATTAAATTAGAAGGAAATGTAACTAGAGAAAAGGTTCTTAAAATATTTGAAATGATGGATTTAATGAATATTGAAGAAGAACAAACTGAAGTCACAAATATGGATTCAGTAGGCTCTAAAATCTGGTTTATTGTAGATAAATTCTTCCCGACGGGCAAGTTTACCTCTACAAATATCCTTGAAAAATATGAAGATGAATTTAACGAGCCAATAAAACTTAGTATTATTTCCACTTATTTGTCTAGATTCTCTTCAAAAGGTAGGGTGGATAGGTCAAGAACAGGCCGAGAATGGACATATCAAACCATTAAGATAGAACAAAAACAAGAATTATCATCTAAGAAATAGTGACTTTTCTTACCAATAACCTATCTTTTCCAAGAATCACTTTAACATATTCTCCTTTTTGGATATCCATATACTTTCTAAATTGTTTAGGGA
The DNA here is from genome assembly GCA_029864335.1 of Candidatus Nitrosopumilus sp. Classification (GTDB taxonomy): domain Archaea; phylum Thermoproteota; class Nitrososphaeria; order Nitrososphaerales; family Nitrosopumilaceae; genus Nitrosopumilus. The sequence continues at coordinate 8,021 of JAOTTS010000033.1, read as the reverse complement.
TGGAGATTGTTCCTGCAGAAGTAATTTTTACTAAAACTTCATTTTCTTGTACTGACATAACTATTTTATAATTTAATAATATATATAATTTATTAAAATCTATAATTATTAATTTATTATAAAATAGGCCTAATTTGATGTAATTTGTAATGAAATGTTAAAAAATAAATTCCATAAATCTCTTAAAATTTTCTTATGCAATTGAAGAATTTGCTTGAACCTCTTTAACCTTCAACAACCCCTTTTCAGTAATTGAATAAGAATATGGTTTTGATTTTGTATTTCTTTGTACATAACCATCCTCAAATAATTTCTTCATTAATCTTGAAGTATGTTCTCTACTTCTCTTTAATGTGATTTGAATATCACGTGATGTCATAGCTTTGTTTGTGATTAGTTGCAACACATAATTGGTTGGGTTTGTATACTCAATATTTGGAATATTAGGCGTAGAAATAGGTTTCTCTTGTTTGATTTCAGGAGAAATTATCTGCTCAGTAGGTTTCTCTTGAACTTCATTCTTGGTTAATTTCTCTAAGAATTGTTTTAGTTCTAGGTTTGGATCTTCTGATTTTTGTTCAATTCCCTGTATTTCTAATGCATCTAGGCGTATTTTCATATCAATTAATTGTCTTTCATAATACTCTAAACGTTCAGATTGTGATGCATCAAACATTTCATTATTAGTTTTAACGAAAGGACGAACTTTATAGTATACATACAATCCGCCTAAACCAACTAAAAATGCTAAAATCACACCTAAAATCACTTCAGGTTCAGGTATCTCTATTAACATCACAACTTTTACGCCTATATCGTGATTTATCGTGATTGAACAATATTATTTCACACTTTAGATTAACTTACTCACATACTTTATCACAAAGAATTCAAGTGAGTATAAAGGAACATCATCACACATATCACATATTACATGCCTGTTGAATGAGCCTATCTATTACATCAATCACCTTATCTTCTCTTTCAGGAAATATATCACTTTCATTAATCACACTAATCTGCTCTGAGAGTTTTGATATCACATCAATATCATCAGGCAAAAGTATGCCTAAACCTCGTAAAAGTATAATTGAATAGAATAATCCAATTAATTTATCCCGAGATTGCCCAACTTGCCTGTAATACGCACCTTTACTTATAAAAAAATTGGATTCAAGAAGATCCTTCTGATTTAAAATAATTTCAATTTGTCTCTCTGTAAACAACGATTTTTTGATAATTTTACGTATAATATTATTAAATTTAGATCCTTCTAACTCCGTCATAGCTATACAAATCTGTATAATGCATTCCAATTAAACTTTAAAGAGTCATCTACAAATCCATTTTATGACTGAAAATAAAGTTGAAGAATTCCTAAAATCAGAATTAAAAAAGAAAAACACTTTACTATTCGTATTAATTGATTCAGAAGTATCCAATTTAGAAGCATCAAGTAAACTTGCAAAAGACGTTGAAAAGATAGGTGCATCAGCAATCCTAGTTGGTGGTTCCTCAGCAACTGATCAAATTGAGATGGCTCGAGTAGTTAAAGGAATAAAACAAGGAATTAAGATTCCAATTATCTTATTTCCCGGTAATGTTACAGGCGTTGTGCCTGATGCTGATGCAATTCTGTTTAGCTCTTTAATGAATTCAGAAAATCCTTACTTTATCACACAAGCACAAGCTTTAGCAGCTCCAAGTGTTCTCAAATTTGGTTTAGAACCTCTCCCTACTGCTTATTTAGTGATAGGAGAAGGGACATCTGCCTGGTTTGTAGGTGCAGCCAGAGGAATTCCATTTGAAAAACCAAAGATTGCAGCAGCGTATGCATTAGCAGCACAATTTCTTGGTATGAGATTTGTATACTTGGAAGCTGGTTCTGGAGCAAAATCCAACGTAACCCCTGAAATGATTCAAACTGTAAGACATGCATTTAATGGATTTTTAATTGTTGGAGGTGGTATTAAAGATGTCAAGACCGCAGAAAGCTTGGTAAAAGCAGGAGCTGATGCTTTAGTTATTGGAACATTCCTTGAAAAAGGAGGAAGTATCAAAAAACTCCAGGAAATAGCAAAAGCAATTCAAAGAAGCAAGTAATAGAGCACATATCATGTCTGAAAACGACACAATTTCTCGTATCAGTGGAATTAAAATGCCAAATTATTATCTTGATTACTACACAAATCTTTCAACTGACACATATTCAATTTTCGAGCATGCTGCAAAGGCAAAATCGAGTCTGGCAGATTCTTCAGGTATAATTGAGCCAAAAATTGCATTTGATCTAGCTGATCGAGTTGCAAAGATGCATGAAATAGATATTGCAGATCCTTTAAGAGAACTTTTAAAAATTAATGGAAAAGAACTATCCGCACTAATCCTTTCAAAAGAAATTGCTTTAGGAAAATACTCTCTACCAAATGCATCATTAGAAGAAAAACTTGATCTGGCAGTTCGTGTAGGTCTTGCAATTGTTACTGAAGGGGTTACTATTGCACCATTACAAGGAATTAGCGAAGTAAAAATCAAGAAAAACAAAGATGGCACTGAATATCTTTCAGTTTCAATTGCAGGGCCAATGCGTTCAGCAGGAGGAACAGAATCTGCTGTAACAATGTTGATTGCAGATCATGTTAGAAAAACTGCTGGAATATCTAAATATCAAGCCAATTCATTTGATGATGAAACAGGTAGATTTGTAGAAGAACTACGAATCTATGAAAGAGAAGCTAGTAGTTTTCAATTTCATATTTTAGATGAAGATATTGAGCATGTAATTTTAAATCTTCCTGTAGAATTAGATGGTGTAGATACAGATCCTTATGAAGTTGTAAATCATAAATCTATGACTCGAATCAAAACTGATAGAGTTAGAGGTGGAGCACTACGAGTTTTAAATGATGGGTTAATTGGAAGATCGAAAAAACTTCTCAAAAGAATTGAATTATACAATTTAGATGGTTGGGAATGGCTCAATGATCTCAAAGGAGCAGTCCAGACAGGTGATAATCAAGAAGATGCAGCTGCTAAGAGAATGCGTGAAGTAATTACTGGAAGATCAGTATTATCAATGCCTAACAAACTGGGTGGATTTCGATTAAGATATGGCAGAGCATGTAATACTGGGTTTGCAGCAGTTGGAATTCATCCTGTAATTGCTGAAATTCTTGATCATACAGTAGCTGTGGGGACACAAATCAAAACTGACATTCCTGGAAAAGGAGCCACAGTTGCCTTTGTTGATTCCATAGATACCCCAACTGTTCGTCTGAATAATGGAGATGTAGTAAGAATTAGAGATGTAAAACATGCATTAGAAATAAAAAATGAAATTGAAAAAATACTGCATCTGGGAGATATTCTAATTTCATTTGGAGATTTTCTTGAAAATAATGCCCAACTGATTCCATCTGCGTACGTTGAGGAATTCTGGATTGAGGAACTAAAACAAAACATCCAAAACATTGAATCTAATACTCACTATCTAGAACAATTCTTGAGTAAAATTCCTTCAGTTGATGAAGCAATAAAAATTTCACTTGATTTTAAAATTCCACTTCATCCTCATTATCTGTATTTTTGGGATAAAATTTCATCTGAAGATCTAATTATGCTCTTAGAGCCAATAAAAGTGAATGATACATTAATCGAATACCCAATTAAAATCAAAAAAATTCTTGAAAATCTTGGTGCTCCTCATAAAATTGAAAATCAAAAAATAATTCTAGAAGATCAAGAAGCAAAAATATTCTTTAATTTATTATTTAGAGAAAAACCAACAATAAATGATTTTTCAGTTCCTATAATAATATCAAAATCATCTGGCATTCAAATTAAAAATAAATTCTCAACTGCAGTTGGTGTAAGAATCGGAAGACCTGAAAAAGCAGCTCCAAGACAAATGAAACCTCCAACACATGTTTTATTTCCAGTTAGTGATAAAGGTGGACCTACTAGGGATCTTCTAAAAGCATCTAGAAATGAACACTTTTTTGCAAACATCTTTAACAGAATTTGCAGTCAATGTAATGAACCTTCAATTGGAATAAAATGTTCTAACTGTGGTGTAAAAACAACAATTACCTATAGATGTACTAACTGCAGGGATACTCTCAATGAACCATTTTGTGAAAAATGTAAGCGTAAAGCTTCTGCACATTCACACAAAGAATTTCCACTAAAAACAAGATTGCTTTTAGCCCAAAAAAAAATGGGCCTTAGAGCAAAAGAGCCATTTAAAGGAGTAAAGGAACTAATTAATCAAGATAAAATTGCTGAACCTCTAGAAAAAGGACTAACACGACAAAATTTTGGATTAACAACCTTCAAAGATGGAACTGTTAGATTTGACGCAACAAATTCTCCTCTAACTCAATTCAAACCATCTTGGATTGGAACTTCAATTGAGAAACTAAAACAACTTGGATATTACCATGATGTTGATGGTAATCCTCTTGAAAACTTAGATCAAATCATTGAACTTCGTATGCAAGACGTAATAATTCCCTATGAAAGTGGAAAATATCTTGTTTCAATTTGTAAATATGTTGATTCGCTTTTAGAGAAATTTTATGGCACATCTCCATTTTATAATGTAAATAATCCCAAAGAATTGATTGGTCATCTAATTATTGGTTTAGCACCTCATACTTCTGTTGGAATTGTTGGACGAATTATTGGGTACACTGAAACCCATGTTTGTTTTGCAACTCCAAACTGGCATTCAGCAAAAAGAAGAGATGCTGATGGTGATGCTGATTCTATAATGCTTCTAATGGATAGTTTGCTTAATTTTTCAAGACAATTTCTTTCTGATAGAATAGGAGGATTAATGGATGCTCCATTACTTGTTCAGCCTCTAGTTTTACCACACGAGTCTCAACCACAGGCACACAATCTTGAAGTTACAAAATTATTTCCTTTAGAATTTTTTGAATCAACACTTCATCAAGTTAAAGCATCAGACATTACATCTGTAGACATTATTAAATCACGACTTGAAACTGAAAGACAATTTTATGATTATTTCTTTACACACTCAACTTCATCCCTAACCACATCAAAATCTCGTAGTGCATATTCTACACTTGGCTCTATGCTAGACAAATTTGACATGCAAGTTAAAAATGCCGATTTAATTGATGCTGTAAATACTTCAGAAATTGTTTCAAATGTAATTTCGACACATCTAGTTCCAGACATCATGGGAAATCTTAGAGCATATGCTAGACAAAACTTTAGATGTACTGGATGTGGTAGATCATATCGTCGAATGCCTCTTATTCAGACATGTATTTGTGGCCATAAACTAATTGCTACAATTACTAGAGGATCTGTAGAAAAATATCTAAAACTTGCAAAAAGATTAGTTGAAAAATATGATGTAAGTGAATATCAACGAGGAAGAATACATGCACTATCAGATGAAATTGAATTAGTATTTGGTAAGAATAAAGGAGATCAATCACTACTTACCGATTATGCCTAAAGATTATCTGAGTTTAACATATTCGTAAGCACCTAACTTATTGTCAAAACAGAATTTAACTTGTTGAAAATTCTTTCTAAAAGATTTAACTTTTGAAAGTATTCTCTTTGGATCCTTTTTTTCAATAATAACATTTTTGATGAAAGATGCAATCTCTTCCATTTCATTCTTCTTCATTCCAAGTCGAGTAATTTCAGAAACTCCTAATCTAATTCCACCTGGATGGAAATAATTTCTTCCAGCCTTAATATCACCTGGAATTAGTTGTCTGTTTACAATGATGTTAGCTTTTTCTAAATCAACTTCTACTTTACCACCATCAGAATAATCTAAAACATTTACAGCAATCTGATGAGATTTTGTAAATCCTTTACTTTCTCCCAAGACTTTGAATCCCATAGCATTTAGATTATCTGCTAACGACTTTGCATTTTTAATTACTTCAGTAGCATAATCTTTTCCAAACTCTAAAAATTCTGCAAAAGTAACTGCCTTTCCAGCCATATGATGAATATGATGACTACTTGTAAGACCAGGAAACGTTGCTTTTTTAATTACCTCTTCATGTTCCTCTGAACCTAAAACCAGTCCGCCTTGAGGTCCAAACAATGTCTTATGAGTACTCATAGTCATAGTATCTGCTCCTTCACGCAAAGGATCTTGGAATTTACCACCTGCGATTAATCCTGCGACATGTGCTGCATCATAATTAATATGAATACCATAACTCTTTAAAAAATCTGATAATTCTTTGACAGGATGAGGAAACAAGAATAATGAACCACCAAACATTGCCATTTTTGGAAGACGATTAGCTTTTTGTAAATCCTTTACCTTTTGCTTAGTCTTATCAATATCAATTGTCATTTCTTCTGCATCAAATGGATAGAATTCAATTTCCAATCCATGAACTAATCCTGCAGTTCCTGAATGCTCCTTTTTACCATGGGATATATGTCCACCAGCAGGAATAGAAGGTGCTAGCATTATGTCACCAGGATTAGTAAAGGCAGAATAAATAGCTAGATTTGCAACAACTCCCGAAATTGGTCTTACATCTGCAAATTTTGCTTTAAATAATTTTTTAGCTAATTTCATACATTCAAACTCAACTTCATCAATGTATACACAACCTGCATAGACTCTCTCCCCAGGCCATCCTTCAGCATACCTATTTCCAAAATCAGAAATTATTGCTTCACGAACAGCAGGGCTTGGAATATTTTCACTTGCAATCAATGGAATTGAATTTTCAAACCACTTATGATGTTCCTTTAATTTTGTAAAAATTTTATCATAAGATTGCCTATTCTGAGATTTTGCCATATTTTGCAATTCTATTTTCCCAATTTAAAAACACCGATAACAATCAATTTTTTTCACATCCTGATCTGGAAGGTATAAAAGGGGAATCTGAAGATTTTGCATCTATGGGTATGCAAGCTACTTCAAAGGGAAATATGCCAGTAATATTGTTAAAAGAAGGTGGTTCAGAAACCAAAGGCCGGGAAGCACAAAAGAACAACATTGCTGCATCTAAAATTATTGCCGAAATTGTTCATACCAGCCTAGGTCCTCGAGGAATGGATAAAATGTTAGTTGATTCCCTAGGTGATGTTACTATTACAAATGATGGTGCAACAATCCTTAAAGAAATTGATGTTCAACATCCAGCAGCAAAAATGCTTGTTGAAATTTCCAAAACCACAGATAATGAAGTCGGAGATGGTACAACATCTGTTGTTGTCTTAGCAGGTGCATTACTAGAGCATGCAGAATCTCTAATAGATCAGGATGTGCATCCAACAATAATTGTTGATGGTTATAGAAAAGCAGCAAAGAAAGCAAAAGAATATTTTGAAAGTATAGCAGACAAAATTTCTGCTAATGACAAAACCATTTTAACTAAAATTGCAAAAACATCAATGCAGACTAAACTCGTTAGAAAAGACGCTGATCAACTCGCAGATATTATTGTAAAATCAGTACTTGCAGTAGCAGAAAAGAGTGGAGAAAACTATGATGTTGATATTGATGATATTAAAGTAGAAAAGAAAGCAGGCGGATCTGTAAAAGATTCGACGATTATCCAAGGTATTGTACTTGACAAAGAAGTAGTTCACGGAGGCATGCCTAGAAAGATAATTGATGCTAAAATTGCATTAATCAACACTGCATTAGAGATTAGCAAAACTGAAACTGATGCTAAAATCAATATTTCAAATCCTCAACAACTAAAATCATTCCTAAATGAAGAAAACAGGATGCTAAAAACAATGGTTGACAAAGTAATTGGTTCTGGAGCAAATGTAGTATTATGCCAAAAAGGACTTGATGATATGGCTCAACATTATCTTGCAAAAGCAGGAATTATTGCAGTTAGAAGAATAAAAGAAAGTGATCTTACAAAACTTGCAAAAGCAACTGGTGCAAGAATAGTTACAAACCTTGATGATCTCTTTGAAAAAGATCTAGGAAGTGCAGAAATTGTTGAAGAAAGAAAAATTGAAGAAGACAAATGGGTATT
>JAOTTS010000014.1 GCA_029864335.1 Candidatus Nitrosopumilus sp. | reverse complement strand
TGATGAAGTTGGAAATGTTATTGCAAAGAAAGGTACAGGATCTCCAAAAATAATGTTATGTGGTCACATGGATGTGGTACCAGGAAAAGTCAAAGTTCGAAAAGAAGGAGATTCGCTTTATGGAAGAGGGGCATCAGATGCAAAAGCACCATTGATGGCAATGTTATTTGCAGCAGCATCAATTCAAAATAACAATGGAACTATAATTTTTGTCGGAGCTGTTGATGAAGAAGGAAACGCAACAGGGATCAAAAATCTCGTTAAAAAAGAAATGGGAATTGATTATGCAATTTTTGGGGAGCCCAGTGGGATTAACCAAGTAACAATTGCATACAAAGGGAGATTAGCCATTAATCTCAAAATTAGCGTAGATGATAGTTCACATGCAAGTGCACCATGGCTTTCAAAAAATGCCATTCATGAATCAATGATTTTTGCAAGAGAACTCAAAGAAAGATTAGAAGAAAATCAAGAAGATAGATCCAAAGGAATGTTGTTAACTTCATCAATGACCGAAATTAGAGGAGGTACTAGTCATAACATTACACCAAAGGAATGTGAAACAACTTTCGATATTAGAATTCCAGTAGACATGAATTGTAAAACAATTGAACAAAAGATTGCAACGTTAGTTAAAGAAATTTCTCAAAAAAGGCAGGTAGAAGCATTTTATTCAATTCTTGATGAGACAGAACCATTTGAGGCACCTCATAATTCACCACTAGTTAGAGCATTGACATTAGGCATTCTAGAAGAAACACAATCAAGAGCAACACTAATCAGAAAAACAGGCACTGGCGACATGAATGTTTTAGGAAATCAATGGGCAATTCCTGTTGTCACATATGGTCCAGGAGATCCCCATGAGGCACATACAATTGATGAAAAAGTATCCATTGAAGAGTACCTAAAGGGAATAGAAATCTTTAAGAAAACTCTACAGCATTTAAAAAGACTTCATGATAGAAAGATGCAGTAATGCTTTGGTTTGTAGGTTTAGGAATTTCGGGATTCAAATCAATTCCCATTGAGGCACTAGATGTTTTATCAAAGGCAAATATTGTATACTTGGAACAATTTACCAGTCCAATTGGAAAATCAGATTTGATTAAAATCAAAAATGCGACAAAAGGAGAATTCAAACCAGCAAAAAGATGGCTTGTTGAAGATGGAAATGAGATTCTAAAAAATGCAAAGAAAAAGAAAGTTGTTTTACTCTCATACGGAGATCCATACATTGCAACAACACACATCGAATTAAGAATAAGAGCAATTGAAGAAAAAATTAAAACATATTCTATTCATGCTTCATCATCTCTTACTTCAATGATTGGAGAATGTGGTTTACATTTTTACAAAGTTGGAAGAATTGCTACAATAATGAGTGAAATGAAATCACTTACAACTCCATATTATGTAATTTACAAAAACATTATTGAAGGTAATCACACAGTTCTTCTTTTAGAATATAATCAAGACAAGGGTTTTTTCTTAGGTCCGAAAGATGCACTAAACGGATTGTTAGAAACAGAGAAAGGACAAAAAAGGAATGTCATTAGTTTAGATAGTTATGCAATAGTTGCATCAAGAATAGGATTCAAAGATCAATTAATTATGTCAGGAAAAATTTCTAGTTTAAAGAAAAAAGATTTTGGAAAACCACCACATACTGTAATAATTCCAGGGAGATTACATTTTACAGAATCAGATGCATTGAAGATTTTAGGTAAATGTATTGATAAGCCATTTGACAATTCTGAAAAGACAAAGAAAATTTCAATTCAAATGATGGAAAAATATGTTCCAATGATCAGAGAAGCATTAGAAGAAATTGAGCCTCATTATAAAGATCAAAAAGAATTTCAAGTGATTTTAGAAAATGCAGAATTATACATTAAAGATGCAGAGAAATTTCTAGAAGATGGTCAAGATGAGGTAGCAATTTTGAGTATCGGGTACGCAGATGGCCTAGTTGATGCATTAAGATTGGCCAAAGGTCTTGATCCAAAGATGTAATTTTTAGCGATGAATTAAAGAGAGGGTCAAAAGTAGAAAAAACATTGGATCAAAGTGAAAAATTAATTCTTTCAGTCATGTATGTATCTCAAATTGATGGGAGACCATTAACGCAGACAATTAAGAAAAAAAGTATGTTATCAGAAGATATGGTAAATTCAAAGATTGATGAATTGATAAAAAACCAATTTGTAAATGAGGATAGAAATACACTTACAGAAATAGGTCGAAGCTCATTGCGAGTAGTATTAGCGGGTGGAGTTTTTGACATTATTCATCCAGGCCACATCTACACCCTAAATGCAGCAAAGGCATTAGGTGATGTACTAGTAGTAGTTGTGGCAACAGACAACACAGCAGTAAAGATGAAAAAGAGAAATCCTATTCACAGCCAAGAACAGAGACAGGAATTGGTAAATTCACTATCAATGGTGGATCTCTGTCTAATTGGAAAAGAAGATGATATTTTCAAGACAGTTAATCTTGTAAGGCCAGAAATTATTGCATTGGGTTATGATCAGATTCATCAAGAGAAATTCATCACCGAAGGATGTAAAAAAATTAAGCTTGACGCAAAAGTTGCAAGATTACAGTCCCCTATTCCAGATAGCTCTAGCTCTAAAATTGAAAAAGAGTATGGTGAATCTATTCACGGAATCTAGGAATTAATTTGAATTTTAATTGAAATTTTTGACCCATCTTTAAGTTTTGCAGTTTTTCTCAAACAGGATTTTGAGATTAATTCAATAATTGAATCATCATGATGTGTTCGCTCAAGTATAATTAATTCACAATTTGCTGAATTGTTTAATTTACCTGGAAAACATTTTACCCACCCATATGTTCTCTTCCCATCCGAGAAGCTCTTAATTTTTACCCCATTCAAAGTTTCAAATTGTTTAATTGTTTCTTGATGGATTTTTTGATCTAATCTCACATTAAGAGTTCCAGGGAATGGAACATATCCAATTTTAGATTGGAATTGTTTTGTATATCCTTTTAATCCCATATAGTATGCACCTTCACCCATTCCAGAAACTAAAGTTCCTTTTAGTTTAACGTGAGATGGTGAAGAATCCAAACTTTTTCGCAGTATTGCAGAGAGTTTTACCATTTCACTGAAACCTTTAGGAGTAATTTTTACAGAAATGTTGCGACCACTAATTATTCTCTCTATGAATTGATTTTGTTCTAATTCTAAGAGGTGTTTTGATGCAGCTTGTTGAGATTTTTTAATATTTTTTCCAAGAGAAGAAGTCGTTATAGTGACATAGTTATGTTTTGCACCTTTGTATAATAGATATGAGAGTGTTAAGATGTGCTGAATTTTTAGTTCAGTCATCTAGTTTCCTAAGATACGCCCAAGTCACCGAATGTTTTTAGTATCATTCCATCAGAGTTGGAAAGTTTAGCAACTCTGTGACCAACAACACATTCAACACCTGCATTTTTGGCGCCTTCCAAAAGTCTCTGGGTAATTATTCCATCTAGTAGAAGATATTTGATTCCAGATTGTGATGATAGTTTGCTTACTACTTCACTGATTGGAACTTTGAAAACTTCATTTTGATCACTGTCTAATGCAACTACTTCAAGGGTTTCATTCAGATTTGGAAAAACCTTTGATGCAACATCTGCAAGAGGTTTATCATCTTCATTTTTGAGAGCAGGAGCTGGTTTTCCAGACTTAATTTCATCTGCAATTGGTCTTAGAATTTCATCAATTCTTTGTGGGGTTAGTTCTTCAACTTCAACACCAGTATCTGCTTGTAATTCATAATCTAAAGTAACAACAGATTTGAGTTCTTTGAGAATGAATCCGCCTGATCTATCTCCATCAAGGAATGCAACTATCGTGTCCTTATTATTACATAGTTCTTTGATGGATTCATCAATTTTTGCACCTTCAATTGCTAAAACATTATCATATCCTGCTCTTAGGAGATTGATTACATCTGCTCTTCCTTCTACTAGTATTACCCAATTAGAATCAAAGACACCAGAACTACATGTTAATTTTGATGGTCCATAAGTAGCTAGTTTTCCAGCATCACCCTGATGAACATCATTTAGCATTGTTTCTCCTTCGCTAACAGTTTTAGTAGCCCATTTTTGCTTGATTTCTTTTGCACGTCTTACAATATCATCTTTCTTTGCAGCTCGTACATCATCAATTGCTTCTAATCTAAATTTACAATCAAATGGTCCTACTTTGTCAATGCTTTCTATCCCTGCAGCAATTAATGCACATGTATCAATATCAGTGCTCATTGGGATCAAGGCATCACCAGCAGTAGTATTTGCAGTAGATTTTGTATTAACTTCAATACGTCCTACTTTAGAAACTCGTTGCAGTTCATTCAGATTCATCTCTGGACCCAACAGTCCTTCTGTTTGGCCAAAGATGGCGCCGATTATATCTGCTCTTTCAACGAGCCCATCAACTTCATAGGAAAGTTTAACATGATATTTGACAATTCCTGATTGAGGCATAAATTATTCATCTCCTTTATTATCATAATTTTGGTTTCTACCTTCGATATATGAGGGTATCGCAAAAAATTGTAGCAAGATATGAAATTTTTCAATAAATGAATAAGCATAGCAAATGCTAAGAAAATCTAAAAATGAAAAATAATGATAGTTGTTTATTCAGTACTAAATGAGTGACCACATGAACAAGATTTTGTAACGTTTGGATTATTGATTTTAAATCCAGAACCCATTAGACTTTCAATATAGTCTACGTTTGCACCTTGTAGATGGTCAACACTGTAACTGTCAACTAGGAGTTTTACTCCATTTTCTTCCATGACGATGTCATCTTCTTCTGGTGCCTTTTCAAAGCCCATTCCATAAGATAGACCAGAACAACCGCCACCTTGAACATATACTCGAAGATATTCAGGTGATTCTGCTTCTTCTTTCATGAATTCTTTGATCTTTTCAGCTGCTTTTGCACTCACTGTGATCATTTTTTGTGTTTGCTCAGTTGCCATTATAAACAAAAAAGCCGCTTCAAATTATAATAAGCTTTTCCCACCCAACACACTAGTAATTCAGGAATTAATCAGATTTTTTCCATATTTTTCTAATGATCTGTATGATAATCATGTTCATCAAAACCAGAACCTAAAGAGATAGACAAAATCACCGTTGTCTCAGTGGTTTGAAATCGCAATTCTTTCTCAGGCAAGAAATTTCTAAAAACATGAGTTAATAGTTGTTCTGTGAATACAGACCATTTTATTCCCAACTCATGTTGAATTAAAAATATGTGCATGTCACCCTCAACTCTATGATCAGAATTCATTCCAGATGCTCGCATGTAATCTTCAAGTGTTTCGATACATCTTTTCAAATCATATCCTCCTTTGATAAACAGGACAGTGTCTTTAATCACAGGAAACATCAAAGTAATTATTTCATCAATATCTTTTTCATCTAACTCTGCTCCTAAAGATTCTAAGATATCTTTCGGAACTGGAATCATTCCAATTTTACTGGAGAATCTATACCATTGAATATATTTTTCAAGAATTTGTCTGACCAAGACATTTTGAGAGATTCCTTTCTGTGTTGACTCTGTTTCTAATTCAGTTACAAGTTTTTCTGGGAGTCTATATGTGATGCTTCTTGTAAATTCCTTTTTTGCTGTGTGAGTTTGTCGTTTTGATGTTAATTTTTTTCCAAAATTTTTGCCTCAACAAAAATTCTAGAAAATTAATTCGCACGGGATATGTTTGGAATTAGTTCAACTACTGTAACTTCCAAATCACACTTTAGAGAAATGGATTTTACCTTACTTTTGTATAGAAAATATTTTTTCCCATCCTGATTTATTGAACCAGAAATTGCCAGTAATTTTGCATCATATAGAGTTTGTAGTCTTCTATACACAGTACTGATTGGAATCTGTTTTTCATTAGAAATTTCCATGGCAGATTTCGGTTTTTCTAAAGTATTATGTAGAATTTGTTTACAGTATTTATCAGCAAGTATTTCTAAAATGACCTGCTTTCTTTCATCATCTACTATTTTTTGAGATTGAATTAATTCTTGCATACACTAAAAAAAGTAGAAATTGAATATAACAAATATGATTGCATTGCAAGACAGTGTATTGTTGAAACAAAACGGAATAAAAATTACAATATAATCAGAAATTACCAAAATGAAGGATTTTACTTGCCACTGAATCTAGAAATCAGTTCAGGAACAACAGTTTCATGGGTTAATGATGACTCTGTTCCACATAACATTCAAAGTCTAGATGTATCTGGGAATGTAATTGACTGGTTTAACAGTCCTCCACTAAACACAGGTGATAAATTCGAATTCACATTTGAAGAACCTGGAGTATACAATTACTATTGTTCATTTCATCCATGGAGAGTTGGTTCAGTTACTGTAAAGTAGAGTTGAAAAAACTATAACTCTATTTTTTGAGTGGAATAAAATAAGAAGGAAGTTGGAAATAACTATTTTTTTGACTTGTTAACAAATGCTGTCATGCGTTCTTCTCTATCAGGATGAGTGAAACAATTTCTCCATGCAAGAAGTTCAATTGCAAGACCAGTATCAAGATCTGCATTTCGTCCTTTGTTAATTGCAACTTTAGACATTTGAACACCCATTGTAGAGTTTCCAGCTATCTGTTGTGCCATTTTCAAAGCTTCTTCTTGTAATGATGCAAGAGGAACTACTTGATTTACAAGACCTATTTCTTTTGCCTCATCTGCTTTGACCATTTTACCTGTGTAAACAAGTTCTTTGGCTTTTGCTATTCCCACAATTCTCATTAATCTTTGAGTACCACCCCATCCAGGAGGGATACCGATTGTTACTTCTGGTTGACCAAGTCTAGCAGTATCTGCTGCTATTCTAATATCACAAGACATTGCAAGCTCACAACCTCCACCTAAAGCAAAACCATTGACGGCAGCAATAGTTGGTTGTTTTACTAATTCAACAGTTGAAGTTACAAGTTGACCAGTTTTTGCATAATCAACTGATTCATCTGCAGAGATTTTTGACATGTATTCAATATCTGCACCAGCAGAAAATGCCTTTTCACCTTCACCAGTCAAGATGATAACTTTGACATCATCATCATGATTGAGTTCTTCAAAAGTTTTGATTAGTTCTTTTGCAACATCAATATTCATGGCATTAAGTTTGTCAGGTCTGTTAATCTTGACAGTACAAATGCCGTCAGAAGTAGATGTGGTAACTAGTGACATGTAATTTGCCAAGTAATGTGAAACTTAAATGTTCTCTATTTTCCGCGTACTTTGCCCCATTGAGATAATGCAGATGCGGCTGCAACCCAAGTTCTAAGGTCTTGGTAAACTGGAACATTGTGTTTCTCAATCAATTTAATCATTTTTTCAGTATATGGACCACCATTACCGCCAGCAAGAATTGGTTTCTTCTTTTTCTTTGAGAGATCATCTAGATAACCGACAATTGTTTCTTCAAGTGGATCATCTTGGAAGACAAACCATGGCATAGCAATATCAATATTATTTTCTTCTAAGAATTGTTCAATGACAAATCTATAGTCATCTGCAGTTGCACCACCACCTACATCTGCCGGATTACCATTATGAATAGGAACAGTTGGTGGGAAACGATCCTTTATTTTTTTGAGAAGTTTTGGTGACAACTTTCCTATTGTAAGACCTAATCTTTCTAATTGATCAATTCCACCAATCATTGGACCAGCACCATTACTAGTCATAGCAACACGACTGCCCTTTGCAGGGGGTTGCCAGGATAGTGCCTTTAAGACTCCAACTAGTTCTTGATAACTGTCAACTGAAATAATTCCTGCTTGTTTGAATGCACCCATAATCATTGCATTTGAACCACCAAGAGAACCTGTATGTGATGCAGCTTGTTTTGCACCTGCAGCAGTTCTTCCACTCTTCCAAATTACGATTGGTTTCTTCTTCTCTTTCATTACACGTTTGGCAGTATTGATGAATTTTCTACCATCACCAAATCCTTCAACGTATAATCCAATTACTTTAGTTTGAGGATCATTTGCAGCATACCATATCATATCTGCTTCATCAACATCAGAACGATTACCAAAACTGATCATCTTGGATAACCCAAACACATCAGCACTTTCTAACATACTAATTCCCATGGTTCCACTTTGTGAGAAAAATGCAACGTCTCCTAATTTTGAACGTACCATTCTTTCTTGTCCTTGGAATGCGCAATCAAGTCTATTTGCTGCATTAAACATTCCAATACAATTAGGACCAACTACACGGATTTTGTGTTTTAGAGATAATTCTCTTATTTCAGCTTCCATTGCAGCCCTGTCACCACCAAGCTCTTTACCTCCACCAGAAACTATTACAACATTATGAATTCCTTTCTTTGCACAAGTCTTCATAATTGGTCCACATGCTGCAAGATCAACACAAACAACAACCAGATCAACTTTTTCTGTTATTGCATCTAATGATGGATAACATTTGATTCCAAGAATTGACTCTTGTTTAGGATTAATCGGATACACTTTACCTTTGTAATCTTGTTTTCCAAGCGCATCTAATACAGAATTACCAATCTTTCCTGGTGTTGCAGATGCACCAACTAGTGCAACAGACTTTGGAGTAAAGAATGACTCCATTGATGTAATGTTTGGTTTTGCCTTAGAGATCGAATTCTTTTTTAATTCATTATTCAGAATGATTTTTGCATCTACTACAAAGTAGGATTTAGGATATACGATTACGGGATTAAAGTCAATACTGTTAATATAATCTGCATTATCAATTCCCATCTTTCCAATTTGTACAAGTGCTTTTGCAACCATGTTTATGTCAATTGGAGTACTCCCACGGAATCCTTTGAGGAGTTTTGAGCCTTTTAGTTCATTTAGCATTGATTTTGCATCAGATGTGGTAATTGGAAGCATTCTAAATGCAACATCTTTGAAAACTTCAGTCATTATTCCTCCTAATCCAGCCATAAGCATTGGGCCAAATTGGGGATCATTTTGTATACCAACTATTAGTTCGACTCCTCCTTTTGGAACCATCTTCTCCAAAAGAATTCCTTTTACATCAACTCCTTTTTTCTTAGATAAACGACCATACATGTCATTGAATGTTTTTTTGACATCGGCTACATTATCTAATCCAACTTTAACTCCACCAACATCTGTCTTGTGTAAAATTTGTGGTGATACAACTTTCATTACAAGTGGAAAGCCAATCTTCTTTGCTTGTTTTGCTGCATCTTCAGCAGATGTTGCTAATGCATAAGGTGGAACTGTAACGCCATAAGTTTTGAGAATTGATTTCGATAGTTCTTCAGTGATAACTTTATGATCGGTTTGAATGGTTTCCTCAAAAATTTTCTTCACTTCAGACATCTTTCAATCGATGAAATCAAATCTAAGTATATTAAACTTTGGTCAAAGGTTGAATGATGTTTTGAAATTGTTGTAAAAATTGTTCATATTTGATTTTACAGTTGAAATATTTTCAACAATATCTGAGCGAATTTTTTTTGGATCAATATATGAGATTTTTTGTAATTTTTGCTCCGTATTATCTAGCCACAAGTTAACCATCTCCTCATTTACCTCCAAATGAAATTGTAATCCGATTGCACTTTTGTACTGAAATGCCTGATTAAGATAATGCTCAGATGAGGCTAATCTAATAGCATCTTTAGGCAAATCAAAGGTATCATCATGCCAATGAAATACAGTGAATGGATTTTTGAAACCAGAAAAAAATGAAGAGTCATCTAAAATTTTCAAGTCATTGTAAAATCCAATTTCTTTTATAGGTCCTGGATATACTTTAGCACCAAAAGTTTTTGCAATTAGTTGAGAACCCAAGCATATTCCTAAAACAGGAATATTTTCTGCCACATAATTTTTGATAAGTTTTTGTTCTGCCTTTAGATAGGGTAAATAATCATTTGCGCTTTCACGGGCACCTAAAATTACAGCTAGTGAAAATTTTTTCTCAGGAAGTTCTTCGTGTTTTGCATTAATGGATGTAATATTAAATCCATCTTCTTTGAGAAGTTCACCTAGATATCCTGAATCCTCAATTCTAGAATTTTTTATTAGTAAAACATCAGACATTGTTTTCTATTTACAAAAGTGCTTAATATGTTAAAACAAGTTAGATATTATGTTAGTTTCTGAACAAGAAATTGTAGAGTTAAAGAATTTTGTTTTTCAATTAAACTCAAAGACAGAAAGTGTAGTTGTTGTTGAAGGAAAAAGAGATGGTAATGCATTAAGAAAATTGGGTTATTCTGGAAAAGTTTTAGAATTTCACAAGTTTAAAGGGATGATAGACTTTACAGATTATGCTGCAAAGTTTGAAAACATCATAATACTTTTTGACAGAGATAAAAAAGGAAGATATCTAACTGGTAAAACAATTCAATTATTACAAAGAAGAACAAATGTTGATCTTTCTTACAAAAGAAAACTCAGATTAATTACAAAAGGAAAAATTATGTTTATTGAACAACTGGTTTGTTATGAATCTTTTCTAGTTTAAGATTAAGGCCAGATTCCTCTTTCGTTAAATGCATCAACTACTCTTTGAACAGCCAAAGCCATAGTAGCCTTTCTCATGTCAACTTTGTGTTTCTTTGACATTTCATATGCATCTTTGAATCCTTTAGTGATATTTTTTTCCATCTTATTTGCAACTTCATCAAAGGTCCAATAGTATCCCATGTTATTTTGAACCCATTCAAGATATGAGATACATACACCACCAGAATTTGCCAAAATATCTGGAATTACTAAAATTTTCTTCTCATAGATAATTGGATCTGCTTCAGGTAATGTTGGACCATTTGCAGCTTCTGCAATAATTTTACAGTTGAGATTCCTTGCAATCTTTGCATTGATTTGATTTTCAAGTGCGCCTGGAACTAGAATTTCACATTTTGTAGTAAGTAATTCTTCAGTTGTGATTTTTTTGCTTCCTGGAAATCCAACAACAGAGCCATGTTTTTGTTTATACTCTATGATTTTACTAACTTTTGCACTATTTGGAATTGAGATGGATCCTTTAGAATCACTAACACCAATTATTTTTGCACCCATTTTTTCAAGATATTCACCAGCAAATGTTGATGCATTTCCAAATCCCTGCAAAACAACTTTTGCGCCTTTTAGATTTAGTTTAATTGCTTTTGCAGCTTCTCTTACTGTGTATGCTGCACCTAAACCAGTGGCAACATTTCTTGCAAGTGAACCACCCATAGAGATTGGTTTTCCAGTAATGACTCCTGGAGAATATATGTTACCAGCTAGTTTACTATAAGTGTCCATGATTTGGGTCATTTCTTTTCCAGTTGTGTAAACATCAGGAGCTGGAATATCTTTTCCAGGTCCAATTACTTCAAATATTTTAAATGCAAATCCTCGTGTTAGGCGTTCTAGTTCATCTTCACTAATTTTTTCAGTTTTAGGATTAACATAGACACCGCCTTTTCCTCCACCTAACGGAATATCAACAATAGCACATTTCCAAGTCATCCATGATGAAAGTGCCATAACTTCACGTTCCATGTAATCAACCCCACCTTCTGGGTTAAAGTAACGGATACCTCCTTTGTATGGACCTCTGTCATTATTGTGTTGACTTCTAAAACCTGTGAAAATTCTAATTTTTCCATTATCCATCTTTACTGGAATTTTTACTCTCAAAACTCTATTTGGCATTGCGAGATATTCACGCAATCCTTGATCTTTAATTTCAAGAAGATCACAAGCATCATTAACTTGCTTTGTTGCGTTTACAAAAGGATCATTCTTGATCAAGATGATTTTTACAAATTAATCATATTATATTAAGTTTCATTCGAAATTTCAGATCGCTAAATGATAAAATTACATGTAAACTTTTTTCTGATTCATTTTTCTATCTAGCTTGTCTATTGCTTCCTCTAAAGTACGAATATTCAGTTCAAGGAAGTTTGAGAGATGAAAAATCGCACCGTATTTTTCACCAATTTTTGAAACCATATTATTTTTCTCAAGCACCTTCATATGATGTTGAACTGCCTTGTAATCAAGATCAAGTGTTTGTGCTAATTGGTGTATATTGCATGGCTTGTCAAGTAGATGTATGATTATCCGTAATCGGGTGAATCCTCCCCTGGTGCTTGTAAATAAGTAAAGTAGTAATTTTCGGGTCTGCTTGTCAGTTTTTCTTTGTTGAGAAACTTGTCTTGATCTAATAATTTCTTTGAATTCTAGGAGTTGATTTGTCATCTACTAAGAATATAGAAAATTTTGCTTAAAACCCTATTTCCAGATCTTTTCCACATTCAGGCAATACAATTACCCTTAAATTGACTGAGGATGAACTCGTGATAACATGATGGCATCACGTGGTTACGATATGACTCCAACCATGTATTCTCCAGATGGTAGAATTTACCAAGTTGAATATGCAATTGAGACCGTAAAAAGAGGCACTATAGCAATTGGTATTCTTAGTAAAGAAGGAGTCATCTTAGCAGTAGAAGAAAAACCACGTCCATTACAAACTAAAAATATTACGCAGAAAATTTTTCAGGTAGATTATCATATTGGAGTTGCAGCAGCTGGATACATCCCAGATGCACGTGTTCAAGTAGATAGTGCAAGATTCTTTTCACAGGGAAACAGAATGACTTATGACGAATCAGTTGAAGTTGCAACGGTTGCCAAACATTTAGCTGATCAAGCACATCAATTTACACAATACGGTGGAGTACGTCCAAATGGAGTCTCTATGATCATCGCAGGAATTGATCAGAAAGGGGAATCAATCTATGTCACAGATCCAAGTGGAACTTATTTACAATATTCAGCAGTTGCAATTGGTGCGGGTGCAGAAGATGTCAATGAGTTTTTGGAAAAATTCTACAAAGAAGACATGAGTTTGGAGGATGCAGCATCATTAGCTATTGCAGCAATTAATCTAAAGTCAGACCAAAAAAGTGGAGCAAATAATGTAAAGATGGCAAAGATAACATCAGAATCAAAAGTTTTTGAGAAAATTTCTGAATCAGACTTGGAAAATTATTCTAAAAACGCATCAAAGTTTGATACTCAATAGAAGTTTTAGATTTGAAAACTATTCAACCTAGCATACTGAGACGATAGATATGGGTTTAGGAAGTTATTGGGGTGAAGTAATGGAAGTACTTCGAGAAATTATTCCAGTTTATGACAAAGTAAATTCCATCATCTCGTTGGGAAAAGATGATAAACATAGAAATCGAGGAATAACAGGCAGAGTGTTTCCGGGAAATAAGATTCTTGATGCAGGTTCTGGTTTTGGCAACATGTCAAAGACTGCTTTGAAATTAACTGATGGAAAAATTTCAATTACACTTTATGATCCTCTTGTCCCTATGCTAAAAAACACAGGTAGTCATTTTGATAAATCGCCTGATATGGCAAATGGAGTTTTTGAGCACATCCCATTTAGAGATGAAGAATTTGATGCGGTTTTGTGTGGATATTCATTAAGAGATGCAATTAATTTGAGAATTGCAATTTCTGAAATTCACAGAGTGTTAAAAAAAGATGGGAGGTTTGTAATTGTAGATTTAGGAAAACCAGACGAAGCATTCATCAGAGCAGGAGTTTCATTTTATCTTCGATGTGTTCTACCAATTCTTGCGTTTATTGCAGGAGGAAGATTAGGATTAAAGTTTGGAACATTGTATGGGACATTCAAAAGATGGCCTGCAAACAAAAAGCTTGAAGGATTATTACTAGAAAAATTTTCCAGAGTTGAATTTGAGAAAGATCTTATGGGCGGGGCAATAATGGTTGCCGCATACAAATGAACAGAGTTCTGATACTAGTTAACATCACGGGGCTAATCATAGGGATTTCATATGGACTTCATGGCCCAATCTTACCAGTATTTGCAAAGAACGTCATTGGTGCAACATATTCCGAGCTTGGATTGATCGGATTAACAAATTTCATTCCCTACATGTTCATTCCATTGTTTGTAGGAATTCTTCTTGATAGAATTAACAATGGGTATTTGCTTGCATTAGGGGCTGCTATCAATTCTGCATCCATCTATCTTCTATCAATTGCACAATCGGTTCCAGAAATAATGGGATTTAGGATAATGACAGGAATAGCTCACGCATTTTTTTGGCCACCATGTGAGTCCATAATATCTAACGAAAGTACTGAGAAAAACAGAGTCAGAAATATCTCTTGGTTTACAATGTTTTTTGTAATTGGATTTATGGTAGGACCCTTACTTGGAACAGTATTCCTAGAAGGTCTAGACATCACATATAGAATTCTATTCCAAATTGCAGCATTTATTCTGGCTGCTGGAATAATTACTTCACTTTTAGTCTCAAGAAAAAGTGTCAGAAATCATCATGAAGGATTTTCCTTTTCGTCGATTAAAGAGATGAAGAAATTTCCAGAAGTCATAATATTGTTGATTTTTTGTACATCATCATTTGGAATAATTCTTACGATTTATCCTGCATTTCTAAATGACAGAGGTATGACTGCAACTGATATTTTATTGCTGTATTTTGTTTTTGGGATATCACGAGTTGTATCTCTTGCACTAGCAGGAAAATTTGCAAGAAATACCAGTCAAATTCTGATTGCAGTAACAATTGCAGTTTCAATGGGTCTAGCAATATCAATTTTTGCAGATTCAATCATTACTTTTGGTATTGCATTAGTTTTGATGGGATTTGGATTCAGTATTTTCTTCCCACTTACATTGGAAATAATTTTGAGTAAAACTAGAAAAGTAATTTCAGGAAAAATAATTGGAGCTTATGAAACAATTTTTGGAATGGGTTGGGCAATAGGGCCAACTATTGGTGGTCCAATATCGCAATCATTTGGAAATGAAACACCATACGTCTTATTTTGTATAATAGGAATTGGAGTTGCAGTATTTGCAATAATATCTAGAAATAAACTAGAACCCCAAAGAGTTTTGAATTAGATATCCATTGTTCCACGTTTTTTGGTGCAGATATCAAGTGCATCACAAACGTCTGTAACGAAGACTTTACCATCGCCTTTAGTTCCAGTACATGCAACATTTGCAATTGCATTTATCACATCATCTAGTTTAGGATCATCCACAACACAGATTATCATATCTCTGCTGAAATATTGCCCAACAAGAGGAGGATCTTGTGCACCTTGACCTTGAACTTGATGAATAGTTACACCACCAACACCAACTTTTTTGATTGCAGCAACTACTGCATCTTTGGCACTAGATTGAATGATTGCTTCAACTTTTTTCATAAAAGTCATCAGTTTTGAATTTATTTAAATCAATAAGTGCTTCTCATATATGATATTCATTAGGAAGATCGGATTTTTAGGCATAAATCTTCAACATTACGTTTAATTTCAAATTTTAGTAAATCAGAATATGCTGGAACATTCACTAAATGTAGGAGGAAGTGAATGGCTAATCATAATTTTTGTGGCACTTGTGTTGATTTTTGGAACGGGTAGACTTCCAGGAGCTGCTAGAAAACTAGGAAAAGCAGTAAATGAATACAATAAGGCAAAAAATGAAATCCAAGACCATATGAAAGAGGTTACTGAAGAATCACCAAAAATCTCAGGACCTGTGGAAACAGAAAGAGAAAAGTTAGAAATGATTGCAAGATCTGCAGGGGTTAAAGTAGAAGGTAAGACAGATGAGGAACTTCGAAAAAGCATCTCAGATAAAATAGGGCAAAAAAGAATCGATGAGGTAGAAAAGAAATAATTAATTTGAGTTTTTGATTCGGTACATGTTTTTATCAAGTCGTTTTTTGGCAAATTTATAGTAATCAGGAACAATTTCAAAACCTAGAAAACGTCGATTTAGAGATTTACTTACTACTGCAACTTGTCCTGAGCCAAGGAATGGATCAAACACAATATCTTTTTTTTCACTAGAGTATTCCAATAATTTTTTGATTAACTCAGAAGGAAGTTTGGTAGGAGTTTTTTCATCTCCAGTCCAATACTCTCTTTTGATATCCCACACATCTTCTTTGTCTTTATAATGAAGACTCCGTCCATCTTTTGTTTTGTCGTCTTTTTGAAATCTAGTGAATGGAAAGAATTTTCGTTTCTTGTCATCTTTGCAGACATAAAGACAATGATAGTGGGAGGTAACGAATTTTTTTTTCGTGACTACTCCAAATTGATATTTCCAGATTATGTGATTTATGGTGGTAAATCCAACATCATCTAATGCCCGTAGAATATCTTTAAGATTATTCCATCCAGAAAAAACATACATACTTCCAGAATCCTTTAAAATTCGAAAAACCTCACTCATCCATGCAAATGTAAAATGATAGTAATCTTCAGGTTTGATTTCATTATAACCTGATAATACTCGGGATAAAGTTCTGTTGTAATTTGTTTTTTTTGCCTTAAAATTTATTGCAAATGGAGGATCAGTAATAACAAGATCAATATTATTTTTAGGAATTAAATTCATCCCTTCAATACAATTCAGATTGTAAATTTTGTTAATTTCAATTTTTTTCATTTTTAAATTCAAGACTATTTCATAGCTTTATAATGTCATGGGTCTTTAGTTATGATTAAACAATAAATCACCAAGTAAGAACAATCAAGTAGATCTTGAAATTCTCATGTCCAAAATGTAAATCAAAGATAGAGATACAAAAAACATTTAATAAGAAAATGCATGTTTCTTGTGGAAAATGTGGTATAGAAGATCTGATAGAATTTTCAAAAAACATTGACGAGGTATTCCTTGAATTCCTCTCACGTTTTGATCAGGGTTTAGTTACTGGCGTTGGACTATCAGAAGGGCTAAAAGATGAAGGAATCATCAGAGCAGAAAATGAAATCAAGGGGATGATAGGAAATAACAAACCAGATAAAATTACAGAAGAAATTCTATTTTCAAAGAAAGACTATATTTCACAATACAAAGTTTTGAAGAACCCTGAGCCTAAAATGGGCTCTAAAATTGAAGAAATAGGATTAGATGAATCCATCATTGAACATCTCAAAGAATTAAAGATTGAACAATTTTACAAATTTCAAGAAGAGGCAATTCAAGAAATCATATTTGGAGAAAATATTGTCATTGAGGCACCAACTGCATCTGGGAAAACAGAAGCATTTTTGATTCCAGTAATTCAAAGAATCAAAAAAGAAGCAAATGAGAAAAATGTCTTTGCAATTTTTGTTTATCCAACAAAAGCTTTAGCACGAGATCAGTTCCCAAAAATTCAAAAATTTACAGAAAAGATTGGAGTCGATGTCAAAGTTTTTGATGGAGATACCAAAGTTCCAGAGAGAAGAGACATTGTTGATAAACCCCCTCAGATTTTAGTTACAAATTTTGATGTGTTACATTACCATATGTGGCATCAGACAAAATTTTCATCATTATTGTCTTCTACTAGAATTTTAATTGTAGATGAAGCGCATGTGTATTCGGGAATTTTTGGTTCTAATGTACATTACATCATAAAAAGACTCAAAAGAATTTGCAGTAACAAATTACAATTTGTTGCAGCATCTGCTACATTAGATGACGCAAAAAAATTCTGCGAGCAATTGTTTGGAGAAAAAATGCAAATCATTCACGGTTCTGGAAAAAAAGGTCAAACAGATTTTGTAATGCTATTTCCATCACTTAGAACTCAAAGAAAGCTCATGGTGGAACTGACAAAGAAACTGACAGAAAAAAATCACAAGACCATGGTGTTTAATAACTCTCATCTAAACTCGGAGCTTTTAGCAATACAAGCAAAGAAGCAAAAAGTCAACATCAAAGTTCATCGAGCAGGATTAATGGTAAACTATAGAACTGCAGTAGAGAGGCAATTCAAAGAGGACAAATTACAAGCTATTTCTTGTACTCCCACGCTTGAATTAGGTATAGATGTAGGAAATGTCGATTGTGTCATATCGTCTACCATTCCAGTAAATAGGTTAATCCAAAGAATCGGGAGGGCTACAAGAAAAGGGCAAAGAGGATATGCATTTTTAGCATTAGGAAATGATCCCATATCTCAATACTACAAAAATCACCCTGAGGATTATTTTGAAGATATTGAAAAAACATACATCGATCCAAAGAATCCATTTGTAGAAGAATTTCAAGTATTAGCAATGGCATGCGATAGACCAATATCTAAACACGAATTAAAAGAACACCAAGAAATTATTGAGAATCATATTATCAAAGAAAATCTAAAAATATTTAACAACAGAATTGTTCCCAATTTTGATAAAATAAATTCCATGTTAAATGAATATAGTATCCGAGGAATAGGCAAATCTATTGATATATTCCTATCAGATAGAAAAGTCGGAGATAGAGTTTTACCAATTGCATTAGAAGAATTACACAAAGACGCAATCTATTTTTTGGCAGGTATTCGTTATAAGGTAAAAGAATTTGATTATCCTAAAAAAAATATTGCAAGACTGGAAAGAATTTCAAGAGATTATCCATATTATACAAAGTCACTAACAGAAGAATGGCCAACAATAGAAACCGTTTTTGAGAAAAGAATTGCAAATGGAGTAGAAGTTGCATTTTGTAAATTACATATTAAAAAGAAAGTTTTTGGATATGTCAACATAGAGTTAGGGCAAGAAATTACTCAAGGGGAAAAAATGATACTGGATACACCATTAGAGTATGATTTTGTAACCAAAGGAATTGTCTTTCATGCACCAAGACCTCTCAAAGTTATAGAGAAAGCAGAAGATGAAGATTATGCAGAAGCCAGCGGATATCATGCAACAGAACATGTTGTAATTGAAGGAAGCAACATGATAACAGGAGGAGTTTCTCAAGACTTGGGTGGGATATCCTTAGGTACTTCAGGCTTGATTTTTATCTATGATGGAGCCATTGGTGGAAGCGGTGCCAGTAAAGCATTGTACGACAGATTTGAAAAAGCCCTTAAGAGAAGTATGTACATCATAAAAGAATGTCCTTGTAAAAATGAATCAGGATGCCCACGATGTACATTCTCATATAGATGTGGAAACAATAATGAATTTCTTCACAAATATTCAGCATTGGAAATTCTTGAGAGAATTAACAAAGGAGAAAAAACAGAACTGATAGACCCTATTGAAGGAGATAGGCCATTAGTATAACAAATCAAAATGGGATAAATAGACCAAAAATATAGCAGTAATATGGAAAAAGTAGCTCTTGTTACAGGTAGTTCTTCAGGTATTGGATTAGAAGCAACATTAGCACTTGCAAGAGACGGATACAAAACTTTTGCAAGTATGAGAGATACAAAAAAAGCAGGGGAGTTAGAGCAGGCTGCAAAAAAGGAAAATCTTTCAATTGAAATTATACAATTAGATGTTGACAAAGAAGAATCAATAGTTTCTGCAATAAAGAAAATAATTTCAGATTGGGGAAGAATGGATGTTTTAGTAAACAATGCAGGATATGGTCAATTTGGATGTACAGAAGATGTATCAGTTAATGATTTTAGAAAACAGTTTGAAACTAATTTCTTTAGCATCGTTAGAATAATTCAAGAAGTTGCCCCAATAATGAGAAAACAAAAGTCAGGAATTATCATAAACATTAGTTCAGTTGCAGGAAGAATGGGTTTGCCAGGATCTCCAGCATATATCAGTTCAAAATTTGCTCTTGAAGGGCTAGGTGAATGTCTACGATATGAGCTGGGGCAGTTTGGAATAAAGACTACTTTAATTGAACCAGGAGTGATCAAAACAAACTTTTTTGAATCAATGAAGATTCCAGATTCAAAGACAGACCCCAAATACAAAGAGCTCACTGATCACATTCTTTCAGGATTAAAGATGATGGTACAAATGGG
Source organism: Candidatus Nitrosopumilus sp. (assembly GCA_029864335.1). Classification (GTDB taxonomy): domain Archaea; phylum Thermoproteota; class Nitrososphaeria; order Nitrososphaerales; family Nitrosopumilaceae; genus Nitrosopumilus. The sequence continues at coordinate 37,419 of JAOTTS010000014.1, read as the reverse complement.
AACGCCGCCATCTGAAGTTGCCAAAGTAATAATGAAAGCAATTCATGACGATGAGATGCTGCCTAGATACATTGTAGGAACTGATGCTGCCATGTTTATGGAAGCAAAAAAGATGAAAACAGACCTAGAATTCGAGAAATACCTGAGCAAAGAGCTATTTCCAGGATGAAATAGTACTTGTACGTTAAATTGATATAGATATAGAATAAGTTTTTGTCAAAGTCCGCAATTTTAAAGTGAAAAAAATGAAATGGAAAATGCTACAACATAATGGAATCCTATTCCCTCCAGAATATGAGGCTCAAGGTATCACAATTAAGATCAAAGATGAAAATGTACCACTTGATCTAAATCAAGAAGAAATGATATACCAGTGGGCAAAAAAGAAAGACACATCATATGTTCAAGACAAAGTTTTTCAAAAAAACTTTACAGTAGATTTTGTTAAAACTCTAGATTCAAAATTTAAAAAAATATCATATGAAGACATTGATTTTTCAAATGCATACAAAGTAGTTGACAAAGAAAAAGATCTTAAAGAGATGATGACAAAGGAGGAGAAAAAATCACTTGCTGTCAAAAGGAAAGAGCTGCGTGAAAAATTGAAAGTAAAATATGGAATTGCCATCATGGATGGAAAGGAAGTTGAAGTTGGAAATTACATGGCAGAACCACCTGGAATCTTCATTGGAAGAGGAGAACATCCACTGAGAGGAAGATGGAAGCCTAGAGTTACTGCAAAAGACGTCACATTAAATCTTGGCAAAGAAGCCAAAGTACCTGAAGGTAAATGGGGCAAGATTATTCATGATAAGGACTCTATGTGGTTAGCAAGCTGGATGGATTTTCTTACACAAAAAAGAAAATACGTATGGCTTGCAGATACTGCAGGACTAAAACAAGACAGAGATAAGGAAAAGTACGAAAAAGCTGTAAAGCTTGCAAAAGAGATTGACAAAATTAAAGATAGAATTGTAAAAGATATGAAGAGTAAGGATCCAAAAATCAGCAGAATTGCAACTGCTTGTTATTTAATTTATAGAACTGCTATGAGGGTAGGAGATGAAAAAGATCCAGACGAGGCAGACACCGTAGGTGCCACCACTCTTAGAAAAGAGCACATCAAAATATCAGGTAATACAATTAAGTTTGATTTTCTAGGTAAAGATAGTGTCAGATGGCAAGAGACAATAGTGGCAGAAGGATATGATAAACAATTTCAAGAAAATCTAAAAAAATTAGTTGAAAAGAAAAAAGCAAAAGATGAGATTTTTGATGACATCACCTCAAGACATGTCAATGCATATTATTCCAGTATTGTCAAGGGTCTAACTGCTAAGGTATTCAGAACATATCTTGCTACAACAGTTGTCAAAAACTATCTTGTAGATCATGACAACATGAAAGGAAAGACTGCAACTGAGAAACTATACCATGCAAAATTGGCAAACCTTGAAGCAGCTATGATGTGTAATCATAAAAGAACAATTCCAAAGACATTTGAGCAATCATTGGAAAAGAAACGAGATACTCTCAAAAAGATAGAAAAGGAGGAATCTTGGAAGAAGACTGGAGAGATACTCAAAAAAGTAGAAACATCACAACCAAAGACAGATGCCCAAAAGAAGAGTAAAGAAAAACGAATTAAGACACTAAATGAACAAATCAAAAAACAAAAGAAAAAACACAAAGAAAGATTACAGAAATTAGAATTGCAAATTGACTTGTCTGAAAAAACCAAAGATTACAACATTGGAACATCATTGAGAAATTACATCGATCCTCGTGTATTCAAGGCATGGACTGATGAAGTAGGTGCTGAATGGGAGAAATTGTACACATCTGCATTACAAAAGAAATTCCTTTGGGTCAAAAATGAAAATGTAAAGTGGAATGATTTAAAATAAAAACATACATCTAATAATTAATTATACATATTTTAGAATCATTTAATTTCCCAAATTTATATGCATATAGTATGCCGGGGTAGCTCAGCCTGGTTAGAGTGCCAGTTCGCTTGGTAATCTCTAACGGTTCTCCAACTAAGGCAATACTCATAATCTGGAGGTCGCGAGTTCGAAACTCGCCCCCGGCACACATAAATCAATTTAAAGCCCCTCCTGCCGTATACTACTCCGTGAGCCTAAAGACCATCAAGAAGAAAGGAATTCATGATTACGAGTCAAGGACAAAATGGGTAAAAAGACAGATCGAGTCAGAATTATCTAAAGCCAATGTTGAATTAATAACTCAATATGAGATGGAGATGGTTTAGGCAATCAATAGCCATTGCAACAAGACAAAAGCATCTCAGAACATTACTTGGATTATCCAGACTATTACAAAAAGACTGGAAAGATATTACAAAAAATGATATTGAGAAACTAGTTTACGAGATAATGCAAAGACATGCGGATGAATCAGGAAAGGAGACAAACTATTCTTATGATCACAAAAAGGTTCTCAAAATTTTCATTAGATGGATGAAGCTTGGCTCGAGAGAGTTTTCTGAAGTCGGAGATCCGCCAGAGACTACTCAAGTCAGAATGAAAAAAGTCAAAGACAAAATAATTCGTGAAGACCTGTTAACTGAAGATGATATTTCCAGACTATTACATGTCTGTGGGGAGAATGCAAGAGACAGGGCCCTAATTGATTGTCATTATGAAGGCGGAACCAGACCTGGAGAGATTCTTAGCTTACAGATAAAACACGTAAAATTTGATAAATATGGTGCAAACTTGCATGGAATATCGGTATATCTTCGGTAACCTCCAAGATTCCTCTTTGGTACAGTTTAGCCGACATCATAGCCTCAAAACTATACACTGGAAAAACTCCGAAGATTCTCAAGGCACTAAAGTTTGTTGCAGGTACTCCGCAAAAGGGTCTGAAGGAAATTGACATTCATGGTATCAAGATAGACCCATACACTCAGGACTTGTTTAAGGAACTTATTCAGTATAGAAAACAGATACAGGAAAAACGTGACAGATATGACGAAGATAGTTCAGAATACAAATATCATGACAGAAAACAACAGGTAGTCAAGATCATAACAAATGCAATCAGTTATGGAATATTTGTGGAGATTACCACGTTAGACAGAAATCAAATACCTGTTGATGTGCATGGTCTTGTGAATTTTCAACAAAAGAAAGACAAAGTTGAAAGACCAGGATTCATGTTCAACCCAATAATTGCAGTATCAATAACGTCTGCTTCAAGGTTATTGCTTGCAGCAACTGAAGTCTTATTGGCAAGACATGGTGTAACTCATGCATATTATGATACTGATTCTATGGCAATTCCACCTCAACATACTACAGAGGTACAAAGTTTCTTTGTAGATTTAAATCCCTATAATTTTGATGCAGATATTTTCAAGTTAGAAAAATCAAACGTCTGGTTTTATGGAATATCTGCAAAAAGATATTGTCTTTATACCATAGATGAAAAGACTGGAGAGATAATAATTGATGAACAGAAATATTCTGCACATGGACTTGGGCATTTGTTAGACCCACTATCAAACTATGATGACAAAAAACATGTATCTTGGCATATTCAAATCTGGAAAGATATTCTTGATCTAGAATACAAAAAAACAACAATCGAGAAACTGTATGAAAAATATGACAACAAGTATGCAATTCAGAAACTTGGCATATCAACACCAATAGTTCTAAATCGAATTAGAGATTTCAATGAAGGGAAGGATTACTATTCTCAGATAAAGCCATCAAATTTCTGCATTGTGGGATTTAGCAATATGATTAACGATGATACAGGTGAACAAATCAAACCATCAATTCAACACCATAATTGGGTTTTAGAGTATTAAACTAAATCCACAATACTCTTTGTCGGTGTATGACCTTTTTTTATTTTGGACTTTTTGAACATTCCAAAGGTCCAAACGAATGGGATTGTACCACTAACATGGGGATAATTTTGGACGTACTTGTTGGATAGACCAGAGTGGTAATGGTATGCTTTGTCTGAGAGTCTTTCATGTTAAACAGTACAGTCTCACCAGGATCGATCACAGCTAAAGATCGTCCTTGAGAATCATCAAATCCAGAGCCAAGTGCCGTGCCAAGATAATCCAATGGGAATCCAGTTCCAGCCCTTGCAGTTCCCTCAGGAAGTGCCCCAAGAGACTCTAATGCCTCATCAAGGTCATCTCCAATTCCTGCATTGAGGGTCTTCATCCAGAGTCCGGGCTCATCGCTTAGTGTAAAGACAGCACCAACATCAGGTAACGTATCATCACCATCAACTACCATCATAATTTAAGAATTATATTTGTTAAATCAAATTTTGATTTAATGTTTTGACTATTCTAAAATTTGCTCCAGTATTGTAATTTGTATATTTGCAACGTTGTTTGCATGAATTTGTGTCACATATGTTCTACAAACATTTTCAGGAATGTCTTTGTTAGTACCTACTTGAATTGACTCTATTGCTGATTTAACAAGGACTTTGGCCTTATCAATTTTTTTATCACCTGCGCAGACATTAAATTTTACGTCAAACTTTCCCTCACCAATCTTTGTTGTAGATAGTATCTTTACACTTGGTTCATAAGATAATTTTAGCTTTGTCTCTTTAATTTTCTGTTCAAATTCAATGAATTTTTCGTTTAACTTTTCTATCCTATCATCACCTTGATAATTCCATATTGGATCTTGATAAAGTTTGACACATATATTGATGTAATTAACATGTTGGAATTTTGAGAGAAATTGAGGTTTTCCAATATTTTTGTATGATTGATATAATATTGAGCATTGATTAATTCTGGGGTTTGTTATGCTAACTTCATTTGTTGTAATTGTAGGATCAATAGCTTTATTTTTTTCTTGTTCATCTAAAAATAGGATTTTGTTATTAATTAAATATCGAAGTGACTCTAAATATTCTTGTTCAGAAATTTTATTTTGACCGTACCATAAAGCAGTGTTTTTTATCCAATCTGGAATTAGTGATTCAGCATATGCAAAAGACACACCTAACGTTAAGAGAAGCAATAAAGGGATTGCAAACAGGGGTTTATTCATCGTCATGATACAGAATTCTAATTAAATAAGTATAATCTAGAAATCATTGCCCTACTGCAACAGAATAACTCACAGTGAATGGGGTGTCATTCATGGTGTGAAGGGCTATAGCATTTGCAGTAACCTGCCAAGTACCCATTGAACTATCTCGATCTATAATGCTTAGTGCATACACAGTTTTTCCATCAGGAGACCATGTGGCTTGTCCACGTGGTTCTTGTCCTGGTTGTAATGGACCATGCAATGCTACTAATTGTACATTTTCAGATGCTGAAAATCCCAAAGTTCCAAAATATGCTGGAATTCGTGGTGGCAATATCATAGCTAATTGATGATTTTCATGTCCTAGTCCTGGATCTTGTGTAGAGGTAATGGTTCCAGTCTTTATTGTTCTTGGAGGTAATGATAATTCATCATATCTTGATTTTTCAGACATTGCTTTGTCTTCTACTTTCTTTTTTTCAGACTCTTTTTTTTCTATCTTAACTTGTTCTTTCTTTTCTTCTTTCTTCTTTACTTCTGTTTTTATTTCAGAACACAATTTGTCTCCACATACTATTCCCTTTGTACCAGAACCGTATTTTGCTGTGGAAACACCTTGTCCCTTTAACGCATCAGCAGATTGAACCATATTCGATGGTCCTGCCATCAAACCTAGCAATAATATAGAGATAGTGAAAAATACTACAAAAAGGGTTTTGTTTGCCATTATTGTTTTCCTGTAATTATGATACTTAAGAGATCTATGAATTGATCAATCATTTGTTTACACCTAGTAAGTCATCATCAAATACCGTAGTTTTCTTTCTAAAACGACTTAGTTTTGATATGTATGGATATAGTTTGTATTCCAGAATAGCTAATGTTGGTTCAATAATTTCAAACATTATTCGTCATCCTCTTGAAAAATCCAACCCAATATGACCAGACCCCAAACCAGTCAGTTTTCCTGGTTGAACGTGAGGCCAAAAACCCAGTTTCAACCAGTTTGTCTGCATTGGATAATACTTGTATTGAATTACAGCTGACATGACATACATTATGTTGAGAATTATATCTTAATACCCTTTGACTTGTGGTATGCCTTTTTTGGATAATGAGGATGCGACATCTAACTAGTCTTTTTTGGTCTCAAATTCCAAGATTGTTTATTATTTAATTACAACAGAATGCTTTGAAAATTAGATAGACTTAGAAAAAATAGAAAAAAACTCTTTTGCATTATTTTTTGACAGATCTTTATTTTTTGTAACACAATAATTTGTTGTAAAAGTACATTTTGGACATCCACCCCATTTCTCACCTTGTTTGACTAATTTTTTTTGTTTAGGGTCTACTGGACAATCGCAATCACGAAGCAGCAAATAGCAAGTATTAAGAATTTTTTCAAAATCATCATAGATTATTTTGCTGCACCCATTGAATCCATCAGAAGAATTATCATAAAGATAGATTACGCCATTTTCATAATATGCATCAATATCATTTGATTCAGATTTTGTGATAATTTTTGCAGCATTAATAAGCACATGTGTAATTGTATGAATTCGAGAATCTGCTGCAATCTGGCTTTTTGACTCAGAGTTTAATTTTAAAATAAACTCTGGCGGTATTGTGATACTTACTGAGGAATGTTTTGATTTCCAATTAAAATTCCTCCAAGATGAAATACTGGTTCCATTGTGAGTTTCAAAGTTTTCTGATGAGTCGTTATAGTTTCCTTTAACATATCCCGTAATGGTTTTACTAAGCTCAATTACACCATACCGCAATAAAATTTTTTTAGATTTTACAGTAATTTCTCGATGTATGGCATTTCTTTCAGATGTCTGAAGAATGGAAGTTCTAACAATTGGGATTGTTCTTTTTTGTTTTTCATATGTTCTCTTCAGATATGCTCTTGCGCCATTTTGTGATTTTATCAGGGAGGTTACCTCATAGTTTTGTTTGTTAAAGTGATAAATTGCATTTTGATGTAGTTGATAATACCCTACAGGTACACCACGAGTTCCAATTTTTTTAGAATTGTAGTATATTGCAATCTCACCTGAAGTTCCTCGTAAATTGATACTATTTGCAAAATCAAAAAATTGGGATTTATCAGATTCAATTGTAGCCTCTTTTTCAACTTCAATTGATTCTTTGTGTTTGTCTGAAATAATTGGATTTTTCTTGTTTATTTGAATAACATGGTTTTGTGATAGATAATCATCAATATGCCGTGCAAAGTAATGACAAGCAGCATCATCAGGATCAAACACACAAATAGCGTAGGATTTTTGTCCCATACGGCCAGCACGTCCAATTCTTTGTACAAAAGAGTCATACTCATTTTTGAATGCAGAGATTACCACATCCACATGACCAATATCTATTCCAAGCTCCAATGTAGGCGTACAAGATAATGCATCTAATTCTCCTGCTTTCATCTGAGATTCGTATAGTTTTCTGTTATTTTGATCTAGTCCACCTCGATGAATCTGAATTCGTATTCCATTATTTGCTTCTTCTACGTTTGATGCAAGAAATTCTGAATCATTATGGGAATTGCTAAAGATCAACTGTGTAGATTTATTTCTATAGCAAATTGATGCTATCATCTCCATAGTTGTTCTCTGGCCATACTTTCTTGGCATAATGAAAAACATGTGCATGTTGTGTTTTCGTCGAATCTTACTTTTGATGTATGAAAATGAATCTTGAGGTAAATCAAACATGTTTGAAAAAAATTCTTTTGAATTATCTAGTGTAGCTGAAGAACCAATGAATTGAATTTTTTCCATGTATCGTCTCATTCTATTTAATACATGATAGACATTTGATCCATGAAAGCTGTTGTAAGAATGAGCCTCATCCATTACAATTATTTTTGCATTTTTGAATAATTCATTCCATTTTTTGTCTTGTAATATTAGATGGTAATTGATAAAATCAAAGTTTGTTGCAATTATAAGTGATTTTTTGCTGGCATCTGAAATTATCATGTCTTTGTATTCAGAACTTTGGCCTCCATGAATTGAGTAAACTGCAACTTTACTTTTCAATCCACACCTATCAATAAGCTGTGATATCTTTGATACCTGATCATCAATTAGTGCATTAAGAGGATACACAAATAATGCAAAAACTCCTGGTTGTTCTTCTTGAGAGATCTTTTCCAATATGGGAATACAAAATGCTTCAGTTTTTCCAGAGCCAGTTGGTGCAGAGATTATAGAATTATTTCCCTTCAAAATTGAGCGAATTGACTCTTCTTGAAAAGGAAGTAATCCTGAGAATCTATATTTTTCAATTCCTTTTAGAATATTTTCAGATAATACATCTTTTAGACTCTGAACTGGAATCTTTTCAGGTTCTGGTGAGAGTATATTCTCATAGTGAATTATTCCCAAGGACTCTTCTTTGTGACCTTGAACTAACTCACGGATTATCCCGTCATCATCAACTAGAGATTTTGGGATTTTATTAATATCAAATAAAATTTCTGCAGGTAAAGGAATTTTTGGTTCAGGTTTGTTCCCTTTTTGTTTGGCGTATTTTTTTATTTCATCAGGGTAGTATGATTCAGATTCTGTAGGCCCATCACATCTGTGGGGCTCATCTGTTCGTGAATCAATTGGAATGAATTTTCCACTGTCTGATTTGAATTCATCATCCCAATAGATTTGAGCACCACATCCTTTGGAGCAGGGTTTTGTGTTGCCAGAATAATTTATCCCATAAGTCGGCTTTCTTGAAATTACTTTTTCAGGATTGCATTTTGGACAAACCCATGGACCGCCAACATCTTGAAAATTTTGTAAGAGTTTGGTATCACAATTAGAACAAAATTTCATGAATATGTTTTTGAAATATTTACCATTAATGAATATATGATTAATTTGTTGTTTACATCAGATCAATTTTCATTTAATAATTTTTTGACAAATTGCTACTCCCTATTTTTGAAAATATTTAAGATTCATTGTGATTTGGCATCGAGTTTAACAGAATCACCTAATGAAATCTTGTCAATTAATGCAACTAGTTTATTGGTATCAAATGGTTTTTGAATAATTGCAGATGGTTTTATTTCAAACAGTTCCTTGCTACATTCATGATCTGGACTACAGGTAAATATTATCACTTTAGCATCAGAATCAATATTACAAATACCTTTGAGTCCATTCAATCCATCAAATTCAGGCATCCAATAATCCATCATAACAACGTCAGGGGAATGTTTTTGGTACAATTCAACTACTAATCCATTATATCCCATTGCTAAAACCTCAATGGAGCGAAGACTGAGAAGGTCTGACATGATTTCTGCAGTCTCTTGATCATCATCGATTATTATCACATTAGGCTTCATGAATTGGGTTAACACAAAGAGATTAAGAAATTAAGTTTGATTCAAATAAACAAACTGCATTTTAATAGAAAATTTCCATCTCAATGAAAATTAACTTATACTAAACTGAATTGGCTATAAAATGTGAAAAATATTCTAAAAAACACTCCACAAACTACAAAAAAACTAGTAATTATTCACATTACAGATACATATTTTCTAAAAGAATCAAAAAATGGAAAAGAAATTGAGATACCAGGATTTGCTAGAATTTTTAGAATATTAGAGATATTATTGAAAAATCAAGGAAATGACATATTATTTGTACATAGTGGGGATTTTCTATTTCCTTCTTTTCTAAGCAATCATTTCAAGGGAAAACAAATGATCGATATTCTAAATGAGTGTGAATTAAATTATTGTACTTTGGGAAATCATGATTTTGACGGAGGTTTGAAAATATTAAAAAAAAGAATTAAAGAATCCAAGTTCAAATATATAATTACAAATTTACAAGCACCAAAAGAAATTGCAGAAAATATTTTACAGTATGATATATGGCCTAAAAAATTTCCCAAGATTGCACTAGTGGGAATTGCAGGTAAAATGACAGCAAATAAGGCAACAGAAAATGGATTTAAAATTAAAAATTACTTAAAAATTCTCCATGAAATAAAAGAAAAATTTCCACAGATCAAATTATTATTAGTTCTATCTCACATGGGAGATGTTGAAGATTTAAAATTCAAGAAAATTCTTAAAAAAAATTGGCCGTTTTTATCAATAATTTTAGGAGGTCACGATCATAACAAACTGGTTTCTTACAATTCTAAATCAGATAGATGTATGCTTGTAAAGGGTCAATCAAATGCAAGAACAATTCAAATAATTTCCTTCGATAAAGAAATGATGAATGTTCAAAACGAGGATTTGAGAAAAAAACTGTTAATTCTAAGTTCAAAAGAGTATCAAAAAATTGTGCCATCAAAGAAAATAGAAAAAAAAATTGAATCATGGTTTAAAAAATTAAAAAATAAAAACAAACTACCACCAAACAGAATTATCAAGATATTTCCTAAAGAAGTGGTTCTAGATGCTACTGAGATGTCATTAAGAAAGGGCACTACAAATTTCGGAAACTTTGTGACAGACTGTTTAAAGGATTATACAAAATCAGACATATCTTTGATAAATTCAGGACATTTTAGAGGAGATAGAAAGTTCTTTGAAAAACTAAGTGAGAGAGATTTATTCGACACATTTGTAATGAAACAAAAAGGTTCCATCATTGTAACTGAATTTAGTAAAAAAGAATGCATGTTATTTTTAAAACATGCGTATAGCCAAATTGGAAAAGGAAAAATTTTACAATTTTCCAAAAATACTTTAGATTTTTTAAAAGAATCTAAAAGTAATGGGCAAATTAGAGTAGCATTGATTTCAGACATGGTATTTGGTAATGAGGATGGTTTTGGTGAGATTTTGGCAAAAAATAGGAACATTACAATTTCAAAATTAAAGAGATCATTAAAAAAAGATATTATGAAAAATGCAAATTTGATAGATGTGATTATAAAATCAGCAGCTAAAGTAAATTATGATTCAAAAATCAGATTACAAGTTGGAACCAAAATATCTAAAAATTAAAAATCATTTTCAATAAATAATTTTTCAACCACATTTTCACTATAAAAGCAATGTGTCCCAGGTAGATTATGTCTTGATGATCGGGGTTGCATTAAGCGGTAAAACCACTTACATTAAATCAAATTTTGATCATAAGCGAATTTCTTTATCATTTTTTGATTATAATAGAAAAAAAGAACTAGAATACATAGAAAATTGTCTCATTCAAGGAAAAAACATTGTAATTGATGATACAAATCTTACAGAAGCTATATGAAAAAAATACATAGAACTTGCAAAAAAATACAATGCCAAAGTAAGAGGAATTTTCATGAATACATCCAGAGCATTACTTGAAAAGAGGCATGGAGCTAGGCGGGAACCATTTCCCCTAGCAGTAATTTACAAACAGATCAATGAGCTAGAGACACCAGTTCTCCGACAGGGATTTGACGAGTATTTGTTTTTCAAGCCTGTCTAAGGCACAGTTAACTAATGTACTTTTTTGATGAGCCCATCTGTAATGTGAGGAAGCATATTTTTTGTTTGCATGCAGTTCAGGATATGAACAGAATTCGCAGTATTCAGATGTATCAGTAAGGTGCTCAATGATTTCTTCCCTATGACCTGAAAGATGGATTAACCAAGTTGTTCTATTTGCTGTTATTTGTTTTCTATTATCACAGTAAGGACACTTGCTTGCAATGTAAGTCATTTTTCTTCTAAATGAATTGGAGTTTTGGAAATAATAAACGAGAAAATAGTTGATGATATTCAGAGTATGGTCAATTCATATCTAGTTTAATTATACATTTGAGTCTAGTCATCTTAGAAGGTGAAAACAGTATGATTGAAACATTTCCAGCATTTGTACCAAATCTAGAATTTGGAATACACAATACAATTATGATAATCAAGGAAAAAATTCATAATTTAAAAAAATTCCAAAGATTCAACGCAGAGATTCTTAAGACATACAAATAATCAACATGTCCAAAACAATCAAAGTAGAAATAGTACAGTCTGAAACAAAATCCGAACTTGATAGTCTGATTAATTCATGTATTCAAGATCGAGAAGTTGAAGACATAAAGTTGATAGCTGTTGTATTGTCAGTTAACAAAGTCCAATATACAGCACTAATAATGCTGAAAAGCTAAAAATGTTTGCACTAATTTATGTGCAAAATTCTATTTTTTACTAGAGTGTATTTTTTAAAATTATTTACAATGTTTATGAGATATTTTTTTCATCAAGACCACAATTGATGCATCGTCTAGTGTCGAGAATTAAGAAATATGCAAAATTATGAATAAATCCTTTCTTGCAATCCATAAAAGAGTAGTAATTTGTGCAGGGATTAAGTGTCGTGTGAAAATTAGTATCGATCCAGAGTTGATTTTTTTGTTTTTTCAAAAATAATTATGAATGGCTAGCCTTCAATCCCTTATATCGATTTCTTATGGTAACTTCTGTTACACCAGCAGCTTCTGCAATATCTCTTTGAGTTACAGATGCACCATTATGTACACATGACAAGTACAATGCTGATGCTGCAAGACCCATTGGATCTTTTCCAGCTGATTCTTCACGTTCTTGGGCCTCTTTGAGCACCTTAATTGCAAATCGTTTTGTTTTTTCTGTAATATCGAGTTTACTTGAAATTCTTGCAATACATTGAACTGAATCAACAACAGGCATCTTTAGTTCTAATTCATAATGTAATAATCTATAACATCTTGCAATATCTTTTCGTTTTACATTTGCAGCATCTGCAACATCTTTTAGTGTTCTAGGTGTTGCAGTATCTCGGCATGCAGCATAAAGAGAAGCAGCAATCATTGCAGAAATAGATCTACCACGGACAAGTTTTTTCTCCAATGCCTTTCGGTAAATATAAGCTGCTTTTTCAAGAACGTTTGCAGAAATTGCAATCTTGTCTTTTAATCTAGTTAATTCACCAAGAGCTTGTCTCAAGTTTCTATCAACAGGTTCGTGAACTTGACTTCGGTTATCCCAAGTTCTAAGACGCTCAATAGTACTCTTCATTGATGTAGAAAGGGGTTTTCCTGAAGCGTCCTTGTTTAAGGGATTGATAACAGTGGATAGTCCCATATCATGCATTAGAAGTGATGATGGAGCACCAGTTCTTGCAGGATCTGCACCTCCATCTTTTTGAAACGATCTCCATTCAGGACCTGATTCTTGGGTTTTTTCAGAGACAACATATCCACATTTTGAGCAAAATTGTTCACCGGTAGTATCATCAGTTAGCATGGAATTTTTTCCACATCGCATACAACTAGAGTTTTGATTTGAACTTACCAAACAAATTCACCTATTTTTCCACCAATGTGAATCATGTAGAGTTACCACTTCTCGCTAATTTAAACTGACTATGATTGGTATTTCTAAGAATAGTATTCCTTAAACCCCTTATCTGTGAGGAGTAATTCAGTTTTGAGACCAAATAATCCTTGTTTTTGATGTACTTTTAGCATTCCATTATTTTCTAAATCTTCCAAGATTAATTCAAGTTCTTGGTTATCAATTCCTGTGTTTTTTTGAATATTTTCAAAGTTTTTCGTTCCTCTGTTTAATTCGCCTAAAACTAGCATTGATTTTGTTTGAGGTTTTGAAGATTCCATTGAAGGATTTTGGGGAAAATTGTCAAAACCTGGAAGATATTGTCTTTCTTTGATTGTTTTGGATAGATTAATTCCAATTCCTCTTTTAGCCAATAATCTAGGAATTATTCTTGCTAGTGGAATTGCCAAGAAAATTATCAAATAAATCCATGAAAAATTAGGATCTTCCATTAATTGCAATATTATTACATGTCATAAATTTGTTGACTGACTATAATTCTAATGCCAAAACAGAATATGATTGGTATAATAGTAGCTATAGAACACAATTAGTATTGTCAAGATATCAATCACCTAAAGTTAATGTGAATATGAATGCAGCAAAAGGTGTTGCAGTAGCAATTGTTCTTCTTATAATTATTGGAGTAGTAGCAACAGCTTCTGTAAAAATTGTTGATGCTGGTCACAGAGGAGTTTTATTACATTGGAATGCAGTTGATCTTACACAGCCTCCACTTGACGAAGGATTACATTTTGTGATTCCATTCCAAGATGAAGTTGTCAACATTGAAGTTCGTACACTAAAGTATGCAAGTGATGCTCGTAGTGCATCAAGAGATCTGCAAACAGTAGAAACAACTGTAACAGTAAACTATCATCCAGATAAAGAAGCAGTACATAGATTATACAAGAATTTAGGTCTTGATTATGAAAATAGAGTTATTCAACCAGCAATTGAAGAAACAGTAAAACAAGTCACTGCAAATTACAATGCTGAAGAGTTAATTACAAAGAGACCTCTTGTTAAACAAGACATCGAAGTTGCAATTAGAGAGAGATTAAATCAGTTTGAAGTAGTTACGGATGTAATTTCAATTACAGACTTTGAGTTCTCGCCATTATTTGCTCAGGCAATTGAATCTAAAGTAGAAGCAGAACAAAATGCTCTGAGAGCAGAAAATGACTTGAGAAGAATTGAAGTCGAGGCCAGACAAACTGAGGCAAATGCTATAGGTTTAGCAAATGCAAACATTGCAGAAGCCAAAGGTGAGGCAGAAGCTATAGCAATTATCAATAAAGCGTTAGCTGAGAATCCAAACTATTTAGATTGGTTAAAGACGCAAGCATGGGATGGAAAACTACCACTCGTAGTTGGTGAAGGTGGAACACCATTTATTCAAATTCCAGTTAAGCCTTAAATCATTTAGAGAAAACTATTCTTTGTTTTTTGATTTATCCCTTATTGCATCATACATTGCGAGAAATTGTTCTGGTTCATTTTGCCTATAATTTTTTTCTAGTAGTTGAATTTCCTTATGAGAGATTTGTTCTCCTTTGTTATGATAATATTCCTTAATAATTTGAAAAGGAGTTTTTTTGATATTGTATTTTAGAAGTGTTTGATTTACAGATCTTTTACAATACAAATCATAAATTAAAAATCGGTAAGCAAGATATCCTGACAGCCCTACAATTGCGACGATGATTATAGGAATTACGATGATAGATGCCATGTATTATGATACATGATTTTACTATTTCATTGTTGTTCTTTTTTATAGAATTTTACTAGTAAATTGTATTCCAAAGAATACCCATTTTGTGTATTTTTTTTAATTTCACTAGTAGAAATTCTACCAAAATAACTTTCATTATATGGCAGTCAAGAAAAAAGCAGCAGCTAAAACATCAAAAGCTAAAACAACAAAAGCAAAGGCTTCAAAAAAGAAATAATCTTTTGAAACTTTGTTTTTTATTTATTATTAGAACAATTACTATCGATGAGGATAATTCCGACGTTCGTTTTAAGAACCACGCATAGAAACCTGATTTCCTACTGAATGATGGATTCCAACAACTAATTCTGAGTGGGTAGTGATTACCATCAAAGTTTCACAGGAAAGACATAGAACTGATGGAACATAGTCAGCATTTGCTTCAGATGGACCAATTGTAGCTAAAACTGCATCATCTTTTATCTCCAATCCACCACAATTCACACATTTGGAAGGTCTACTGGATACACGCTTTATTTTATTGATAAAGTAATGAACCAAGATAGAAAATCTACTCTATAGTGATTCTTAAATTATATGGTTTTTCTTTTTCCAAATTTTTAATTGAGAATAACCATCTAGTTTCTTTAAGGAGAAAAAACAAAGCAATACAATATTGCAATCAAATGATAAAATTTTGATAATTGTGGCCTTGATAGGCGGGATGATCACATTGGCAGTAATTGTAGGATTCATTGGACAGGGAAATGTCAGACATGTAGCAATTTTCTGGCCAGAAAAGGTAGAGCATACTGTAATCTTTGAAGATATTGATGGAAAAGCTCAGATTAGAGCAATAAAAGGAGTTGCAGGAGATGTTAATCCTACATTACTTTCACGTACATCATTTGCATACGTACTTACTGTAATTAATAATGGAACAACAAATCATAGACTTTACATCGAGAACTTTAATGTTCAAACAGATCTACTAGAACCAGGACAACAAGACATAATCACAATTTATCCTGATAAGGAAGGAGAATTTGCATACTATGACAAAAGGCAAGATCTTATTCCACTAGGTAAGATCAAAATTGTGACAGTGGTTGCTAGTGATGAGTTTCAAGGGATTTGGAGGGATTTGATTTAAAGATTTTATTTTTTCCCAATTATCAAATCTACTTTATAGTTTAGTGTTGTACGTGGATTGAGTTTTAAATTCCATGGGATGTGAGATGGATTTTTTGTTTTGGTAGAAATTTTGAATCCAAATTTCTCTAAATTTGTGCGTAATTGAGATTCATCCAAGGGTTTTCTTACAGAATTTGCACCCCTATCAAAATCATATGGATCAGAGATTACAAAATAACCTGAAGAGATTTGTTTTGATACATGTTTTAATAATTCTAAAGGTTCTACTAATTCTAAAATATTTAGCGCAATTACCAGATTAAATTGCAATTTTGCAAATATAGGAGACAGTGAATCAGCTACAATATAATCAAGATTATTTTTGTTGATTTCTTTAGCAAATCTTAATGCAGTAAATGATTTGTCAATTCCAAAAACCATTTTGTTAGAATCAGCAAGAAACGAAGTCACAATTCCAATTGAGCAACCATGTTCTAATACAAGATTAGATTTTGGTAAGGATTCGAGATTATTTTTTATTAAAGAATAGAATTTTGAATGCCTACTGTTTTGATATATTTTTGACCATCTTTCTTCAAGGGAAGTTCTATCATTAACAAAAACAATTTTGGACAAGGATGATTTCAAAAAACTTTTCATTTTTTCAGTGATTCCTAATTGATAGATTTTACCACTCAAAATTTTCCGATTGGAGAGATAATTAGAAAAATCATCCCAAAGAATAGGAATTTTTTCAATAATTGGGAATACAAGTTTGCATTTTTTGCATTCTAAAATTCCTTCTTCAATTTCTTTTTTAATTTTAAATGCATCTAATTCAAGTTTAGAACCACATCTGACACATCTTAAGAATTCAGGAGTAGATTCTAGCATTTCTGTTAGGTCAAAGAATCATGAATTAATAATTTCTTTGATGTCAAAATCAAGATAATGTTAAATGTAGTATTTTTTGATTTTATGCAAATTGGGAGAATTTGAAGAGTTTGCTGAGGCTTTATTTGGTCAATTATCAGTTGAGATTGATGAAGAAAGAGAAATCATGCAGCTTGCAATCAAAGCCAAAGAAGACATTGCAGGAAAAGTACAATTCAGAGAACTAGAAGAGATTGCAAAGGAAATATTCCCTATTTTCAAGGAAAAAGTAGAAGACTTTTTAGGAGTCAAAGTTCCAAATGATCTTCAGTTAAAATTTCCAGAATTAGAAGATTTGAAGAGATTGAAAGGGGATAAAGTATTTGCAGATTCAGAATCAAAAGAATTTGTCATAAAATTATTCAACGCAGTTGCAAAAGAAGATCTAAAGAATATTGCAGAACTCATGAAAGAAAACACTGAAAAATATTTGGTATATTCAACATACGCAATTCAATATATTTCTAAAATTACAACGACATATGGCGATTACCTTGATTCAGTAATTTATCTAAACAAATTCATTTTATCAAGATATCCACAAATTATTCTGCACAAACAAGGAGAACCATACGAGTCAAGATTTGAAAATGTGAATTCAGGCTATCTTGGTGCAGTAAAGATGACAGTACTTGAAGAATTGATTCATTCAGCTCAGGGAAATTTGCACCAAATAAACAAGAATGCTGCAATGGAGGTAAACAGAATAAACGAAGAACTAGCAGGAATTATTTTATCATTAGATAATGAAATTGTAAACAAACTTTCAGAATATTGTCAGCTACAAGCAGTTCCAGATGATTTTCCATTTGCGAAAAAAGCAAACCTATTTTTCTTTTTGAATCCAGATCATTTCTTAATTGAACAAATTGGACCAGATGTTATGACATTCACACATGTAGAAATTGATCCAAAGATTGGAGAATCAATTCCACAACTACTAGACATTTACAAAAGATGGTTAGTTCCAATTCAACAGCACCATGCAGCATTTACTACAATGGAAGGAATGGCAGGCTTTGCAATTGAGAATATTCTAAAAGAAGATCAAGACTTTCAGAATTATTTCACGACATTTATGGGAACTGATTTTTCATCATACCAAGTAAGAAAGAGCATGGGAAGGGATTTCACTAAAGCAATTTATGAAAAATTAGGCAAGGATACCTTTAAAAAAATGATTGAAATTCCTCCAAATACAAGAGAGTTAAAAGATCCTCAATTATACTTAAAAAAACTGAGTTAATATCATTGGAAGAAAAATTTGATCCATTAGTTGCAGAATGGTTTGCATTTGTAAAAAATCCAAATTTTAACTTGGTAGAAAAATGTCTAAAATTTGCTCAGATTCTAGAATACTCTGATCTAAATGTAGACGACTACATCAAAAAAATTAGTAAAATAGGAATGTCTCTTAAAGAGTCAATCAATGATGTTAAAAATCCAACATATCTAATTTCAATGTTAAATGAGCATCTCTTTGAAAATTTAGGGTTCAGTGGAGATGATGATGATTATTATAATCCAAAAAATAATTTCCTAAATGAAGTAATAGATAAAAAATCAGGAATTCCAATCACACTATCAATTCTTTACGTAGAAATTGCAAAATTTGTAGGGTTAGATCTTAAGATAGTTGGATTTCCAGGCCACATATTAGTAAAATATAATGAAGAAATGATTTTAGATCCGTTCTATGATGGCCGCCTTGTAGATATAGATGACTTACAAGAAATTTTAGATGTTAATTTTGGAGGAGAATTAGAATTTCAACCAGAATATCTAGATGAAATAAAACCTGAACAAATTCTTGTTAGAATGACTCGTAATTTAAAAAACTCCTATGTGCAATCATTTGTTTATGACAAGGCATTACGATGTGTCAATATGGTGTTAGCATTAGAACCTGAATCCCCAGAAGACATTAGAGACAAAGGAATTTTAGAAGAAAGAATGTTAAATTTTGAATCTGCATTGAAATATTTGAATAAATATTTAGAAATTTATCCAAATGGAGAAGATGTAGATTTTATTTTAGAATTAATTAGAAGTATAAAATCAAAAAATTAATCAATAATTGAATCTATATCATTACCTTTCTTAATCATAGATATTTCATGACGAGCAATTTTATTTCTCAATGCTTTTTTGAGAATATCTACTTCGCTTCTAAGTAATGCAATTTCATCTTCAAGTTTTGCAACTCGCTCATAGATGGTTTCAGCTTCTGAACTCATGATTATCTATCAAGAAAAAATTGTCTTAAAAAGTTATGGGTAAATATTTTGATGGAGAGGTTAGATTTTTGAACTATAATTCAAATTCTTGGCGACATTTTTCACATTTTCCTCTCTCCTCTCCAGGTGGACCTAGAAGGAATACTTTGCCAATTGTTTTACAAACAGGACACATTCCAGTAGTTGCGTTTTTTGGGCCAGTGCGAATAATTTTTTGTGTTTTTCTTCGTCCCATCGCAAAAACTTGCTAAATCGGTCTATTAAGTTTTAATGGCGCGGGGAGGGGGATTTGAACCCCCGTGTCCTTGCGGACATAGGATTAGCAATCCTACGCCCTACCAGGCTAGGCGACCCCCGCACAAAGATGCCTAGATTTAATCTGTAAATAAGTCAAACTTTGTTTGGCATTATTTGTATCATTACCCGTCTAGGATCAATTCGTGGTAGGTTATAGTGAAAACAAGAGTTAGAATCTAAACCCTTTCTTGAGAATTTTCAGTCTCACTCATTATACTCTAAATGATCACATTTTGGACAATGATATTCAGTTGGTATATTTTTTGTTCATTACCTCGGCTCTTTTTTTGTGGATTTTTGATGTTCATTGGAATATCACATTTTTTACAAGTTCTCAATGCAGGAATCACCGTTATTTTACAATCATTACTGGGCATTTGGCTATCTGACTTACCTTATTGCTTACACTACCCAAAAGAAATTTGTTAAAGCCACCTCTGCCGTGAGAACCAATAACAATTAGATCTATTTTGTTTAAATTTGAAAATTTAATTATCTGATTTGAGGTAGATTTTGTTTCAAGGATATTTAACGAAATTGGAACGTTTGCATCTTTTGCAGGCTTTTCCAATTTTGAAAGAAAGTCTTTTGCAAAAATTTTTGCATCACTCATTATCTTTT
Source organism: Candidatus Nitrosopumilus sp. (assembly GCA_029864335.1). GTDB lineage: Archaea > Thermoproteota > Nitrososphaeria > Nitrososphaerales > Nitrosopumilaceae > Nitrosopumilus. Next base: position 17,088 of record JAOTTS010000014.1, on the reverse strand, counting down.
TGTTTGTTCTTTTATCAATGTACCATGCACCAACATCCTCTTTTTCTAAACATGTTAAGACATTGATTTTGGCATTATTGTTTTTTGCAATATCAAGTGCGGTTCTAAATGCTTTTAGTGAATGTGTCGATCCATCTATTGGCACTAGAATTTTTGTTATTGTCATTTCTCTACTTAACCACCATTATCGGACATTTTACTTTTTGTGTAACGCTACTTGCAACACTGCCCAGAATCATCTTGTTCAGACCGGTTCTACCATGAGAACCTATCACCACTAGATCAAATTTGTGTAAGTTAACATAGTTTACGATTGCTTTTGATACGGATGGATCTTGCAAAATTTTTAATGAAATCTCAATGTTCTTTTTCTTTGCTGCAGATTCCAAATTTGAAAAGGTTTTTTGGAGAGTTTTTGTATATTTTTCCAGCATTTTCTCGCTGTATTTCATTGTAAATCCTATAGAGGGTTGGTATACGCCGGTAATGACAGTAGTTATTGTGATTTTGCTTTTGTTGGACTCTGCAACATCTAAAGCGCTTTTAAAAGCCCTGTTTGAAAAGCTTGAAGAATCATACGCTACCAGAATATTTTTGAAATCCATTATGATTACAAATTAAATTTGCTTACTATTAATTCCAATCGTTGTCTTTTCTTTATGGATTTACTACCATTCATAACTAGAATATAGGTAATCCTATTTTTCTAATACTTGTTTTAGAACGTCTTTTAGCACGTTTGGATAATGTCTTTAGTAATTTTTGGCTTAATTCCTCTAAAACTTCACTTAGATCAAATCCAATTGAATTATGAATTAAAGGAGCATGGTGAGGCGTTGTAATCATTATGGATACTTCATACTTTCCTTCTTTTTTACTTCCAGTTCTTTGTTGTTTGATTGAAACTTTAGCTTCGTAAATTTCTGAATACACTTTTTGTAATCTTTTAAGAGTATTCTCAAATTTTTTGCTAATCAAATTAACATTTTTCTGATCCTCAGGCAATCCAACTATGTATAATGGAATTGGTGTTTCTATTTTTGATGCTAATAACTCAAGAATATCTCTAAAGGTGATGATTCCTTGAAGATTGCCCCAAAAATTAACTAAACAGCAGGAGGCGTCTGTTTTTAGCATAGAACTAGCAATCTTATTGAGATCATCATGAGGACCACATTGAGGAATTCGAGGACTTCCAATATTTCCAATTGTAGATTCTAGTTTGTGAAGGGTCTGCATACCTCTTGATTTTCTTCCTTGACTTTCTCGCGGTAAGACATATTCTAGAATATGTGCTGATGTGAGAACTTGTTTGATTTTTCCTTTGTTCATCACAGGCAAATGATCCAATTTTTTTGAAGTCATAATTCTCCTCGCATTACTGAGTGATTCCTCCGAAGAGATCGTTATGGGATTCTGAGTGTAGATCAAATTGGCTTTAATCCACCTATTATCTTTAGTTGAAAGAAGCTTCAAGATTCGTTTTGCAGTAACTACACCTACAATCTTATTTTTATGAACTACGGGTACTTCACGAATTCTATAATGAGCGATAATATTTGCAGCTTTTTGAATTGAGTCATTTGGAGTTAGAAATGGAATAGAATAAAGGAATGGTTCAACCTTCATTGTTGTGATGTTTTTGGCGTTTAGGAGTATTCGAATGTTAGTTGAAAGAGTTGATTTCCCATTATGATAAAAAACATCATATGCATTATTTTTTAAAATTTTACCTATAACACTTGAAAGTATGTCTGATGGTTCAATTGTTGTGGCTTTGGAAATTAGGGATTTTATTTTAAAAGATTGTATGTCTCTTAGGTGTTCATAAATTGTATCCGTAATCATTCTGCTTAATCAATTTGAATTTCTGTTTTATTAAAAATGTTTTTGATTCTCAGAAAGAATTTGCAGAATATCTTCGAATCACATCTATAAACGACTTAATAGAATATCTTTAAAATTATGTTAAAAATTAATTTTTGTGGTCCCCGAGTAGACAAAAGATACAAGTATCATAGTAAACATTCCATATTTTTCGTTTACATCCACATTTACAAAAACATTTTTTGTTCATCATTTTTTGAACCTACTTTCTTTCATTTTAAAACTAGTTTAAAATTTGATTAAATTATCAGGTATGAAATCATAGTCTAGATTCAAACTAAATAGGATTAAAATAAGAATATCAAAATTGAGAATTATAACTCTGTTAATATATAATATTATGTAGAATAATTCATGTCTGAAAATAGTGAAGAAACAAAGAAGTGGAAAAAACTAGAACAAGATGAAATGAAGGAAGAGGATCATCAGATTGAACTCAAAGAAGGGTATGAACAAGACGAAGAATATGAAAAATCAAAAGATTAGATATCAATATTAATTTAGAATTTAAGGACATCATCCATATAGAGCATTTCAGATTTGCATGTGTGATTCGTGGAGCTCCAAAATACATCATGATTGCATTTTTTGCATTAGGTGCATTGTTTGTCGGGTTTTCATTCTGGGCACTATATCTTACTGACATTCCACAAGAACAATTTCTAGAGGATCCTAGATTTGAAGAGGAGTACGTAAAATATTATCAATGGAACATTGTATTTGGAAGTGGATTAATAGTGATTGGTTGGATTATTGCATTTTTGGGTCGTAAAATGACACGCAGGTAATTCCTAGAAGTTATGATGATTTCTGTAAATAAATTCACTCGTCGGTAAATTGGCCATAATTATTCACGATTTCGTCAATTGGTAGTCTTTTTCCACCTACTATTTTTAGATCCACGTGAACTTTTTTGTCAGTGATAGTCAGAATGTTGTAGGTGTTTTCAAAGAAACCACGAACACGCTCAGATGTGGCAGTTCCAGCATTTACTACAGTCAAAGTTCTAAAATTCCAAGCCCATGGTCTATGTTTGTGTCCACATAAAACTACGTCAACTTTTGTATCCAAAATAGTTCGTAGCACATCTCCTGCATCAACAACAGTTCGTTGATCAGAGCCAGTGTCAGGAATTGCAATTAAATGATGATGCATTGCAACAATCTTTACTTTATCTTTGTATTTTTTCATAGTTCTCTCCAACCACAAATTTTGTCTGTAACCTACTTCACCTTCATTTCTGTCAGGTCTAGCAGTTCCAACTGTAACTAAAACAACATCGTCATCTAATTCATTTACAGATTCAAAAGGAAAGAATTTTTTGAATAAGAGATAACCCTTATTTCTATAATCATGATTTCCACTAATTGTAATAATTTTTTTTGTATTGAATTTTTCTAACATAGATTTGCATTGTTCATATTCTTTCATCAATCCTTCATTTGTCAAATCACCAGTAATTACAATCACTTCAGGATTTAGTTCATTTACCTCAGCAACTAGAATATCAAATTTGTCTTGTAAAAATTGAGAGTCAACATGTAGATCAGAGATTTGAACATCTGCATTTGAGAGTACTTTGATAAATTAGATATTAAATCATCTCTATAGAAAATATGTAGAGGATAATTCAAATGCAAGGTAGAATTAAATAATAAACTCCTCAAAATCATTCAGTTTTGAGTAAAAAAGCAGCAGTAATGAAAGGAGACGGTATTGGCCCTGAAGTAGTAGAGTCAATGCTCAAAGTTTTGAAAGAATGCAATATCCAATCAGAGATTATCCTCTGTGAGGCAGGCTCTGAGCAGTGGGATAAAAATGGAAGAAAAGACAAATCGTACATTCCTGATGAGACAATTAGGATTTTAGAAGAATCTGATGCATGTTTTAAGGGACCAACTACAACAATTCCAGTTCCTGGAGCCCCAAGAAGTGTAGCAGTCACTCTGCGTCAAAAATTTGAATTATATTCCAACATTAGACCAACTAAAACTTATGATAGGTTAACTCCAAACAGAAAATTAGACTGTGTATGTTTTAGAGAAGCAACTGAAGGGTTGTACACTGGTGTTGAAGTAAAAATTACAGATGATGCAGCAATTGCAATTAGAAAAATTACAAGACAGGGTTGTGACAGATTTCTAAATTCTGCAATGAAATGGGCAAAACAATACAATATGAAAAAAATGGTTGCAATTACTAAAAGAAATATTCTAAAAGAGACAGACGGAATTTTTTGGAGTTCTGCCCAAAATGCAGTTGAAGGAACAGATGTAGAGTTATCAGAGATTTACATTGATAATATGGCGCAGCAAATGGTGGTAGCTCCAGAACAGTTTAACGGAGCAGTTCTTGTAAGTACTAATTTGTTTATGGATATTATTTCAGAATTAGCTTCAGGATTAGTAGGATCTATTGGATTAATTTATTCTGCAAACATGGGAGATAATTTTGCAATGTTTGAAGCAGCACATGGAAGTGCTCCACAATTTGCAGGACAAAATAAAGTAAATCCCACTGCAACTATTCTATCAGGAGCTTGGATGGCAGAATATCTGGGTGAAAAAGAAATCAGGGATGCAATCTTTGATGCAACTTATCAAGTGATTAATGAGGGAAAAACAGTAACTTGGGACATCGGGGGTAATGCATCAACTACACAAATGACAGATGCAATTACCACATATGCAAAAGAAAAACTAAGGAAATAGTTGGTTTGTAGCCTCTACTAGAATTAATTCCTCAAAGAAAAGTTTCTTTTTTGCCATAATTCGTGTTTTCAATCCCAATTTCTGAACATAATCGATTAATTTTGGATAGTTTGATAACGAAGAAGTCACAAATACAAATTTCCCATTTTTTGCAATATTGTTAATTACAGAATCAAAGATTTTTTTTGGAATATCAAATCCCTCTGCTCCACCATCTGTTGCCATATCCAATATTTCATCAGTTGCAAGATAAGGGAGATTACATACAATAAAATCAAATTTTATTTTTAATGCATCAGAGCCACTACAGCAAACAAGGTTTTTTGTTTTGTAAGTTTGATCTTTTAAGACTTCATAATTAATGTCAGTTCCAACTACAAAAGTAAAATTCTCAGAAAGTAATTTTGTCAGATATCCAGAACCACTTCCAATATCTAAGGCAAAATTTCCTTTTTCATTTTCAATATTAGTCACTATGAAAAAAGTATCCTCAGAAGGAGGGTACTCTTCATTTTTCAAGAATTTGGTTTGCAAGATTAATTATTTCATCTCCAGAAAGATCATCCACTCTTTTATCTATTAGACTTTCTTTGTTGAATTGTTTTAAAATATTTGTGACAGTTTTCCTTCTATATGAAAAAATTTTGTTGATTGTTTGGATTAGATTTTTGTTCATGATATTTTTTTTTACTATTTTTAAAATCACAGAGTCAATTTTTGGAGGAGGTGAAAAATTGTTTTTTCCCACATTAGAGAGAATCTTAATTTCAAATGCATGATCAGATATCACACTTATGGCTCTACGTTTTTTTGAGGATTTTGCAAGTAATTTCTCGGCAAATTCTTTTTGAACCATTATCACTCCATGTGAGAAAGAAGATTTGGCAAGCCATTCTATTGTTTCTTTACTCTTAGAATATGGAAGATTTGAGACAAAAATCGAAAAGGAATCTTTTATCTTAAAACCATCACCTGATTTTAAAATTAAATTATCAATGTTTGAGAATGAGGATTTTACCTTTTCAATTAGCTGCTCATCTACATCAACTGAGATTACCTTGTTTGCTTTCTCACATAGCAATGGAGTTAGGATACCCAATCCGGTTCCCAATTCAAAAACAACATCATTTTTTGTAATTTTAGCCTCAGAAACAATGGATTTTGCTATTGAATTTGAGTTGAGAAAGTGTTGTCCTAATCGTTTTCGTTTTATCATCTCTTAACAAAGAGATTCATTCTGCTTTCACCAGTGATTTCATCCATGATTCGTTCTGAAATGTGTTTAATTGGTTCTTTGAATCCAACTCTTTCTTGTAAATCAGCATAACTTTCAAACTTTTTCTTTTCTCGTTCTTCTAGCATTGTTTTCATGTAGGTCTTTCCAATTCCAGGAATTAATTCAAGGGCATGAATTCGTGGTGTTAATGGTTGTGCTTTGTTTAGGTATTCTACAAATTTGGATTCATTATTAGTTACAATGTTTTCCACAATCGTTGGTAATTCACTTTGTGCAGATGACGAGATTTTTTCATATTCCATTTTTCCTAAAACAGATAGAACTTTGGTTCTTCCATCTTTTCCGATGTAGATTTTTTCACCTATTTCAAATGTAGAATTTGGAATTCCAAGAACTTCTAAAAGAGTAAGACGATCTTCTCCGATTGCAGTAACAATAATTCCTTCTCGTCCTCGTACTGTTGATGATTTCCCTCTAGAATTAAAATCAAGAACATATGCATGTTCCTCATATTTTCTAGGTGAGGATTGTGCCCTATACAAAATAAAATTCTCCGAAAAACTTATGATTGCCCCTTGATTATCTTGAGCATTTTTTCTAGAGTTTCAGCAAGAATTAGTTTTTTCCAACCGAATGTAAATGAACGTAGTTCAGCTAAACTTGTAGGTCTAATGTTAACAATTTCAACAGCTTCGTCTTCTGTTAATTCACATTCTTTGATGAGTTGTTTTTTCATTTCTTTTGCATCTTTTGATTCAATTGATGCAAATTTTGAAACATAATCATAGGTCCATCGTTGGATTTGGTCCATATCTTCAGGATCAACTTTACCTAAGATTTCTTTAACTTCTGAAAGTGAAATTGCTTGTTTCTTTTGTACTTCTTCCATATTATACACCGAATGGTTTTATGTGATCCAATCTAGTGATTAAGGTTTTCGATTTATCACCTAATTTCACATCAAGTGTGATTGCACGTCTGCCAACATTTGTAATGACACCTACTTTGCCGTGGTATCTTCTGTGTGGCAATCCTTTGTGCTGTCTAGGATCAATAATGACAAGTGCTTGTTGACCTTCTTGGTATTCACGTAACAAGAATGAGACTCCTCTAGGAGACTTTTTCTTCATAACAGATCTGGATTTGTGTTTAAATCCATGTGAACGACCATGAGATTTCTTAGTTGCCATTAAGTGTAAAATCTCCAAAAGCCCTATTTTAAGACTTAGAACAAAATTTAGTGAAAATTAGCCAATAACATCGGTTCTGAGTTGCCCACATGCAGCTGAGATCTCAGTTCCTTTTTCCACTCGTATGGTACAATTTACGCCGGCATCAGATAAAATTCGTTCAAATTCAAGAACTCTTTTTTTTGATGGTCGTCTAAAATCCCCTGCAGTTGGATTAATTGGAATTAGATTGACATGAGATCTATTACCTTTCAAAAGCACAGATAGTTCTTCTGCAATTTCAGGAGAGTCATTGATTCCTTCCATCAGAGCGTATTCAAATGTTACACGTCTTCCAGTTTTTTTGAAATAACGTCTACCAGCCTCAATAATATCTTCAACTGAATTTGGTCCCGCGGTTGGAACAAGTTCTTTTCTTAATTTGTTGTTTGGGGAATGAAGCGATATGGCAAGACCAATTTGTAAATTTTCTTCTGCAAGTTTATCGATTCCAGATACAATACCTATTGTGGAAATTGTTATGTGTCGTTGACCAAGTCCAAATCCTCTATCATGTGTTAAAATTCGTATGGCCCTAATCATTTCATCATAGTTTGCCATTGGCTCACCCATTCCCATAAATACCAAATTTGTTACATGTTCGCCTCGTTTCTCCAAAATTTCTGCAAAATGAATTACTTGAGATACAATATGTTCTGCAGTAAGATTTGTTTTGAAACCCATCTGTCCTGTTGCACAAAATACACATCCCATGGCACAACCAATTTGAGTAGAAACACAAATTGTTGATCGTGGATGACCTCCAATCTTGGATGAAGGATATTGCATCAGAACTGTTTCTACAGCATTGTCATTGTTTAGATTAAGTAAAAGTTTAGTTGTCTCTCCATCCTCACTTACAACTCTATGAGTTTCTTTTGCAGAACCAATTGTATATCCAGCTTCAGCCAGATCTTCTCTTAATTTTTTTGGGAGTTGTGGTATGTCGTTAATATCTTTAGGAAATTTGTAATATAATGGAAGTAGAATTTGATCTGCACGATATCTTGGATAACCCATGTCAATCACTAATTGTTCCATCTCTTCTGGAAGTAATCGATAGAGATCTGTCATTATGTATTGATAGTCTCAAATGATATTATAATTTAATCAATAGTGTAGAAAATAAGAAAATTCAAAAAGAGATGAAGAGAAAAAAGAAGAATTACTCTTCAATTGGTTCTGAATCTTTTGGTTCATCATCTATTGTGGATTCCACAATAGTCTCTACCTCAGGTGCTTCTATTGTAGTTTCTACCTCAGGCTCTTTTGCTGCTTTGGTTGCTTTTTTGGTAGTCTTTTTTATCTTTTTATCAGCGTCTTCAGGATCTATGACACCTGCTTCGCCTAGAGCAAAGATTACTTCCTCTTCAGGGTGGTGAGGACTATCCACCATTCTAGCAATTCGTTTCTTACCTGATTTCTTAAAGTAGATTCTATAGGTACTTGTATGTGCAACTACGTTTCCACCAATTGGTCGTGTTGGATCTCCAAAGAAGACATCAGGTGATGCCATAACTTGGTTGGTTGCAATTGCAGCACAGTTGTATGTTTCTGCAATTCTAGACAGCAAATGAACAAAGTGATTTAGTTTTTGTTGTCTAACTGACAATGTTCCTCTTCCAAGATATTCAGCACGGAACAATCCAACTGCAGAATCTGCAACAATTAGTTTAACATTGTTTTCTTCAATTACCGGACCGGCTTCTTCTAAAATTAATATTTGGTGTGAGCTGTTATATGCACGTGCAACTATGATGTTATCTAGAACTTTTTCTGGATCCATGTCATGAGCTTTTGCAATAGATACAATTCTTTCAGGTCTGAAAGTATTTTCAGTATCAATGTACAAAACACTTCCTTCAAGGCCACCTTCTTCTTTGGTTTTTTGAACCATCACAGACATTGTATGTGCAAATTGTGTTTTACCACAACCAAATTCACCATAGACTTCTGTCAAGGCCTGAGTCTCAATACCACCATCAAATAATGTATCAAGACAGTTTGTACCAGTTGTAATTTTACCAATACTTTGTCGATGTTTATAAATTTCAGTTGCACTTGTAAAATGACTGGCAATTAATCCACCATCAACAAGATGTTGTCGGGCTTTATTGACAATTTTTTCAGCAGTGTCCTTTTCCATTCCAGTTATGTCTGCAATTTCTACAGGGCCTCTGACGATGAGATCCATGACGTTGTGGACACCTGCATCGGATAATTTTCTTGTAGTTACAGGACCTACGCCCTCTAAACTATCTAATCTTAAATCTTCTACCATACCGTATGATACGGTACCAGTACTTTATAAAAGTGTTGTTTTAGGGTTCTGTAAAGTTGGTGGCTCATAGGTGACTTTCTTTACCCTGTCAAAAACAGGCTCATTTGATCAGTATAATACTACACTTTTATCAGAATTAATGAGTTATGATAGAGGGTATAGAGATAGAGCAAATTCTAAAAACTTTCAACGAAAACACGTGGACACTTTTTGCAGTAACAGTATCGATTTTGGTGCTCACTGTGTATGAAATGACGGCACACCCATTATGGAAATGGATTCAGAGACCGAAAATCAAAATCATACCTAACACTCACATTGACACAACCAAAGACAAGATTAACATTCGGTTTTCTATAACTGTAAAAAACACTGGGAAATCCTTGGCAAAGGACTGCTCCATCTCTGCAAGATATACTGGAATGAATGAAAAACCATTCCATAAAATACCACTTCCTAAATGTATGTTTCCACTTGATTGGATTAATGGTAATGAGAAAAGAAGAACCATGGATTTGTTTACAAAATACTCAGAAGGGTATGCAGAACTCCCCTTGGAATCCTATGTAGGGTTGGATGGCATGTCATTTGGCATGCAGTCCACAATTAAAAAAGAATGGGATGAAGGTTACTCTAACGAAGATATTCTTATTGATGATAAAAAAGGTAACAGGTACTATAACTTACGAGTAGTATTTCACATACGCTACAATTCCAAAGTTGAGGAAAAACATTTTCTAATCAAAATCAAGACACAACCTGTCCCAATAACCAAAGATGATGTAATATTTACTTCCTTAGATACTCACTAAGAATAACTCTGATAGTCTCAGGTACGGTCTCTAACATTCTCTCTTTTCGTTCCTTTTCCAAAGCTTTTTCCATCTCAACAGGTACGGATACCAATATTCGCTTCATAGCCATATACTATGTGATATCAATAGGTATCTTTATAATAGTATTGATATAATATATCAATAGATACCTAATGAAATCAGATAATAAATGTAACAGGATTGACGCTGGAAAGAAGATATTTGAGAATCCCAATGTTCAGATTTTACGCCTAAATGACCATCATTACACCGTAAAATCCCAAACTTCCAAGAGAAAGTATGATGTCATAGGCACAGAGTCAGGCTTTGTGTGTACCTGTCCAGACCATACATTCCGAAAAATATGCTGTAAACACATTCATGGCGTAGAGTTTTCAATAAAATACAGAAATGAGGTACGAGAAAGTAATAAGGTAACAATACCTGAACTAAACGTTACAGTATGTCCTAAATGCACTTCTGAAAATTTTGTAAAGCACGGTATTAGAAAGAACAAGAACTATTCCATTCAAAGATATTTCTGCAATGACTGCACAAAATGGTTTAGCTTCAATTTAGGATTTGAGGGAATGAAAGCCAGTCCTAAAATCATCACATCAGCCATGCAACTATACAGGCGAATCCCTGAGAAGCGTACAGAAATTCATTAAATTACAAGGAATTACAGTATCACATCAGACTATCCACAACTGGATAAGGAAATACATTGCAATAATGAAAGAGCATCTGGACAAAATCACACCACAAGTTAGCGATACATGGAGAGCAGATGAGGTCTACACCAAGGTAAAGGGAAACATGAAGTATCTCTTTGCACTGTGTGATGATGAGACTCGCTACTGGATAGCAAAGGAAGTGTCTGACAGAAAGGAAGGACATGATGCAACAGGACTATACAAGGAAGCTAAAACAGCTACAAACAAAATTCCAAAAGTAATGATTACTGACGGTCTGGGAAGTTACAACATTGCACATAAGAAAGAATTTAGGACAAACAACAGAAACACATCAGTTCACATAAGACACATTCACCTAAAAGGTGACATGAACAACAACCAACAGGAAAGATTCAACGGTGAGTTCAGGGACAGGGAAAAAGTGATGAGAGGAATCAAGAAACAGGACTCGATATTCTTTGACGGTTATCAAATCTATCACAACTACATACGAGAACACATGACACTAAACACAACACCTGCTGAAGCCTGTGGAATTATAGTTGAAGGAAACGACAAATGGAAGACAATAATTCAAAACGCTAAAGTCTGGGTGCGATCAAGTTGACAATTAGAAGTTAATAGTTGGTTAGACTTTCTCAAAGTTACCATGCATTCGAAAAAATACAAACCAACTATGGATATTGCATCAAACCAAGATCTAAGTGTTTCGGTTGAGAAATTCATAGACGGACTGTTTAGAGACAAGGAATACGGTTACTATCATCGCAGAGCAACAGGAAACATCAATGGTGAGCAATACTATCCTGAGATATTACGTCTCAGGTGATTCATTTTTGAATAGCAAAAATGAGCCTATTTTTGACAGGAAGAAGATTTAGAACCGTGAGCCACCAACTTTACAGAACCGTTAGAAACAAATTATAAATTCAGCAGATCAATGCTTGATTTGATTAAAGCCATTGATGATGTGGAAAATGTTAAGGGAACCTGTTTTAGAAATAGATCGTAAAATGAGAAAATTTTAACAAGAATTGACTATCGTCTCTTTCTTCTTTGTCCAGGCTTATTTTGACCAGGAAATCGTCCTAGAACGAATCTCTTTTTGAAATTACCTTTGTTTGCAACACTGGAACTATCGCCTACGATTTTTCTTCCTTCTACTTTAGGAGTTTGTCCTCTTACTTTACCTGCTTTGGTAAGTGAACCGTGTGTTGCCATAATTGTGAATAAGAATTAGTGAATTTATGTATTTGTATGACTACCAGTACTTGGCTTTAACAGTATCAATTACTTTTTCGTGTTCTCTACTCTTTCTACGGGCATATCTTTCCATGGCACCAAGAGGAACACCACCAAGAGATCTTGCAATAGCATTAAAGAAGTATCTTTGAGGACCTTTTGAACCGGTCTTGGTCATGAATTTTTGAATACCATATTTGAAATTGTGCTGCCAAGTTTTGTAAAGGACACCTAGTTGAGCAGGAGTCATTTCATTTCCTATGTTAAAGAAATCAGATTTTTCTAATAACCCAATAGGAACAAAGGTTAGTGCAGTTGCTGTAAACATAGAATCAGGTTGCTCATTTTCCAGTTCGCTAAGTAAACGAATTGTCTCCCAAGAGTCTTCAGGAGTTTCATCATTGTCAAGCCCCATGATTAATGTGAAAGCAGGAATCCAATAGTCTTGATTTAATGTCTTGACACCTTCTTTTACAACCCAGTGCCATTCATCAGGAGAATATGGTGCAAGTTTTCTATCAGCATATTTACCAATTAATCTAAGACTTCCTGTTTCAAATCCAGCTTGGACACCAATCATGTTATCAGGGCCCGCTTTGATAATTTTAGAAAGATTTGGAATTAATTTTTCATCAGCAATAGCTCCTGCCAAAGTACCGTGTGTTGGGTTTGTGTGTTCAACACCGGTTGACATGATAGCTGTGAATAATTCTTCTAGTGCTTCTCTATTTGGTTCCATTCCTTTTGCAGTCCTAGGATCCATTCCATAAACGAAAATATCATCACTGTGAATCCATGCAGATTTAGAACCACCTTTCTTTATGTTAACTTCGATTTCTCTTTTGACTTTTTCAGGAGAATAATATCTTAATGATCTTAATGTAACGTCACAGAATTTACAACCTCTACCACAACCACGCATTACCTCAACCATTCCATGCATACTTGGTTCTACAATGTCAGGAATTTCTTCAAGTTCAGGTCTATCCCAGAAATTAACAAATCGTCCATGGACTTTTTTGCCATTTCTTTCAAATTCTTTAATGTTAACTTTAAAGTCACTTTTCTTTCTGAAAGGATCCATATTTTCAAAGTCACCATTAATCAAATAGTTGAAGAATCTTCCAGCATGGCCATCAATTTCAGGTGCTATTCCACCCAATTCTCCTTCCAGAATTGCATAGATTCCAAATTCTTCAATTTTTTCTGGATCATAATTGTATTGCCAAGTTCCTGATGCACCAGAAATTACTTTGGCTTTACTTCCAGTTTTTAATTTAGCAGCTTTGATTCTATGATGTAATTCGGTATTGTAAAATTCATCATAGGATGTTTGTTTTCTACCATAAGTAAATGTCATAGTTACAGGACCCATGCCAAGAGGATCCATTTCATATGTCCCAACAACTTCAGTTTGAGGACCAATGAATTGCTCAATGTGATCAGGATGTGCAACAACTACATCTTGTCTACTAAATCCATCTCGGAGTAAACCGGCTTCTAATTTTCTCAAACCATATGGCGCATAGTTTGCAACACCATTTGTATGAGGAATATAATTACAAATAAAATCAAATAGAATTTTTGGAGTTACTTGGTTTCCAAGTATTTTGTACCAAAAACTGTTTTTATCTCGATTAGGGTCAATGGCTGGTGCACATCCAAAAAAGGTTGCCAGTGAGAGTCCTCGATAAGGGGACATCAAAGTTCTATCTGCAGTTAAAACAATTTTTGGAGTTCCCATATCCGTCATGGAAATGATTTTGTGATTTATTTTAAACCTTGCTAGTAAAAATCAATATTTTTCTAAAATTCCGGCCTTATTTCTGTAAAAATGACCAAATTCCTTGTTTGAAGAAAGATGATCTCCATCAAAGACGGTTCCATCCCTACAAACCAGATCTTCGCCAACACAGCAGCTTCCACAAATCCCAACACCACATTTCATCATTCTCTCAAGACTGGCTTGAACAAACATATTCCTAGAATGAGCTGATTGCATAGTTTTATACATCATTATTTCAGGTCCACATGCATACACGCCATCAAAATGAGATTCATTAACAAGTTTTTCAACTAAATCAGTGACAAATCCTTTTTCGCCATAACTTCCATCATCAGTTGAAACTATTACTTTGTGAGGATTATTTTCCAACATGTTATTTGCCAAGTCTTCAAAGAATACTTCATCTTTTGATTTTGCACCTATCAGAACAGTAACATCATCTGCTGGTTTTACAAAAGAAAGTAATCGTATCATTGGAACAAGACCGGTTCCACCACCAACTAACAAAAGTTTTCCTTCTTTAAGATCAAATGAATTTCCATACGGACCACGAATTCCAATTTGTTGCCCTTCTTTAACGTTAAACAAACCAGTTGAAGCTGGACCGTGTTTTCTAACAGTGAATGCTGCCTTTCCAGGTTCTTTAGAAATCATTACACTCATTGGCAATTCATTAATTCCAGGAATCCAAACCATTGCAAATTGTCCAGGAAGAACATTTGACATTACATTATCTGAAAAAACCAAAGTTCGAACAGTAGGTGTTTCATCAATTACTTTTTCAATTGTAACAATTGTTGTGTGGTTATGATTTCTTTGCAAGACCTACCATATCCTTTATTGAAGAATAATTTTTTCTTTTCATGTATTGTAATATTCCATTATTGATTTCATTAAAAACATCAATCCAATTATCGCCTACTGCACTACCAATTTGAATTGCAGAAGCACCTGCTAAGAAAAATTCTACGGCATCCTCCCATGCAGAAACACCACCACATCCAATTATTGGAATATCATGTTTTGAAGAAATCTCATATACACATCTCAATGCAATTGGTTTGATTGGAGTTCCAGATAATCCTCCAAACTTATTACTAAGAATTGGTCGTTGAGTTTCAACATCTATGGCCATTGCTCGAATTGTATTGATTGCAGTTATTGCATCAATTCCAGAATCTATTGCAGTACTTACAGTGTTTAGATAATGAGTGGTACCTAAACCTACTTTTGCAATTATAGGTACATCAGTGGTATTTTTTGCAATAGTTACAATTTTTCTAACTAATTCTGGATCATCACCAACTTCTAAACCAACTTTGGCAACATGAGGACAGGACAGATTTAGTTCGTATGCGGTAATTTTACAATTTTCAAACTGTTTTATCATCATTTCAAAATCTTCAGGAATTGAACCTACTAAACTAATTACTATTGGAACTTCTTGATTAGGTTCAATCATTTTAGCAAAATTTGGAGCGCCAGGATTTGAGAGACCTACGGCATTTATCCAGCCACCACCTTTTACACTGAAGATAGTTGGATTTGGATAGCCTTCCCATGGTTCCGTACTAAGAGATTTAGTTACAACTGCACCTACACCTGAGCGATATAATCGATTAAAAACATCCAATGATATACCTAAAATTCCAGATGCCAGCATTACAGGTCTATCTAATTGAATTTGGCCTATGGAAGTTGTAAGACTGGATTCCACTTTGAATAATGAACTTAGTTTCGAATATAATAATTGATTCACGATTCTGGTACCTTTTTTAAAGGTGATTTAGAATCAACTAGTCATGTATTCTGTGATATTAACAGAATTGGGAATTTCAGTTTTCAATGAAGAGAATCTCGAAAAAGCATTTCCATTCTCAAATCCAGTTAAAGAATATCTCTTAGTAAAAAATAAAGAATCAAAACTAAATGAATTAATCAATTATCTAGCTTCAATTCAAAGAGGAGTTTCTGTGAGTGATGAATCATTACTTGCAATTTTAAAAAAATATTCAATTGATTGTTATTTGATGGAATCCTCAGAATTAGATAACATTCAAGCAACAAAACCACAGATTATTGTAGATTCAGGATTTGCTTCTAATTTACAGGACACATTAGGAAAACTAAGAGAGTTTGCTTTAGGATTATCATCATCTAAAGTTACCGAAGTTTCTGAAAGTCCAGATCTTCACATTATTCAAGCAATCAATTCATTAGACGAAATAGACAAGATTGCAAATGGTCTAAGTTCAAGACTTCGAGAATGGTATGGATTACATTTTCCTGAATTAGATAACATAATTGATAGCATTAACGGATATGCACAAATCGTACTTGCTGGAAAACGAGAATCATTAACAAAACAAGTTTTTGAAGATGCAGGGTTTCCAGAATCAAAAGTTGAAATGTTATCCTTAATTTCTTCAAAAAGTAGAGGGGGAAATATTTCTGATGTTAATTTAGATATAGTACAATCAATTGCAAAACAAATTTTAGACTTTCATGAATTACGTAAAAAACTTGAAGAGCATGTTGAAACTGCGATGCAAGAAATTGCGCCAAACCTTTCAGCAATTCTTGGTAGTGCAGTAGGTGCAAGAATTTTAGGAAGAGCAGGAAGTCTCAAAAGATTAGCTTCACTTCCTGCTAGTACAATACAAGTACTAGGAGCTGAAAAAGCATTGTTTAGATCATTAAAGACAGGATCTCAACCACCAAAACACGGATTGTTATTCCAACATGCAATGGTTCATGCTGCTCCTAGATGGCAAAGAGGAAAAATTGCCCGAGCAGTTGCTGCCAAGGCAGTCATTGCTGCAAGAGTTGATGTCTACGGTGAAGGACTAAACCAAACACTCCTTGAAAAACTCAACATCAGAGTTGATGAGATTGGTAAAAAGTACGAAAATCCAACTGAAAAAGACATCAGAAAATCTCAATCATTTAGACGTGAAGGAGGAAATTTTGGAGATAGAAGAAGAGAAGGTGGAGATAGAAGAAGAGAAGGTGGAGATAGAAGAAGAGAAGGTGGAGATAGAAGAAGAGAAGGTGGAGATAGAAGAAGAGAAGGTGAAGATAGAAGAAGAGAAGGTGGAGATAGAAGAAGAGAAGGTGGAGATAGAAGAAGAGAAGAGGGTAGTTCAAAATATGAAAGACCAGATTCAAATAAAAAGAGAAAGAAGTTTGGAAGAAGATAATC
>JAOTTS010000057.1 GCA_029864335.1 Candidatus Nitrosopumilus sp. | reverse complement strand
TAATAAAAAGAGATTAAAAAATAGATGTAATTTTATTTTCTCTTTGCGGTAATTGCTAACCAGTATATCAAACCTGGAACCAAACCGACAATGAGTGGAATAAATACCGGCCATGCGTCTGCTGAACTTGCCATAAGAAAAAACGGAAACTTATCCTATTTAAATCCATCCAGCAGTCTGAAATTCAGCATAGATCGGAATAGTAAAAAGTGGACCGGACGGAATTTGAATCCGTGACCCCCCGCGTGCAAGGCGGGTATACTACCAGGCTATACTACCGGCCCACATGAAGATTGGATATTGTATGGATTTTAATTGTTGTCTTCTTGGCAAGGATTTTATTTGAAAACAAGATTGTTTCTTTATGGTACTTTTAGAGTCTCAAGTCAAACTAAAAACAGGAAGTATTGCACCAGATTTTGAATTATTAGGAATTGATGATAAAAAACATTCGTTATCTGATTATAGTAATTACAAAGGAATTTTGGTGATTTTCATGTGTAATCATTGCCCATATGTTAAAGCCAAGGTTGATGCATTAAATGAATTATATGAAAAATTTGGAAATGATATTGCAATAATAGGAATTAACAGTAATGACTCAAATGACTATCCAGAAGATAGTTTTGAAGCTATGAAAGAGACAGCAAAAGAAAAAGGATTCAAGTTTGATTATCTAGTAGATGAAACACAAGAGATTGCCAAGAAGTATGGCGCAATGTGTACTCCAGATCCATTCCTATTCAATAGTCAAAAACAATTAGTTTTTCATGGAAGAATTGACAACGCCATGAAGCCTGATGATGCAGCTACTGAAAAGACAATGATCAATAATATGCAAAAATTATTGTCTGGTGAAAAAATCGAAAAAGATTTTGATCCATCAATTGGCTGCTCAATCAAGTGGAAAGAAAATTAAACTTAAATGAGTCCTGCCTAGAGATTTGTTCGTGGGCTCGTAGCTCAGCTTGGCTGGAGCGTTCGACTGATAATCGAAAGGTCATGTGTTCGAATCACATCGGGCCCATTTTTCATCGTTTTAGATTTTCAGAAATTGTTTTGGACCATTGTAATATACCATCTAGTTGATCAGATAGCAGATCAGAATTAATTTTAGATTTTTTAGATGTTTTACCATAAAGTACCAATTTCATATTTTTTCCAGATTTTTTTTTAATTGGATTAATAGAATTTGCAAAAAAGTTTAACCCTTCATTAGAATGTGAGAAAATTATCACTAATAAAATTCCAGGTTTTTGTTTCCAGATTTTTCCAACCAATTTATGAAAATCTAGATCAAATAAGATATCAATTGCTGAAGACATATCACCAAGATGAGATACCTTCCAGCCATCGGAATGATATGCTGCAGATGCGGCTTCGGAAATCAAGATACTTTGTGAATCAGCTGC
The DNA here is from genome assembly GCA_029864335.1 of Candidatus Nitrosopumilus sp. GTDB lineage: Archaea > Thermoproteota > Nitrososphaeria > Nitrososphaerales > Nitrosopumilaceae > Nitrosopumilus. The sequence continues at coordinate 2,482 of JAOTTS010000057.1, read as the reverse complement.
AATTACTACTACATTCTTTTTTGGATCAGATACTACCTGAATTTGATTGAATATTTGAAATGATTTTGAAATTGTAGTTTTTAAGAGATTAAGTTCTGCGGCTCCAATTTTTCCTGCATCATACAAATTTTGCACATAATCAACAGCAGGAAAAATTATTTCAAGAATTAAACGACTAGGTGTTGCCCCAGAATGTAAACAATTTCGAATTAGAGAATGAGTTTGTTCATCTGTACCTTTTACTAAATATTCAAGATAGATAGGAGCTATTTTGAAATAATCATCAGGGAAGTTGAAAGATTCTTGGCCTGGTTCTAAAAACCATAAAGTAACATTTCCGATATTTTTTTGTCGAAGTAATCCCTCAGCTGCAAAAACTTTGAGGTATTTAGACATTGTAATTCTATTGATACCAACTTTTTTAGAAATCTCCATTCCAGACATTCCAGTATCGGAATCTTCTAAACATGAAATCAGTTTTTCTCTAATTGATTCTGTGGAATAGCCTCTGCCCATGATGTTTTTGCATGGTGGTGTTGTATAAAGACTAATTTTCATTTACATCTGAGACTATTTTTAAATAAAACATTAAATACTTGAGTACTTTATTGTACGGTAAGGGAAAGTAAATTGCCAAAAGCCGGATTCAAATCAATTACAGTTTCAGAAACAGTTTATGATAAATTCCATCAAGTTTATCAAAACAGTAAAGATGACCTTACAATGAAAGGAGTCAATAGTTTTTCAGGTTATGTAACTTACATGCTTGAGGAGATGATGCAGAAAGATAAAACTTTTGCAAGATATGCTCCTAAGATTGAAAAAATTTCTGTTGATGATGATCGTGTCATTTTAAAAGATAATATTAAAAACAGAATAGCAGAAGTTGCAGTCCAAAAAGGAGAATTGTTCTGTCAATTATGTGATGAAAAAGATTGTGTACATGTTGGTTTTGTTTTCTCATTGCCAGACGTGTATGAAGTCCTTAACTCTAGAGGAATAAAACATCCAAAATAGGAAAGTGGAGGAGGTGGGATTTGAACCCACGAACTCCTGAGAGACAGGATCACCCATTATTTGATCTTAAGTCCTGCATGTCCAAAAACACAAAGTGTTTACTTTGGCCAGGCTTGATTACTCCTCCAAAAGTGTAGAAATCTGTGTGAAATTTAACAGTTTAGAAGAATGTTGGTCAGAATGAAGAATTATAAGGATTTTCTACAGAGAATTTTTGTGCTTCGATAGCTCAGTCTGGTAGAGCGTTACATTGGTAATGTAAAGGTCACGGGTTCAGATCCCGTTCGAAGCTTCTAATAATTTTTTATCAATAATTCAAAGTGTCCAGTTCTCTTTTTAGAGTTTGAATTGATTGAACGATTTGCCTTAATCTTGTATATTTTCCAAGGTTTGGTTGTAAACATATTTGTCACTTCTTGAGAATTAGAATTTGATAAAAGAACTTTACATCCTTTTGAATCTAATTTCATACAAACTTCTACCAATCTACTAAGATCATCATATGTGAAATCCTTGTTTGTATAACTAGTGAAATTAGATGTATCACTAATTGGTTGGTAGGGCGGATCAAAATATACAAGATCATCTCTTTTGGCATCTTTTAGAACGGCCTCAAAATCACGACATTTGATTGATGCTCTACTTGAACGTAAAATGTTACTAACTGAAAGAAGGTTATCTTCGTTTACAATATTTGGATTAGTATATTTTCCTAAAGGAACATTGAATTTTCCTTTACTGTTTACACGATATAATCCATTGAAACAAGTTCTATTCAAAAAGATCAATCGGGATGTTTTTTCAATTTGGCTTTTAGGATTACTTTCTCGAATAGAGTAATAGTATTCCTTGGAATTTTTTTGATAGTGTTTTTCATGATTTTTTAGGGAATTTATTAGATCATCTATTTTATCACGAATTGTAGTATAGGACAACACTAAATCTGAATTAAGATCAGATATACTACATTTTTGATCATTTCGTTCAGTTAACATATTGAATAATAATGCCCCCCCTCCAAGAAATGGCTCAAAATAAGTGCCAAAAGTTTTTGGTAAATTCTCATTTAAGATTGGAATTAGTTGACGTTTTCCACCAGCCCATTTTACAAATGGTTTTGGTGTAACTAGAATCTGGCCATATTGTTGTTTCAATAATTATTATCACAAGACTACATATTGTCAAAATAGACAATAAAAGATCACAAGCTGTGCAATATTTTTTAATCAAGTTTTTAGAAATTTAGAGATTACTCTAAAAGAATATAATAAAATGAAAAGGAAAAGGTTGGATTTAGTCCCACTTTGACCAAGCGGCCATCCATCTGTATGTCCAAGTGTTCAGTTTGCAACCTAATGCTGCAAAAGTACATGCCAATACTGCACCCGCACCTGCACCTAAAGCCACTGGGCTGTTATAGAACTTTCCAACTTGAGGTTCTATTGGTGTCATATATGGTGGCAAT
>JAOTTS010000032.1 GCA_029864335.1 Candidatus Nitrosopumilus sp. | reverse complement strand
CAAAAGCAAGAATGTCTTTTGTGTACTTGTTATCATTAAAGAACAAAGAAGGCATACGAATAAAAGACTTGATGCTGGACGTACTCATAATTGCAGGTCTTCATTTTCAATGGCGGGAATTTTCCTCACGATTGATTGGATTAACTTGACAATCCTATTTCTTCTGAGTTTTTTATTGCGATCTAATCCTCCATCGATATTTTTCGGAAGTTTCGGGAAAATCCCTGAATTGATACCGAAAAGATGATCTAAACCGAATTGATACCGAATTGATATTTTGTTGCATCCGAATTGAATACCTTGTTTGGCACATTGCGTTTCAGCATGTTTTAGAATCATAGTGACGTTTTTGGGAAACTCTTGTAATTTTTGTTTGCTTATTGCATGAGAAGGAGAGACAACAGGGATGTGAAGGCCAACAATGATTGATTATCATGATTGAAAATCCAAAAACAAAATTTCTTTTTTCTAAACATTTCTCGTAAAACTAAAAACGAACCAAATTTTATTTGGCAGCAAAAAAGAAAACTGTAAGGAGCAAACAAAATAGTTCCACAATAGTTCCGCAGCCAAAGCTATGTCCTTTATCATCAAAAAAACCAAATGAAAAGAAATCAAAGAGACCGTTTCATGCAGTTGACGTACTGTAAACAGAACAAGAAGTAATACCAACTCCATACCATGAAGGAGTCTACCAAAAGTTTACACCAGAACAAATAGCAACGCACATTCCACAATACAATGTAGTTCCATACTCTCACGGAGAAAATCCCAAACTATTATCATCTGCAGAGATATCACAGCAAAGAAAAAAGAACAATACATTTTTCCATAAATTTTTCAAACCCGTACCAGGATTTGGATTACATGGTTCTTAACAATTGGTTTTTCAGAACCACGCTTTACCAAACTTAACAACACCAACGAGTTTAACTTCAAAATTTGTATGTGTGTGAGAGATAAACCAACACCCGCTCAACACAATTTGGCGTGCAAAGTAATTCTGAGTTTACAATATGCATTTTCATTACGCGGTAAATGGTAAATCTCAAACTATCCCTAAGAAAATCTCAAGTTTCTAAGGAGTAAACTTGAAGAATCTAAAAAATACTGACTAATAATTGACCTTATTCATCTAAATACTGATACTACTTCATTATTTTTATGGAATATCCAGTTTCTGCTGACGAAAACGGAGTTAATTTGAAACCTGAGAAAATGGAAAAAGAAAAACTCTATCATTGTATTTTTAAAAATAAAGCAATGCTGGTTTTCAAAGATTCTCAAGACGTTTTAAATTGTTATGAGATTGAACAAGAGGATTTAGTTGAGAAAATTAGAAAAGCTAGTAATGAAGATGATCTTGAAAAATTACTTGAAGACTATCTTAATGAGCAAAACCTGAAAAATTAATAAAAGCCCAAAAAAGTTTTGTTATAACAGGAATTCAAAATTGGACGATACTAAAAAATCAAAAGATGCAGAAGATATTTTATCTGAATTTGACTCTAGAATTAAATCTGAACCAACACCAGAACCTGAACCAACACCTGAACCAACACCTGAACCTGAACCAACACCTGAACCAACAAGTGAAACTTCTGAAACCCATCATCCTCCTGAAGAACGTGATGTGATTTTTGTTGGCACTAAACCTATTATGACTTATGTTTCTGCAACTTTAACTCAACTTTCTACAAGACCTACTGTAACAATTAAAGCTAGAGGGAAAAGAATTACTCAAGCAGTTGATGTGTCTCAAATGATTGTAAAAAGAATGGATTCAGTGGGGTATGTTATTAGTGACGTAAGAATTTCATCTGATTCTCTTACTTCACAAGATGGGAAACAACGTAATGTTTCTACTATGGAAATTGATGTTTCAAAAAATTAGTTTAAAAAAATTAATTCTAATCGTATCTATTGTTTTCACTGTACTTTTATTTCTTAGTTTTGCTGGAAATTCCTGTGCTATACAACATATGTTGATTTTAAATGACATTTTTTCCTACGAGGACTCGCTTGATCCTGAATTATGTGAAATGATAATTGAAAGAGTTGATTTCTTCAATGATTCATGTGAACCTCAAATTGAAATTTTTGATTGTGGTTAATATGTGGTCTCCGTCAAAAATATTATTCCAAAATAAACTAATACAAAACTTAGACTAACCATCAAAATTTTATAATTTTTATTGGATATGATAATTGAACTTTTTGAGGCAAGAAATGAAACTATGCCCAACCATGCAAAATCCATCCAAATATGTAATGCAAATAAAATTAGAATTCCTGCAAATGCCCAAATCAGCATTGCATCTGAAATCAATTTGAAACCAATTGTAATCCACCAGATAATAAAAAATGGATTTAATGCACTAAGTAAAATTCCTGTAATTAATGGACCTTGCTTAAGCCTTACTTCTGAAATTTCTTTTCTTGAAAATACTGTTTTAATCTGAAGAATTGCAAATACAAAAAGTGTAATTGCACCTAAAATAGAAATCATTGTTCTAAATTCTGGAAATATTTCTAAAGAAAATACCCCCACTCCTAACAGTATGATTAATGGAAATTCGACAATTGAATGGCCTATTGCCATCTTGATTCCAGACCTTGCACCTTCTCTTAATCCGTATGATATATTAGCTGCAAAAAGTGGACCTGGCGACATCACTCCTGATGCTGAAATAGCAATTACTAACACTGCAAATTCTAAAAACTGTTCCATTATCTATGAATTACAAGCAGTTACATAATGAAATAAACATAATTGAAATTTTTATCTGTACATAGAATCTTTGAGATGTTTTGATTCTTCTTGTGCTTCTTTAATCACTTCTTCAGCTTTTTCTACTTCTTTTTGTAATAATGGCATGTTGCATAAAGCTCCTGGAATCAATTTTGACATTGTCATACAAAGATTTGCACTTGATTTGAAGTCTGGCCCTTCTCCATTTGTATGAAAAATTATGACAATTACATCCTGATTTGTTATGCTTCCTTCATTTAACAGGATTCCCGGAATCCCTGGAACTGTTCCATGCTCTAACACTTTTAATCCTGCATTTCTGATTTTTTTTCTAGCCAACTCGGTACTACCAATCCCAATCATTTCCTCATTTCCTTTAGGGTCTTTTATCGCGACACTACTGATAATTAATCTCACTTTGTGTTTTTTTGCCCATTCCAACATTGCGTAAGCTGTAACTCTATGCAAAGACTGTTCAAGAGTTAGATATGATAAAAATACTCCAACTTTCAAACTTTCATTAACAAAAATTCTAGTTGGAAAATTTGGCTTTCCATTTTTAATGATGCTTATTGGGGGAAAACTCTCAGAATCTATTATTCCTGCTAATTCAAAATTTGATGTATGGATCATTGATTCTGACGCAATTGCACTAGTAAATCCTACTGATGGGAAACCATCAATTAGATAGCCTCCTTCCAATTTCAATGGTTTAATCTCTTTAATTTTAATTTCAGGAATCAATAGACTATCTTTCCCTTGATTAGATAATATCTTTTATCTAGTTTCTAATCTGTTCTTGCAATTTTCTAATTAATGCCGCATAAATAAATGGCAAGATTGTGGTTACTTCCGCATGTAGTGTTGATTGTTTAGCTTTTTGTGTGACTTTGCCCCATGAAATTGCTTCTCTAACTAATGCCCCACTAAGACTTCCGTCAAATTCTTGTGCAGTTGTTATATAAAATGCGTAATCCAATCCTTCTCTATATTGATTCCACCATAATGTATGGTGTTTTGAAATTCCTCCCCCAATCATAAAGGCCCCTGATTTTTCAGCTTTGAAAATAAACTCAGAAAGTAAATCTGCATCTCCTGTCATGTTTAGTTTGAAATCACTGTGTTTTTGTGTAAAAAGCCAAATTTGGCTACCTACGGCACCATCCATTATTCCTGGAACTACCACTCTTACATTGTTTTTGTATGCCCAATAAAGAAATGAATCTTCACCTAAATGCTTTCCAATCATTTTACAAATCTCTGCAGTGGTCATCTCTTTTGTTCCTTTTTGATACTCTTCTTCTAAAAATGTCTGCATTTTCTCTTCAATGAGCGGTCCGTAACTATCCATTGGAACAAGCACATTTCCTAATCTGTGAATGTTTTGATTTGCTAATTCCATATCATTCATTGTAAATGATCCTTCTTTGTAATGTGAAAAATGTCTTGCAATATCATGATCAAGTGCACCGCAAGTAGTAATTGCAACATCAAACCATTTATTTTTGATCATATTTTTGATAATTCCTCTTAGTCCTGTTGAAACAACAGATCCTACAAATGACACAAATCTGAGACATTGTTTATCTGAAATCATTTCAGTTAAAATCTCTAAACCATCAGAAAGATTTACCGATTCAAATCCACCTGATTTGGATAATTCCTCAAAAATATTTTCTATTGTTGTATCAGAATCAATTTCAATATCTTTTACTGGACTGCCAGGCTCTATCATGATTTTATTCGTTGATGGCAAGTATAAAATTCTGCCTTAATTGAAAAATTCTCTATTCCTTCCAAGAAAACTTTAAACCCGTCTAAAGACACCAATTTTCAAATGTCTGATAGAATTAAAGTTGGTTTAGTTGGTATTGGTAATTGTTTTGCAGGATTAATACAAGGAATAGAATATTATCGTCAAAATCCCTCTCAAGAAGTTACAGGAATTATTCATGATAAATTAGATGGTTATGGAATTCACGATATTGATTTTGTTTGTGGATTTGATGTGGGTGAAAATAAAGTTGGAAAATTACTCAATGAAGCCATTTATGAATTCCCAAACATGGTTGACTGGATTCCTAAAGATGAAATGCCAAAAACAGATGCTAAAGTCTATGAAAGCCCAATATTAGATGGTGTTGGGGTATGGGTTGAAAATAGAATCAAACCCATTGAAAGCTCTAAATCACCTGAACAGATTGCTGATGAGGTAAAAAAAATAATCAAAGACTCTGATGTTGAAATTATTGTATCTTATTTGCCTGTGGGTTCGGACAAAGTAACTGAATTTTGGGCTCAAATCTGCCTTGACACTAACACTGCTTTTGTTAATTGCATTCCATCCTTTATTGCATCTGATGAAAAATGGGCAAAAAAGTTTGAAGAAAAAAACATTCCATGTATTGGAGATGATATCAAAGGACAAGTTGGGGCAACTATTGTGCATAGAACATTGGCAAAATTATGCAGTGACAGAGGAACTAAAATTGAGAAAACTTACCAAATCAACGTTGGTGGAAATACTGATTTTCTAAATATGAAAGAACAAGATAGATTAGCTTCAAAAAGAATTTCTAAAACAGAAAGTGTCCAAAGTCAACTTCGTGAAAGATTAGATGATGATCAAATCTATGTAGGTCCTTCTGATTTTATTCCGTTTTTAGGTAATACTAAACTCATGTTTATGAGAATTGAAGGTCGACAATGGGCAAACATTCCTTACAACATGGAAGTTCGTTTAGAAGTTGATGACAAAGCAAACTCTGCTGGAATTGTAATTGATGCAATCAGATTAGCTAGAATTGCACTTGATAGAGGTATTGGTGGTCCAATTAAACCTGCTAGTGCTTATTTGATGAAGCACCCAATAGAACAAACTTCAGATGTTAAAGCAAAAACTGAATGTGAAAAGTTTGTTGCTGGTGATTAACTACTGAAACATATTTGAATCTGAAAATCTGATTTTTCTACTTTGCTCATATTTATCAAGTATGAATTCTTTACTTCTTTCACTCTCACCGTTTAATTTGATCATTTTTGTTGTTACGATTTTATTATTTTCTGATAAATCTACAATGACACTGCTTCCGCCAAATCTTTGATTCTCTACATTTGCAGCAAGTATTGGTATTCTATTCTCCAATGCCCTAACCTGAACATACAACTGCCATGGCACAATACCTCTTCTGACTATTCTGCTTGGTGATAATAGAACTTGTGCCCCTTTTTTTGCTAGAACATTGGCAACATTGGGAAATACCATGTCATAACAGATTATTATCCCAAACTTACATGCAGTATTGAAAATTTTAGCCTCTTTTCCTGGTTTTACATAGTCTCGTTCATAATCAAAAGGGTGGATTTTTTCTTGCCTGCCTATGAATTCCCCCTCAGGCCCAATAACTGGGGCGATTATTGATGTATTTTTTGTGATTTCATAAAATGCTCCTGGAATAATCGTCATTGCAAAATCTCTGGCAATTTTCTTAAATTCTAAAAACTCCAAATCAAAATCCTCAATCACGTTTTTCTTTAGCCATTGCTCAGGCAGGCAAACAATTTCTGTCTCTTTACTCCCTAGTTTTTTTAAGATCTCTGAAACTTTTGATATTCCTTTTTGATTAGAATCGTATGATTTGGTTTGAATCAGTCCTAACTTAACCATAAATTTTGAATCCATTATCAGTAATTATAGGTGACCCTAAAATCAATTAATTTGAAAAATTTTGATGTTATATCCCTACTGTCCCTAAGATAATGATCGTTTATTCCAAACAATCAATATTTTTATTCTATTTTTAAGAAGAATAATTGAGTCCTAGAAATTCCCAAAAAGTTTATTCCTTTTTATGACTGAATGCAATATAGGATTTATCACAACTCCGTTGATATAATTTATTTAAAATAACTATTTGAAACGTTCTTTCATAATTTTGAAAATCTTCTGTTTGTTTTTACCCTCCACAAGATGTTAACTCTTTTTTTGTCGTAGTTATTTTATCACCCTCCTTTGTTTATGTGCTTCAGACGTTCAAGGGAAAGCCAGATAAAGCCAAAAACCCCTTTTAAATTTAAAATAATGGGCATCTTTGTGCCTAATCTTAGTTTTCAATTGGTTATGTGATATGCTCAATTTTGTATTACAAACCAATTTGATTTTTTATAATTTGTGATGAGAATCTGTAAACCTAACCGTTACGAAAAATATGATAACAAAACAAGAAAAATTACTCAATTATGTCAACTAAACTTGTTAACCATCGATTATCCTATCTAATGCAAAATTATTGTTATTGGTTCATGTAAAAAAAGTTGAGATCTTTGGTTTCAAATCATTTGGGTTTAAGAATACTACTGTTCAATTCGAACCTGGCCTTGTTTCGATCTCCGGCCCAAACGGATCTGGTAAAAGTAACATTTTGGATGCCATTATTTTTGCAATGGGGGAAAACAAACCAAGAGTGATGAGGGTCGATAAACTACGATCATTAATTCATGATATTGAGGGAAATCGTCGTGGACCTAAAATGGCAAGATCTAGTGTCCATTTTGACAATTCTGATAGAAAAATTCCCGTAGATTCTGATATTGTTGAAATAACAAGAGAAATGGATGAAAATGGAGAAAACACATACTACCTAAATAAAAAGAAGACTAATCGAAGCCATATTCTTGATTTACTCGATATGGCCAATGCAGGACTTGGTCAACTTAATGCTGTTCAACAGGGAACTGTAACTAGAATTTCTGAGTTTACCTCAGAAGAAAAAAGGAAAACAATTGAGGATTTGATTGGTTTATCATATTTTGATGAAAAAAAGACCGAATCTGTAAAGCAACTTGATGAGGCAGATAGGCGATTAGAAATCGCACTTGCAAAAATGGGCGAAATTAAAAAAAGAATAGATGAACTTGAAGAAGAACGAAACCAAAAATTACGACATGATATTTTGGAACGTGAATTAAACAGATACAAGGCAATCGCTGCTGCAAATAAAATGAAGATTATTTCAGAGCAAAAATCCTCCAAAGAATCTTCTTTACAAACTCTTACTGCAGAAATTGCAAAATTTGACGAAGAAAGACATGTTTTACGAAACGAAATTAATTTTCTTGAAACTGAAAAATCTCAATTGATGACAGAAGCTAATGATTACAGTCAAGCAAAAGCATCTCTTGATGTTGAAATAAGTTCCGCAATGGAACAATATGAAATTCATAACAGTTCGATCTCTGCATCAAAGAAAAGACTTCAACAAATTGAAATTAGGATTCCAGAAATAAGAAATGAGATTGAAGAAATTAATCAAGTAAGAAATAATATTAATTCACAGATCAATAAAATTAAGGAATCGATAGAAGAAACAAATTCAAAGAAAAATAAAATTAATGATGATTTAGAAATTATTGATTCTCAAAGAAATGATGTTCTAAATGCCCAATCAAATGCTGCAGCTAAAAAATTTGAAATCGATAATAAAATTAAGTCTTTAACTAGTGAACTGAATCAATCTGAACTCAAATTATCCAAAATCCAAAATGAAAAAGAAGAATCAACAATTAAAATTAAAACAAATTCTGCAAAGTTTAATGAATTAGAAGAAGATATAACAAAACTATCTCAATACAAATCTCAATTAGAATCTATGAATAATAATCACACTGCAACTATTTCTGAATTAAAATCTAGAATTTCAAAATTACGTGAAAGAAAATCAAAGATTAACAATGACATGGATGAATTAGGATTAATTTTAGAAAAATCTACTAAAGCTGCAACTCAATACGAGTCAAAAATTAAAACAGTAAAAGGATTCATGCACGAAGATTACACTGTTGCAAAATTAAAAGAAGATGCTGACAAACTTGGAATAGAAGGTTTAGTATATGAAATGATTTCCTGGGACAAACAATACGAACGTTCTGTGATGGCTGTCAGTTCTGACTGGATTAAGGCAATTGTTGTAAAAGACTTTGCAACATTACTTGGAATTGCAGAAGTAGCTAGAAGTAAAAATCTACCAAAACTGAAAATCATCCCCCTTGAAGCTATTCCACAATTTAATCTAAAATTACCTAAAGAATCAGGAGTGGTGGGTATTCTTGCAGATTGTGTGACTTGTGATCCTGCATATTCTGCACTTAAAACATTCTTGTTTGGAAATATCGTGCTTACTAAAACACGTGAATCTGGCTATAATGTATCTCAATTGGGTTACAAAGCAGTAACTATGGATGGTGAATTCTTTGAAGCAAAAGGGGGAACTGTTGTAATAGACATCAACTCAAAGATTTCAAAACTTACAAAATTAATTTCGATGAGTAGCGATATTGATGGTTTATTCCAGTCTATTGGCTTAATCAAAAAATACATGCTAAAGAAAAAACATTCTTTGAAGAAATTGGATGATTCAATCCAATCTTATTTAGAAAGACTTTCTATCTCTGAAAATTCTCTTACCTCCACTAATGAGAATTTTAACAATTTGAAATCAAGAATTATTTCTGCAATTAGCATGAAAGACCAATTAACAAAAAGAATTTCTGAATTAACCTCAAGAAATGTAACCATTGAATCTGAGATATCTACAACAGAATCTCATGCAGAATCACTACGTCAACGTATTGAAATTGTAGAGGAAAATTATGCTAGTGGAGAGCAGACTCGTATTGCAAATGAATTATCTAAAATTAATCTAAAGAAAGCAGAAATTGAAAAACTTTACACCACAATTATGAATGAATACCGTGATAAATCTTCTCAACACACAACTTTACAAACTCAAGATAACCGAGAAAAATCTCAATCTGATCGTCTATCTAATGAAGAAAATTCTTTGAATTTGGAATACCATGAATTAGAGGAAAAAATTCTAAACTTGGAAAAACAAAAAGAATCAAAGAGTGAAATTCTTATAAAATTAAGAGAAAAAGAACAGGAACTTATATCTACATCTGGCTCATCAATTGAAAATCTAAAAGAATACGATGACAAACTCAAAATTCTATCTGAAAAGGATCGAGAAATTACAAAACAAATCAATTCATTGGAACGCCAAACTGATTCCTTGAATAGGGATTTGCATGATTTAGTTGAAAATCAAGTCAAATTACAGCAAATTCTTTCTACATTTGGCTTTGATAAAGACATGGAAACCTTTGATGTGGAATCAGTTGTTCAGGGGCTTACTGCAGAACTAAATACCCTTAATGCATTAAATGCCAAGGCACCCGAAACCTATCTTGAGGTCTCTTATGGGTATCGTTCTATGTCAACAAGAAAGAATTCTCTTGAGGAGGAAAGAAATTCTATTGTCAAATTCATTGAAGATATTGAGAAAGATAAACGACAAACGTTCTTGGATGCATTTGATAAAGTTGATAAAGAAATCCGTTTAATTTTCAATAAAATGACTGAGGGTAATGCTTGGTTAGAATTACAAAACGAAGATGATATATTTAATTCTGGAATTTCTTATCTAATTCAATTTCCTAACAAACCAAAAAGAGAATCAACATCAATTAGTGGTGGTGAGAAAACATTAGCAGCTATTGTATTTGTACTTGCATTACAAAAACTAAAACCTTCTCCATTTTACCTATTTGATGAAGTTGATGCACATCTTGATGCTCCAAACTCTGAAAGACTAGCAAAAATTTTAGAGGAAAGATCCAAGCAAAGCCAATTCATTATGGTTTCTCTCAAAGATTCTGTAATACAGAAAGCCAAGTTGATCTATGGTGTTTTCCCAAAGAATGGGGTTTCAAATGTTGTTACTTACAAGGATAAACGAATGCCGTCTGTACATACTTCCTAGTCTAGTTTTATGTGACAAGCAGAATAATGCCCATCAATAATTTCTACTAACTCTGGCTCTTCAGTGCATTTTTCAAAGACGTACGGACATCTTGCTCTGAATCTGCACCCTTGGAAAATATCTTCATCTGTTGCATCTTTGATTCGAATTTTCTTTTCTTTCTTTAGATTGTCCGGATCCCGCTCTGAAATTGCATCAATTAATGCCTGAGTGTAAGGATGCTTAGGTTTCAGCAAAACTTGATTAATTGGTCCCATCTCTACAATTTTCCCCATATACAAAACCACTATTTTTTGACCAAAATACCTAGCAGTTGCCAAATCATGAGTGATATAGATAAATGAAATATTGTATTTTTTCTGTAAATCATGCATTAATTCAAGCATCTCAGCTCTAATTGAAACATCCAACATCGAGACGGGTTCATCTGCGATGATGATCTTTGGCTTTAATGACAATGCTCGTGCCAGAACTACCCTTTGTCTTTGCCCTCCAGATAACATATGGGGATATTTTTTTATAATTTCATCAGCAGGTTCTAGTTTTACTTCTTGTAAAACCTTGATTACTCTCTTTAGCCTATCCTGTTTGTTACCCACATTGTGTATTTCAAGAGGTTCTGATACAATATCTCCAATTTTCATTCTGGGATTAATAGAATCATATGGATCTTGATGAATCATTTGGCAATTCATTCTAATTTTTTCTAAATTCTTTTTTTCATTGTCGATTTCATTTCCTTCAAAAAAGATTTTTCCTGAATCCGGATGAATTGATCTAAGAATTAATTTTGCAATAGTTGACTTTCCTGAACCTGATTCTCCTGCTAATACTAACACTTCTCCCATTTCAAGTGAAAATGAAACATTATCTATAGCTCTGACTGTTGTTGTTTTTCCACCAAACATTCCTTTTTTAGTAAAATATTTTCTCAAATGTTCTACTTTTAGAATTTCACTCATTGATTATTATTGAATTTAGAAGTATATCAAGAAATATGATTTATGCGTAAAATTGGGGATAACGCATTTATGTTAAAAAATGACCGAATTAATACTTGAGTAATACTTTACAAAAAAACCTAGATTACAAAAAATACGTAATAGATGATAGACTCCAATACTTTAAACCGCATGCAAGTAAAATTGAAAAAACATTTGCTGAAGAGATATCTTTTAGTTTGAACAGACGATGTAAATTCATACATCCCAAATTCTTTTATGATAAAAAAGGTTCAGATTTGTTTGAAAAAATTTGCACGTTACCAGAGTATTATCCTACTAAAACAGAAATTGAGATTTTAAAGCAACTCCAAGATGAGTTGCCTCCCTATCTTGACAAAACCTTCCGGGTTGTTGAATTAGGCAGTGGTGCATCTGTAAAGACAAGAATAATTCTTGATATTTTCACAAAATTGTGTGGCCATGTTGAATATTTTCCTATTGATATATCTGAGATTCTTGCAGAAAGTTCTGAGATTCTGTTAAAGGATTATGAACATTTGCATATTACTGGAATAATCGATACCTATGAAGGTGGTTTGGAATTTCTAAAAAACTATGACGATAAAAAAAATTTAATTCTATTTTTAGGTTCTAGTTTTGGAAATTTCTCTCCAATGGATGGCCATGAATTTTTACAAAAAATAGATTCTACAATGAAAACAGGTGATCTCTTTCTTATTGGACTTGATTTAGTCAAGGATAAACAGATTTTGGAATCTGCATACGATGATTCACAAGGTGTAACTGCAGAATTTAATCTAAATATTCTTTCTAGAATTAATGATGAACTTGATGCTGATTTTAATTTGAACAATTTCTCACATCATTCACTTTACAACGAAAGTGATCAAAGAATTGAGATGTATTTGAAATCTCTAGTTAATCAATCAGTAGTGATATCCAAATCCAATCTTTTGTTAAATTTAGAAAAAGATGAATTAATTCACACTGAATATTCTCACAAGTATACGTTATCTCAAATCCACAAACTTCTTGTTGATGTAGGATTTGAAATCAAACATACATGGTTAGATGATAAGAATCATTTTTCACTGACATTGGTATCAAAAATATCTTAACCATACTAATATTTTGAAAACTTAATGGCCTTTTAACTAATGTTTTGTAATGTCATGTCTTTACAAGCCATTATCAAAAGAATCATACCTTGAACACATACCTATCAAGAATACCCAAACCTCTTACATATTTGACATAATGGAATGGTAATGATTCCTATTTCATTTTCTAATACTTCAGTTGGGAATGTTTCTTCTTGATTATTGCATTTTTGTGTAGATATGTATGCTAAATCATTGACATCCATTCTCCCAAAGGAAAGTAAAAAATGAAAACAAATCAAATAATTCTTTTTCATTTAGGTATACTTAATCCTGATTTAGATAAGTTACCTGATGATGATTTTGATTAAATTTCATCTTTTTTTAATCAATGACAACTAATTTGTATCCGTCTTTATCCCCAAAATGGGGCTGAGTATGTGGAATTGAACTGTATTTTTTCATAATTTCTCTTCTGGTAGGCTTTCTGCTTTTATTCTATTATCAAAAAACAGACATGCAGTAAGATCTCCTGTAACATTAACCATTGTTCGAGTCATATCCAAAATTCTATCCACTCCTAATAGAAGTACAACTGCAACAGGAGGAATGCCTGCAGCAATTAGAATTGTTGAAAGTATGACAATTCCTGTTCCAGGAGCAGATGGAGCACCAATAGATGCGGCAAGAGCTGTCAATGAAATTAGTAGAATTGCTGTAAATCCTAAATCAATATTGAAAAGCTGTGCCAAGAAGAAAACTGCTAT
Organism: Candidatus Nitrosopumilus sp.; assembly: GCA_029864335.1. GTDB lineage: Archaea > Thermoproteota > Nitrososphaeria > Nitrososphaerales > Nitrosopumilaceae > Nitrosopumilus. Next base: position 2,540 of record JAOTTS010000032.1, on the reverse strand, counting down.
TATTTGATACAGTGCTGTTCCATACATGTTAATTGTAGTCCCTAAAGGAATGATGAATTGAGAAACCTTTGGTTTGACTTTCATCTTTTTTTCTGCAGTCTTAATTGATAGAGGCATGACTGCCGCAGAACTTGAAGTTGAAAATGCTAATAATTGGGCATCTTTCATCATTGCAAAAGTAGAAGATAATGGCCTCTTTGTAAAAAATTTGAGGATTAGCATGTAGACAAATATCATTACTAAAAGACCAGCTACCACGGTTAGCATATATGCTCCAAGTCCAGAAAGTGCTGACAATCCTAACTTTGATGTGATTCCTGTCATGATACCAAATGCTGCAAATGGTGCCAAACGCATTGCCCATGATACTACTTTCAGGGTGATTTTTTGAACAGATTCTAACAAGTCAAGTATCGGCTTTGAGCTTTCCTTGGGTAAAGTAATCATTGACACTCCGACAATTATTGCAAAAACAATGATACTCAGCATCTCTCCAGACATGAAAGATGCTAATGGATTACTAGGAACAATACCTATAATGCTTTAAGGAATGTCGTGAATAGAAAATTCTGTACTCTGAATTGGTTCAGCATCCTCAATTCCAAAACTTTCTCTGATCAAAGAACTATCAATAAAATTACCTGGTGCTATGATGGTTACAAGAAGAATACCAATAATTAGTGCTATTACAGTTGTAGCAACAAAATAAAGCGAAACACCTAAACCAAGTTTTTGAAGTTGTTCTAAACTTCCAGATGAGGTAAGTCCTCGTACGATCGATGCAAAAATCAATGGTACAATAATCATTTGAATTATTTTTAGAAAAAGATTGGCAGGAATGGATAACCAATCAGAAATTATCTCTGCAGTATCTTTCTCAACAATTCCAAATTCAGGACCTAAAATCATCCCAAAAACTAATCCTAAAAATAATGCAAAAAGTACCTGCGCCCATAATTTCTTCTTTACTAGATATGTAATTTGAGGAATTGAATACTTGAATGACTTTATTTCCACTATGATGTAATTCACCTGTTTCTATTATATTACAAAATAACGTGATTCTCATGAATGATTCTGAGTTTCATTCAATGAATCTGAAAAGATAAAAATTTCATTTTGTAGTTACATTCGTCATAGAAAATCTGCATTTTTCTTAAATGTTATGATCTATATCTAATATCAAAATGGGAGTAATCGTAGTTAGAGCAATCAATTTCAAATATCTTCCCGATGTAGAATTAATTGTTCAAAAAATTAAAGGAGAATGGAACGTTAAAGAAACTTTCAGATAATCACTCACTTACAGTAGACGAATTAAAAAAATCACCTTTGGAAAAAATTGCTACGATTTTTGTGGATACTAGCAGGAATGATTTTGAATCAGGTGATGTTGTTATCTATGAGAATGGAGATTTTGAAATTTTTACTGGAGAGGGTCTTGGTGAATAAAAAAGAAAAAGAATTACAAAAACATATTGAAACTGCATTAAAAAATGAAGACGATCTTCAGCACGATGAAAATGAAGACCTGCAATTATGAGTACGTCCAGCATCAAGTCTTTTATTCGTATGCCTTCTTTGTTCTTTAATGATAACAAGTACACAAAAGACATTCTTGCTTTTGACGATAACTACCATGATAATTTCAGTTCCTGCTGCATTTGCAGAAGAAATTATAGTCAGTCTTCCTGCAGGTTCTGGTGCTCCAGGCTGTGATGAAACAAACGAATGTTACATTCCATACAAGGTAACAGTACATCCAGGAGACAGAGTGGTTTGGAGCAATGATGACACTGCAGCCCACACTGTCACTAGTGGAACTCCTGCAGATGGTCCTGATGGAAAATTTGACAGTTCATTATTCATGGCAGGAACCACGTTTTCACATACGTTTGACTCTCTGGGAGAGTATCCTTACTTTTGTATGGTTCATCCGTGGATGCAAGGCTCCGTGTTAACAACCGTAGGTGGAGGAGTCAAAGCAGATCTGGGAACAATTACAATGGGTGATGGAATGCAGACAACCGGTTCAAAAATGATGTCCAGCGAGTCTTCAATCAAGGTATCTGACACAGATCTCATGATAGGATACACGATAACATCTGGCAAGGTGACAAGTGTTATGCCGGATGTTGACGCAAAATCACTTGTGGTTGGGATAAATTCCAATGATGATGGAATCATCACACTGGAATTACCGCGCTCCGTTTTGGATGCAAAGATGAACAATAACGATGATGAATTTTTTGTATTGGTAGACGGTGAAGAGGTCAACTTTGAAGAATCTGTGACAGAATCAAAACGAACACTGACTGTTTCATTTCCTGCAAACGCAGAAGAAGTAGAGATAATAGGCACATTCGTGGTTCCAGAATTCGGTACAATAGCAGCAATGATCCTAGCAGTTGCAATCATTTCGATAATTGCAGTATCTGCAAAGTCAAGACTAAGCATTATGCCAAGAATCTAATTCCAATTCTTTCTTTTTATTTTTTGTCTATATCGCTTTAGACGTAACCTCGGTTGTTTTGTTGCAG
>JAOTTS010000013.1 GCA_029864335.1 Candidatus Nitrosopumilus sp. | reverse complement strand
GCAGTAAGTCTGCAAATACCAATAATATTACCTTCAGTGTCTGAGACTCTTGCCAAATTTTGTTAGCACTAGTCTTAATCCATAACGGCGTATCTGGATTTTCTCTAATTAGATGGCGCCGGGAGGGAGATTTGAACTCCCGTTCCCTTGCGAGAACGCGCTTTATGGTTAATAATTTCCAGGCGCGCGCCCTACCAGGCTAGGCGACCCCGGCACAAGTCTAACGACAAAAGTACTCGGTAAAATGTGATTATAAATTATGTTACTTATTTGAAAATCTACTTCCAAATTGTAACAGTAGTGGATTTCTCTACAGGGATTCCTTGATCATCCATTCCCTTTGCAGAGATTTTGTATAGACCATCTAATGCAACATTACCATCATTTTTTATTTGATCCCATAATAATTCAACTTCATCACCAGGATCAAGATGGGAAACAACTTGTGCACTAACTGGTGTATACATCAATATTCCAGATAATCCGGTAATTCTAAGACCATAAGATGTATCAGTGAAAGTTAGAGGAGTTGTACCAGAATTTACAATTTGAATTTTTATCTCCTCACCTTTTTTAAAATCAAATTTTTCAGTAACTAAAGATATTGAAGGGCCTTCAACAAATACCAGTTGATTTGTATTTTTTACATCCATCAAGTAAACACCATACGCAAAACCTGAAACCACTCCAATTGCAATAAAAATTACCAGGCTTTTCACTAACATGTCTTCAGAACAATTATTTGATGTTAATCCTTTGGATAAGTTGGTTTTGTTCTCCATTTTTTAGGATATGTGTTTGGGGCCATAATGATTCTCTTTGTTTCAAATGCATATCCCTTTGTTGCATCACGAATCTCTTCTTCAGACATTATAGATTCAGCCAAAGCTACTGCTTCTCCTTTTTGAGTGTAAATTCCAACTAGATCACCTTTCTTTAGATTTGGAGAAATTTTCAAAATGCCAGGAATTGCAAGCTGAGCACCATGACACATTGCATCTACTGCAGAGTCACGAATCATTACAGATTTTAATTCACTTAGAGCATACTCTACAGGTTTAATCATTTTCATTAATCTAGAATCATCTTTGTTTTCTTCCCATAATGCAAATGCATTTGCTAGTTCATGAAGAGTAACTAGGTCATCAGATTCATAAAATTGGTCTACTCTGGTTCTTCTAAGCTCAATCATTGTAGCACCAGATCCTAGAATTTCTCCAATATCATAATATAATTTTCTAATATAGGTTCCAGATTCACATAGAACTCGAGTTAAGAGAAGTCTTTCTTTTTGTTCTATTAATTCAAATTCATAGATAGCTCTTGTTCTTGTTTGTCTAACAACTGCTGAACGTTGTGGGGGTTTTTGAAATATTTCTCCTTTGAACAAATTGATTATTTCTGTAAGTTTTTCTTTTGATGGAAGAGAATGTACTCGTCCTAATGCAACGTATTCTTTTGGACCTAAAAGTAAGACACCTAATGCTTTTGTTGCCTCACCTAATCCTAACGGCAGTACTCCTGAAACTTGAGGATCAAGAGTTCCACTGTGACCAATCTTTGGAAGTTTCAAAATTCGTTTTACCCATGCAACTGTTTCGTGACTTGTAGGACCTGGAGGCTTGTCCAATAGTATGATTCCGTAGTTTAGTAATTGCTCAAGTGATCTTTTGTCATAATAGGTTCCATATGCATCATCAGTGATGTCTTGATCAATTTCAATTAGATTTTCTAGTTGTTTTAGCATCATAGTAGTTTTCTTACAGTTTCTTTTGCAACATCGATTACTTGTTGTGCTGAAAGATTATCAGTGTTAATAATTAAATCAAACACAGATTTATCATCACCAAAATCAAAATTATAAAGTTTTTTGTACAATGCCTTATTCTTATCAAATCGTTCTTTTGTAACTTCATAAGCTTCTTGAGGACTCATGTTATCCCTTGTTTGCATTCTCTTAGTACTACTTTCATGTGATCCTTCTAACCAAATTTTTATTCCATCTTTGACAAGCCATGGTAAAGTGTAACTAGTTATTACTACTCCTCCTCTTTTGAAGATTAAAGTTAATTTTTCATCCAGTGTTCTGTCATATTTTGAATCTTTTTCACGCTGATTTAGAAATCTCATTCCATCTTCAGTATCCCACCAATCATCTCCATCAGAATCAAAACCTTCCTCCATCGCCATCTCTTTTAGAACATCACCTCCACTAAGATATTCTAGGTGAAATTCTTCTGCCAATCCTTTAGCAACAGTCGTTTTGCCTACTGCGGGAGGACCAGAAATTACTATAGATTTTGTCAACTGAGATCCATTGAGGTTTTCGTCAGTTTCATAATAATGCCACTAAATGCAATTGATGAAAGGAAGTACCAAGCCCAGAGATATAATGCATTTTCGTGACCATAGCAAACATGGCCTTCATCCAAAGCCTGTTCTGCAGTACATGTTAGTTGAAAGAAATCACCAGGGATTACATTTAGTGGGATTGGAGATAGGGCCACAGTGTAAGAAAACAAATAAGGCAGTACAAAATAAAATATCAAAATTAAAGGTACAAAAGTAATCATCATTGGACGCATGTTCATCTGCATCATCTCCATTGACATTTTGTTCATGTAAGATGATTTTTTGCTCAATTCGTTAATTTTGGCTTGATCTTTTGATCTCATTGCAGCCATTCTTTCTTTTTGCCATCCGCGTGTTTCTTTCATGATTCGTTTTAGCTTTGTTTGGTCCACCATCTTCTTTCTAACTCCAGCATTGAAGAGATTCAATACAATGCCAAATGCAGAAACTGCAAACATTGAAAGGATTAATCCTTGAATGATTGGGTCATCACTACCGAGGGCCTGTCTGTTTTCGCCACCAAAGATATCAAATTGTAGGTGTATTGAATCGAGAAATAGTAGAATAAAGTTAAAATCCATTTTTTACAGTCCTAGCGCATTAATTATTTTGTCTATGGCTTCATCAATCTTTCCTTCTCTATTAAGAATATGTTTCACAGGTGAGCCTGTAAGTACAGTGCAAGCTGAAATCATTGCTGATTGAATGTCTAGTTCTTTATTTATATTAGGTAGAGTAATTTTGTCTCGATTTCGTGTTTCGTCTTTCATTCGTCTGTTGTAGATTTCTTCAGGTTTTGCTGAAACTGAAACAAAGTTTGTAGGTTTGATAATTTTCAAAACATGTTCTGGTAATCCAGGATAGTAGCCTTCTGGTGAATTGATAAATGCATGAGTATCAACAATTACTACTTGTTCATCATATGCAGTAATTTTTTCGGCAGCGATTTTTTGGAGATGTTGTTGTTCATTTACAGGTAAATGTCTAAGATCATCTCTATCTTTAAGACCATTTTCTTTTGCAACTTCAAACATCAAAGTTCCAAAACTTACTACATGGACAGTTTTATGATGATCTTTAAGAACTTCTACCATTTTAGTCAAAATGGTAGTTTTTCCAACACCGGGAATTCCTACAAGAATTATTCGCTTATTTCCTTCCAAGTAAAGCACCCAAACGCGGCATGACGACTTCTACTTGTTCTCTAACTAACTGTGTGTAATAGTTGATGAGTATATCTACCATAAGTAAAACTCCAATTCCAGAACCAAATACACCAAGAACATCAGATACGCCTGCTAGTAGACCCAAAATCATTGAGCCAATAATTGTAACTGATGGAATGTACTTATTCAATAATGCTTCAACTGGAGCGTTTGATCTTCTAAATCCAGGAATTTGCACATCAGCATCAAGTAAGTTCTGAGCTGCACTCTTTGGTGACAAACCTCCAAGCTCTACCCATAATTTACCAAACACAACTACAATTCCCACCATAAACAGAACGTAACCTACTGCACGCATTGGATCCAATGCTGCCACATCCAAACCTCTTGGAGGAGTGATATAGTAGATGATACCACCTATTGGAGTAGAGGGGCTCGTAGGATCAAACTGCGCAATAAAGTTCATGAAGAAATTATTATTTCGCGGGTTCATGTTTGCCCACAACATTTGGAATATGAAAACAGCATTTGCCGTAAGTGCAGATGCCAAAATTACAGGAATGTTAGAAACATACATCAATTTGATAGGATAAACTGCTGAGAAGCCTCTGTATTTTGTAGATACAATTGGAATCTCAATTTTCATACCTTGTGTAAATACAAGGATTAACAAGATTCCAGCAGTAAGACACAATCCAAAGATGCTTGGAAGTTGATTTGAACGGAATAGAATGTTTGACAAGTCGCCACCCATTATGGACTGGCCGATATACGGAATGATACCAATCGTTCCTCCATCACCTGCAGGCAACGGGCTAAACATACTCCAAAGAATTTGCTGAGCAACACCTGCCATAATGAAAAGACTGATTCCACTACCCAGACCCCAGCCTTTCTGAATTAATTCATCTAAGAACATAATGATAATTGATGCTGCCATCAGCTGCCCAATCATCACATACAAAAAGTATGGCTCTGTAACTCCAGGCCCATATACTGCAGCAGCATAAACAATAGATTCTGCAACAATTACAATGTATGTTACAATTTTAGTTGCTGTCTGAAAGATACCTCTTTCTTCAGGTTTTTTAAAATCAAATTTGAGAATATCTGAACCTCTTAGTAATTGCATCAAGAGTCCAGAAGTAACTATCGGTCCAATACCTAATTCAACAAGAGTTCCTTGTTGTGATGCAAAAATTACTCTGGCAAATGCCAAAAAGTCAAACTGTGGTGCTGTTGCTCCAAATAACGGAGTCTGACCCATTATCATGTAAATTAGTAATGCTACTCCACACCATAACAATCTGGTAGGAAGTGGAATTTTCTTTTTTGGTTTTGGAACTTGAGGAAGATATGGTTCTGCTTTGAAAACAACTTTTCGAATAATTGCGGTAATACTACCTTCAGCCATTATCAGATAACACCTCTCCCCCAACAGATTTTAGCTTCTCTTCTGCAGTTGCAGTGAATTGTTTTACTTTGACGGAATATGCATTAGTTAATTTTCCGCCACCAAGAAGTTTTTCGTAACCTGCACTTTCAAGGTCTACGATTTTCTTTCCTCCTTCTTCTTTACCGAACTTTAGGAACAAGTCATCAAGATCTCTGATGCTAGTCCATGTTTTTGTAATATTTGGGTGAGGTGGTTTAGTGGAATCATGACCATAGTGATCTGGTTCATATTTTAAAGTAGAACTCCAATGATGTTTTAGCATACCTGTAACTCCAAGACCACCTTTGTGACCACTTGCGCGGTGTTGACCTACTTGTCCCCATCCCATGTGTCTTCCGCCTCTAAGTCGTCTTGTTTTTCTTAATCTTGTTGCCATCTCAAATCATTCTCCTTACAATAGCGTCAAGTTCTTTGTTTTGTCCAAGAACGCCCTTGTTTCCATAAAGTCTCTTTGTACTTCTTTTGAATCCAAGTCTTGGAGGTGATAAAGCAAACCAAGGTTTTAGAGGTTTTAATTTAGATAGAGTAGCTTTCCCTTCTGCCAATGCAGTTCCTAATTCATCAGAACTTGCAAATCCCAGTTCTTTAAGATCTTCAGGAGTAATTTTTTGATAACCCCCTTTTCTTGCTTTTTTATCAATCAATTCTTTTGCCAATGATGCATCAAGTTCAATCCAAGAAACATAGTGCTGTACTTTTCTTAGCATGCCCAAAGTATTTTCTTTAGCTGGCAATATTGTTGCACGGTATTTTTTATCTAATTTCAACAAAGTCATTGTATGAGTTGCCCAATAGGGACAATCAGCTTGACCTTTTATTCTAACAACGAGATAAGCATTTGCCATTTTCTATCAACCTTGACTAAATGTCTGTCTTAGACAGTCCAAAATTGCTTTGGATGTAGAGTTCATTGTAGGAGTAGAGCCCTTTGCAGTAGTCCATGCATCTTTGAGACCAGCTAGTTCCAATAATCGTTTAATTTTACCACCTGCAACAAGACCTAATCCACGAGGTGCAGGAATAATTTCAATTGTAACACTTCCACCTTTTCCTTTAACTTTGAATGGAACAGAATGTTTTTGATCACATCTACATTCCCAACTGCCACATCCCAATTTAATTGGGTTGACATTAAGATAAGCTTGACTAGTTGCTTTTTCAATTGCAATTCTCATCTGTTTTGATTTTCCTTGGCCAATTCCCAAGTAACCATTTTCATTTCCAGTTGCAACAATTGCTTTGAATCTTGTTGATTGCCCGTTTGAAGTCATTTTTTGAATGATACCAACATCTACAACTTCACTTTTTAAATCAGGTAGTAGTTTCTTGATAATTCCAGATTCTTGAATTCTTAAGCCTGATTCAATAATTTCTTCAAGTGAAGTGATTTCTCCAGATGCAACTTTTTGACCTAAGAGAGTTTTTGGAACCCAAACTTCTTCTTCTGATTCTCTTCTTGGTCTTCTTGGACGATCACTTGCACCCTTAGCTCCGCCTGGTGGGCCTCCTCCATATATTGGTGGACCTCGTCCTCTTTGACCTGGTTTACCTTTAGATTGTGCAGTTTGACTCATGTCTATTTGACCTCACTGTCAATTGTAAATTTTATTTTTGAAACTTCGTTTTTTATTGTAAGATGTTCACCGTTGAGTCTTTCCGCTGGTGGAAATGTTTCTTCATTAGCTGGTACTTGGACTCCAGCATCAATGACTCCCTTGAGAGCTGCTGCCATTCTTTGAGTATACCTTCTAGTTCCAGTGTAAAGAATGGCATCTTTTGCACCTTGACCAAGTGCTTTCTTTCCTGCCAAATATCCAGTAAGATACGCTGCAGGTACACTTTTTCTAGAGCCCTTCCATCCTTTCTCAAGGAGATATCTAGAGTGTGCAGATGCAACTACTTTATCGCCTGTCATCCCAGGCTTTAGAATTTGGACTAGAGTGTTTTCATTAGTAATATTTACAGTGATAAAATCGCGTTTGCCCATCAACATGGTGCCACGTTTTTTATAATTGGTTTTTTCCTCTCTGAGTCTTCGCAATATTTTCGAATAGGCCATCTATAGAAACCGAGTTTGAATATGCTCTTATATACGTTAAGCGTGAATTAGGGCAGCAAGCAAAGCCTTCTGAGTATGTAGACGATTTTCTGCTTCATCCCATACAACAGATTGAGAACCGTCAATTACTGACGACGTAACTTCTTGTTCTCGTTTTGCTGGAAGGCAATGCATAAAGATCGCATCCTGGTTTGCAGTCTTCATTAGTTTGGGATTGACTTGATATTTTGGAAGGAATTTTTTGATTCTTTTTAGATCACTGTTATGAATCGACGAATATGTATCAGTAACTACAACGTCTGCATTTTGAGTTGCAGTGAATGGATCGGATGTTAATTCAATTTTAGTTGATTTCTTTGATTCTTTAACAACATCCTTGTCAGGTTCAAATTTATTTGGAGTTGCTATTGACATTTCTATTCCAGATAATGCTGCACCGTAAATCATAGAGTTGCACACATTATTTCCATCTCCAATCCATGCAATCTTTAATCCATTGAGTTTTTTCTTTTTTTCTTTAATGGTCATAAAGTCTGCTAAAATTTGACATGGATGAAAAGAATCAGACAATCCATTAATTACAGGTACACGAGAATGCTTAGATAGTTTTTCTAGCAAGTTATGTGAATATACACGTGCCATAATGCAGTCAGTGTATCTTGAAAGAGTTTTTGCAGTATCCTCTACTGATTCGCCTCGTGAAAGTTGCATGTCATTTGATGATAAATTAATTGCATGCCCACCTAGATGAAACATTCCTGTTTCAAAACTTACACGTGTTCGAGTTGATGGTTTTTGAAAAATCATTGCCAAAGTTTTATTTTTCAAAATAGGTTTGTTTGCACCTTTTTTGAGTTCTTTTTTTAGTTTGATGGAATCATCGATTAATCCTAAAAATTCCTTTGAGGTTAGTTCCGCTAAAGTGAGTAAATTTTTTGTTTTGAGTTTCATTTCTTAAAGAATCCAAACAGACCTCGTTTCTTTTTAGGCTTTTCTTCTTTATCATGTTTTTGTATATCTTCATTTTCATCATCTTCTTCTTTTGATTCACTAGGTTTAGGCCTGCCGTTTTTAATCCATTGGCGAATTTTATTTCCTAGTTTGATTGCTTCGTTGTCATTTTCAGGTGGTGGAACATCAAATAGATCTGAATAAGTTGCAATATCAACATCTTTAATTCCATCAAATGGATCATCAGAAGAAATTTTCGGTTCTGGTTCTGGGGTTGGTTCTGGGGTTGGTTCTGGGGTTGGTTCTGGGGTTGGTTCTGCAACTTTCTTTATGTCAATATCATCTAATGAACCAAAAACAGTTTCCAAGAAAGTTTTCTTGTCAAAAGGTTTTAGATCAGGATATTCCTGTCCCACTCCAACAAAAAGAACAGGAGTGGAAGTAATTTTTACAATTGATAGAGCAGCTCCTCCTTTAGCATCTGCATCACTCTTAGTCAAAATAGAAGCATCGAATTTTACATGTTCATAAAACTTCCGTGCTTGGTTTACAGTATCATTTCCAGCCAATGAGTCACCTACAAAAATTTTCATATCAGGATTTACAACTTTGGTGATTTTTGCAATTTGCTCCATCAAGTTTTTGCTTGTTTGCATTCTTCCTGCAGTATCAATCAAAACACAATCTGTTCTGTGAGAATTTGCATAAAGAACAGCATCTCTTGCAACTGCAGCAGGATCAGAGTCATAATTCTGAGCAACAAGTTTTAGGTTGAGTCGATTTGTGTGTTCTTGTAATTGCTCAATTGCACCGGCTCTGAAAGTATCTGCGGCTGCAACTACAACAGAATATTTTGCTTGTTGTAACAGATATGCAACTTTTGCCAATGAAGTAGTTTTTCCAGTTCCATTAATTCCAACAAATAAAATCAAAAAGGGTTTTCCTTGTTTCTTTTTTTCGTCAATTTTTGCAAACAGATCATATGTTCCAGCTGCATCAAATAATGCTGAGATATTTGAAATTAGACTATCTTTGACAAATTTTTCAATTTTTTTTTTATCAACTTTAGAACCAATTAGTTTTTCTTTAAGATCAGCTTTGATTGAATCAATTACTTCAGTTGCTACATCAGATTCTAAAAGAGAAATTTCTAATTCAAAAAGAATATCTTCAATGTCTTTTTCATTAAGTTCTTTTTCACCAAGACTTTTCGCTGCATTAGAGAATGCACTACGAAGTTTATCAAACATGTTTTATTCCGATTGTGGTTGTTGCATTGCCTTCATCATTTGATTCATTTGTGCTTTTCCTTGTTCTAATCGATTTCCTGCATCTTGTTTTTTTACAGCGGTATCTTGCAAAGCAATCTCAATTTCTTTAATTCGTGCTTCAAGATAATTAATTGTTGAAGGAAAGTCTTTTTCGACTGCTACTCCTGCTCCAATATTCAAAATGATTTTGCTATTTGATGAAATTTTTGTTGGAACATATGTTCCCATTCCAATTGGAACTAGAGTTTCTGTTTCAGGTTTTTTACCAAGTGATTGAATGGATTCAATTGCAGCAGTTGCTTCTCTCAAAATACTATAGAAGGTTGCTTCTCTTTGAGATAAATCAGAAAAATATGTTTCAAACATTTGCATTTGCTGCATTAATTGCTCTGCCTGTTCTTCACTCATTTACAACCAACCTTTCTCAGATGGTTATAAATTCATTCATAGATAGAGAAGAAAAAATGAAAAAACATTGAATGAATAAAAAAATAAAGATTAGAACTTTATTTTGCTTTAGAGAATCTATCTTCTACTTCATCCCAGTTAACTACATTCCACCATGCGGTAATATAGTCTGGTCTTCTGTTTTGGTAGTTGAGATAGTATGCATGTTCCCAAACATCACAGCCCAACAATGGTACTAGTCCTTCGGTTCTTGGACTTGTTTGGTTTGGCATTGATTTGTATTCAACCTTTCCTGAAGAAGGATTGTAAACTAGCCATCCCCAACCGCTACCTTGTATTACTGCTGTAGTGGATGAAAATTTCTCTTTAAAGTCAGAGAAGCTTCCAAAAGAACTGTTAATTGCATCAGCAATTGATCCTCCAGGTTCTCCGCCTCCGTTCGCTTTCATGTTGTTCCAAAATAGCCTGTGGTTATCATATCCACCACCGTTGAAATTAACTGCACCTCTTTGGGCCTCTGGTACTGATTTAATATCAGACAAAATGTCAAGGATGTCTTTTGCTTGAATATCAGCAGGACATGCTTCAAGAGCTGCATTTAGTTTGTCAGTGTATGCTTGATGATGTTTTGTGTGATGAATCTCCATTGTTTTTGCGTCAATGTGAGGTTCTAGTGCATCATATGCATAAGGCATTTCAGGAAGAGTGTATTTTCCCATAGATTCAAAGAAAGTTTAATTCAATTTATTGCTTTATGAAGCAATTCATTTTTACTTGTAAAAATGGTTAAAAAATTGTGAAATTCCTAGTTTTTTCATTAATAACAGTAATTGCAGTAGGGTTTATTTTATTTCAGTCATTTCAAAGCGAAAATGAAATTCGAACATATCTGGACAAAAGCGTACCATACATTGGAACCGAAATTCCCAGAATGAATGGAATTGATGGAACTGGAATTAAAGTAGCAGTAATAGATACAGGAGTTGATTTTAACCATCCAGATTTGTTTGGGTGGGGACCTGATGGTAAAGTCATAGGAGGACACAATTTCATAAACGAGGGTCAACCACCAATGGATACTAACGGTCATGGCACTCAAGTTGCAGGAGTAATTGCAGCTGATGGACAAGCAAAAGGAGTTGCACCTAAAGCAAAAATTCTTGCCTATAAAGTTTCAGAAAACGGTGAAGGGGTGTCATCAGATTTGATCATTAGGGCAATTGAAAAAGCAATTGAGGATGATGCAGACGTTATCAATATTAGTTTAGGCGTAAACAAAACAAATGCAAAAATTGAACGTGCAGTTAATCATGCATTAGAAAAAGAAATATTTGTAGTAACTGCAGCTGGAAATGACGGTCCTGGATTAGGGACAATTGGAAGTCCCGGAAGAAATCATGGTTCAGTTACAGTTGGAGCAACATACAACAATCTTACTTCAAGCTTGGTTGCAACACTAGAAGTTAATGAAAAACCATTTACAGTAATTCCAATGGTTGGTTCTAGCAAATTGCAAGATCCAATCACTGGAAAAATAATTTTTGCAGGATATGGAAAAGTAAAAGACTATGAAGATCTTAACGTCAAAGATGCAATTGTAATTGTTGAGAGAGGAAGTGATGTTGAAGGAGAGATGTTGTATTTTTCAATCAAAGAGAGTAATGCAGCAAATGCAGGTGCAAAAGCATTGATAGTTTACAATAATGCTCCAGGAATTTTTCTTGGAGAATTGATTCATGAGTTTATGGATCCAGATTATAGTCCACAGATTCCAGTTGTATCAATTGATAGAGCAGAAGGACTAGAAATCATAGAATCAATCAAAGAAGAGAATCATGCTTCAATGCATTTGTTTTACAATCCAGACTTTGTAGCACATTTTAGTTCAAGAGGTCCCGTTTCACCATTTTATATAAAGCCAGAAATTGTGGCACCTGGTGCATACATCAATACCACTCAGAACAATGCAGGATATAATTTTACAAGTGGTACAAGTTATGCTGCACCTCATCTCAGCGGGGCTGCGGCACTATTACTCCAAAAAAACCCACTTTTCCACCATCATGAGATAAAATCACTACTATTAACAACGGTTAAGCCTGTTTCTGATGCCTATGGTCAACAATTCTCCCTAAATGATGCAGGTGCAGGAAGGCTGGACGTAGAAAATGCATATGGTGCCAAGATAATCATTATGCCACCAAATTTTGTAATCAGTGTTTCATTAGATGATCGAATTGCAGAAAAAAAACTAGTGTTGAAATTGATTGAAGGTACGCTAGATAATTTTGATGTAAAATTTGAAGGACCAGAGTTCATAAAATTTGCACATATTCTTGAAGGAAATAATTTGCAAATCAAAATGAGTATGACTGAAGAAAACTTTGGAGATCATGAAGGTAAAATAATTATTCATCATGACGGAACTCACTACACCATTCCATTTTTGGTACACTATACACAAGGTTCAGTTTCTGTAATTCAACAAAATCAAAAACTCTCATTTGAGATTTATCATCCAGATGAATGGAATTTTGCAAAAATATCAGTTACAAATAGTAAAGACGGAAAAGTTTATACAACAACTATGTTACCAAACAAAAAAGCAACAGTAGAAATCTATGAGAATTCAGAATATTGGATTGATGCCAAAATAAGAACAAATCAAAATACAACAAGTGCATATAACACAATTGGGATAACTACAATTTCAGAAAATATTCAAAGATGGGACATTGACATTCCAGAAAAACAGATTGGGATTATTGCAGTTATTGTAGTTGCCATAGGAATGTTTGGGATAATTAAAAGAAGATAATCTAAAGAATATCTTTTGGACCTGCCGCAATTATTTCAGGTGAGACATTATCAAATTTCTTAAAGTTCTCAACAAACATCTGAGATAATTTTTTTGCAGATAGTTCATACGAGTCTTTGTCTTCCCATGTGTTTTTTGGGTCTAAGATTTCTGGAGGCACACCTTCTACTTCAGTTGGAATATCTAAATTGAATAAATCATCATGACGGTATTTTACAATATCTAGTGCGCCTGAAAGAGCAGCTGTTACCATTGCGCGACTATATTTGATCTTGATTCTTTCTCCAACTCCGTATGGGCCACCTGACCATCCAGTGTTTACAAGATAAACTACAGTATTGTGTTGGTTGATTTTTTCTCCAAGTAATTTGGCGTAAACTGAGGCTGGCCTAGGCATGAAAGGTGCGCCAAAACACTCTGAAAATACAGATTTTGGCTCTTTAATACCACGTTCGGTTCCTGCCAGTTTACTGGTGTAACCTGACATGAAATGGAACATTGCACCTTCCTTTGTTAATCTAGAAACTGGTGGTAAAACTCCTAATGCATCTGCTGTCAAAAATACAATCACTTTAGGATTTCCTCCAACACTTGGAATTACAGCACCTGGAATGAAATCCAAAGGATATGCAACTCTAGTGTTTTCAGTTAATGTGTTATCATCATAATCAGGGATATTGTCTTTGAGTACTACATTTTCTAAAACTGCACCAGGTTTAATTGCATTCCAAATTTCAGGTTCTGCTTCTTGACTAAGATTGATACACTTTGCATAGCATCCACCTTCAAAGTTGAATGTTCCATTATCAGACCAACCATGTTCATCATCACCAATTAGTTTTCTATTAGGATCTGCAGAAAGAGTTGTCTTACCAGTACCAGATAATCCAAAGAATAATGCAGTGTCTCCTTTTTCTCCAATGTTTGCAGAACAGTGCATTGGGAAAATACCACGCTCTGGTAGAAGAAAATTCATTACACCAAACATTGACTTTTTCATTTCACCGGCATATTCGGTTCCTCCAATCAAAACAATTTTTCTTGTTAAATCAATCAAGATGAATACATCTGTTCTAGTTCCATCAACTTCTGGAACTGCTACAAATTCGTTAATACAGAAAATTGTAAATTCTGGTTCATGGTTTTCGAGTTCTTCTTTTGTTGGGCGGATAAACAAATTCCTTGAGAACATATTTTGCCAGACATGATCATTAATCACTCTAATTGGCAAACGGGTATCAGGATCTGCTCCCACAAAACCATCAAAGATAAATAGTTCCTTGTTATCAATAAAGTTTTTCATTTTCTCTAAAAGTTTCTCAAATTTGCCAGTTGGAAATTGGTGGTTGATTTTTCCCCAATCAATAGTATCATGAGTTTTATCATCAAATACAATGAATCGGTCATCAGGGGATCTGCCTGTATATTTTCCAGTATTGACTGAAAGAGAGCCTGTGGAATTTACTACACCCTCTTTTCTTTCAACTGCAAGATGAACCATTTCCTCAACACTGAGGTTCCTGTGGACTATGGATGGATTGATTCCAAATTCCTTTAGTTGTGAGGAAAATTTGTCAGTTACTGCAGTACCTACTACTTGAGTCAGAGGATTTGGCCTCCAAAAATAATTCTATCAATCCCAGGCTTTTTCATGAGATACCGTTCCGACTAAAGTTTCCTTATTATATTTTTCCTATCTGAAATAATTTTTTTGCCTAGGAACGTATTTATTCCAAAATTCAAGACTCAAAATAATGCCTATCAACAAGGACAAGATTGCAAAGAGACAGGAAGTAAAAGAACACAATCCAGACTTTGTAAGACCAGAAAGCTGGCGTTATGTTAGATTACAGACTAACTGGAGAAAGCCAAAAGGTATCGATCATCATCAAAGAAAACAAAAGAGTAGAGGTCGTCCAGGACTCGTTAAAGTCGGATATGGAGGACCAAAAGATGCAAGAGGATTACACCCATCAGGATATACAGATAATTTAGTATTCAATTTATCAGACTTGGAAAAACTAGATCCAAAAAAAGATGGTGTCAGATTCGGACACAGTGTTGGAACTAGAAAAAGAAAGGAAATCATTGTAAAAGCAATTGAAAATAAATTCAAAATTTTTAATGCAAGAGTGAGTGCAAGTGGTAGTAAATCTTAACGCAAAAAAAAGACTTGCGTCTAGAGTCACAGGTGTTGGAATTCATAGAATTAAGTTTGATACTGATCATCTAGATGATATTGCTGATGCAATTACTAGAGAAAACATCCGAAGTCTAATTACTGCAAATACAATCAAAATCAAACCATTTGTAGGTACATCTAGAGGAAGAGCGCAATTCAAGAAAGACCAGAAAAACAAGAGAGGTACAACTCAAGGATCAAAGCAAGGTAGAAATGGTGCAAGAGTTGGTAAAAAAGAAGTTTATGTCGCTAAAGTTCGTTCATTGAGAAGATTACTAAAGATTGCAAAAGACAGAAAAGATTTAACCAATCCAGAATTCTGGGCACTCTACAAGAAAGTCGGAGGAAATACTGTTAGAAACAAGGCACACCTCAGACTGTTAATGGATGAAATCAGAGAAAAGAGAAAAGATTAGAACCGATGAACAGTATTTTCTAAATTCACAATTTTACCATTTTTAATCCCAATACCTTCATCACTGAGCATCTTTGTTTTGATATGCTTCCCATATGCATAACCACCTATTTTGCCTGTAGACATTACAACTCTATGACAAGGAATAATTACAGGGTATGGATTTTTGTTCATAATTTTTCCAACAACTCTTTGGCCATTTTTTAATCCGACAGCTTTTGCTAATTCCCCATAAGTTGTGATTTGGCCTTTTGGCACTTCAAGTAATTTTTTGTAAATTTTTTGTTCAAGATTCAAAGTTTGATTACCTCAAGATCTGTTGATTCAAGCAAGTCAAGTACTTTTTGCTTGTCAGATCCTAATCCTCTCCAATCCAAAAGTGCAGCAATTGCCATTTTGTTTTGTGAGAGAATATGAGAGAATAGTTCTTCATCAAGATTCTCTAATGCATGTTTTGGAATTACCGTTCCAAGTGCATATTTTCCATCAAGTAATTCATCTGTAAACTTTGAAGGATAGTGTGTTCCACCAAAACAAATCGCCATAGGATTTTCATGAATTGGCTGTGAAAGAACTTGATGAACCAAAGTTGCAACAGAATTACATAGAGATTCATCAGTCCATTGTTTTTCAGT
This sequence comes from Candidatus Nitrosopumilus sp., assembly GCA_029864335.1. GTDB lineage: Archaea > Thermoproteota > Nitrososphaeria > Nitrososphaerales > Nitrosopumilaceae > Nitrosopumilus. Next base: position 44,599 of record JAOTTS010000013.1, on the reverse strand, counting down.
GGTGCCTATCTCTATGAATATTGATGGTTTTTTCAATGCAGTTGGACCGTGGTGTGTTGCCTCTATAGTTATTTGAAATTCTGAAAACTTTGAGTGATTTTTTTTTAATGTTTGAAGATATGCCTTTTGAAGATCAGGATGAGGGATTGCAACTTGTCTGTCATTTCCTCCAAACTTTGCTTCAGAGAAATTTCCAGTGCTGTGACATGTCAAAGCCAGTTGGCCAGATTCTGCAGCATGTTTTGACAAAAAAACAAATCCATCATAATCATATTTTTCTTCCAGCCAATCAGCTGAAATGGCAGGGGTTGGAATAATTACCAGGTCATAATATTTTCCATGAAAAACATCACCGTCTTTGGTCATTTCCTTTGAAAGAAATTTTGCCATGTTGTGACCTGCGGGGTCATCTTGATACACAATTAACAGTTCCATGAGATAAGGAATATAAGGACACCATATTAATTTCCACCAATGAACCCTAGGCAGACTTTGAAAAATATGGCAAATACCATGAAAATGGCTAAAAAACCAGACAAAGATGAGTACCAACAGCACCTCAGACTAGTTTTGATGGGAATTGCAGGAGTTGGAGCAATTGGATTTACCATACAGTTTGTCTTTTCGGTAATTACATTTGGACGGTAAAATTGTCTGAAGAAATAAAATCACATTTGTTTGCAATCAGAACCACTGGAGGACAAGAAAAAGTGGTAATGCGATTATTAGAAGCAAAAGCTAACGCTAATCAAATTAACATTCAATCAGTACTTCTAGTAGATAATCTAAAGGGATATGTCGTAATTGAAGCAATCAATCCGAGTGATGCATACATGGCAGTTGAAGGAGTAAGACATATTCGCGGTCAATTGAGAGGAGAATTAGAATTCAAAGATATCGAAGGATATCTAATTAAGAAATCAACAGTTTCACAGTTAGCAGTAGATAATATAGTAGAAATTACAGGAGGCCCATTCAAGGGAATGAAAGCAACAATTACTAGAATTGATGTTGACAAAGAAGAGGCAACTGTGGTTTTACTAGATGCATCATACCAATTACCGGTAACAGTAGACGCAAATTATCTAAAACTTTCAAGTGAGGCTTAGGAAGGATTAAATTTTCAATTTGAGTTTGATTTAACATGGGAGAACAAAAAGTATCATCACTTGTAACTGGCGGAGGAGCATCAGCAGGTCCACCATTAGGCCCAGCATTAGGACCACTAGGTGTCAACATCATGGAAGTTATTCAAGCAATCAATGATAAAACAAAAGACTTTGAGGGAATGAAAGTTCCAGTTACAGTAATTGTTGATACAGATACTAAAAAATATGATATCGAAATCGGCATCCCATCAGCTGCAGCATTAATCATGAAAGAAGCAGGAATCCAAAAGGGTTCAGGAGCTTCTGGTACTGAGTGGGCAGGAGATGTCACAATGGATGCAGTAATCAAAGTAGCAAACACAAAACTTGAGAAATCTTATGCTTCATCATTAAAATCAGTTGCAAAAACAATCATCGGCACATGCCTTGCATTGGGAGTCAAAGTAGAAGGAAAGACTCCAAAAGAGATTACATCTGAAATCAATGAAGGTAAATGGGATTCAAAATTTCAATAAACCCTATTTCCTAAACATCAGATTTTTTAATCTCAAATAAATTGTAATAAAATATGTCAAAACCATCTCTATACAACGACAAACACATACAAATCTTGGAGGACAAATTACGATTCACATCTTTGGGTTTGTCTTGGGGCAAAAAGGATGTAATGTTATTTCACGTTAGAAAAGTTTCAGAGAAAAATACAGGATTGCTTTCAGGTAGATTGAGGATTGCAGGATCCAATAATTTTCGTGATTGGTTTCACTACTGATGAACAAATTCATTTAGTGTTATTTTGTAAGAATTAACTACAGTTTGTTTAATGCAACTACTGTGTAATTCTGGTAGTCCAGCAAATTTGAATTCAAAGAATTAGTTATTTTATTCAATTATTGTAAATATTTTCTCACAAGAATTGATCTAGTAAAAAAAGAATTGTTTAAAGCCTAGATAGGAGAAATGGATTGGCGTGAAAGCTTCTGATTTGCTTGTAAAATGCCTTGAAAACGAAGGTGTTGAATACATTTTTGGAATACCTGGGGAAGAGAATGCGGATTTTATGATGTCATTATCAGAATCCAAAATTAAATTTATTTTAACTCGACATGAACAAGGAGCTGCCTTTATGGCCGATGTTTATGGCAGATTAACAGGCAAGGTAGGAGTGTGTCTAGCAACTTTAGGCCCAGGTGCAACTAACCTAGTGACAGGTGTTGCAAATGCAAACATGGATAGATCAAGATTACTTGCGATTACTGGACAGACAGATTCGCATCTATTACACAAGGAATCTCATCAAAACATGGATGCAATTACAATGTTCAAACCAATTACAAAGTGGAATTGGTCAATACGTAATCCGCAAAACATTCCAGAAATTATTAGACGTGCATTCAAAATTGCACTTGAAGAGAAACCAGGAGCTGTACATATTGAATTACCACAAGACATTGCAAAACGAGAGGCAGATATTCCTCCAATTGAACCTCAACCCATCTATAGATCAGAGCCAAATGAAGAATTAATCAAACAAGCTGCACATTTAATTCTTAAAGCAAAAAATCCCATCATTTTACTAGGAAATGGTTGTGTTCGAGAAAATGCCAGTCAACATATCAGAAAATTTGTAGAGAAAACAGGAATTATAGCAATGAATACGTTTATGGGCAAAGGAATTGTTTCAGATGACTCTCCACTACATTTGCACACAATCGGCATCAAAGATGCAGATCATGCTTTACTTGCAATGAAATCAGCAGATGTAGTAATTGCAGTAGGAGTTGATCTTGTTGAATACAGTCCTAAAAATTGGAATCTAAATTTGGACAAGAGAATTATCCATATTGATTTCACTCCGTCTGAAGTCTATACCTATTACAGACCCATAGTTGAAATAGTTTCAGATATAGGATATGCAGTAGATGCAATATTAGATGAATTAGAAATCCAAAAAAAATCATACCCCGAATTAGACATCTTTCCACGAAAAGAAATTCCTGAATTATTTAAAAAAATTATCAGAGAAGTAGATGAAAGACGAGATTCATTTAGTGATGACATGTCATTTCCAATAAAACCTGAAAAATTAGTTATTGATGTTCGAAATGCTTTGGGTGAAAACGACATAGTATTATCTGATGTTGGTGCTCACAAGCTTTGGATTTCAAAAATTTACAAAACATATCAACCAAACACATGCATAATTCCAAATGGCTTTTGCTCGATGGGATTTGCTTTTCCTGGAGCAATTGCAGCAAAGATTGTCCATCCTGACAGAAATGTGGTAGCAATGTGTGGGGATGCAGGATTTTTGATGAACGTTCAAGAACTTGAAACTGCAGTTCGTCTTAAACTTGGAATTATTACTGTAGTGTGGTGTGATCTTGATTTGGGAATGATTTCAATGAAACAAAAAAATGAGTTTGGCAAAAGTTTCTTTACGAGATTTAACAATCCGGAATTCATCACTTTGGCTGAAAGTTTTGGTGCAGTTGGGTTTGTAGTAAAATCTACCGAGGAGTTTTCAAAGACTTTGGATGATGCAAAAAAAATCAAAGACAAACCAGTAATCATTGCAATTGATGTGGATTATTCGAGAAATAATGTGCTCATAAATGACAGCCATTATGAAAATACAGAATCAAAAAACAAACTCTAAATCATGAATTAATTAGTTGTTTCCCATTTTCTTATTAAAGAAAATTTGATAGTTTTTTCATCATGCTCTATTATCTTGAAGCAGATAGATACATGATATCATTCAGTAGTAATCATTTCACAAATTCTACAAATTAATCGTGTAGGGCCCTTGCATTTACCACATAACGAATAATCCAATAGCAGCTTCCACATTTTCTACATGACTCATCAGGCAATTCCATACACCGAATTTTTAGAAAATTAATCTATTTGAGGAATTTTAACTAGATTTATCTTGATGAGGGTTTGTAGTAACAAGATAATGGTATGAAGTCTGAATTGTGTTATTAGTATCCAATCCAGGTTCAACGGACAACAGCAGTTAATCTTCTGGATATGGAATTGTAATCATAGTAGTGTTTTCTCTAACTGAGACAATAGCAGATATCTTTCCAAATGAATTGTCAAATTCTTTTCTCATTGACAAATCAAGTGTTGTTTCCATTAACAGCATCTTCATTTTTTGTTCATCACTTTCTAAAGGAATTGTTTGGGTTTTACACTCAGAGATCTTTCGCTCACGTTTGTTTACCATTACTGCAAATCTAATTTCAAGTACTTTACACATATTTTTACAGATTTCATCATAAAGACTCATTTGTTTTACTTCCAATTAGAAGGCCTCCTCCTTATCTAGTAGAATCCAGGACAATACTGCAACTTCTTCCCAGGTGAATTGTTTCAAATTCTCTATTGCTAATGCTTTTTTGTATTTGTTTTTTGGAGGATTCTGAATCTGATTGTTTTTAGAGTGGTTATGAATTAATGTTGTTGAGAGATTATCTTTAGATTCTTGTATTATATTGAAATGATTATTTTTTTGTGGCATGCCTTTTTGGTTCTAATAGAAAAAATCAGTTTGAGTTTTTTTGTTTTAACTGAGGACCTAAAATTTGAGTTAAATGTTCAATATCTAGATTATTTGAGTAAGATAGACAGGATCCTTATCGGTTTTTTGTAGTTCAACAAAAGTTTCAGAACTTTGAATGCCTGGAATTTTGCCAATCTTTTCAATGACTATAGTATGAAGAGCCTCAAGATCTTTTGCATAAACCTGGATGATCATATCAAATCTACCGGTGACTTCTGAGATAGATGCAACTTCTGAGATGCTCATGAATGTTTTGTGAATTTCATCCTTGTGTTTTGGATTCCTGTTGATTCCAATTGAGGCCTTGACACCAATTCCCAAAAGAGAGTTATCTATTTCCACTGTGAATTTTTTGATTAGTTTTTTCTTCATCAATCTCTTGATTCGGCTATACAGCACTGATGCGTTAATTCCGAGTTTTTTAGATAGTGTAGGAACAGACATCGAGCCATCCTTGGTTAATTCAAAAAGTAATTTCATGTCTAGTTCGTCAAAACGATGCAACGTATTTGAAAAAAGATTTTATGATTTAATATATGTAGGTTTTTACAAATAATTCGTCTAGATTTACAAGATTTAATTGAAAATTTGTAATTTTTCTAAAAATATCGATAACTAAAAACTGCAATCTCTAAACGATTTTAAGTAGGCTTTTTTGAAAATGTTCGTAATGATTACAGAGTCTCAGCTAGTAGATATGATCAAAGAGGCAAAAGCGGCTACAAAAAAGAAAAAGTTTACGCAGTCAATTGAGCTAATTGCTAATTTCAAAGATATTGATGTAAAGAAAGGATTTGCACTAAATGAAGTAGTTCAGCTTCCAAAGACTAATTCACCAGCTACTGTTTGTGTAATGGCAACAGGTGAGATGGGCCAGAAAGCAAAACAGGCAAACGCAGATTCTGTAATTGGAACTGAAGAATTAGATAAATTCGGAGCTAACAAAAGAGAATCTAGAAAATTCATCAACAAATATGATTTCTTTTTAGCAGATACTAAAGTAATGCCAACAGTCGGAAAAACTTTGGGTCAACTTTTAGGTCCTAGAGGAAAGATGCCAACACCAGTTCCTTTTGATGCACCAATTGATGCATTTTTGACAAGATTTAGATCATCGATTAAAGTAAGAACAAGAGCATCACTATCTGTTTCATGTAAGATTGGAGATGAAACTATGGATGATGCTGATTTGGCAATCAATGCACACACTGTTCTAAATGCAATTGAAAAGAAATTGCCAAATGGTGAGAAGAACATGAGAAGAGTTATGATTAAAACTACAATGGGCAAGCCAATAAAACAAATTCAAGAGGTTAGAAAGAAATTTGCATGAGAATAGAACTACTTATCCTAAAAGAAAAACTCAGATGTATCAGCAATTACAAGAGCTACCAAGAAAATACAAAGTAGTTGCAATCATCAAAATGAACAAGGTACGGTCTTCACAGATTCTACCATTAAGAAAAGTTCTTAAAGGTAATGTAGAGTTTGTTGCAATCAAAGACAAGGTTGCACAAAAAGCACTCAACTCAATTGACATTCCAGGAATCAAAGAGATTGCAGACCAGCTTGAAGGTCAATGCATGTTCTTGTTTACAAACATGTCACCATTCAAACTCAATGTTCTTTTAGCTAAAAACAAAGTAATGATGGCAGCAAGAGGGGGAGACATTGCAAGTATCGATATTGTCGTACCTGCAAAGAACACAGGGATTGCACCAGGACCAATGCTTACAGAATTCAAAGAAGCTGGTATTCCAACAAAGATTGATCAAGGAACAATTTGGATTGCAAAAGACAGTACACCCGTATTAAAAGGTGATGCAATCAATGAGAAATTAGCATCAATTCTAGGTAAATTAGATATCAAACCAGTAGAGGCTGGAATTTCACTTTATTCAGCACTTGAGGAAGGCACTACGTATGCAGAAAAAGAGATGGTAATTGATGTTGAGAAGATAAGAGCACAGTTCGGACAAGCCCACCAAGAAGCAGTTTCACTATCAATAGAGGCAGCATACATTACTACAGACAACATCTCACAGATTCTCAGCAAGGCCGCCCAATATGCTCACTCATTATCAGTAGAGTCAAGATTTATGACAGATGAGACAAAGGAGCAAATCTTGCAAAAAGCAGATGCACATGCAAAAGCAGTTGCAGGCCAAGCAAAAGACTACACACCAGCATAAACCTATTTACTTTTAATTTTCAATATAGACTCAAAACAATTTTGGTGGAATTAATTAGGAGACGGTAATTTATCAGTAGTAGTGAATAAAAAAAAATGGACATGGTATGGAGTCATTTTTGCAATCATCATATCACTAGTTATTGCCACGATTCAAATTTACAGCATAGAAGAAGAAAACATCAAAACATCAATCATACAAAATCAGATTGAAATTCAAGAAATCATTGCAAAATCAATATCCAAGAACATAACTTCGGAATTGGAGTCAATAATATTTGAATTGGATAACTTGGCAAAATCAAGTGAACTACAAAAAGACATTGGAACTGTAGAGTCGAATAGATTAATTGCCCAGGCATTTATTCGTCTCAATTCTATCTCTCCTACTGCACAAATTCTTGCACTTGACGAAGATTTCACAGTTTTGTCTCAAGCTAGTAAAAGTCACAATTCGTTTATTGGTGCCAAAGTTAAGGGATTATCCGAATTAATTGATTCAGAAAAGAATGGTTTGATTTCAGAGCCAAGGATTCTGTCAATTAACACATTGCTATTTGATGAGCCAGAAATTGCAATCACTTTTCCAATAATTAATGAGGAAACAAACAAGCCATCAGGAATGCTCTTAGTAACATTTGCAGCAAGCGAATTTTTCAAGAGACATGGAAACATTTACGATATAGAATCTCAATTTTTGATGGTCATGGATGAAAATCATGTTATATTGATTGATCCAGCCACTGAAAATATAGGAGAGAATTTTTTTGAAGAAGAAATTCAACAACAAATTATCAATCCTTCTTTTTTAAATAATCATATCCAAGTTATACTCAAAGGAAACCTTTCCACAGTAATTTTCACTTTGAATAATGATATTGGGGAGAGAATTAGCACAGGAATACCAGTTCCAGTGAATGGTAAAATTGAATTCATATTTGCAGTGGTCACTCCTACCCAATCAATTAACAAAGAGATTGATGAAATAATTTTTGTCACAAAGATTCAAACCGTTTTTTTGTTGTTATCTACAATAATTGTTTTGTTAGCATTCTTGGTTAAACGCTCAAAAAGCTTCAAGAAAGAAAAATTAACAGTTATTGGGCAGCTTTCATCAAACATTGCACATGATATACGAAACCCATTGGGCACAATAAAAAATGCAGGAGTGATAATTGAAAAAGAAAATAATGATAATAACGAAATCATTTCAAGAGAAATCAAGCGAATAAATCTATCTGTACGTCGAATTTCCCATCAAATTGAAGAAGTGTTAAACTATGTAAGAACAACTCCTTTAGTTCTTAAACCATATTCAATCAATCACACTCTTCAAGAAGCAATAGATACATTAATTATTCCAGAAAACATTACGATAATCACACCAAAAAATGATGTAACGTTAAAATTTGATCATGAAAAAATGCTCATTGTATTTGTAAACATCATACTAAACGCAATTCAATCCATTGGAGATACAAAAGGAGAAATCAATATCAATATGCATGAAACTAGTTCTTATGTTACAATTGCGTTTGAGAATTCAGGTCCTAACATTCCATCAAAGGATCTAAAACGTATCTTCGATACCTTGTTTACTACCAAATTGGAAGGAACTGGTCTAGGCCTTTCTAGTTGCAAAAATATCATAGAACAACACAAGGGTGAGATATTTGCCACTACAAATCCGGTGAAATTCTCAATCAGGTTACCAAAATGACCATTCAAGCAATATTGATTAGCAATCAAAAAAGGAGAAAACAATGGTAAATTTTCGCATTCTTTTAGTAGATGATGATATTCAGTTCTTGGAGGCCACAGAATACATGTTAAAGTATGAAAATTATGATGTAATCACGGCCAAAAATGGAGAAGAGGCCATAAAAAAATATAAAGAATCAAGACCAAATATTGTTCTAATGGATTTGAAGATGCCTGTAATGAATGGATATGAAGCATTTTTTAAAATAAAAAAAGATAATCCAGATGCAAAGATAGTCTTTACATCAGCATATACAATTAACAACGAAGAGTTTGAGAAAGCAATGAAATCAGGATTGTTTGGATTACTTACAAAACCATTTGATCTAAATGAATTAAATAGCATCATAAAATCAAAAAATTAGAATTTCATTTAACGTCTGACTTTTTTAATATGCTATATCTTTGCTGATAATATTTAATTGCATCTCTAAAAAAAATCAGAAACCATTTTTTTAGATAAGAATCATCATCAAAGACAACATCTAAACTTTTTATCCCATTGGATTTTGAATTATTTTTTCCAATTGGATTGTATAATAAATTAGTATAAAACCAATACGAAATCTGCTCTGCCAATTGCTCTTCGGAAATGGATTCAAAATTTCTTTGGTATTTTATGTGCACGTATGACATTAATTCGTAAAATGGAATTCCCGGTTGGACTTGAATTTGAGGATTGTCTGCAAGCAATCCATTTGCTAATAACTTAATTCCATAAATCCTGTCACCTATTTTTGATTTAAGATAACCCCATTTTCCAAAAACTTTTGGCAAGACCCTGGAATATTTTTCTGCAATTTTATCGATTTCATTATTAGAAAAATTCAATACATCGATACAATACAAAATTCCATACAACGATAATCTGTACTTGTCAGCAATTCCAGTTTTGAGACTTTTTCCATCTTTGATTGCTAATCCTAAATCCAAAATTCCATTGGAATGTTTTTCGTTGTCTTTTCTTCCAACAAGTAATCGTCTGTAAATTTTTTCGCGTTCACGTAATCTTGCCATGTCATTAGGAATTGAAATTTTTGCCAAATCCCATGTAGTTAATGACTCATTTTTGCTCATTATTTTTAATAGAGTTTGAACATTTTGTTGGTGTTTATTCAGATTGGATTTCTTTTCACTGGGTGTTCCATAATGAATATGGGCATTTGGTCGCAAATACATTTTGTAGTTTTGCAAGTTACCCAATACAGAATCTGATTCAAAAGGCATACCGTAATACGGTATCTCTTATTATATATAACTCAGCCTCAGTAATTCCATGAAACAGCAAACCATGCACAATTGGCAACACTCGCCATCCAAAACTCAGGTTGCAAGCAACCCTGTAAAAGCAGTGTCAAAATCCTTGCATAAAGATAAGACACCTACTTTCTCCACCGAGGATTTGATGGGGCTAACATGGGTTCTGTTTGAGGAGAGATATTAGAATGCAAACACAATATTTTTTTTCAAATGCCCAGATTGTGTCCAACAAGATGCCGACCCATCTTGTTCAGTTGCATTGTCAAGATTGTGTGGAGGAGATGATTAAATGAAACCTACCAACAAAAAAAAATTTTCCAAGGGTGGATTTTCATCTTCGCTGCTGGCCCACATCGAACAAATCAAGAATTCAGATAGTATCAATTTTCAATATGAGAATGAAATAATGCTAGATGATTTTGATTTGTTTGTAAAGCAAAAAAAATCAAGAAGAGGCCATCTAGTGAGGTGTGGCACATCAGTATGAGTGTAGTTTCTGTATCAGACATACTGAGGAAACGGAAAACAGGAAACGTAAAAAGTTTTGCAACATCATGTATTTTTGGAATGATGTTGAGCTTGTCTTCCTTAATGTTTGACGTTTCTGCGTTTGCAGAATCAACTCAAACTACAGTGATGAAACTTGATGATGAGACAAGTCTTGAAAAGACGAGTCTTTCCATGAATATTCCTGAAACAAATACACTTCCTTGGGGAACAATCAAAGGTAAAGTAAATGATCCTTCACAAGGATACCCTGTGATTATTCAAATCTTCAAAGCCGATGAAGACGTCCCTATTCATGTTGCGCAGGTTAGCTTGAAAGGAGATAATTCCTTTGAGTACAGGTTCCGATTGCTGTCAATAGATGAAGACAATATCATCCATTTTTTTGAAGGTGACTATAATGTCAAAATCTTCAAGGTGATAAATACACTAGGAGATAATCTAGAATCAATCTAGATTATTTTCATCTATTTTTTAAAAAAATTGGGTGAATTTTGAGCCTATTTTATACTTGGAATATATTTCCAAATATTTTAGATTCCAGCTTGAGCACCAATAATTTTTACAAGATCTTCTTCTTTAATCATAGAAAAGAGAATCATGAGATCAGTGGCTGAGATCAATCCAACTATTTGATCATTTTCCATAACTGGGAGTTTGTGAATTTGTTTTTCAATCATAATATTTGCAGCATCCATTATTGAAATAGTAGATTCTACAAATACCAAAGACGTAGTCATGATGTTTTTTACGAGAGTGTCTTTTTTATGTCCAAACACCAATGTACTTGCAGTAAGGTCTTGTTCGGTAATGATTCCAATGAAAGCATTATTTTCTAAAACCATCAAAGATGTAATATTCTCATCATAAAATATTTTGGCTGCATCTTCAATGGTACATGTAGAAGAAATAGATTTAAAATTTTTCATCATGAATTTACTTACAGGAATTTTTGTTTGGCTCATTAATTCATCAACAATGCATTTAGCATATATTTAACATTTGAAAATTACATGATGCCTTCTTAGGCCACATTTCTTATGTATTTTTATTACATCATATTATTTCAAATCAATACCGTTATTACAGCAAAAAAATCTTCAATATTGGAGCGAATTAAAAATGGAGAATATCCAAAACGAGGATTATTCTGGCTATGGCCATTATGAGGTCTCAGAGAGATTGGAATTAAGATTACCCAAGACAGAAATCAAAATAGAAAGAAAATCAGATGACAGATTGTCATATTATCGAAAGAATTCTGAAAATCAGGAAGTAAAAAAATCCATTCCAAATTCAAGTAAAAACGTACAACTTGAACTGTGTCCAGTCTTACCCCTTCATCTTCCAGCTAAAAAAACAAATGATCTAATATTTCTCCGTTTAGCTGAATCTATTTTTGTAGAAAAAAAATCTACAGTAAATGTTGTAATTCAATTTCCAATGGAGATAGGAATTTTTATAATAAATTCAAGTGATGACTCAAAAGAGCTTTTTGATTGTTTTACATGTGAGCCAATGCATTCAAGATTTGCATTGTATGGGACTCCTGAGAAGGGAAATCTTTGCATGTACTCAAAGGTGAAACTATTAGAAGAAGAAGATTCAGACCCATATATTTTTGCAAAAATGATTGTTACTTTAAGCAATGAATTAGAACACGGAGTATTTGTAAGAAAATTGGTATTTCCCATTACTGAACATACAATCTACTATGCGAAGGATTCTTCTGAAGTTCATATTGATGATATCAAAGGAATTATAAAATCAGTTAACAATAATGAGATTATCGAGATAAATCGAGAAGAATATACTAAAAAAGACAAAGATTGGAAACTAGTTTCATACTCAGACAGTAAAGACAATAAATCATTTAGCATGGAAAAGGGATTTGATTAGATGGTTCTTGAAATTTTAGACACTCAACTGATTGAAGGTGTTAGTATTTGGAGTATGTTAATTACTGTAATTCTAGTTTTTGTTGGTGTAATTGTTGCAAGAATAGTTCGAATGATTTTCAACAAAAAATTTGCACCAGACATGCCAATCCATACTGTAAAAACTTTGAACAAGTTAATCTATTATGGAATTATCATCATCTTCCTTATGGCGGCAACTGCAAGTCAAGGAATTGATCTTGGTGGTTTGGTAGTAGGAGCTGGATTTTTGGGAATTGTGATTGGATTTGCAGCACAATCAGTTGTATCAAATATGATATCAGGAGTGTTCTTGCTAATTGAAAAGCCTGTAAAACAAGGGGATAATGTTGAAGTAGTAGATTCCAATGTAATGGGCAAATTAATTGACATCAGTACATTCTCATCAAAAGTTCAGCAATTTGATGGAACAGTTGTTAGAATTCCGAATGAAAAAATGTTCACATCAAATCTTCGATCCTTTAATCTATCAGAAGTAAGAAGAAGTGAAGTAACAGTAGGTATAGGATATGGAGAGAATATCGATAAAGCAATTCAAGTAATCAAAAACGCGATTGAGAAAAATGTAGTTTATTCACTAATGGAGCCTGAACCACAATTCTCCATTTCAGAGCTTGCCGATAACAGTGTAAACATTTTGGTTCGTGTTTGGTATCCACGTGATGATCTACTTGAAGTAATGCCCAATTTACTCAAAGTGATCAAAAATGCTTTAGATGATGCAGGTATTGAAATTCCATTCCCACAAAGAGTTGTGTGGGAAGGAAAAGATTCTGAAAACTAGGCGGTCCAAACTAATTGAATTTAGATTTACAACTATTACAATAACCAAACATCTCAAAACTGCCCTTTACAATAAGATATTTTGATTTTTTTGCAGCCCTGCTTTGAATTTCCTTAAGTAAATCCTCATCAATATCTTCAATTTTTCCGCAATTTATGCAAACTAGGTTGATATGTTCATCTGTATGAGCATCAAATCTTGTCTCTCCTTCAACTTCAATCTCATTGACTAGTTTTTCTCTTTTAGAAGACCAAGGGTTTTGTATACTGTAGATAGGCTTACCATGAGGTATTTTTTTTTGAATTGTCTTGTGAATGTACTCAGTACTGGGATGCTCTTCAGTCTTTAAGAGATAATCTACAATAACTATTCTCTGTGGAGTGATTCTAAAGTCCCTCACGCAGTGATGCCACTAATTCCTCTACTCTATATTTTTGAATAAAAATAAAAACTAGGAAAACGTAGTAATCATACAAACTTAGATCCTTTGACCCTTTGCACATCGATACTATGATTTCCATCGGTGTTTTCTTTGATTGATTACTACAGACCACACATGTGATTGAGAAATAAAAACATGATTTAGAAATTATTAACATTTGTTTATTTTTTTTCGATATTTTTTACATCAATTAAGAAATCAAATAATGAAAGTTATCTTTAATATTATTGCTAGATTATCTATGCCAACAGACATTCACAATGAGATTAAAAATTTAGAAAACGAAATTTTACGAATAGAGGACAACATTGTAGAATTTTTGAGGATGAAATATGATGAGGGAATAAAAAAATCACTCCGTTTACTAGAATCTGATTTAAAATATCTGAGCATTCTTGCAAATGGAGCCCCCATTGACAAAAATGAAGATAGAAAAATTATGGAATTTTTGAGAACTCATTATGACTATCTACAAAAATTGTCTGTTCCAGCATAGTTTTTTGAATATCTGTTTAGTTTTTCAATAAGCATTCTTATCTAAACCATGATTCACGATACATGTATGAACGAATTCCTTCAAGAACTAAAAAACATCTTTACAATTTCTAAAAAAAGCAATGCCAGATTTTTGGTGCAACTAAAAAACAACTCCCAAATATCATCAATCAATAGTGAAACTTCAGCAAAATTATATTGATGCCTAGAAAACCATGATAAATTCTGCTATTTCACTAGAACTAGAATTGCAAATAATGTAGAATTTTTACCAAATGTATCTGAATCAATTCTACAAACTACTCATAAAATGACTGAACTGTCGATTCAAGCATATCACCAACAAAACAAGATCATATTTGACATATTTGGACAACAGAATAAGCATTTACCACATTCAATGACATCATAAAATCTTTTGCATCAATGAAGAAGGGAATTATGGAATTTTTGATCCCATGTATGGGATGAAATTAAAAACATGATTACTTACTCTGTTTTTTCTTTACAATTATTCAATTTAATCCAAAAAAGACAACAAATTTTAGAATTTTTAAAATGATCTTTTTATTTTATGTTGTGATAGTTATATTATGGCAAATTTTAGGTGCAGCGATTATGGTTTTGGATGTAATTATGTTTCCAAAGGAAATGCCGAGAAAATAGTTTTTGATTTTTGGGAGCATATGAATAATGAGCATGGAATTGATTATTCAAAAGAAACCCTTATGGAGTCAGTTAAACGAAAAAACTCTGAGGCCTCCATTAAACCTTTGAAAATATAATTGAATAATAATCACTATTGAAGTCTTTTTATTCTATTATCACGTGATTGTTGTGATGTTTAAGCATATTTCATTTTTGAAAAGGAAGGCACAATAAAATGGTAAAAGCATATGTCATGATGACCTGTAATTTAGGTTCTGAAAAAGAGGTCATTACTTCACTGAAAAAAATCGATGGTGTAAAAGAAGCCCATGTAACGCTTGGACTTTATGATGTAATTGTACAAGTGGAATCAGATTCTGAAGAGAAGATTCGGGAAATTGTTACTGGAACTATACGTAAAATGCCAAAAATTCACACTACAGTAACATTGACTCGTTCAGAATCAGGGGAATTATTTCAAGCATCTGAGAAATTAATTGGAGCTATGCTTAGACAAAATCTTGTACAAGCATATGTGGTGATTCACTGTGATAAGGGAGAAGAGTATCCAACATTGAAAAATCTTAGCCACATACCTGAGGTAAAAGAAGCTGATGTGGTTTTTGGGTTTTATGATGTTATTTGTAAAATTGAGGCCTCTGATAACACTACATTAGAGCATGTTCTGATAAAAGCTATACGTACATTACCCAACATCAAAACTAGTATGACATTACATGTTGTCAATGAACAAGAATCATAATCATCTAAAAATTTGTTAAACATACTAGTAGGTAATTTTCAAACAATCCTAAAAAGAATCAAACATCAAGATTAACTTGTTTTAATGATATTCAATTGTAATGTCTATCACACAAGGTATCCATGAGAATGAAGAAAAACTGCTCAACATGATCTTAGGTGAAATTCCAAGCTCCAGGATTGCAATAATTTGTGATCATGATGGCAATATTTTATTGAATAGCATTCGAGAAAAAACATAATGAATTATTCTCCAAGATTGGAAATGGTAAATATGCAATTGTTGCATATGACAAAATCAAGAGAATCACAGTACCTCTACTAAATAATCATCTGTTGTTTGTAAGTCTGGAAGGTGATGAATTTGGAAACATCAAAAATATCAGCAGTATAGTCAATTGGGTTAACTTCAATATTAGACTATACCTATTGTTTATTCTGAATATTTTTATGACTAAATTGAATGATCTTGAAATAATTTGACAAGATATTTCGAGAGTTTTAAAAGTATTAACGATCAATGTTGTGAATTGCATAAAAATGAGATAGTAATCAAAACCAAGCAGTTATCCAAGGACAACTCTATGTTCTGGTTCCAACATCATTGATGTTTTTACTAGTTGATTACTATCTGTAGAAAACATGTTATCGTGACATAAAAACAGTATTGGGAAAATCATAAACAATTTTTTAATTTTTTACTAGAATATTCATAAATTTTCATTTTCATGATCTGCCATTTTATTGAGGATGACGTCTAACTAATTATGGTTTGAATATATATGATACAAAGTCGTTATCATGCTCTGTCTGTGGTAAAGCTATTGGTGAAGTTGACTACGATGCTGAAATCATTCGTCCAAAATGTGGGCAATGCTCAAATCCCACCCTTCATATCAAAGACAAATTACCATTTGCTCTATACTTGTAATTGCATATAATGTAAGTAATGGTGAAAAAATATGTAATATTATTTAGTTATTAATGGATAAATTTAACAAATTTTGATTTTTTTTATAGTTTTGCTTAAATATTTTTTTGCTGAATTGATTTGTGCATACTGCTTATGTTTTAGTTAATTGCAATCTTGGTACTGAGATGGATGTGATTGAAAAACTGAGGCACATGGATTCTGTAAAAGAAATTCATGGCACTTTTGGTGCATTTGATATTGTTGTTAAAATCGAGAATTTTGAAAGAGAAAAAATTAGTAAAACAATTACTCAGAATATTCGAAAACTTGAGCATGTACGTTCTACTCTTACCTTGATGACGATTTCAGGACAATCATAGATATATCATGATAAAAGCCTATGTTCTAATTCAGAACAAAGAAGGAACTGAAGATTCAATAATTTTTCATTTAAAAAATATCCCAAAGATGTTGTTCCGAGATTTTTTAATAACACTGCTAATTCCTATGATAAAATAGTATACTTGACTACTTTTGCAAGAGACAATGTTTGGAAACATAAAATTATTGAACAATTATTGACTGAGAAAACTGTGTTAGATCTTGCTTGGGGCACAGTAATACTAACAAAACAAATTGTAGAAAAAATTCCAAACGTGAAAATAATAGGTGTCGATATTACTCAAAACTATCTTGAAAAAGCAAAGGAAAAATTAATTGTATATGAAAATATTTCTTTTGTAAACCAGGATGCTGAAAAACTTGATCTAGACGAAAAATTTGATTGTATTACTGCATCATATTTGCCAAAATATTGCATAGATGAAGTTTTGATTAAAAACTGCATTGATCATCTTAATGTGGGTGGAAAAATAATTTTACATGATTTCACGTATACAAAAAATAGGTTGGTACGAAAAATGTGGAATTTTTACTTTAAACTGCTTTTTTTGGCAGGATTTTTTATCCCTAATTGGAAACAGGTCTTTATTGATCTACCTCATATGATAAGAGATACTAATTGGGTAAGAGAATATGAAGAAGATATGAAGAATTATGGAATGAAGACATACAAGCAAGATTTGACATGGGGCTCTTCAGCTATTCTTGTAGGAATCAAGATTACCTAGTCTTATCTCTTCTGTTATTGTAAACCAAACTATTCCATTATGAATAATTTCATATTCTCTTGTCACCTTATTCTCATCTGGATTTCGATTCAATGATATGACATTTCTAGTAGCATTGATGCCGTTCACATTAAGAATAGTCCCAATACCACGTTTTTTCTTTAATAGATCAGCCATGATAAATTCAGGTAAAATCCTAGAGTCAAATTTCACATCAGCTTTTATCACTGGCAATCCCTGAGCAGTAATTGCAACCTTTCTCACAAAGTGATTTGGTGCAACAGTATTTTGCTCTACTACTTGTAGGTGTATTTTGCAGTTAAGAACCTCTCCAAGAACAGTGACTACTTGACCTACAGGGGCATCCAATATTCCCTGTAACAAATATTCTGAAGACATATTCATACAATATTTTGTTGTTTAACTGAATTAAATATATCTTAAAGCAAACAAGAAAATTGTGCCAAATATTACGACAGAACTTGTGATCTTTAGAAGAATTTCCTTTTTACGGTATGTTTGGTAATTTGCATTTTGTTTTCTTAATTCTTTGTATTTTCTAGATGTAATTATCAAAATATAGCTCACAATACCTGCAAGTATAGAAAATAATATGGTTTCAACGGACATGGCATTTGATTGAATTACAGATCCTGCAAGAACTGGTAAAACTCCCCATGAGATTACAAATGAAATATTATTGTGAAATTTACCATGAAATAATTCTAGATTATATGCAAAAAGAAAAAACCCTTCTATTATTCCTATTGGAAATAATAACCAAGAATCTAAAAACGCATAATACAATCCAATTGAAAAAGCAATGATCAAAGAAATTATTGATGCAAGCCAAAGCTTTGACTTGGATATTTCTCCCCAAGGTTTTTTCTTACTTCCTAAAGCATCAAGACAATGTGCAGATATACCTATTGCAAAAAAATATAATACACAAATGGATACTAATCGAACAAGGCTAAATTCTACTGAAAGAGATCCCAATATTGAAAATGACATTATCATTCCAGTATAGGGTAAAAATAGAATTCCTATTGATAATCTAAAATTTCTAGAACCAAATTTTGGAACAAACCATTCAGTTAGTCTATCTCTTTGCATTACTTTTTAATAACAATGTGACATTAAATGATTTAATCAAAATCACTTTCCCATAAACCCACTTAATTTTTCAATGACTATTCTATTATCCCTCACGTCAATTTTTAGAACATATCCATTACTCCAACCAAGTTCAGAAATATCCTCTTCTGAAATGTCTATTTTATACTCCCCATTTTTTTGTTTGATAAGTTTGGTTGTTTTTACCATTTGAAAATATTGGATTTTATAATATCTAAAAATTACTGTTATCACATAACGCCTTGAAATTATTCAATAATAGCAAAAAAACTAAACAAACGTACATTATTCTCAAATGCGACTTTTATTTGATTATGATCTATTATCACACAATAGTAATCTACAAAGAAAAATCGAGAAGGAAAAAAATATCTACGAGTATTGGTCAAAGGACTGATACTTGATTTTACAAGATTACTATCTGAAGTTTTTTCATGGTTAGGGAACCTATAACTGAAAAAGCAATTTGCAGATATGATGGAAATTCTTTATGTATGGATTGTATTGAAATTACTGATTTTGAAACAAATGAGGTTATTTGTCAAAAATGTGGTATAGTTTTACAAGATAAAATCTTACAAGACAATAAAGTCAGCAATGGAAATACAGCAAATACTGAGACTCATGTAAAAAATAGATCATTAAGATTTCATGATATGGGGCTAGCTACAGTCATTGGTAAATTTAATTGTGATTCTAAAGGTAAGCTTCTGGATTACAAAACAAGACAAGCAATGAATAGAATGAGGTTATGGGATTCAAGAAGTCAAACAAAAAATACTTCTGAACGAAATTTAAGAGTTGCTTTATCCGAGATAGAGAAATTAAAAGAAAAATTAGGTCTTTCTGATTCTGTTGGAGAAAGATCATCTTATTTATATCGAAAAGCCGTTAAATCCCAACTGATTCGTGGCAGGAGCATAAAAGGAATAGTGGGAGCCTGTATGTATGTGGCATGTAGAGAAATGAACGCTACTAGAACAATCAAAGATATTTCAAATAATCTTCAAGAAAGTAGAAGTTCGATTGCACGAAACTATAGAATGTTGTTCCACCATCTTAGATTAACTACATCCATACAAGACCCAGTCAAATGTATTGTGAAAATTGCAAACAATTTAGAAATCCCTGAAAATACTAAACGAGAAGCAATGAACATTTTTGATATTCTAAAAGAGAAAAAACTAACTGCGGGAAAAAGACCTGATGCTGTTGCAGCCACTGTGATATACATGGCAATTATCAAAACAGGTGTAAATTTGTCTCAACAAAATATTTCAAAAGTTGCAGGAATAACTGTTGTTACAATCCGTAACCGTTATCAAGAATATATTCAACATGTTAAACTATTTTAATTTTTTACAATTTTATTAAATAAATTTAAAGAACAATATAATTGTGGTTAAAATTCAATTATTAGAAAATGCTATTATAAGTGAAATAATTACATGATATCCTAGAATTTATTCAAGATTCTCGTACTTTGGGCAAATTCCAATTAAACCTCATTGCAAGTAGTCTAATTCCAGTAGCAGCTACAATTCCAATAATTGATGCAAGCTGTATCTCTATCCCAGATGACAATGTCATATAAAAAATTATAATTCCAATAATTGATGCAATTGCATACACTTCCTTTACAAATACAATAGGAATTTCTCGAACAAAGACATCTCTTAGAATTCCACCCCCAATTGCAGTAATCATTCCTCCAAATAGCATTGGAAGGAAATTCAATCCGACTATTTGATATGCAATTGATGCACCAAGAATAGAAAATACACCCAATCCCACTGCATCAAAAATTAACCAGACATTCATCTGTTTTTTCATTTTTGTAAATAAAAAAAACATCACAACTCCTGCAATTACAGTTAGAGTAACATAGATTGGATCTGAAAATGCAGTTGGGAATCGTCCAAAGATTACATCACGTGTTACACCACCACCTACTCCAACTACAGTAGCCAAAATAATAATTCCAAAGATGTCAGCTTTGTAAGATATTGCCTTTGATGCTCCAGTTACTGCAAATGCAATTGTCCCCAAGTAATCTAAAATACTGATAAAGCCATCTATTGGAAAAGAGAAATCTACCAATCAATAGAGTGGAGGGAAATTACTAATTAAGATTAATGAAAAAGATCAAGCTTGAAAAAATAAAGATTAAAAATTTAATTGAAAAAAGTGTTGTTTAGCCAAATAATGAGGATAATCCTTCCATGGCTGCTTCTTCGGTTTTACCTTCGTCTTTAGGTGCTTCTTCTTTCTTTGCTTCACCAGCTACCTCTGCTGGGGCGGCTGCTGCTGCAACTGCTACAGGTGCGGCTTTAACTGCCTCATCGATGTTGACATCGGCCAAGGCTGCTACAAGTGCTTTAACTTGAGCATCATTAACTTCGGCACCAGATGCTTTAACAACTGATGTGAGGTTTGCTTCGTTAACTTCTTTGCCTAGTTTGTGAAGAAGTAAAGCAGCGTAAACATATTCCATTGTATCGAAATTTTCTTAGGGCATAATATAAAACTATGGTGAAATCATGCCTAGAATTTGCAAATCTAGTTTAAAATCTTCAGACTTCGACAAACAGCATACAGTGTTCGTTTGAGATTTTTATCAATCAAAGTATCCATTCTGTTTCGCAATACTCGTTTTGCCTCATCTCGCTCAGCTCCTTGGGGCAATGATAGAACTGCATTGATAAATTCAGGTAATGATTCGCGAATCCATCCATCAAGCATTGCATAAATTTTTGGTGGCAAGATATCACATTTGTCAACATCAAGATCTAAAATCCCTGTAAAATTCTCATGCTCTACTCTATACACTAGGGCCAATACAATATTGTCTGGAGTTGGATACTCTAGTATTTCTCGGGAGCGCTCTCCTGTTTTTCCTTGTGTAATCTTGTTTTTCAGACCAATTGGATTTACAATTACTCCGTTGATTCCTACTTTACGTCCGTCTACTCCAGTGATTATACCGAAGATAAAGTCGTTGAATTCACCTTTCTTTTTGATGGAGAAAACATGTACTCCTTCTTTTAGAGTAGGTTTCTTGCCAAACATAAAAAGAGTGCGTTATGTATTCTATTTAATGTATTATTTGTCAGTGCAAAGTATCGATTTAATGATTTTATTTGTTGCCAGATACTAAATCTCAAATAAACTCAGTGTTCCTTAATCATGTCTTGTGTTACAGAAAAAGTAGATAATTTTGAATCTGAAAAACTGTTGACCTTGATCGAACCAAAATTCAATGAAACCATTCTAATCTCCTTAATTCCACACTAGGTTTCCATGATAGGATTATGTCAAAAATGCAATAACCAAGAAGAAACATTCCCAACTGAAGTATTAGTAAATGAAAAAGGAATCGTTACCGTTCCCTTATGTCAAAAATATAAGAGGTTTTGGTATTCTTGACAGGTATGTGTTCAAGATGATTCTCATCTGATGTGTCTGTAGTATTTGATGAAGAAAACTTTCAGATTATTTGCGATAAATGTAAAAATAATTCACATTATGAGAATAATTGAAAATTGCAATGTTGTCTTGTGTGTGCCAAATTTAGTTTATCGTTTACCAGATCGTAAACTTCCCTAAGATTAATGCGTCCATAGGAATCATTTTTGACAACATTGCATAATGAAACTATTTCATTTTTGAATATAACCAACACTGAGAATTGGTTCATACAAATCATCAGTATTGGCTAAATACTATTTTGAAACATATTAGAATAGTATTAGAACTGTCACCAAACAACTAATCGTTTTTGGTCTTAAGATCTAATACAATTTTATTTATTTCATAATCTTAAGGAAGATTAGAAGAGTCGGATCACATTATATCCAATTGATACTTTTCTCTAGGTAAGTAATTCAAAATCTATTGAACAGTTTGGAGTCTGCTAGCATGTTGTTTTATGATTTTCAAATTCTTCATCAATCAAAAAATGTCTATTACAGTTGCTACAGTAGTTTGGAATGTACATAATATCCTTGCCAGGTACTCCCACTGGTGGTTTCACAGGTATCATAATATTTGTTTGAGTATATCTATTCTGGACAAAATAAATTAACATTCTTCATAAAAAGAGGATATAAATTTTGAAAAATAGAGTACGCATTCATACCCAGAGCTTACGTCATCTAAGTACAAATTACGAATAATCTAAACTAAAAACAAACCAGAATATAGTAATAATTCAAGAGAGGTAAAACCAACTAATCCCAAAATAATTGGAACCCATCTTTTTTGAGAGCTACAACATAGTCTTCTACCATTACCTGGAGCATTTTTTCATTCATCAATGCAAGAATCATTATACTTGAGCTTGAAGAATTTCATGAATGTGTCTAACGCACATTTGCAGATCCTTTTGGTTTTTGAACTGTGAATACTGTTTTCAAAGAGATGGAAGGAATCTTTGCATGACATAGTATGGAACTGGCATAATTAATCAGATCTTGTATTGTGTTGTTGTATTATTAATCGACAATTCTTAATATCGGAATAGGGCAGTTTCATCGTTGGATAAAAAAGAGATTCTAAAAGAATTTTCATCAGATCCTGACAGATATTACAATGTCAAATTGTTCCAAGATCAGGGATTTGTCAGAAAATTATGTACCAAATGTGGGAGATTTTTTTGGACTCTGAATTCAGGAAGAGATTTGTGTCCAGATGATGCTGATGACATATACTCATTCATCGGAGAACCGCCAACTACTAAGCGATTTGATTACACCCAAGCATGGAAACAAGTAGAAGAGTTTTTTGTAAAAAATAATCACACCTCAGTTAGCAGATATCCTGTAGTTTGTAGATGGCGAGATGATTTGTATTTTACAATTGCATCAGTTGTGGACTTTCAAAGAGTGATGGGCTCCAAGGTAGTATTTGAGTTTCCTGCAAATCCACTAATAGTTCCACAGACTTGCTTGAGATTCAAGGATTTGGAAAATGTTGGAGTAACAGGTAGACACTTTTCGAGTTTCTGTATGATTGGACAGCACAGTATTCCAGAGGGAAAAGGATATTGGAAAGATGAATGCGTTGATTTGGATTATAGGTTACTAACTGATCAGTTTGGAATTAAAAAAGAAGAAGTGGTATTTGTTGAAGATGTCTGGGCAGGAGGAGGCTCCTTTGGTCCGTCACTTGAATACTTTGTCAGAGGTTTAGAATTAGGAAATGCAGTCTTTACTGAATTTCAAGGAGAATTAGGACAGCACACAACATTAGACCAGCGAGTAATTGACATGGGTGCAGGCCTTGAGCGATTTGCATGGATTACCATGGGTACACCTACTGCTTATGATTGCTGCTTTGGTCCAATTAATCAGAAATTATTTGAAAAGATTGGAATTGATTCGGATTCTGAAATTTTACGAAAATACTTTACAGAAATTGCAAAGGCACTAGATGACTATGAGGATCTCAACGATGTAAGACGCCATGCAATAAAGAAAGCAGGATTAACAGACGACCAACTAAACAAAATAATAACCCCACTAGAAGGAATTTATCTAATTGCAGATCATCTTAGAACCCTAATTTTTGCAATTACGGATGGTGCACTGCCAAGCAATGTTGGTGGAGGATACAATCTAAGAATGATGTTGCGAAGAATCAATGCTACAATTAGCAAGCTAAATCTGAAATTAGACATTGATGATTTGGTTGAGACCCATATTGATTATCTCAAAGATACGTATCCAGAATTAGATGAGAAAAGAGATGACGTCATGAAGATTCTGAAAATGGAATCTACAAGATATGAGGAATCCAAAGTCCACATGAAGAAAAAGGCAGAAAAGATTAGAGAAAGAGGCGTACCATCTGTAGATGAACTCATCACACTATACGAATCAGACGGAATTACGCCTGAATATCTCAAAGAAGTTAATGCAATTGCAGAAATTCCATTTTCATTTTACTCGAAACTTTCAGACTTGCATCAGTCTGAAAAGAAAAAGCCAATTGCAGAATTACCGTTAGATGAACTGCCTGAAACTGATACTCTGTTTTACAAAGACGACCCGATGGAGTTTGATGCCAAAGTAATCAAAGTATTTGATCATCATGTGGTATTGGATAGAACTTCGTTTTATGCAAGAGGTGGAGGACAAGAGCCGGACCATGGAACCATTGCAGGATTTAATGTGATTAATGTAGACAAACATGCAGATATTATTGTTCATCAGCTAGAAGATGGCACTCCAAAAGAAGGAGAGACAGCAAAATGTATAGTTGATGCAACACGACGTGCAAACATTACAAAGAATCATACCAGTACTCACATCATTAACGCATCATCAAGAGGAGTACTTGGTTCATGGATTTGGCAGCACTCTGCATTCAAAGAGGATGATCATGCAAGATTAGACATTACTCATCATTCATCATTAACTGACCAGCAAGTACAACAAATTGAAGATGCTGCAAACAAAATGGTAAAAGGAAATTATCCTGTATCGATTGAATATTTTGATAGGGGAACTGCAGAACAAAAGTACGGATTTAGAATTTACCAGGGAGGTGTTGTTCCAGTAAAGTCTGTAAGAATTGTATCAATTGAAGACAAGGATATAGAAGCATGTGGTGGAACACATGTCAAAAAGACAGGAGACATTGAATTAATCAAAATTACAAAGACTAAAAGAATTCAAGATGGCGTAGTTCGTCTAGAGTTTGTCTCAGGTCCTAATGCATTTGAGTATGTAAAACAACAAGAAATAATTTCAAAACAAAAAGTGCACGAAACAGCAGCAAAAGAAGAACTAGAAAAGAGAAGAGAAGAAAATAAACAAAAGGCAAGAGAGCAGATTCCAATATTATTAGAAAAGATTCTATCTGTAGAATCAGGAGAACTAGAGGGTATTTCCATCAAAAACAAGTTGTACTTTACTTCAAGTGAAAACTATGACGAGTATTTTCATCTAAACTTTGGAAAAAAACTAGTTGCCAAGGATGATACCAGCGTATTTTGTGGGATTTTTGAATCAGGCCCAACTGTCAGGATTATGGTGTATGCCGGAGAGCAATCAGGCATTAATGCAAGCGTAATTGTCAAGGAAATAGCCTCAATTTTAGGAGGTTCTGGTGGTGGGGGTGCCAAATTTGCCCAAGGTGGAGGAAAAGACACATCTAAAATGGAGCAGGCAATAGCCAAAGCAAAATCAATGATTTTAGGATGATGAAATTTGGAGATAAACTGGACAGAAATTGAGAATAAGTGGAGAAGTAAATGGATACAAAACAAGGACTTTGAGACAAATCCAAATGAGAAACAAAAAAAATTCATTACAGTTGCATATCCGTATCCCAACTCACCTCAACACATAGGACATGGAAGAACATACACACTAGCTGATGTTCATGCTAGATTTTATCGAATGAAAGGATTCAATGTTTTGTTTCCAATGGCGTTTCACTACACTGGAACTCCAATTCTTGGCATGGCAAAAAGAGTCGAATCTGGAGATGTAGAACTAATTGAGAATTTAAAAAATCTGTATTCAGTTCCTGAAGAATCAATAAAGTCATTTGTTGAACCAGTAAAGATTGCAGATTATTTCCATGAAGAGATTAAAACTGGAATGATTGAGATGGGTTACTCTATTGACTGGAGACGAGAGTTTACAACAATTGATCCAGTGTATTCTAAATTCATTGAATGGCAAATCAATACACTACGTGAGAAAAATTTAATCGTTCAGGGAAACCATCCAGTTGGTTGGTGTCCTAAAGACCAGAATCCTGTATCCCAACATGATACACAAGGAGATGTGGAACCTGATTTCACTGAATATATTTTAATTAAATTCAAATACGGTGATTATATCATTCCAACTGCAACACTACGACCTGAAACAATTTTTGGTGTTGTGAATTTGTGGGTTAATCCTGAAATAGTTTACAAAAAGATTACAATGGATAATGAGAAATGGATTGTAAGTGCAGAGTGTGCATACAAGCTAGAATTTTTGGATAAAAAAATTACATATGATGGCGAGATAAAGGGCTCAGAGTTAATTGGAGAAACAGTTACTGTTCCCCACAGAGAAGAATCAATTGTAATGCTTCCTGCTAGTTTTGTTGAAAGTGGAACTGGTACTGGAATGGTAATGTCAGTTCCTGCTCATGCACCATTTGACTATCAGGCATTAGAGGACATCAAAAAGACAAATCTAGAGTCAGATTTGGCGTCCCAAGTGAGTAAAATCGTGCCTATCTCCATTATAGAGACTGAAGGATATGGAGAGAATCCAGCAAAAGAGGCGGTTGAGAAATTTGGAGTTACATCTCAAAATGATTCTAAACTTGAAGAGGTAACAAAGGAAGTTTATGGAAAAGAGTTCTACGGTGGGAAACTCAAACAAAACACAGAGCAATTCTCTGGAATCAAAGTTGCATATGCCAAAGATACCATCAAAGAATGGCTAATTGAAAACAAACATGCAGATATTTTACTAGAACTAACTAATGCACCAATAAAGTGCAGATGTGGAGCAGAGTGTGTAGTCAAAGTACTAAACAATCAATGGTTCCTAAACTATGGAGACAAAGACTGGAAGGAATTAGCTACCAAATGTTTTGATCAAATGAACATTTTACCACAGGAGATAAAATCAGAATTCCAATATGTCATCGGTTGGTTGCATGAAAGGGCATGTGCAAGACAGCATGGATTGGGAACAAAACTTCCATGGGATAAGGATTGGATTGTAGAGAGTTTGTCAGATTCTGTTATCTATATGGCATACTATACCATTTCAAAATTTGTAAACAATGGAACCATAATTGCAGACAATCTATCAAAGGAATTCTTTGATCACATATTTTTGGACAAGGGTGATGTAAGTAATGTTGCAGAAATTACAAAAATGTGTGCTGATGTCATCGATGAAATAAAAAAAGAATTCCAATATTTCTATCCAGTAGATTCACGACATTCAGGACGTGACTTGGTTCCAAACCACTTGACATTTTTTGTACTGAATCATGTTGCAATATTTCCAGAGAAAAATTGGCCTAAAGAAATTGTAGTTAATGGCTCTGTATTGATGAACGGTTCTAAAATGTCAAAGAGTATGGGAAATATTATTCCATTACGTAAAGCAATACAGGATTATGGTGCAGACCCAATAAGATTGGCAATAATCATTTCAGCAGAGCTATTACAGGATGCGGACTTTAACATAGAGTCAGTTTCAGGAATTCAAAACAAGCTAGAATCATTATTCCATGAATGCTCAAGGCTAAAACCTGAGAAAATCGATAATCTCGAAGCTGAAGATAGGTGGATTTTATCAAAAGCCCAGAGCATGGTGTCTCAAGTCACTACTGCAATTGAAAAGATGAGATTACGTGAAGCACTACATGATATTTTGTTTGCATTTGAATCTGATTTGAACTGGTACAACAAAAGAGTCAAAGCCAAAAATAGAGAAAACACTTCAGGAATATTACACCAGATAAACTCAACACGTGTTGCAATGTTATCTCCATTTGCACCACACATAGCTGAAGAAATGTGGGAAAAACTAGGACACTCAGAGATGGTGTCAACTTCACCATGGCCAGAGTTCTCAACACAAAGTCTTGATGCCAATGCAATTCAGTCTGAAGAATTGTTAAAATCAACAATTGATGATGTTGCAAACATTCTCAAGGTAACCAAGATTACACCACAGAAAATTACAATATACACAGCTGATTTATTCAAGTCTAAAATCTATTATTCCATATTAGAAAAAGTGATGACAGGTCAAACCAACATGGGAATTGTAATGAAAGAATTGATTGCAAATCACGAAACTGTAGATGTCAAAAAGATTCCAGACTTTGTTCAGAAAACAATCAAAGATATTCTCTCTGAACCAACTGAAATCAGAGAAACCAAACTACAAACAAAAGAGTTTGATGAAAAACAATTCCTTGCAAATGAATTGTCAGATATTGGAAAGAAAGAGTTCGGTGTAGAGATTGATGTCTTTTCTGAATCAGACGATGGTATCTATGATCCTAAAGGAAAGGCAAGACATGCAAGGCCATTCAAGCCAGCAATTTTGATTGAATAAATGCTTTTTTATTTTTAACTAGAGCCATGACTTGTGCTATGTATTCTAACTAATGATTGCCATTATTGATTTTGTGTTGACTCAAGGCCGACATAAAATCAATAATCTGGAAAATAAAAACTGCCTAGTTCTACATAGTTATTCCAAATGATTTGTAACATCATACTGTTAATCTAGGGTTCAAGTTTAGTTGGGGGATTCAATCTTTATTCTTCTTTGACTCTATCAAAATATTCTTCCATGGCATCAGTTTGACCCATGTATTTTTCTTGGCACTCTTGATCAAGGTATATTTTTTGTAGTTGCCATGTTGCCTCATCACTTTCCTCACTTGTGCCAGATTCAAAATTTTGATATGATTCATTTACAAAATGACCAACAATTGTAATTAGAACAATAACACCAATAACTATTCCAAAAATTACTTTAATCTTGTTTATAAATTTCTAAATTTTGTATCAACTTAAGCGTATGTAATATACAATCTAATTTTCAAGTCTAAACTCCAAATGTTTTGTTACATTTGGGACACGTCATTCCGCCAGTCTCAGTCCCACACTTTTTACAGCGCATTGTCATTCCGGCAATTTCGCGGGGATTGGTCTTGGTAGCTTTTACAATCAAAATTACCACAAGCAAAATTCCGACCACAATTCCAATCCAGACTAGCACCATACAATACTAGAATAGCCTTTCTCATAAAAACCCCGAACTAACAGAAAGGAATATACCATTTAGTCAAGAAAATTGTTTTTGCATCATCTAATTTTTTAAAATAAATCAAAATAGTGCAAGTACTAAGACCAGAAAATCGCCTTTGCCGTGAAATTTTGAGCATTAACCAGACAATTAGATTTGTAGGGATATTATGCAAATGCGGTAGACTCAAGGCATATGACAGAAAAAAGGGAATAATCCCGCAACTAACAGTTCCTGAGACAAAGATGGTACATCGTGAAGCACTACTCAAGGCAAAAATGAACAGAGTATTTGATGGAAAACTAGGCAAAACAAACTGGTCTGTAGAATCCAGAGATAACGTAAAGTGGATTACAGTGTATCATGGCAAAGATCTCATACTTTTATCAACAGAAAATTCATCAGATCACAATACCATAGTGCAAAAGATTCTCTTAATTCTCGGAGTTTAGAGATTAGATTTTGTTTTTCAAACTAGATCTTGTTTTTCTAAAGCAGTGATTCTTTTTGCCAGTTTTGTAACTCGTTTGTCATCAGCATCTACGCGCTTTTCGAGTTTTGCTAATCTGCGTTCTTGTTGCAGTTCACGTTGTTTGTCAGTTAATACCATTAATACTATATGTGAATTTGGCATATAGAATTATCTATACACAAAGGGATACTGCTTGAAACTGGACAGTTTTAGTTGATATCATAGAGTATTGATTGGATATTACAATGTAATAATCTTCAGCTTGCAAAGTCAAGTCAAATCCTCCAGACTTTACATTACTGCTGTAATAAAATGAAGTAAAGTATTGATCATTTTCAAATTTATTAAAATTGTAATCATCTAAAACTAGTACAATAATGTCATTTCCAAGTATGTCACTTGCTGCAAATCCTCCTTCCACTTTAGCCTCACATGGTAAAGTAAATGCAATATAGCTGTATGCTCCAGGATTGACCTTGTAGATAGAGTCTACAAATTTCTGGCCAGACAAGGATAATTCCAATTTATCTCTCCAAACAAATCATTTACAATACTTCCCAATGTGCTCTCTATTGATTTGTTAACAGATGATATCACAGAGTTTTGCAGCTTGTTTTTCTGAATTTCCTCATCGATTCGCTCTCGTACTTCATCATAAATTGAAATATTTCTTGATGACTCAAAGAGAACTGGAATGCTAAGGCCGAAGAATTGAAAATACGCAATCCCCCTCACCTTAATCTCTATTACTCCTTGGGATTCTATTATGGAATAAACAGTGGGGCCATACTGTCTTTGTGAATGTTTTGAAATGATGTGATTACTTTTGTTTGCCCAGGGTTTATTGTAAGATCTACATCACTGAAACCCATTCCAATCAAAATTCCGTTAATCAAAATGTCATAGGACAAATCAGGAATATATACTGGAAGAAGGCCATTATTTAAAATTCCAAATAACAAATTCAAATTCACACCCTCAATTAGCTCAAATGCAGCACCAAACCAATTCCCAGTAAGAGTTGAGTCCAAGATTTAGTAGTTTATTCCAAGACAAAGGAGCCCAATCAATGCTGTGAAATCGTACATCATGCAGATTTACTGAGAGTTGAGTGTAAGAATAAACAAAAAGTCCTATCATTATTAGAAATATTACAAGTATTACAATTCCTATTGCAACTAATTTGCCCATTGGTTTTCTGGAATAATTATGAAATTAAGTATGTTGATAAATTCAGAGTTTTATCTACGGCTAAGAGACAATCGGCCTTTTAATTTCTTGGCCCGAGGTTTTGTTCGCAGTAATCGTCCACAACAAGGACACCATAGGCCTTCCCATGAAATGAATACTTCACATTCAGGACATCGTTTTTGACCTTGCTCATATCTGCCACCCTCTATGGTATTGCTCTTTGCAATGTATTTTTTACAGACATTATTACAATATATGATAAATTGATAAACAGCTTGTAGAAAATATTGTCGGTTTCTCCAAATTTTGAAAATCAGTTATACTAGTTTCTGATTTCTCATCTTTGCTCTATTTCGGTATGTGATGAGATGATAGCGAATAATATTCTTGAGATTCTCCTCAACTGATAACTCTTTTTCAATGCAGATGCTCAAATCCAGATAGTCCTGGTCTTTTACATCAAGATTTATTTTTCTCAATTCATAATTTGGATCTGAATTATACTACAATCTCGCGAAATCAGTTTAGCGTGAATAATACAAAACCTCATGATTTACTTGCAGTGTGGTTTTTGATTCCCCTCTTCGAAATGATAGAATATTACTTGGACGTATACCTCAGTGTCGCACCCCAACATATTGCAAATCATGAGGAGTACCTAGGAAGAATCGAGCTTAAAAGGGCAGGTTATAGTGATAACAAAAAAACAAAGACAAACCATTAACTATCGGTGTACAGAAATTGCAAAGTCAATATTATCAGAACCCAAAGCATCTAACAAACATGAAAACACAAAAAGAGATGTACAAATTAAAAAAAAGAACTGATCGAAAAATTTACTGACAATATACCATACTATGGATTATCCCTTGAGAGTCTAGTGAAAAATTAATTTTTAAACTAAAGTGAATCAATAGAGTTTAGAATTTAACTTTAGAATTCATCGTTTTAATTATTCCATCACGTTTTTTATACTCAATTTGTAAATTACGTTCTATCCGTTTCATAATTTCTTCTGATGTGGGATTTTTCAATTCTGATTTCTTATGTTCTTCAAGTTTCTTGATTCTTTGATCATTGACTCTTTTTTCTTTATCTAGTAGGTCTAACTGAACCTTACAATCTACACAGATTAATTTTCTATCTGTTTCTACATGAAATTTGGTATCGCATCTTTTACAAATAAAAGTCAATTACAAATCTTGTATAAGAATAATGAAGTTAAGCGTATTGAGTTTAATTTGGCTTTTTGTATTTCTGTTTCTGTTTAATTTTGTCGCATTTATCACAGAGTTAATGATTTTTTCCAATGCCACGAGATGCTCTACAACCTGTTCCACAATTTTTGCAAATGTATTCCATTAGAATGAATTCTCAAAGATCACATTAGATAGTGGTAATTGTCCACCACGTGATGCAGGATCTTTTGCAGACTTTCCAATTACTACCATCATTGTAACAATGTGATCATCAGGTAGATTGATTAATTTTCCAACCTTTCCATAATCAAATCCTTCCATAGGACAACTGTCATAGCCCATTGATTTTGCTGCAAGCATTATGGTCTGAGCAGCTATTCCACAAGAGCGAATTGCCTGGTCTTTTTCCAGTTCAGCATTCCCTGAATATGCCTGCTTGATGCCGTTAACCAGATAATTTCGAGATTCTTCAGAAACATTTTTCCAGTATCGCTCAGGATTTTTCTCCCAGGCCTTCAAATCAGCACAGAGCACTATAACTAAAGAAGATTCAGCAACTTGTCTTTGTCCATAGGATAATTGACATATCTCATCTTTGAGTTTTTGTTCTGTTACAATTACGAATCTCCAATTTTGAATGTTGTATGAAGTTGGTGATAATATTGCAGCTTCCAATAATTGATTAATTTCATCTTTAGTAATTTCGTGATTTTTAAAACTCTTAATTGAACGACGAGACTTTATTGCATCAAAGGTATCCATGATAACACAACTCGTGTTACCAAATTTAACTTTATGAAAAGTTGAATGAGATTAAGATCAACTCCCGAAAGGGTGTTGATGACAGCTCATCGCTTAAGATCAGAAACATCTGTTACCTGATGACAGTGATTGTCTTTAGGCCTGAAACTATTGTAATCAGACGAAAGATTTACCTTTCACAATCAATATGGAATTTTCATATTTAATCAGTACTACTTTTTGCTACTAGTGGTAATCAAGTTTACACTAGCAAAATTTGCAGATAGTGTATTTATTAGGCAAAAGGAAATTGCAAGACATCTTGAAGATTGCAGTAATGGGAATGGGTGTTGCAGGATCTTATCTCATGGCCAGACTAAAGGATTCAGAACACAATGTTGTCGGTTATGAAAGAAATACTGAAGAGAAACATGATTCGATTTGTGCATGGGGAACAATAAAACCAGTACTGGCAGATTTTTGCAAAAAGACTGGCAGAGACTTTAATGACTTTCTAATTCATGATGGTAAAAACATGCATGTCAAAATGAGCAATGACGTAAAGTTTGATATTGGATTGAAAGGATTGTGCACATATAACAAATTAGGATTAATCAAAGATTTCATAAAAGATTCCAAGATAATTTATGGTGAAGCTCCAAAACTTGAAGAACTAGAAAAAGAGTACGACATGATAGTTGATTGTACTGGCTTTAACAGAGTTTATCTGCCAAAGCTAAAGGAAGATTTCTTCTTACCAACATACGAGTATAAGATTGAATATGAAAACGGCGTTCCCTATGATGACTTTTACATAGAGCCGTTTCCAGGAATGTCTGGATACTTTTGGTATTTTCCACTAGGAGAGAAATGGGCACATATTGGAGCAGGGGATTACAATAAAAAACACATAAAGGCAACTGATGAATTTTTGCAAAAACACGGAGGCAAAGTCATTGCAACAAAGGGCAGACCAATCAGACTTGCAACACCAGACAGATGTAAACCATACTATTCAGGAAAAGTAGTTGGAGTTGGCGAATCAATCGGAACAGTGTATGCACTTTTAGGTGAAGGAATCATTCCATCAATGCAGTGCGTTGAGATATTCCTAGAAAACATGAATGATTTCAAAGCATATGAGAAAGCAGTGGAGGAGCACTACAAAGTATATGCTAAAGTGTTTAATTTCGTTCGAGCAAAAATTCACAAGGACTTTAATTTCTTCAAGGCATTGCCAGATTTTATTGCAATATTTCGTTACATGAAGAAGAACGAAGATAGATTCGGAATGAACATCAAAATTGCAGACTTGATGAAAGTAGCTAAGGCCTAACTAAAACTGACAGAGCCAAACCCTTCTCTATTGGTTCTATTTGATGCCATGTTGTAATCATAAATTGTTTTGGAATAGTCCTTGAATTCATCTTTCATTGGATCCAGAGTATCTGCCAAGTAAAATCCAGGACAATCTCCTGTAAACTGGTAGGTGGCATGAACACGTGCTGTACCTTTTTCGTTTTCAAGCCAGCTAGAAAATGGATAAAGATAGCATACACCAGGTCTGTCAGGATGCATGCTGCACCCACCCTTTTCATCTAAGAATCTACAAGAGATGTGAGTTCCATCATCAGCTTCTGTTTCATCTTTTTTTCTTTTCAGATTAATGGTGGTAATTATAGTTAGTTGCCCTGTAGGTCCAGGTTCCTGATACGTTACAGTGAGAGTTTCATTTTTTATAAAATCAGAAGGTTTTTGATATTTCAGACCTTTTCCAATCATTATCAAATCATCTGATGTTAGTGGGAGTCTTCCTTGTCTGTCGCAGCAGTTGTGACAGTCGGGCCAATAACATTTCCATAAAATGAATTTTTTCTCAGAATTAAGATATGGCACATGAAAGACTACATCCCGGACTTTGAGCAGATAGTCAGATACATCAGTAATTTTTCCTAGCATGAATTTACGTAAAATTGGGTCAACATCCCAATCTTTTTCTAACAAGTTTAATGATTCTTCAATTTCGTTTTGAGACAACTATTAAGATATAACATCTTTTGGTGATGTTATTAATGTTGAGTGAAAAAGGAAAGCATGCCTCAGCTACACAAAACAGAAGATGGGTGTGGAGTGAGATTATCTGGCCTCTAGTTTTAGAAGTTAATGATGTATCATTTACATTAAAGCAATTTCAAAACAAACGTCAACAAGTATGTCAAGAACAAAATGTTTCAATCAATGTCCCATCAAGAGGACTAGTATCATTAATGCAAAAAGGAATTTTGTTAAAGGAAGGAGAAATTTATTCAATTCATTATAGATTAATACCATACATGCGATTAAAAGCAGTGTGTGATTATTCAACTGCAATTCACGAAGTTAGAATAAAGTAATCACAGAAAATTACAATTAAAATATCCACAAAAATAATTCATAATAAAAATTCCAAACAGAACAACAAATGAATATATTCTAAAACAGCAAAATTTCTGCAAGTAGCCCGATAGTCTAGCGGTCAAGGATTCTGCCCTCTGGATCTCAAGAGTGGATAGGCGGAGACGGCAGTTCGAATCTGCCTCGGGCTACTGGAAAAAATTCTAACTGAATTATCTACCTGGATGCTTGTGCTATTCTTTCTAGCTCGTTTTTCTTCTTTACAGAAGGTGCATTAGGATCATTTGCTGCTGCAAGCATTAGTTGTTCAGCCATATGTTCCTCGATTGGTTTTGGATTGGAAAATGTTGCCTCTTTGATTGCATCAGCGATGAATTTTAGTGCCAAGTCTACTCTTCTGATTGGAGCAACATCAACTGATACGTGATAAACAGTACCACCATAAACTATTCTAGTAGTGTCCTCATTGGGTGCAGAAAATTCAATTGCTCTAACTAAAACTTCAACTGGATTTTGTCCAGTCTTTAGTGCAATAATATCAAAAGAAGTTTTTACAGTGTTTAGAAGTTTGGTTTTCTTTCCAGTCATTCTACCAGTGTTTTTTGCATATTTCTTTCCAAAGTGCATTGTTTTGTTGATTAATCTCTCAACAATGTTAACGTCTGCTTTATTGAATCGTTTTAATGCTGAACGACCATAAGTGTAAGGCAAAATTTGTTTTCTCAAAGAGATGGCAGTCTTGAGTCCAGGATCTTTAATTTCAATATCAGATAAATCCCATTTTCTAAATAATAACAAGTTTTTAGTTTGTGCCATTTCTATCTCCTTGGTTTCTCTTTCTTTCCAATAACTAGTTCATGAAGTGATGTACCGTTAACTTTGAAAACTTTGAATCTAACACCAGGAATATCTCCCATTGCACCACCTTGTGTTGCACCCATTCCTTGAATGTGAACTTCGTCGTGTTCATCAATAAAGTTCATTGCGCCGTCTCTTGGCAAGAATGCTGTAACTGTTTTGCCGTTTTTAATTAATTGAACTCTAACACATTTCCTAATAGCAGAGTTTGGCTGTTTTGCTGCAATACCTACTTTTTCTAAAACAATGCCTCGTCCTTGTGGTGCTCCTCCAAGTGGATCTGCTTTTTTATCAATTCCTAGTTTTCTTCTCTTATATGTAGAGATTGCCCATCTCTGTCTTTTCTTTTTAGTAGTTAAAACTCTACCAGCAAATAATCCAAGTGGTGATTTTCTCATAGCTTACATCTCCATAGTAGCACGTTCAGGACTGTTAATCAATACGCTGTTAATACCAAAATACCGTTTTGCAAGAAGTCTTGCTTTCTCAGCATTTCTACCTTCTCTTCCAACTACGATTCCTTTCTTTCTTGGATCCACCATAACAATTGCCTGTTTTGTCCCATCTGCTCGTGTATTTATTTTTACTTCAGAAATTAGTTTTGAGTTAAGCAAAGAAGCTAGAAATTTTACTGGATCTTCGTCAAATTCTACTAATTCTACATTTCTTTTAACAATATTTTGTAATGATTTTATATGAACACCACCTTTACCAATTGCCAATCCCATTTTACCAGAATTTACTACAAAAATTACTCTATCTTGTTTTTCATCTTCGACACAATCACGCGCAGTTGCGCCAGTTACATTTTGGAAAAGTGACATCATACGCATTTGATCTGTTGTGAGTTTAATTGACTGTGTCATTAGAAATCCTATTTATCTCCGACCAGAATTGTCTCATTTAAACTTTCATTAACAAAAATATAACTAATCATTTTTTTTCTCAGCTTCTGTATCTTTTAAAATTGATTTGATGTTTGCATCTGTTATTGATGTGAATGAAATTGTTGAAATTCTAAATTGTAAGCCGCATAATCTTCCTAGTGCGACTGAAGTCCCTTGAAAGTTGACTAGAGGTACTTTTTCTTTTTTTGCATCTGATTCAATTTTCTCAATCATTTCTTTACTCACTGATTGAGACAACACAATTAGCTTGGAATTTTTTATAGAGTTCAAAACTTGTTTTGTACCCGTTGTTAATTGATCTTCTTTTTGGGCATCCTTTAATGATTTTTCAAGTATTTTACTCATTTACGTTCCCTTAAATCGATAGTCATCATAGGGCTTTATAGGTTTATTGAAAAATTACGCAAGGTATTAGAAAAAATTAGTTCAGAAAATCAAACATTGCACCCAAAGTAGAAAACATAATACCAATTTCATCAAAAAAAGTAATTGGTTTTTCCTTTTCATTATTAATTGGATTAATTACTTTAGGTGAAACAGATTCAGAGTAAACTGTTTTTTTGATACTTGGTTCTATCGGCACATCCATTAATGCTACATTTGGAGTGTCTAAAGATAACGCAATTTCAAGATTTTTTCTAGCAGAAAGATAGTTAGGATTTTTCTTTAAAATTTCTTCATACAGTGAAATAGATTCATCATAATCTTTCAAATTTGCAAGTGCATTTGCCTTGTTATTTTTGGCAGGTAAGAAGTCAGGATTAATATTGATAGCATGATCATAATACATTATAGCCTCGGTAAAATATCCCAATTTCCCTAAGGCAGAACCTTTGTTTACGAGAATTTCCACATCGTTTGGATTATCAATTAGGGATTCATTAAAGAAATTCAAAGATTCATCAAATTCACATAATCGATATAATGCAGGTCCCATTCCATCATAGTATGATATGGTATCAGTAAACACACTTTTGTCACATTCCAGATTTATTTGGTTTAGCATTAATCCTAATTCGATATCCTCAACAGTGAGATTAGTTTGTTCTTTGATTTCAGTTGGAGCAATTTTTTTTGGATTAATTTTTTCATTTATTTTTTGAGTATAAAAGATTTTTATTTTTTGGGGAATATTTTCTTGAATAGTTTTTTTTATGATCAAAGTATTTTCAGATTTTGATTCAGGATTTTGTGAAGTTTTTTTAATTGAAGATTCAACAATTGGTTTTGAGTTATTAACTTCTGTTTCAATTGTTTCATCAATTGTTTCATCAATTGTTTCATCAATTGTTTCATCAATTGTTTCATCAATTGTTTCATCAATTGTTTCATCAATTGTTTCATCAGTAACAGTTTGAGATTCTTTGTAATAGTCAAAAAATGATATTGCTTCAGATTCTCCATAATGAGCTTTAATTGAGTATGTTCCTTCTGTTCTAAAATTGACACTATCTTTTACAAGAAAACTAGTTGAAAATTCCAAATCAGAGTTTATTGTTCCAAAATAAAATCCCGCAGGCATTCCATATGGATCATAAATTCCTATCAATGCAGTAGGAGAACCCAATGTAGAAACAAGACCTGTGATGTATATCACATCATTGTTAGCGTATTGATTTTTGTCCGTGTAAAGAAGAAAAATTTCTGGTTCTTTGTTTATCTGAACAGGGATTTCAGTTTCTGCTGAATTGTCCCCTATTGTAAAATAACGATTTTCAGAGATTTGTCCATAGTTTAGTTTTACTTGGTATTCCCCAGTTTTTTCATAAAATGGAGAATCAAGATGAATAGTCTTTGCAAATGTTTTTTCAGGTGAGATTTCCAAATTGTTTGCAGATAAAATTTTTCCATCAGGATCGTAGATACTCATAGCTATTACTGGCATTCCAAGATCAAGAATTTCCCCAGAAACAGTAATGGAATCACCGGTGTTGTAGGATTGGTTATCGGTATTTACAAGAAATGTTTCTGCAAAAATGTCCGAGAAAACGAAAGGGTACAGTACGGTTATCACTAATGTTATTCCAAGTAAATATCCTAACACACAAAAAATTTTGTAATTTTGTATTTAATAATCACGTAGAAATCATACTTTTCATTCAACTGTGATCAAAGTGGACATTATTGGTGCCAGCACAGTTGGATCTCCAAGAGAGTTCCAGACGAATGTCTCAATTTTGTAAATACCAGATTTTTTTGGAATCCATGATTGTGAAACGTCAAGACTTTGTGCAGATGACAATTCACCTTGAACCCAAGAGATTGATTCTACAAAATTATTATCATTTTTTACTTGAAATAGGTAAACAAATTTCTGATCAAATTCATTTTGATTGACGATAGTTCCAACTATTTGCAATTGATTATCTGGTGAAAATGATTGTAATGAGTGTCCAAGTACATCAGAGAATTTGATTGGAAGGTTTTCTATTCTTTCTATTGGAGGAATAGAAGAGTCGACTAGGGCAAAAGTTTCAATCTGAAGATTATCTGAAACAGAATAAGGTTTTGGCAAAGTATAATCATCGTATTTTGCAGAGATTTTATCACCAGGTACTGAATAAAGTCGACTTCCACTAGTAGTTGAAGTCTGAGATAAAGAAATTGTTGCTACAAACATTCCAGAACTTTCTGATGTCTCAATTCCATCAACTTTAATTCCTGCAATATCAGAGTCCGATGAAACTTGAATCGGAATATGATCTAGCGCTTCAGGATTGAGATTCATATCAGAATCGATTATGCGAATAGTTACAATATCATCTAATAGAAAAATTTCCTGGGTAAATTGAATAGTTCCAACATTCCAACTTACAGGTGTTGATTCAGTTAAGATTACTCCGTCTGCAAATTCAAAGGATATGGTAACTGCTGAATCCCTATTGACTTCTAAAAATCCGCTAGTTGGACCAGTGCCCATAGTTTTGGGAGTTGTATCAATATTGCCATCCCCATTTGCGTCATGTGTAAATCCTGTAAGGATTATTTCAGCTTTAAAAATTCCTGAATTGACATCAGTCTCTGTAAATTTATAAGGTTCAAGCGAATGTTCTCTTGTTGAAATTTTAATTGGATGGTCTTGTGTGTCCCCAATTGAATCAATCAAGTCTCTATTAGTATTCCAACTAGGAGCAATGATGGTCATTTTTATTTTGTCAGTCCAAGTGTATATCGGTTTGTCTGTAAATATTGGAGAGTATGGTTTCTCATAATCAGGAATAGGTTCACCAAATGCAGGAAGTAAAATCAATGAAATCATCATGAAAAAAAGATACATATCAAAAATTATCAAAGATTGAATTTAATGTTTGATGGATGAATTCTAAGATTCTTCTTCAGGAAGAGA
This sequence comes from Candidatus Nitrosopumilus sp., assembly GCA_029864335.1. Classification (GTDB taxonomy): domain Archaea; phylum Thermoproteota; class Nitrososphaeria; order Nitrososphaerales; family Nitrosopumilaceae; genus Nitrosopumilus. The sequence goes on along the minus strand of JAOTTS010000013.1, from coordinate 4,053 downwards.
AATTAGTAAAATGTTATCTCCACGTAGTAAGGTTTTGCCAATCTTTTCATGTCTTTCATCAGTGACATCTTCAGCATCTTCTAATGTCAAATTCATGTGAATGTCAAAGTCTTTTAGAACTCCTTGAACAGTTCTAGTGTTTCTTAATCGAAGTAAAACTACCTTATCTTTGCTGTTGTTCATTAGATTAGTAATTTCATCGGCCATAATCATTACCAGTTTATTTTTTCTTGCTTACTTGCATGTATAGGTCAACAGTTCCACTTCCAATTGGAATGTTACTGCCGACAATTACATTTTCAGTGATACCTTTGAGTTGTTCAACTTCTCCTCCAAGTGCAGCATGTGCAATTGTAGGAACTGTAATTTCAAATGCTGCTCTTGCAAGAACACTATCTTTGGTACCGGCAATTCCATGTCTACCAATTTGTTGCATGTAACCTCTTGAGCACATCAAGTCAGATACTAACATGATGTATCTGTTGTCAACCTCTAATCCTTGATCACCCAAAGTATGATTGAGTTCGTTAATCAATGCATTTCTTGCAGCCTCAATTCCAAGAGTTCCTGCGATTTCAAACACATTGTTTGTTCGGACATTTGTTTTGTCAATGCCGTTTACTTCAAGTACTTTGGAAATATTAGAACCAGTTGTTTGAATAACCCATTCATCATCTTTTTGGACAAGGGTTACACGTTCGATGTCTGGAACTCCCTTTACTGTAGTGTTTAGAACTTTATTTCTAATTGCAATTACTGTTGCAGTGTCAGACTCTTCAACTAGTTTGAGAGTAATTAGTTCACCAACTGTTTCCATTTTGAATTTCTTGTTTGATGCTAGTGATGCTTCAACTTCAGCAATTGAGCATCCTCTTTCTTTTAGTCTATTTTCACTTAGAATCAATTTAATTTCAGTAGAATAGTCAGTTTCACTGTTTGTAATTAATGCACTGATTTTAGTTTGCAATACATTTCTTGCAACTTCAATTGCTTTTTCTCTAGATTTCTTTGATTCGTTGTTAAGATATATATCCATAGTTGGAGTTACTGGTTTCTTTCTTGCATCAACTAGTTCAATTAATCTTGGAAGACCCAAGGTTACGTTTCTTTCTTTAATTCCTGCAAAGTGGAATGTCCTCAAAGTCATCTGAGTACCAGGTTCACCAATTGATTGAGCAGTGATAATTCCTACTGCTTGTCCAGGTTCTACTTTGGCTTTGTTGTAAAGAGATAGTCCCTTCTTACAAACTGCCTCTACACCATCTTTACTTAGACTAGATTCATGCAAGGCTTCAGATACAAGTGAAGTGAGTCTTGGACTGAATGTCTTTGTGTATTTTTTAATCAAAGTATCAATCTCATCTTTAGTTGCCTTTTTTCCAGAATCAACCATGGTTTGAGATTCAGCCAATCTATGAGCGTTGAATGCTTCACCATGATCACTTTTTGCAACATCTATTCCATCTTCACCATAAAGGAATTGTACAATGTGACCATGTGGGTCTCTCACTGTTCCGTCATATTCTAATCTAATATGTTCTAATGCGTTGATCAATCTACGCTGCATGTAACCACTTTGTTGTGTTCTAACCGCAGTATCTACAAGTCCTTCACGACCACCCATTGCGTGAAAGAAGAATTCTAATGCAGAGAGACCTTCTCTGTAATTGGATTTTACAAATCCGTGTGCGTCTGGATTATTATCATGTTCTTGGAAATGTGTCAATGCACGATTGTGGTAACCATCATGAAGTCTGTTACCTCTTCTTGACTGTTGTCCTAATGCACCTGCCATCTGACCTACGTTTAGTGATGAGCCCCTAGCACCAGTTGTGGCCATAATTTTACCAGCATTGGAATTATCAAGGGAATGGTTTGCAGTAGAACCAGCTTTGTCTCTTGCTTTTCCCAATTCATTTACAATGTATGCCTCAAGTGCCTCTTCAGGTCTCATACCTCTTGTGAGTTTGAGAGTTCCTTTTTCATATTGATCAGTCAAATCAGAGACAATATCATAAGTTGCTTGAATATCATCAAGAATCTGTTGTTTTTCTTTTTCTGGTACTTCAAGATCACCGAATCCATAACTAAATCCATAACTTGTGATGAATTGTTTTACCATAATGAGAATAGAGTTTAAGAAATTCTTACCAACTGCATTTCCATAGTCTTTTGTAATTCTGTGTAAGACACTTTCTGGTTCTTCTGCACCAATTGATGTTTTATCAATTACACCGCTGATTAGCTCACCGTTTTTAATTACAACATCTTTTGCAGGACCATTTGTTCCCTTTGACCATTTTGATGTAAGGACATAGTTGAAGTCTTTTGGAAGGAATAGTGAGAATAGTTGTTTTCCAGTGTATGCTGGCCCATCTTTTGTTTTTGTAGCAGGTTTTGGAAGTGCATCTTTGTAACCACCAAGCATTGCAAGGTTTGAAAATTCCTGAACAGAGAGTGTTGTTTCGTCTTTAGTTAGAAGGTATGCACCAGTTACAAAGTCTCTGAGTGCTCCAATGATTGGACCACCGTATCTTGGAGAGATTAGTTGATCTTGAACTCTCATCAAAAGAATTGCTTCTGCTCTTGCTTCCTCACTTTGAGGAACATGTAGATTCATCTCATCCCCATCAAAGTCTGCGTTATATGGAGGACATACTGAAGGATGTAATCTGAAAGTTTTACCTGGAAGTACTCTAACATAGTGAGCCATGATAGACATTTGGTGAAGTGAAGGTTGTCTGTTAAACAGGACAATATCACCATCTGTAAGATGTCTTTCAATCAGATAACCAATTTCAAGAGTTTCTGCAATGGTTGAACGGTCTTCTACGAAATCCAATCTAATCTTTACACCATCAGGTCTAACGATATAGTTTACACCTGGGAATTTTTCAGGTCCATTAATTACAAGTTTTTGCATTCTCTCAATATTCCATTCTGTAACAATTTCAGGAATTGTTAGTTTCATGGCAACTTGTTCAGGAACTCCAACTTCAGACAAATCCAAGTTAGGATCAGGTGAAATTACAGTTCTACTTGAAAAGTCAACTCTCTTTCCAGATAATGATCCTCTAAATCGTCCTTCTTTTCCTTTGAGTCTTTGAGTTAATGTTTTGAGTGGACGTCCTGAACGATGATGTGCTTGAGGAATTCCAGAAACTTCATTATCAAAATATGTTGTAGAGTGATACTGTAACAAATCAACCAGGTCTTGTACAATGAGTGGCGGAGTTCCTGCCTCTTTGCTTTCTTTTAATCTTTGATTAACTCTTATAATATCAACCATTTTATGTGTCAAATCATCTTCAGATCTTATTCCTGTCTCAAGAATGATTGAGGGTCTTACAGTTACAGGTGGGACAGGTAATGCCTGAAGAATAAACCATTCAGGTCTTGCAGTAACAGGATCATATGATAATAACAATAAATCTTCATCAAGAATTTGTGAAAATCTTTCTCGGATTGTTATTGGAAGTAATCTATGTTCACCAATCTCTGTTTTTTCAACAAAGATAGTTGGTTTTGTAAAGACTAGTTCATATTGTGTCTTTCCACAGTGAGGACATTCTTTTGCTTTCTTTGCTTTTTCTATAATTTGTTCTGGAATACGTTTTTGAGAAATTACAGTGTATGCGGCATGTTTATCTTTGATTTTTTTGAATTCATCTAAATCTTCTTGTGGAACTTTGAGTCTTGCACAAGAACGACATGTTGATTGTAATAGTTTGTAGATGTTATCAATGAATGCAATATGCAATATTGGTTCTGCAAGTTCAATGTGTCCAAAGTGTCCAGGACATCTAGCGGCTGTATTTCCACAAGTTAGACATTTTTGTCCAGGTTCAAGAGTTCCGAGACGTCCATCCATAAGACCTCCCTGAACTGGCATTCCATCTTCATCATATGTTTCAGGTGCAGTAATTTCAGCAACAGAATATTTTCTAACTTCTGTTGGAGACCATACTGAAAAACGAATTCCATCAATTGATTTGATTGCTTGAAGTGACATTAAATTTTCTCCTTGATCAATAGACGTGGTGCAACGTTAAG
>JAOTTS010000031.1 GCA_029864335.1 Candidatus Nitrosopumilus sp. | reverse complement strand
TAGGAGTGTTCTTGCCTGCAGCAGCCAGATTGGTTTTGGCAGCGGCTGAAAGTATTGTTACATCGCACAGAGATGGATACGTTGCATACATGGACACAGATTCTATCATGGCCTCACCAAAACATGCAAGTGAGATTCAAGATTTTTTCCAAAATCTCAATCCATATGAAAACAAGGACGTTCAGATTTTCAAGATTGAAAAATCAGATGACGGAAAACTATTGGATAATGTGCTGTTCTTGGGTGTATCATCTAAACGCTATGTTTTGTTTGAATATGATGATGCAAAAAACAAATTCAACATTCACAAGTTCACGTCTCATGGCTTGGCTCATCTATTGGATGTTGATGCAGAGAAGTGGTGGCAGGACATACTTGCAATGCATTATCATCCAGAAAATAAACAAGAGATACTTGACAAGTATGAAAACAGGTATGCCGTTTCAAAGTTGAGCATCACGACACCAAATGTGTTGAAAAGATTCTCAAATCTTAGACCGTTCAACAAGATACTTGTCGGTGCAGGGTGCAATACCGATGATAATAGTAACATAGTAATTCCAACCTTGCCGTACCTTGATGCAAAGAACAGGGAATGTATCCAGTACATGCAGTTTACAAACTATACAACTGGAGAACAATTCCCAGACTCTGCAGATACCATACCCTACTGGAAGCCGTTGCGTGAGACGTTGGATGACTATGCCGACCATAGGGAGACAAAGTCAGGAGGGGGTGTTGGCTTGTTGCCCAGATTACGCATGAAAATAGGCAAAAATCAGATAAAATATGTCGGAAAGGAAGTGGCAAACCTTGATGCTTCCAACATTCTAGGTGTCACTTTAGATGAGAGTTGTACAGTCTATGACAATCTTGAAAAGAAGATACTAGAGATTAGGCCACGAGATTCTCACAAGTTTGGAATATCCCGAAGCAATCTAATCTCGTTGCAAAAAAAGATTAGAGACCACGGAGTATTGAAACTCCACAAAAAGACAATCGAAAAAATCATTACTGGCAGCATCATGGCCAGAGGAGGTGATGCAATATGATGGAGGAAGATAAAGTTGTTGAAATTGTATCTGAAAGTCATGAATCTGAAATAGATTCCACTGAAAGAAAGCCTCGCAGAAGGGAAAGGGGACCTGACAAGAAACCTAGAACATACCGTGCAAACAGCATGAATAATTTTGTGCAGTTCAAAGATAGACCTGAGGAATTTGAGAAATATCTCAAAGACGTGAAAGGAGTTGACATTACTGGAAACTCTGGAATTGTAAAGGCCTTCTTGATTTTTTGTGTGGCAATGATTGCAGTCTTTGGCGGATTGTGGTTGTACAATCACTACAAAAAGGTAAACGACGACAGTACAGAAAACAGATAATGGTATTAGAGGAGCAGTTGTAACGGACTGTTTTTCTAGTATTTTTTATCAATTCGGTGGAATGGATTATCAATTCGGAGACAGCAAGTATCAATTCGGTATCAATTCGGTCGAAGAAATTATCTTTTCGGTATCAATTCGGAACAACGGACTATCAATTCGGTAAAATGTCCCGAGAGTTTCCGAGAGTCTGATCGACTATTCATATCAATTCGGTATCAGTTCGGGGATTTTCCCGAGACTGTCGATAGAAAGTTTGATCGTATTTGACTACCAATTGGGCAATATCCAAAAAGTTCTTGATAATGCAAACCATCACGCAATGGAATGTTGATTTTTTTTTCAAGAATTTGTTGTGTATTTAACAACGTTTTTTGTATGTAATGGAAAATTTAAAAAGACTGGCACATCTATTAAATAAACTTCGTTGTATTTCATGTGGAAGTATGGTACAATTGTAGAATGTACCAGTTTTTTTTAACAAATTATTTTTAATTTTGAACGATTACCGCATACATCTTTTACAGTTCTATTCATAATTCTAGTTTTTTCCATGATTCCCAATTTCAATTATAACTTATTTCAATATGCATCATGATCTGACGGACATGATGACGCTTCTGAATGCACAGTAAACACACTTGCTGCTCTTGCCCACGAGTTTGAACATGGCAGAGCATACATCAATTTCCATACTGATGACGGAGTGCATCCACAAAACACCGGACCTGGAGACCTGTTTGCTCCTGGCGAGAACAACCATACGCATCTAGTGGACATCATTCCAACTGACACTGACACACGGATTGATTTGAATAGGAACAATTACTTTTCAAAACAGATAAGAAATTTTATCTGAAAAGAATGTAAAGAGAAGTGTTGGAAATCTAGTTATGTTACAAAGTAACTCGAAAACAAGAAACTTAGAATTTCTTTTTAAGTACAATAATCACAACGGCAGGTGTCGCAAAATACACTCCCATATTTAACAAAATCAAACTTATTCCATAGCCTAACACTTCATATTCTGAGTTCATGTCTACATGATTCAAAATTGAAAGACTAGAAATCATAGGAGTAATTCCAATCTTGACAGCTTCTTTGAATAATGGATTTTCACGTTCATAATCTGCAATATATGGACTAAATGAGTAATACAAAGTATTGAAAGATTTTATGAACGATAGACCTGTTCCTGTTGTCATGAGTTTATTATCTCTGAGTTCTCTGAGTTGTTGTACTTGAGGAGATAATTCTGAACCGTAGGTTGCAGTTGCAATTAGACACCATGGATGGTATCTACAAATTCAGATATTATTATAGTAATTTTTGTCAAATCAGAAAATGGGATTTCTGTACCTTTTTTCAACTCCTCAGAACATTTGAATACTATTTTTTCCAGACGTTTTACCTGGTCATGATCAGCACGTAGTTGGTTTGTTGCACTCATTGATATTCTCCAATTATGTTGATGCTAAAAACTCTCTGAGAATCTCAGATGTCCCTGAAGTATCACATGCCTCTAATCTGTCAAGCAGATATGAATCATCTTCGATTTGCTTCATTTTTTCTTTGAGATGACGATATTTTTCTGCATCATCATGATCTTTTACAATCTGAGTTAAATCAGCAGATGTAATATTATTCTCTTTAATTTTTAATTCCAATTCTTCTTTAGTAAATGACATTACCTGTTTTTCTCCAACATATTACTTAAAACCATAATGCTGATTGGCAAATTTTAAAATGGTTCATTATATAATCAATGAAAGTATAACTATCGAAATTCCTAAAACAATGTAAAACGCCCAATATGCTTTTTTATGCATTGGTAGTTTCAAAGATTTTGATTTAGTTTTATTCATTTTATCACCTTTAGAAAAAAGCGAGAACATTGTGAAAAAACATCACATTATGTTCTGGTCTAGGGAAGCATTGCTCTCGCATGATATAATGCAGGAACAAGAAATGATTAACCTTGGTAAGCTAGATAGCTTACATGTAATCTTTGAAACTTACGATGTACTATGAGACACCAATGACAAGTACATGTATGAGAACTGATAGTTGTAGAAAATGTGGGATGGGATTAAAAATTAAACAAAAATGCTCCATTTGCACAGAACCCATAAAATTTATCTGCAAAAACTGTCATTTTGAAACAGACGAACAAATTCATTCAATGTGTAGACTAGTAGATATGAACTATAGACCTTTAATGTCGGAGATAGCCTAATGTCACGTAATTCTGGTCCACATCCATTATGTGTTGGAAAATGCAAAGAGTTTGAAGTTCAAAGATCAAATATGGGAAAAAGATACGAATTAGGTCACAAGAGATGCCAAATGTGTGATCAATGGATTTTATATGATGGAGTATGGTGTCCGTGTTGTCACAACCGTTTACGGGCAAGGCCTAGATGTAAAAAATACAAAACAGAAGTTGCACGAATTTAGTATAAACCCATGGAGAAATTTAGCCACTTTAGCAAAAGAAATGATTGGTGAAATTAGTTTCTTGAATCAAGACCTGGGTATAAAAAATGATGGTTATTTCTATTAGTTGAAGCTCACTTTCAACTAGTTTTTTTAGCATATGATGGATTCTTTTACATGGATGATCTTATTGATGAAACTGCAGATTATGTATTGGAACTTGCTAGCCCTCAAAGATTAAGTATTTTGTTCAAGCTGTTGAGCAAGAATTTGACTCCTACAACATGTGCTAAAGAAATTGATGCTACCAGACAGGAAGTTCACAGAAATTTTACACGGCTTGAAAAAAATGGATTGATAAAAAAAACATTGGATGGAACATACACATTAACAACTTTTGGAAAAAGCATTTGCACCCAAGTTCCATCACTGGTGTTTCTATTACAGAACAGAAAATATTTTGAAAAACATGATTTTGGCAATGTGCCTAACAAATTCAATATGAGATGCGGTCAGCTTGCAATTAGCACCCATGTCAAGGGAATATCAAAAGTACTTGAGCAATGGAAGAACATCTACAAAAACTCAAATGAGTATATCTATGAGGTAGTTTCTGAAGCACCACTTGATCTGATTGAACCTCTGGTAAAACAAATCGAAAAAGGTGTAAAGTTCAATTACATTTTTTCAGAATCAACAGTAATTCCAAAAGGTAGAAAAGCATTACTAAAAAAATTAGGATTTGACAAACTAATCGAAAAAGGGTTAGTTGAACGAAAAATGGTACCGGATGTTCAAACAGTTATTGTATTGAATGAAAAAGAAGCATGTGTTATGTTTCCAGCAAATGATGAAGGTTCGGACATTACTGAGATGTTTTACTCTGAAGATCCAATGTTTCATGAATGGTGTCTTGATTATTTTAGATACTGTTGGTATGGCTCTGATGTCTTCAAAGAAAGCAAACTAAAAGAATAATTAAAAAAATGGATATTGCTAGCCTAAAATTCCGCTAGCAACAAGGTATGCGCCTGCACCCATTCCCATTACTACGCCTATTCCCATGCAGATAAGGTCAAATTTTACGACTTTTTTGAATGGAGCGTGCACCATTTTATCCAATGTTGTGGTTTGTTCTGTTTCCATGATTATGGTTACTCGTAGTGATTCATAGCATATGGTATCCATCAACAATTATCCGTAAGCTAGACAGATGACAACCGTTAATGCATTGGTAATATTACAACAATTAATGACTAACACGATAAAGCCAATTTGGTATATCGTCATTGGAGTAATAATCGGTGTTGGGTCTGCAGCAATCTACTTTATAGAGATGGCAGATTCCGACATTACTATTCAAACAGAAAACCAGCAAATCAAGACTGCAGGTATCACCATTGATGACATTTATCCAAGAGCTGAAAATCCGAATCCACAAAAAAGAAGCTACACCCTGATTGCACAGGATGCAGAAATTGAGGTCTCAAAAGGAGTCAAGGCTATGGTTTGGACATACAACGGAACAGTTCCCGCACCAATGTTACGATTTGATGAGGGTGATGAGGTTGAGGTGAAATTCGTAAATGACACGCCATATGCGCACACTGTTCACTTTCATGGGACTCACAACTCTGCAAATGACGGAGTGTTCCCAATGATAAAACCTGGAGAGGAATACACGTATTCATTCAAGGCACAGGAGGCAGGATTCTTTATGTATCATTGTCATGCGTTTCCAACCACAGAACATGTGAGAATGGGAATGTTTGGTGCAATGATAATTGATCCAGTACATCACGACATGGAGCCTGCAAGGGAGTATCTCTTTGTGCTAAGTGAGTTTGACCCAGAGGATCCGCTTGCAACGTTCACAAAATTCTATCCTATCAACGGGTATGCAAACCAGTACATGGATAATCCGATTCAGGTAGTAGAAGATGAACTTGCTAGATTCTACGTTATGGGAATTGGTGGTGTTTTACAATCCCCATTCCATGTTCACAGCACAATCTTCAAGGTCTGGCCTTCAGGTATTCTTTGGAACGAGCCGTATTATGCGCAGACTCATCTGATTGGAAATGGAGACACTGCAATAATTGAGGCCAAGTGGTCCGAAGCCGGTAGGTATCTCTTCCACGTCCACGGAATACAAGAAGAACGTGGCTCCATGGCACTACTTGATGTGTTGGAAAATGATTCTATGCTAAAGCCATTAGAGCAACCTAGCAACATTCCTGGAAGTAAGTCTATGATTCCATGGCAAGAAGATTTACTGTACAAATTAGAAGATCCTCAAATCATTACATATGATGATTTGGGTTCTGCAGGTGAAGGCATTCCAACACACAATGCTGTATCTGCAGACAAGGTATCAATTGTCAAGGAATCTTGGAATCCAGAGATTACAGAATCCTATGCACCAATTGCTGTAAAGGTAGAATCTGGCACTACAGTAACTTGGACTAATGATGACATTGTTATCCATACTGTAACTGAGCAGGAATCAGAATCATTTGATTCAGGATTCATACAGGCAGGTGCAAGCTGGGACTATACATTTGATAATTCTGGTGAATACAACTATTACTGTACACTTCATCCTTGGATGAAAGGTGCAGTGCTGGTAAGTTAACCAACTCATCTTCCTTCTTTTCTTTTGTTGTACCAGTTTACCACTTTTTCAATCCATAGCGGGCTTGTAACTACTGCAAGCATTATGAAAACAACCATTACAACATACCATGCATTTATATTGCCTCCAATGTTAACTCCTTTCTTTGCTAGTATGTATTATCTAACTTCTTCATGAGATTTGTTTTTGAACTGCGGCAAGTTTTTGATTGTATGTAGTGAGAAATTTCGAGGTTTGTTGTCCTTGCCTCTTTCCTTGCTTCGTTTTCGTCTTCCACTTTCAGTATGTTCTACCTTATTATCTTCGGTTATCAATCCGGTATTCTCCTCTATCAATCCGGTAGAATTTTCTATCATTCCGGGAGTTTCCCGAAACACAAGAAGAAACTGCCACCACAAGATACAGAGGCCAGAGGGGACCAGACAAGAAAACAAGAAACTATCCGCATCATACAATGAAGAATCTCAGACAGTTTCAGAATGTACAGCATGACAATTTCAGAAGTTACATGCAAGAAAACAAGGGCGTTGACGTTGGAGGCAAAAGTTTCAACTGGGACGGATTGGCAGTGGCAATCTTGATTGTTTGTGCAATATCTGCAGGAGGATATGGTTTATGGTGGTTGTACAACAAAAGAAAATATCAAAATGATTACGAAGGATAATTTTTTGAATCCCTACACTATCATTTTTTGATATTTACAATCTTGTGATTTACTGTTAGATGACAAAAAAATTAAAAGGATATGTTGATGTCATTCACTTGAATCCAAGACAATCAAGGTTCCTGTCATCATCGCATGATCAGGATCACACCATTGCTTGTCAGGGTTGTAGGGAACCTCACATGAGAAAGTAAATGTTCCGGTCTTGTCTGCAACAAACTCTACTGTTTCAGTTCCGCCTCTGGGATCAAGCATTGAAGTGGATACTCCGAACTCTGGAATCGAGAAAGAATGATAGTTGCCTCTGGGATTAGTTACCTTGAGTACTACCGTATCTCCCTTGTTTACTACGATGGTGTTTGGGTTCCATCTGTGCAGTTCCACAAGTACTGCGTCTTCATGACCTTCCTCGTTTTCTGTATTTGCAAAGAATTCAACCTCTCCAAGCTCAACATCAAATGAGCGCACTTGCGGTTCTGTACTGCTTGGAATGACAGTTGCAGGATTTGAAATTGTATCTGGACTCATCATGGAGTTCATCATCTCCTGATTCATCATACCACTGCCCATCATACCTTGCCCCATCATCATACTTCCCGAACCCATCATCTGTTGCATCTGCCCCATCATCTGTGGATCATTCATCATGGTTTGCAACATCTGCTCTCTGAGCTCAGGATCCATTGACATCGGACCCATCATTCCCTGCATGAACTGTGAGTTCTGCATCATGTTTCCTCTCATTTGTGGTTGAAGTTCAGGATCACTCATCATGGGATTCATAAAATTCTGCATTGATTGCGGATTATTTCTAAACTGATTCATCATGTTCTGCCTAAAGTCTGGGTCTTTCATTACCTGTTGCATCTGTTGAGTGGACATTGCTCCAAAATTCATCTGACCTGGCATGCTGCCATTACCTTGTAATGCAGCATATCCTATTCCAATTCCTGCAACAAAAATGCCAACTGTAATTCCAATCCAGACATATTGGTTAACCATAGTTTAGGGATGGTTTTTCCATTCTTATACCTATGTGTGTTTTTCAATGAGAATTGTCATTTCTGATTTTCATATTGTGGAACTAAGACATAGAATGGCAAATATTATTTTGATGTTATGTTTTATTTTCCAAGAGGAAAATTATGGTTTGATTGAAAATTATGCTGATGATTAATGTCTGATGCCAATTTTTCCAAGTATGATGTAAATAACTGTATGATACACTTGATTGATAAATAACATAACATCGTAGTTTTTTACATGAACAGACTGATTTGGATTGCAGGAATTATCCTTGTAGCAATAGTTGGTGTTCTAACCTTTGCAACTCAAGACGCATCAACTAATCCTCTTGCTGTTTCAACCTCAGACCTTGTTCTAATGCAGTCAGAAGGTGCTATGATAATTGATATACGTAATGCTGAAAGTTACATAGCCGGACATATTCCGGGCTTCTGCTGTAGACTCTCTTGAAGGAGACACACTTGAGAAGAGAATCCAGACGATTCATAACAGAGTTCCACAAGTTGCATCATCTTCAAAGATTGTTCTGATAGGGAATGTAGATTCTGCGTCATCAGCAGCCCAAGTAATGACAGAATCTGGTCTTGAGACATATTATCTTCAGGATGGAATTAATTCCTGAATTGGAGAATTATCCAGTAAGAAATCAAATACTGTAATTTCTTCAAATGAACTGTATTCACAGATTCAAGACAATGCGGAATTGTATCTCCTAGACGTAAGGCAGTCTGAAGAGTTGGAAGTTACCATGATTGTTGGAAGTGTCAACATTCCACTTGCAGAATTATTTGCAGAAGACATCTCAGAGATTCCCACCGACAAGCCAGTAGTAGTAATCTGTGGGACCGGAAACAGAGCGACCATAGCAACATACACTTTGGCACAGTACGGAATCGACTTTCAGATTCTTGAAGGCGGGATTAAAGCATGGGACAAATATCTCAAGGACAATGATCTAAAACGAATTTGATTTTCAAGTAAACTTGGTTTTAAGTGCTGGAACAGTATTTAGATCATGCTGAGGAATCATACGTTTCTCTTTTATGCAAATTCTGCAGTTGTTATCTTAGTATTCATACGGATAGGAGTCATCTAACCGTTTAACCAACCGACCATACTAATCGTCCAAGGGGTGGGCCAACTTTTGCCCATCCTTTCAAATTATCTTTTACCAATTATTGATTAATACAAATCATCTGATGAATTATGAACGAATCATTCGTTTTGTTTTTATTCAAATTCTGTAATGTTACATCATGAGCAATCAAGATAATCAAAACAAATCAAGTTGGGAAGAAATACAAGGACTGTCCTGGATTTTTTACGAAGACTAGTTACACTGTGGGTTTAAAAAAACCTACAACTTTTCTTTCATACAAAACATCAGAAGAACTTATGACACAGAATCTTACATCCAATCAAGTTATGAAATATTTTATGATGTTTTTGACTTTTATGACTAAAACAATGATTTAGATTAATAAAATAATTAATGCGTCATTGAGACTATGCTGTCTGGATACGAAGGCATCACTATGACATGCTATGTCTATGTCGCACAGAATAGATAAATGATGAATTTCATATTAAGGATATATTATTTTGATTTGATTCAGAATAAAATCAATTGGTTGTGTTATTCTTAATTCTGAGCAATTTTCATCTGCCTAAATAACTACTTTGCATCTATTATTTTCATGAATCAAATCACAATAGACGTTCAAAACCAAGGTCAGCAATCTGGAATGGTTGGAAGTGAGTCCAAAAAACCTTTCTCAACTAGTGTTCTTGCTATGGATTTGATTGGTTTAACATGGATCTTCAAAAAAGATGAAGAACTGCTTGAGGAGCTCAAGTAATTATACTTAATCAACTAGGAGGAGGTGCGATATATGAGTAAAATAGAAAATACAAGCAATCACAAGGATGTCTATTCTGTATGGAAAGACGGTATGGATAATTTCTATTCGACAATAGAGAAATCAATCCCACAATTCCATCAAGCAGCCACTAATCTGTTTCAAGAATATGCTAAAGCATTGAATAATGCATCATCATCAATTGTTGAAATTCAGAGAGAATTTGCAACAAAGGCTGGAATAAAATCCAATCTTTCAGAAGCATCAATCAATTTGATACATGATTCTGCAGAAAAGATTAACAAATCATTGGATGTTCAAAGTAAGATGTCTATTGCGTCAATTGATGCAACACAGCAAAACATCAAGACATGGAATGAAAATTCAAGTGCTTTTGTTAATATCAGCAAAAGCATAGCTGACTCTTTGATTTCCCCATTCAATCCAAAAATATAATGGAGAGTTTTTCTCCATTTTTTTATTTCTTATGGATTGATTATATTTAATCCCACAATAATCACTTGAGACTAACTGCCATATCGTAATGTACCCCATCCCCTTTCAATTAACAAGTTTGCAGTTTCTAATTGTACACAGGTTGGTTTTTTCATAAGAGATTTGTAAATTAAAATTAAATCCACTTTACAATCAACATGAGTATTTGGAATGCCTAGTTCAACTTGCTTTAGAGGTGCAACCCCCTTCTCAGGAATTTTTGCCTTAATTTTTACAATTTCAAAAATGTTTAACTCACTTGCTAGTTCGAGTATCTTTTTACTTCGATCTTTTCCGTCATAGTTCCAAATTCCGTCATTATACAAAGTGATACAATCATCAGCTAATTGACGTGGTTTTAAAATTTTGAATACGTCTTTGGTGGTTACTTTATAATTATCATACCAAGTTTCACATTGTACTAAATTTTTTACTTGTAATTCGTATAACCGAATATTTTTAATTTCCAAATCACCCACAATTTTACTTGCGGCCTGATTTGCGCATAATCGCTTGTTAACAATTTTTTGTGCGTCTGAAAGAGAAGAGTTGTCCTGAATCAATTTTTTACAATTTTTAGATTCATTTACTATATCGGCATATGTTTCAGTTTTGGGAACATTTTGAGCATATGCAGGAGTGACTAATAATATCAGAGCGAAAGTTATTGCCAAAAATTGTACGTACATCAGATTTGAATCCAAATAATAGAAGATAAAGAGTCCGACTCTATCATCCATATGTTTTGAATTCAAATGGTTCCATTTTTGGAGACTTGAATATTGGTATTAAACATAAATTTTGATTTAACAGTTAGCAATGATTGTAAATTAAAGAGAAAAAATGATTAAAAAATGAAAATAGAGACTATCCGTGAATTAGGAATAGCAGTCTATAGTATTCATCTCTTGCATCCTTGAGTTCTTTTCGAAGTTCAACTATTTCTGAAGAGAGTTTTACAAGTTTTGACAAGAGATAAACCATATTCAGGTTATTTGACATATGATGCATCTGAACCCATACAATTAGTTTCTCTCATAGGTCCTGTTAAACAACAGTACGTTGTAGGACAACCTACTTGGACTATAGATGGAAAGATTCACTATGCACTAGTCTTTGTAGATCCACAAAAATCATCTGGCTCTTGGATGTTTTCAGGAAACACTTTGGCACTTCATACAATGAACTCAGAACCATTTACTGTAAGCTACTCGCTAGTACTTACAAAATAATCTCTTTTTTTATTAATCAAATCAAGACATGCCACAATCTGTAGGTTATTTCCAAATATGTTTATCCTATAGTGTTTCATGCAAATCACAATTCTCTGTGAATACGTCCGAAAGTCAAGCCAGTCAACTTTTCTGGTTAGAAGGAGGTTAAAATAAATGAAAATACCATATGAGTGTTATTGAAATATTTTCATTGAATAGTAAGATATTTTTTAAAAAAATATGAAATGAGGCAACATCAAATATAACGCATAAATGCAAAAAGAGAATTAGCCATTCATGGTAGAGGAAATAAGTCAGATTTCAAATTCAACACTAATTCCACTAAATCACGTATTAATGACAGATGTGACACTCCAGATGTCTCTAGTATTTCTTGTTGCAGGCTTTATTGCAATTTTTTTAATTAATAGAAGGGTATCTCAATGGGTTGAGACAAAAAAAATCAGTTACGCCAGACCATTTGCAACAGAATTTGTAAAGAAGGCATTGTTATCATTATTTGCAATTGCTCTTTTTATTTCAGCAGACGTATACATTCAAATTTTTGAATTATTCGACACCCAGGTAGCAATAGATGCTGCAAATGCATACGAAACGCTAACACCTAGAGAAACTTTTGCTAAAATATTGGACACCATTGTAATTCTGGTGATAGGCTATGCTGTTGTTAATCTGATTCCGATTTTTCTCTCAAAAAATGAATCTAAAAAGACTGAGAAACTAGATTACAAAGAATGGGTACGCAAAAAAGGATTTGATGACGATAAAGATGATCTCTTTCATCAATTGTTCAAGTGGAATCCTCCAAAGCACAAACCTGCTGAAATACCAAAAGACGAATATCTAGAAAAAATGAAAAGCCCTGAGGGGATTAGGTATTTGGAAAACTTTTACACTTCAAATGGAGTTCCAATTGGAAACTTTAAACAAATAAAATCAAATACGTTTCAAATTTGGCAACAATCTGAAAATGAAAAATATGCAAAATATTTTCAAGACTGTACAAGTGGAAACAATGAATCAGGCAGAGTCTTGCTGCTTGGTGTACATCCAAAGGAAATTTACACTATTTCACAATGGAGAGAGCAAAAACGTATTTCAAATTATGATCCAATAATTCCTGGGGCACGTCCTCCAGGTTGGGCTGACAGACAAAGTAGTGAGACAACAAGATCTTTCAAACAAATCATTCCACTAGTAGGTTTTATTGGACTGCTAGTTGGTCTTGCTGCTTGGTGGGAAATTGATTTATTGGTTTTAGCTACTGCTAGTGGAGGTCTTGCAATAGGAATCGGATTTGCAATGCAAGAGACCATGCAGAATTATTTTGCATATCTGTCAATTAAAAAAGATAAAATTTTTGTGGAAGGTGACAGAATACAGCTGGAAAACGGATATGTAGGCGTTGTTGGACAAATAACTCCTAGAGTCACATACGTTAGAGATGCACTAAATGAATCCATTGCAGTTATTCCCACCAGACAATTAATTGCTGCAACAATAATCAATTTTTCCAAGGATATCAAATTCATTCCTGTTAAAGTTGAAGTAGGCGTATCATACCTCGATGATCCTGAAGAAGTCGCAGCAGTACTTATCAAAGTTGGATTGAGGGCCATGAGTGAACTCAAAGACAAGAGAGGCAATCATCTCATTGTTCATGAAAAGTGCCCCTACAGAGAAGAGCAAAAACCAAGCTGCGGATGCGATGCCAACATACTTGCAGATATCGAGCAACCCATTGTACGCGTGGTTAATTTCAATAGCTCATCTGTTGATTTTGTTGTGAGAGTATTTGTAAAAGACTATGACTCTCAGTTCAAAGTAAAAAGCGATATTCGAATAATGATAATTAAGGAATTCAAAAAACACAACATCACCATCCCATGGCCAATTCAGACAGAGTATCACGGAGATCTTGACAAAGAAATCAAAGGCATAGAAGATACATCAGAGGTCAGAAAGCAGGCCTTCAAAAAGTATGGTGTGGGTGATTTGAATTCTTCAGATGAATCCCGAAACAAATGATACATCTAAACTGTAAAATCCACGTGGAGTTGAACGTGTGATAAGTGCATCCAAACCAAAATTATAATTCCATTTAAGACAATCCTTTTGAAATTGTTTTTTTCAGTAAATAATTACACAATGAAATCTTTTCCACGTGGGTGCAGTATTTACACCCCTAACTATAACCCCAGCACAACATGGATGGAGATATAGTTAATGTTGTTGTTTTAGTACTCACGTGGAAGTTTTAATGGATTGATGGGATAATATTTTAGAGAAATTTTATTCAAATGTTTTGTAATATCTTAGTAATCTATTTTCAAGCTCTTTAATATCTAATTCATCAAGTTCAAAGAAATGGGCAACTGTAATTTGATGTCTGTTTAGTTGATTTATGAGGCTATCGATAAACCGTTTACCTCTAGGTATGTCCTCCTGAAAAAGATCCCAATTGTTAACTATCAAGTTTTTGAGTTACGGTAATGTAAAAAAATCCAATACATCAGAATCTGCACGAGATGTTGAAAGAGAATCTTCTTCTCCCTTCATTCTTTTTTTAATTATTTTGGATTCTTCTTCGTTTATTTTGATTTTTTCAAATAATTCAGATTTATCAGAACGATTGTATTTTTTTGTAAAATCTCTCTACAAAGATCCCTAAAGTCATTCTCAAACACAAAGAGCCACTTAAAAGGTGTAATCGTATTTCTGCTTTTTTAATATAATTTGGTGGCAAATATTCATAAATTTCTGATTCAGTGTAATCTGGTTTTGATTCTATTATCCCTGGAAAATCTTTGTTTGGTTTTTTGAGAGTAGTGGCTATTCTGTGTCTTCTGGAAAAAAATAACTCTAAATTTATTTGCGTCATTTGGTTAAGAGGTCTTTTTGATACTGTTAAAGATTTTTTCATATACTTCTTCATTCGTAGTTTCTGGCAAGTTTATTGAAATTGTATAGTTTAGATTAAGTTTATCATTTAATGATTCACTTTTTTCAACTGTTTTGGAAGATTCTTCCTCTATTGGGATTTCTTCTTCTGGTTCTTCTGAGAAATCTGCGAGTAAGATTAGATTGGCAATAGTTTTTGTAGTTACTCTCAGTGTGGATGATTCATCACCCTGACCTGTTGCACTTTTCACATATCCTGTAATTGCTTCTTCGTCTAATTTGTGTAAGTTTTTGTTTCGTCTAAACAGTTCATTGTATGCTAGTTTGATTCCTTTTGCAAGTACTTTTTTTTTAATTCAGTTTCATTTCGAAAAATTTTGTATAATTCAGTAGGAATTCCAGCTTGATCCAAAAATCCCATTTTTTTAAGCTTGAAGGACACTAGTATGTTGTATTCTGGTGTGAGTTGCGAAACTTGGCTTTGCTTTTGAGCCTGAGATGAAAGTTACAGCAGGGACATTTTATGCCCTCATACCATAAGTATACGTTGCAAGATGTACGTCTTTTGGCATTATCTGAATACATTCTCTTCTCTGACCTGCATCTCTCACAAATTCCCCTACAAGTCATTTTGCAAGATGTGATGTAGAGAAATTTCTACAATCAGAATATAATTCTGAATTGCTTATAGAGTAATATGAGAAGACTTTGTCACAACCACTATAATACCTGACAGATACTCCAAGAGGCATGTTTTGTTTACATTGTACGGAAATTAAAACCGAATTATCATTTCATATTGTTAATCTAGAATCTTGTTTTATCTTTAAGAGTTATTTTGTTTTGTGTTGATGTACTTGGATTTCTTGATGTTCTCACAGCATTTACAGATAGTAAATACGATCAAATTACATTGTAAACATTTTTTGTATTCAAGTATTTTACAACCACAAATTCAGTACAGTTCGTTTTTAGCACATTCAAAAAAAAAAACATCCTGTATATTACTTAGACAGAACTGAAAGAATCGGCATTGCATCCCACTGGTACATCGAATAATGCAGTATTCCAGAACAAATTTTATCATACTTATCGTAAAACTCTTTTGCCTCATATTTTGTTCCCTCAAATACTGCTATACCTTTAGCATTGTCATTGAATGCACCAGACCACATCATCTTTCCTTGTCTTTGCCATTCATCTATCAAAATTTGAATCTGTGGAGATATTCTTTGCAGATCATTTGGATTTGTATTTTCCTTAAACACGGTGATTATTACCCATGGTTTTGTTTCTATCTCTTGCTGGCTCATGATAGTGATTCGTGTATTGTGCTATTAAAATTATAGATGAATCTATAATCATATTTTGTTTTTTTAAAACATCAAAAAATAACCAATACCAAAAATTAATGTAAAGACTTAAAATAACAGTTTAGAATCTTCGATGGCTATAATAAATTTCGTCACATAGTTTCTGTTGGTTGTTGTATGGTGTTTAATCATTCTCCGATACAAGTCTGCAATGATTACACTAGCAAAACTATGGTTTACAATACTAATAGTAAATCCACATGCTTTGATTAATGGAAGTTTTTTACCATTGGCATTATTTTTTCTGCCATCATAGTTTTGCTAGGAAACTGTAAGGACAATCCAAAATAAGCAACTATTGTCAATTCTAAAATAACAATTTACAATCATTTTACATAATAGAAGTTTGATTCCGTTGACCACAATGTAACTATGCCAATAGTAACTTCCAGACTATGAAGACTGTAATGAGGTCAACAGTTTGTTAGTCTGAGCTAATAATTAGTTATTAACTGTATTCTTGAATTCATAGTCTTATTCTAGAATTTTATAATCTGATGCCATTTTAAATCATCATCTGATTGCATAACTAAAAGTAATGAAAAAACCAACAGCAATACAGCTAGACAAGTATGATATCAATCAAAAAATCATAAAGACATTGGCTGATTTGGAATCAAGAACAATACTATTTTCAATAAAACAAAAGGCTAGACTTGCTGAAGATATTTCAAAAAAAAAAAAAAAAAATACT
>JAOTTS010000012.1 GCA_029864335.1 Candidatus Nitrosopumilus sp. | reverse complement strand
TCTACAGAATCGACAAGAGTTTCCACAAGATTTTGTCGATGACTCTACAGAATCGACAAGAGTTTCCACAAGATTTTGTCGATGACTCTACAGAATCGACAAGAGTTTCCACAAGATTTTGTCGATGACTCTACAGAATCGACAAGAGTTTCCACAAGATTTTGTCGATGACTCTACAGAATCGACAAGAGTTTCCACAAGATTTTGTCGATGACTCTACAGAATCGACAAGAGTTTCCACAAGATTTTGTCGATGACTCTACAGAATCGACAAGAGTTTCCACAAGATTTTGTCGATGCTTATAGAAGTCAAATTCAAAAATGTTTCGAAAAAAAATCACTTAGTTGATTTGAATTTTTGAAAGAACTTTATCATAAAGATCGATCGTTTTCCCTTTTTTCAAATTGTTCTGCATATGCCATAGCGTGGACTTGTTGACTCCTAATTGTTTTCTTTCTTCAGGAGTCATATTCAAAATCTTTTCTTTTAGTTTCAGATTGTCTTTTCTATCCAATTTCATCAAAGGTATGTTAAAATCCATTTTTTGTTTTTTCTTCAAAATATGGTTTGATAATTGTTGCATGTTGTCTTGAAGTATAGTTTGATAGGAATAATTTTTGTTGTTTTTGTAATTAGATTTGACATTGAAATTTGAATTAATTTTTTCTATCAACATTTTTGCAACATCTTCTCCCAATCTGGTGTGATAATTCTCTGTAATGATAAAATCAGATTTCTTGATCTTCCTCTCTTCTAGTAATTGTATCACTGATAAATCAATCAACCATCTAAACAACTCCTGAATATCATATACCAAGGAAGTTCTACTCTGGTTAATCTCATGCAAGAATCCAATTGAATAATCTAATCCTGTTCCATTGATTAATTTTCTAATCTCTGATTCTAAAATTGCATAACCATAATTCAATAAAGCATTGATCTCATCTGATGCATTGTAGTTTCTAGAGTTTGACTTAATCATACTTGGGATGGATGAGGAAGATTATGCTGAATATACAAAGTGTATTGGATGTAATTCATCATTGTTACTTTGTGATTGTAATTGTCCCAAATGTGGCAAAAGAGAGAATTGCAAATGTGAGTTGATGCCAATGCATTCGAATCCTTTAGATTATTAATTTTTCCTGAGATAAAAATTTCACAATAAATGTATTTTAATTATATGCAAAAAATACAAGATAAAATGAATTAATTCTAATGAATATAGCAAGATAATAATTGACAGTAAAACTTTTGGTGTGGATTATATTATATTCAGCATTATAGAAATTAGAGCAAACTAGATTTTATCTTGACATTTATTTTATTATTAAATTAATTATGTCTAAAATTTTATCCAATGTTCGAGGTATTATTTTAAATGATACTTTAGAGTGTTTACTGTGGATTTAACAATTCCTGCAAGTATTTCATACATGTCCAATGTATCTTTATCTATGAACATATCCTTTTGAAGTTTCCATGTTGATTCTATTTTGATTTTTGAGTTTGTGGGTTTTGCTGTAACTTCAACAGGTATCGTTGGAGAGTATCTAGAAACAGTAATAGTTCTTTCTTTTAGTAAACATTTCATCATTAATTTTTTCAATATTTTATCAGAATACAATGCTTCAGCTACATTATCTCGCACCAATCCTGGTGGCAAGGTGGTTAGTTTTTGGTAACCGTTCCAGGCAAAACTTTCAACTTCTGAATGCAATAATCCTTTTTTAATTGTTGTAAGGGTCCCCATATCAAATGGCCCCAATTTTATTGATTCAGGAAATGAAAGAAAGAATCGCATCTTATACCAAGAATGAATGTGAACCCCCATTCCCACATGGCCGCCCACGGCAAAATCACATTTTGCATATTCCTGCTTCTTGATAATATGTAGATAATCAATAGGGGAATCTTTCAGTCTCAACGAGCCTGCAGTGCCAATCCCATTTTTTCCATCCATGAAATGCACATCTTTGTAGTCTAGTTCAAAATCCAGTTTTTCATCAACTATTGATGATTGTAATCCCATACTCTCAAAATGATTCTGAATTTTTTCCAACACTGGATCTGTCATTAACAATAGAGTCATCAATTTTTATTACAATTAGATGAATATAATATAGATTCTGAAAATACTTCATATTCATAAAGATTTACACAATATTTTTAAATATTTATTTAATCTATAAGTGACATGGATTTGGATGAAACAAATAGAAAAATTCTAAAACATTTACTTGTGGATGCAAGGCAATCATCAAGACAGATAGCACACAAACTTGGAATCTCAACAGTAACCATTATTTCCAGATTACGGAAATTAGAACAAGGAAAAGTTATCAAAGGATACTCAGCTCGTCTAGATCATGAAATTTTAGGTTATGACATTACTGCAATAATCGAAGTCACAACAAGAAAAGGAAAGATGCTGGAAATTGAAGACGAGCTTGCCAAAAATGAAAATGTTTGTGCCGTTTATGACATAACAGGTAATACAGATACCTTGGTGATAGGAAAGTTCAAAAACAGAAATTCATTGAGTGATTTTGTGAAAAATATCTCTGCCGTCTCAAATGTCGAAAATACGGTCACACATATCGCACTAAACACAATAAAAGAAGATTTCAGACTATTGTGAACAATTCAAAAAATTTCATCATGTTTTAATTTCATTACACAAATTTTCAAATAACTTGAAATCATGTCATTGCCTTGCAATCTTTTCTTTGCTGAGTGTTTTCCCAGTTTTATTGTCAATGTCTATGGCAATTTCCAAAGATCCAGTATTGGCAATTACTGTGGTGTTTTTGCCAAGCGATTCTATTGATTCAATTTCATAATAGCCATAGTTATCAAGTTCCCGCTTTGCTTTGTTTAGAGCAATTTCATCATCATTTGCCATTGAATTTTTTTCTAAATCCATACATGGTAGATTTATTGAATCTTTGTCCTACTTTGATTCGTTTTACTCCCGCCAGTTCCAAAATTCTTTACATGATTTTTCTGCAACCAATATCATTAAGATATGCTTTTTTCTTGTTTGTGAATTTTCAGTTGCAAACAAATATGATTCCTTGTTCAAAATTTCACCTTTTGTGGTTCTATATTCAAGATACTTATCCAATGATGCGATAGCTTCAGGTGTCAAAAAAACCCAATATGCATCTCGTGATTCATCATAAATTTTTACACCATAACACCATTTTTGTATTGCAGGGTTTTTTGGGTGTGGCATTTCTACCAAATGTTTGATACAAAGTATTGGATCAATCAATGCACCAGGTCTAGTTCCAGTACTAGCAAAGAAATGAATCAGAGCCCTGTTTCTAAGAGATTTGGTAACAGACAACATATGTTTTATGTTATCATCTGTAAATGACACACCACCACCAATTGGAGTATCATCCCTGTCAATGGTTTTTCTAACTAGTTTTCTGTGGAATAGTTTCCTATTCATATCAAAGAAAATTTCAACTGAAGAAATCTTTGTGGCAATGGTTTTAGCCTTGACTCCTTGGTCTTTCTTGTAGTCAATCCAATCTAGCAGAAAATCAGTTATTTGCTCTTCATCCAGTTTGATTAGTTCATCGTATGCCTCTGGTTCAGATATGATTTTTTCAGCAAAGGCGAATTTCATAATGTCATTTCTAAGCCATTCTGTATAGTCTGCCTTTGTAGTATCATTTTGGATCCTCGGATGAAATTCTTGAATGCCTTTGATTCAAGTCTCTTTTTGGCGATATAGTCCAGTTCTCTAGGTTTGTTCAATGGATCTGATAGGGTGAAACAAATAGAAAAAGATGATAGTCAGGAATTGAAATAAAGATATCAAGAAAAAAGACAGAGATCAATCAAATTAAATATCACGGAAGTTTCGAATCTTTATTCATGCTAAAATTCCAAAATAAAATTGCCCTAATTACAGGAAGCGGAAGTGGAATAGGCAAAGCCATTGCTACAAAGTTCATTGAAGAGGGTGCAAGTGTGATAATTCTTGGAAGAAGAAAAGAACCATTAGAAGAGGCAGCAAGGGAACTTGAAGGGAAAATCCCTCAAGGCATAAAGGCATTAGTTAGAATTTTTGCAGGAGTTGATGTTGCCGATGAAACAGCAATGAATAACATGTTTGATACACTAAAAAATGATAATGTAACTGTAGATTATATTATTAACAATGCAGGTGTTTCAGGTCCTGTTACTTGTTTTGTAAATGCTCCACTTGATGAGTTTAAAAGTACAATCGGAATTCATCTGACAGGAACATTTTGGGGCTCTGTTCAGGTACTAAAAGTAATGAAAGAAGGTGGAAAAATAATTACAATTTCAACATTCTTTACAGAAGAAAGACCATTAGAGCAAAGACCTTACAGATTTAGAAGTCCATATACTGCAGCTCAAGGTGCAAAAAATAGATTAGCAGAATTAATGTCTTGGGAATTAACAGATAAGGGAATCATTTCAATTGCAACAAATCCAGGCCCAGTACATTCAGACAGAATTTACAAAACAGTCTACCCAAAGGCTGCTGCAGAGTTTATGAGAGTTAGTGGATTTGAAGATTTAGATCCAACTGAAGTAGATGAAGCAAATAAAGAATTACTTCCATTATTAGGAGAAGATGAAAGTATTATCAAAAAAGGAATTGCAAACGCAGCATCAAAACTTGCAAAGGGCAGAGACATTTCAAAATTAACTGAGACATTTACAAGTCTATTAAACAAAATACAAACTATTGCAGAAAAAGTGCAAAACAACACATCACACATGATTGCAAACAAGGAATTCCTATCACAAAGTCAAGTTGCAGAATCAGTACTCAATCTTTGCGATGATGAAATTGCAAAAATAATTAACGGTAAAGTAATTCCAGGAGACAGAGTATTTTATCCAGTAAAGCCACATATTGGAACCACCACACCAGGAATTCATCAACCAGACTTTACAGGAAAAACAGTTGTGTTTACAATTGATGCAACTGATAAAGATGATGCTGAACGAGTTGAGTTTTTGGCACAACATGTTGAGAAAAATGGAGGAAAAGTTGCATGTTTCATATCTCAATCAACATCAACAGAATTACAAGAATACATCAGTAGTAAATTTCACTCTCATGTAGTAGACATAAAGAATCCTGAAGAAGTTGCAAGATGGTTAAACACTGCAAAAACCAACATTGGTGATATTCTAGGCGTGATTCATGTAACTGGAAAACTTCCAGACATATCAAAAATAACAGAATTATCAAGAGCAAATTGGGAAGCATTAACTGAAAAATTTATCTCAACCCCAGCTACAGTTGCACAAAGAGCACTTGAACAATTTGTTCCGGGTGGAAGTAAAGATCCACGTCTGTACAAAGATGCAAAAGGGGCAATCATGATAATTGGACCAGATTTGCCAATTGGAAAAAAAGTCACAGGAACACAAAGAGCACAAGTAGAAGTTTTCAGAGGAGCACTAAGACCATTTACAACTACAGTTAATCAAGAATTAAGCGACGTTCTAAGTTCAAAAATCAGAATGTTTACAATTTTCCCAGGTTCTGTAACAGGTTCAGAACCAAACAATCAAAGAATTGCAGATGCATTTAATTTTCTAGTATCAGAGAATGCAACCTCATCATCAGAGATAGTTTTCTGTGTTGATGAATCAAGATAAGAATGAAAAAATTTTCAGAATTTAGAGTAGGCGATTCATTCTATTCTACATGCAGTATTTCAGATAAAGAATTAGAAGAATACCTAAATTTTTCAAGAGTCAGAAATGCATTCTTAGAAGACAGGCAAAAAGGAGAACAAAAAATTGTTTCAGGAAGAGCAATCTTATCTAGAATGGAAGGTGAGTTTACAAGACTAAGTCAGATTTATGGAAACCATATTGTTTTTGTTGGAACAGATGGAGATCCAGAATGGGAAAATAGAAACACGAGATTTCTAAAGACGTTGTATACTGAGCAAGTTTTGAAATTAAAATTTACAGTATCACAAAAAGATGACATTGATGAAGAATTTGGAAAGATTAGAATTGATTATGAAGGAACTAACCAAGATGGAGAAATAATTGTTCTTTCAAAAAGAAACATTTACAGAATAAAGAAAGAACCGCCAACATAAATAAAATACCAAGGAGCTAGTCTCCTCAGTTCAAAAGATCTGATCGACATTCTATTTTACAAAATAAGAATAAAAATATAAGAAAAAATTAGAGGCTAAAATCCAAAAAATTCTGCATTCCCTGCTACTGAATCAAAAAAGAGTTTTCCTGCAGCAACCAAAATTACAACAGAGACAATTATTTGTAAATATCTTTCTTTAATATCAATAGACAAGCGTGCACCAACCAAACCTCCAGCAAAAGAACCAATCGCTAAAAATCCTGCTTGAGTGAAATCAGGATGACCAAGAAGACTATGCGAAATAACTCCAGATAAAGAGGAGAACAATAATATTAATTGAGATGTAGGTGCAGCTCGTTTCATTGCCATTCCCATTCCAGCAACCATTAAAGGAACAAAGACAATGCCTCCACCTATTCCAAAAAATGCAGAAATGATTCCTGCAAAAAAGCTCGCGCCTATTGCAAAAATCATTATTTGTTTAGATAATATTTTTTCTTTAGTTTCAATTTTTTTTCTCAAAAAAATGTAAGCTGCTGAGGCTATCAATACAAAACCAAATAAAATTTTAAAAATATCAGGGGCCACATCAGTTGAAATTATGGCACCTAAAATAGTACCAGGGATTGAAAGTAATCCAAGTTTCAATCCCAAGGAGATATCTATTCTTTTTTGTTTAGAATATGAAATAGTAGATGCAATGGCATTACTCAATGCAGCAAAAAGACTATTACTTGCAGCAGTTGTGGGAGAAAAACCAAGAAACGTCAATACTGGAACCACGACAATACCTCCACCAAGACCAATCATTGAACCTAAAATTCCAGCAGCAAATCCCAAAAGAATCAACCATAATTGTTCAATCATCGTAATCGTCAATCAAAGAATTTTGTCTTATATAATCAGACTACTTGAGAACAATTAGTGTCCACAAATAAGACTTATCAGTTGAAGTGATCTCCAAAATCAATCTCTTGTTGTCTAAACCTGTAATTTCTGATTTGAGTGTGGTTTGTGAGGATTCAGTGTATTTTTCTTCAGCAGTATCAAGCCAAGATTTGATGGATTCAAATCCTCCGGGTTTACGTATCTCCCAGCAATCACATACCAATGTCTCAATCATAGTCTGAAAAACACTGTTGACCTCATCTTTTTTTGAATTCAATAATGGAGAAGCATCAATTATTGCAAGTGCCAGTATAGGATCATCAGGCATTCCACCCATGTTTAGATTTCCAATTGTTTCACCATCAGAGTTTAAAAGTGCAGTAGTAGTACAGTACTCTACAGTTTTCTGATTATTTTTAGAATCAAAGTATGTACAATATTGATCTATGGTATGATCAGTGATCGCAGTAGGAGTGGACATGAAAATATTTTCTTCTGCAAGAGATTTTTCTAGTTTTTCCACATCATAAAAAGTAAAATCATTTTCATAAACAGGATTTAAAATTTTTGATACCGAAGAATTTTCAGAAATTAAAATAAATGAAGTAGAGCCAATAATTACAAATCCAATTAAAATTGAAATTAAAATTATTTTATTCATCGTAATCATGTTAAGAGGATCTGGCATAAAGATGTTCTAAAATTAAATAGAAATTATACTCAATACAGAATCTTTTGTAATGTTATTTTGTTCAACAAATCCAGATGTGACTTCAAGAACATAAACTGCTTCGTTGTCAGGAACTACACTTTGACAAGTTGTTATTTCTAATGGACTTTTACATGGAGGAATATTTTTTTCAATGTGTACAACTTTGCCGTCTTCATCAAACCAAATCATGTCAAGTGAGAATTGCATGTTAAGCATCCAAAGAGAGTAAAGACCGGATTGTTCAAACACAAAAATCATTCCCTGATCATAGGGTAATTCATCTTGGAACATTAAACCACGAACACGTCTTGGCTCAGTGTCTGCAATCTGTACTTGTAATGGAACATCATCAACCTTTATCGTTCCTCTAGGGAATTCAACAGATTCTAATTTACTTTCACTAGGAATAGACATCAAACCAACAGCGCCAATAATCACAGCGGCAATAAAAATAGGAATCAGTACTTGTGATCTAGTAGTCATGAGGTAATTTATCGCAGTCTATTTAAAAACTAAAGGTGTTACATTATGGAATTCTTAAATTCGCTTATTGATGAAAGAGTGTTTTTTGTTTCATGACCAATATCGTGAATAGTAGAACCGTTGTATTTCTTGTCAAGATATCTTCCTGCAACAATCATGGGACCTCCAACAGCACAAGTGACACCAGTTGGTTCTGGAATCCATAGCATCAAAAATCCAATTTTTTGTAGTTTTTTACCAGGTGCAGGAGCTTTCTGAAGAGCACCCAACGAGATATTGGCATGTTTGCTGTCAATTTTGGCAATATCTGTATACAGATTGGCTCTTCGTTTAGCTGAATCAGAGATTTTCCTTAAATTTACTAGTCGATCCTTTAGGAGGTCTACCATACAAATATAGATTTTATAAAAAATAGTTAACATTCAAAGATCAACTAGCATCACACTCAAGTCAACAAAGAGTAACCAAGTTTATGGAAAAGACACTCAATTATAATAGATTTAAGTTAGATACAAAGAACACATGAAATCTAAAAATTCTAAGAGACTAGATTCAATAAAAGCCGCTCACCAAACTGAAAGAACTCGTTCAAGTACTAGAATGGAGGATTATTTAGAAATAATATCCGAGCTTGTAGAATTAAAGGGATATGCCACCACGTTAGATATTTCAAGATACATGAATGTTAGTGCACCTAGTGTAACTAAGATGCTTCAAAGATTAGATGATGGAGGATTTTTAGAATATGAAAAGTATCACGGAATTAATCTTACAAGTAAAGGGACACAAGTAGCTGAGGGCATAAGACAAAACCATGGAATTTTACTAGAATTCTTTGAAATTTTAGGAGTAGGATACGATACTGCTAATCAAGACACAGAAGGAATTGAGCACCATCTGAATCCGAAAACAATAAGGCAATTAAGAAAATTCATTACTTTTCTAAAAGCAAATCCTAAGATTATTGAAAATTTTAAAAATCTTTAAGATATAATTTTATGTTGCTTTGTGAAGAGGTAGAATTAATAAGATTTCTAGCAGTATCAGATCGTTTTGGAATTTTTATTTGTCCCTTTTTACCAATTCTTACAGATGTCAAAAATTTGTCATTGACATAGATATCAGCATGCATAGATGTGTATTCTCTGTTAACAGTCAGAAGTAACGCAGTTTTTGATTCTGAAAATGTAAAAGGAATATCATTTGATGTTAATGATAGATTTTCAGAATTTTTTGCCACTACATCAATATGGACTTGAAGTGATTTTTCAATTTCATTAATATTAGAACCACCCCTTCCGATGATTGATGGGATATACTGTTCATTAACGAGTACTTTTACTCTATTATCAGATAAAATTTCAACTTGCGCACTAGAATCATATCTTTTGAAAGTATCCTTTATTTTATCTTCAGCAAGCTTTTCAATTCCAACTTTTTGAACTCGCTTTGCAACAGGAACAATCACATTCTCTTCTCCAAATGTGTATATTTCATGTTCTAAGACATTATCTTGAAAATTTCTCACCTCAATTACAGGTCGTGCTAGATCAGATTCAGTCATACCTGAAGGCACTTTTACTTTTAATTCAAGATCATATACTTTTTCTATTCTTCCATCATTTACAAAAATCACAGTGTCCAAGATGTTTGGAATAATTCCTAATTCGATCTTTCCAATAAAACGTTGAATTGCATCCAATGGTGAGTTTGCATGCACTACTCCAACCATTCCAACTCCAGTTAATCGTAAATCAGCAAATGTTCTAAAATCTTCCCGTCTTCTTACTTCATCAAAAATAGTATAATCAGGACGAACTAAAAGTAAAATATCTGCAGTGTTATCAAAACTTCCATCTAATTTTCCATATTGTGTGATGCCAGGATCCACTTGCAAGTCTCGAGGAGATTCAAATGTTTTAACAATTTTCCCTTTTTTGTGATAAAAGTTTGCCAGTCCAGACGCAAGCGTACTTTTTCCAGAACCTGGAGCACCTGAAATTACAATTCCCTCAGCTCTATCATACAATCGTTCCATTAATTCATCAGAAATTTCATAATCCTCCAAGGATAGTTTAATGATTGGATGAACAATGGTAATTTCATAAGATTCAGAAAATGGAGGATAAGTTATGGCGATTCGATAATCATTGTGTTGGATTACGGATGCACCTGTCTTTGAGATTTCAATGGTACTTGAATCAGAAACACTTGCAATATCAAATATTTGTGATGAAATCATCTTCAAATAAGATTTTGTAAGAATCTCATCACTGATTTGAGTTAATAAAAAAGCACCAGGCGTTCCTTTTTTTGCCAACGGAAATTGATTTTCTTTAAGATGAATACTCATAGTTTCAGAATCAAAAAATTTTAAAAATTCTAATTTTTCATCTTTAATTTTGGTTTTAAGAAATACAGTTTCAATTCCTTCAGCCTGTGCAACTAGATGTTGTACGTTATCAGAAGTGTAAAGAACTGCATCGTTTTGTTTTGCCATATCAGATATCAGAGCATCAATTCTACCAGTAGCAGCAAACTTGATATCATCTGTAGAAGGATGAGGACCTTTCATAACAATCTCCAAGCCAAAACCTCCAGATAGATCATTGAGTTTTCTAATTTTCTCTAATCCAATAAATCCCTGTTCTTTTTTATTTGAGGCCTGAGATTGTAACTCATCAAATACAGCTTGGGGAATAATGATTTGAGAATTTCTAATTGAACCTGTTTCTATCTGAGTAATTAGTTCACCATTAATTATTACGCTAGTATCAGCTACTATTTTTGACAAGTTTTCTAATTATTTGTTCCAGGCTTATTCCCTAAATTACTTTCTAAAATTTCTTTAATGGTAACTAAAACGGAATTAAAATCAAATGGCTTTGAAACGTAAGAAGGTGCACCCTCATCAATATGATTCTGAATGACTTTTTGTTCATCACCAGCAGTGATTAAAATTATTTTTGCATTAGGATCATATTATATGATTTCTTTTGTTACAGTAAGACCATCATTTTTGGAGGAATTGTTTAAGATTGGTCATTTGTAAAGGAATCATAGTTAATCATTTTGGAGAGATTTCTGTGAAGTGAAATAAGCCAAGGAGTAGAATTTTCATTTACACTTCCAAAATCAACCAATCAGATAAAATTAACGGTAACGCCTGCTTAAAGAAAACAAACTTTCAGAGCTAAAATTACTCACTCTCTTAAAAAAATGCATATTTTAAAAAAGCAATCATGGAACAAGAGCAAAAAAGCAATGAATTTTATAAAAATTGTATCAAGTATTTTGAATTTTTACGAAAAAAAGGTACAGTAGACTATGAGTTTGAGGACGAGTATTATTTCACCATGCCTGCAATTTCAAATTACTGAAAACCAGAAGATTTACGAGGCTCTCTAATTCTAATTAATTATGAATGCAGTACTGCAAGAACTAGCAGACCGTGGGATCAAGTACGCTATTGAGAATGGAGCCCAATATTGTGATATAAGGGCTGAGCAACAAGGAAAAAAATCAGTACATATAGAAAATAAGGAAATAGAAAATGTCAAAACATATAGCGATTCTGGTTTAGGAATCAGACTAATCAAAGAAGGAGCATGGAGTTTTTGTTCAATCACAGATCCAAAATCATTTGACGAAATCAAAGAAAAAATTAATCATGCAATAAAAAACTCGTCTCACCATATAGAAAATAAAAAGAAAATAGATCAATATCCAAATCAAACAAATAATATCAAAATTGATTTTCCAGTTTCAAAAAAACCATCGATTGATGAATTAATTACAATCGGATTAGAATGTAGTAAAATTATTTTAGACACACCACGAATCATCAAATCAATTATCAGTCCATGGTACACAGTAAATTCAAAATATTTTGTAAATAGTGAGGGCTCTAAAATTGAACAGAATTTTACAGATGTTGTGACAAACATGATTGCAGTAGCACATGAATCAGGAATTACACAATCAATAAACATCACAGAAGGAGGAAGAGGAGGATTAGAACAGATTACCAATAAAGATAAAATTCAACAAAAAGCTAAAGATATTTCCCAAAAAGCATCAGAATTAATTTTGGCAAAACCTGTCAAAGAAAAACAGACAACAGTTGTAATGAATCCAGACTTTGTATCATTGCTTACACATGAAATACTAGGTCATCCATCAGAAGCAGACAGAGTATTAGGAAAAGAAATGGCATGGGCTGGAGGCGCTTGGTGGAAAGGAAAAATTGGAGAAAAAATAGGATCAGAGAATCTAAATGTGTTTGATGATCCTACAATTAAAGAAAGTTTAGGATGGTATTATTTTGATGATGAAGGAATTGAAACTAAAAAAACTACGCTTATTGAAAATGGAATTTTAAAAAATCACATGCAAAATAGAGAAACTGCTCAAATTTTTAACACCGAGCCAACTGGAAATATGAGGGCTACAAACTATCGATTCATGCCTTTGATTCGCATGGCATGCACATGTATCGGAAATGGAGATAGAAATACGGATGAAATAATCAAAGAAGTCAAAAAAGGATACCTTATTTCAAATATGAAAATTCCATCAATAGATATGAAACGATATAATTGGAGTATTTCATGTCAATACGCTCAAAAAATCGAAAATGGTGAAATTACAGACTTGTTAAGAGATG
The DNA here is from genome assembly GCA_029864335.1 of Candidatus Nitrosopumilus sp. Lineage (GTDB taxonomy): Archaea > Thermoproteota > Nitrososphaeria > Nitrososphaerales > Nitrosopumilaceae > Nitrosopumilus. Next base: position 50,434 of record JAOTTS010000012.1, on the reverse strand, counting down.
TTATTGTGATGGGAACAGCGCCAGAATTTTTTGAGTCAATCAATGCATGTGGAAATGACTTTACAGTTAGACCAATAACCAATTGTGGTAAAGGAGATCCTATGCAATCAATGATTATGGGGAATGGAGGACCAACAATTCGCGGTACTGCAACAGTGAAGAGTATAAACTAAAATGAAACAAGAATTAGAAGTAATTAAACAAAATGTCATAAATTGTACAAAGTGTGATCTTTGTAAGACTAGAACCAATTCAGTCCCAGGAAAAGGAAATTTTCAATCAGATGTGATTTTTGTTGGCGAAGCACCTGGAAGAAACGAAGACAAAAATGGCGAACCATTTATCGGAATTGCCGGAAAGAAACTATCAATTGCACTTGATGAAGCAGGGATTTCTAGAGAATCAGTATACATCACAAATGTTGTAAAGTGCAGACCTCCAAAGAACAGAGTTCCAAATGCTGATGAGAGAAAAACATGTCAAGAGTATCTAAAACAAGAAATTTCAATAATCAAACCAACGATAATTTGTATTTTAGGAAATACTGCATTTAATTCAATTTTAGGTGGTTCTGAAATAACAAAATTCAGAGGTAAAATAGTAAGAAAAGACAATCAACTATATTTTCTCACCATTCATCCAGCAGCAACAATCTACAATCAAGAACTAATTGATGTGTTAAAGAGGGATATTGTAAAACTGTTTGAAAATATAAGAGAATTAAAAAACGGGAAAGAAATTAGCGTAGATATTGAGTATGCTGCCTAGAGAATTTTATAATAAAGATACAGTAACAGTTGCAAGAAATATTTTAGGAAAAAGAATAATTAGAAAAATTAGAGGGACGGTGATAACAGGAATTATTACTGAAACTGAAGCATATAGACATGCAGATGACCCTGCAAGCCATGCATTTGTTAAGCAGACAGACAGAAATAAAGCAATGTTTGAGGAAGTAGGACATGCATATATCTATTTTACATATGGAATGCATTATTGCTTTAACGTAGTTGCAAGACATCCAAAAAGCAAAGCAGGGGCAGTTTTAATTCGTGCAATTGAGCCTGAAAAAGGAATTAAAAAAATCCAAAAGAACAGAGGAACAACAAACTTAAAAAATCTTACTAATGGACCTGCTAAATTAACACAGGCCCTAGAGATAACAAAAGAGTATTACGGTGTAGATTTAACTAAAGATGCAAAATTATACATTGAAGATGGAATTAAATCAGGAAAGATCTATGAATCTCCAAGAATAGGAATAAGAAAAGCAACTGACAAGTTATGGAATTTTAAAATAAATATTAAAAAAATTTAGTCTTTGTTATTTTCATCCAAAGTCCATGGTGCAAATTTCCCAAGGATCCTCACCCAATCCAATCTTAAAAGCAAAATTACCACAGATGTCATCATAACTCCAAAAATTATAATTCCAATGTAAATAGGAGTAGCATCATCTATGTTTTCAAGAAAAGGTTCTACCAAAGACAAACCAAGATAATGTGAAATAAAAACAATAGAATAACTAAGAACAATTTTACCAGTTAGAGTTGCAATAAAAAATCGTTTTGGATTATATTTTGCCAATCCTAATGGAACATATACTAGATCATCCGGAATCGGAGTGGCTGCAGCAAAAAACGCAGCACCAGCACCATATCTTTTAACTAATCTTTCAAAAGGGCGCATTCTTTTTCTAGTCTTTTCATTGATAATTTTTCTTCCACCATAACTGACATAGAAGATGATTTGTTTTGCAGCAGTAGCAGTAACAGCAGATAGCAAAGCTAAAACATGTAGATCAAATTGATCACCTACTGCCATAGTAGCAAGTAGTAAAAATCCAGGTAGTGGTACAAAGGGAACAAGAGAACCAAAGAAATTGACAAGAGATAAACTGAGATATCCTACTTCCGGAGCAAATGGAAATAGGTCAACAAAATCCACAAATCAAACTGTTTTCGGGCATTATTTAATTAAAACTAGAAGAGTTGCTCACAATAATCATTAAAATAACATCTTTTCAGAGAAAAATCAAATGTTAAAAAAAGACTGTGAATCAATATCCGACACCATAATCACAATAAGCCCATACATCAGATTTGTAGGCGTAATTGGTGAGAGTGGAGAATTATTAGCTTATAAAAGAAGATCAGATTTGATTCCTCTTTTGGATGAAAAGAACACCCAGTTCCAATTTTCACATATTGCCATGAAAACAGATCTTGGAGGATTTTTTGACAAGAGTCTAGGAGAGATTGAATTTTCTTGGGAAGAAAGAAAAAAGATTCAGACAATTTCATTTGCAATAAAAAAAATTAGAGTCTGGTTATCAATTGATAAAAAAGTAATTAGATCTGAAGTGTTACGAATAATAGATTCATGTCTTCCAATTGTTAAAAAATATTCAGATGCTTGAATTACTTTGAAGTGTCCTTACTGTGATATTGATTTAGATTCATTAAGCATGACAGACGGATTAAAGCACATCTTAGAGCATAAAAAGGAAAATCAGAAATAAAAATTTAAAATTAATATTAAAATACAAAATAAAGTAGAAACATGGATGAGATTGAAAAAATTATAGATGAAATTAGTTTTAGAAAATCAAAATCCAAAGATTATGAAAAAATGAAAGTGGGAGAAATTAGTAGGGAGTTACAAAATATAATTAAATTTGAGCAAGAGTCATTGAAAAAAATTGAAGAGTTTGAAAAAATGCAGAAAAATCAAGATGTTACAAATTATCTTAAGATGATTTCAATAAATACAACACAGCGAGAAATTACAGAGATTCAGGAAATTTATTTAAAAAAAATTGATAGTGAGTATCTAAATTCAAAATAAAAACATCATTCATCTTCATAAAGCCAGCATCGAACATATCCGGTTTTAGTTTTAAGTTTAGGAGGAAGTTCTTTGCATTTTTCAATTGCCAAAGGGCATCTTTCCAAAAATCTGCATTTAGTAGGAGCATCAAGTAAACTTGGAGGAATTCCTTTGATGTATTTTGGAACGCCACCCTTTAATGTCGGGATGGATTCCAATAGTCCTTTTGTGTAAGGATGTTTTGGATTTTTGTAGATTTCTTCTGAAGAACCAAATTCTACAATTTGTCCACCATACATTATTCCAAGTTTGTCTGCAATTTCAGATAACACCGCTAAATCATGAGTGATTAACAAAAAGGACATACCTTCTTTTTTGAGGGTTTTAAGTAAATTGATAATTTGAGCCTGAATTAATACATCAAGTGCGGTAGTAGGTTCATCTGCAATGACAAATTTTGGCTTTAAGAGCAATGCCATTGCAATAACTACTCTTTGTTTCATACCTCCGCTTAATTCATGAGGATATTTTTTTAAAACATTTTCATCTAAACTGACAGAATTCATAGCATCTGAAATTAATTGGTTGGAATTTCCATCAAAATTATATTGTTTTAGAATTTCAAGAAATTGATCCTTTATTGTAAAAACAGGATCTAGTGCATTCATTGCACCCTGAAAAATCATTGAGATTTTTTTCCACCTATATTTTGTATTAAAATGAGATTCACTCAAATCCAAAATAGAGTCATCTTCAAAGAAAATTTTACCTTGGGTATTTCCTCCAGAAAGCATTCTAATTATTGACAATCCCAATGTACTTTTTCCACATGCACTCTCACCTGCGATTCCGATTGATTCTCCATCCTCTAAATGAATATCGACATCATCTACAGCATAAACGGGACCAGAAGATGAGGGATATTTTACAGATAACCCAATAATGTCTAAAAAAACCATACCTCTGTTTGATCCAAACTAGAATTTTTGTTTTCACTAAGGGATATAAACAACATTATTGAAATGAAAAAAAGTCGATTCAAATGATACTTCCAATTTGTAGTTTTGATGCAAAAAATTCAGTTCTCTGTCCAAAATGTGAAGGAAAGGTAGAATCAGGAGAACTAACAAAGGCAGATGTAGATGCATCAATTATTCTTGCAAATACTGCAAAATCAAACAAAGAGATTGAAAATTTTACGCTGTATTCTTGTAAGGAATTTGATGGAAATTTTGTTTTATCATTAGCAAAGAATGATATTATGGCAATTAGACAAAGTCGGACACTTTACAGATTACTTCAAGATCAATTCAAAGGGAAAATTTGGCTTGTGGAAGCAGATGAGAATGATAAAAGATTCATTGAAGACTTGTTCTTTCCTACCAAAATCCTATCAATCAATGCAGTTTGGGCACCCGGAGGAGTTCAAAAGACAAAAGCTGTAGTATCAGGTAAATGGACACCAAAGTTTCCAATAGATACTGAAAAAGTTGTACAAATTGTAAGAAATGCCCGAAACCTTGACATTGAGATAGAATTTGAGGATAAAAGATAGGTATGGTTTTTCTTAAAACTCACGATATTGATGAATTAACTACTCAGTTGATTGGAACACAAGTGGTTCTTGGTGGATGGGTAGAAGATTTTAGAAAGCTAGGTAAAATATCATTTATTACTTTACGTGATGTTACAGGAATCTCTCAAGTAATTGTAAAAGGTGAATTAAATGACAATCTGGGAGAGATTAATCGTCAGAGTGTAGTTTCTGTAAAGGGGATTGTACAAGAAACTAAAGCTCGAGACTTTGCATTTGAAATTAAGGCAGATGAAATTGAAGTGCTAGGTAAGGCGATTCATCCATTACCAGTTGATCCTATTGGTAGAGTTGAAAGTAATATCGATACCAGATTGAATCATCGCGCACTAGATATGAGAAACCAAAAAACAGCTTCAATTTTCAAGCTTCGACATCATGTTTTGCAATCACTGCGAAAAACATTGACTGAAAAAAAATTCATAGAGATTACAACTCCCAAAATTATTGGTAGTGCAAGTGAAGGTGGCGCTAATTTATTTTCTCTAGATTATTTTGGAAAAACTGCATATTTGGCCCAGAGTCCACAATTGTACAAAGAACAGATGACCATTGGGTTAGAGCGAGTATTTGAAATTTCAAATTTTTATCGTGCAGAAAACTCTCATACAGGTAGACATCTCTCTGAATTTACCAGCATAGACATTGAGGCAGCATTCATGGATTACAATGACGTCATGGACGTCTTAGAATTTCTAGTGATGGAAGTCTACAAGTACACTTCAGAAAAGTGTAAAAAAGAGCAAGAAAAGATTGGTCATACAATTGAAGTTCCAAAATCACCATTTGAGAGAATTACATATTCTCAATGTGTTGAAGAACTACAAAAAACAGGAGAAAAAATAAAGTTCGGGGATGATTTGCTTGATTCTCATCTCAGAATAATCGGGGATAATCATCCAGGATTTTTCTTCTTAATTGACTGGCCAATGAAACTTAAGCCATTTTACATAAGAGAAAAAGATGAAGATCCCACATTATCATGCTCATTTGACTTGCAATTTGGATATCTAGAATTGTCCTCTGGAGGAACTAGATTACATAATCCTGAGATGTTAAAGTCAAGACTCAAAGAACAAGATTTGGATCCTATGCAATTCCAAGATCATCTAAAAACATTTGATTGGGGAATGCCACCACATTCTGGTTGGGGTATGGGGTTAGATAGACTGATGACCACATTGATTGGGATCGATAATGTTCGTGAAGTTGTTTTGTACCCAAGGGATCCTGATAGACTCAGCCCATAATTTGTTCAGATTTTTATTGTATTGGAATAATGAGAATTTATGATTGAATCTCAAGATGCAAAAAAAGTGGTAGAAGTAATTGGAAATAATTTGGTAGGAGTTTCACATGATTCAAACAATTTTGTCAAGCTACCAGATTCTTTTTGGGGGTATTTTGCAAGGGGTCATGACAAAAAAGGAACATTTGGGGTAATTGTAACATATTCTGAAGAGGGAAAAGATGTAGATGAGTTGATATCAATGTATGAAAAATGGGCTGAGAAAAATAAAAATAAAACAGAGTAATCTATTTGGTTTCTTTTAGAAGTTTTCTATAACCCTGACATTCTTTGCAGATTGGTTTATTTTTGTATTTTGGATTACCATCAGTGATTTTTAGTGTGCCCTCAACTAATTTACAAATACAGCATTTTACCATTTATAATGTAATCAAAAATGTGACTAATAAAAATTGGTGATTTTTGAAAAAGAGATAAATTCAAAGGAAGTGATATTGATTAGTGCATAAATGTGATTATTGTGGATCTTCATTTGGGGATAGGATATGCTATTTTTGTGAAAAAACTTGTTGCACATCATGTATGGTAGATGACAGGACACGTTGTAAGGATTGTTACATTCAGAAACGCCATCTAGGATGGAAAAAATTAATCAAAAAAAATAAAGTTATTCTAATATTTGTTGCATTTTTGTGGTTATACGCAGTATTTCCAGGACCATTTATTCCAGGACTAGATCCTACTTTTTACACAATCTCAATCGTAGCAGCTTTGCTAATTATGATTCCAATAGGATTCACATTATTTTTTTGGTCTTTGAATCCACCAACATCAGATGTGAAGAAGAGAAAAGACTAGAGAATACTCAGTCATAGAAAACAATATTTTTAAAAATCTTTGATCATTTTAAGTAAAACTTTGATGAATTGCATTTTCAGGATAACAATTTAGCGCCCATCCATTCTCAATCCTATCAAATTGCATGTCCTTACAATTAACATCATATTCAAAATGACTGTTATCATATTTCCAATCAAAGCCATTTCGTATGTCTGATTCAGGAAATGGTATATCGTAGTTATTACGGTGGACGATTTGAGATTCTGAAACGTGGATTTGTTGGAACTGGATTATCTATATTATATCAACTCTGCATATCCATATGCAATGACACAAATCCCTGATTTGACTCATGGAAAATGGATTAAAAGAAAAACAATTCACAAAGATGCAAAGATTGGTTTCTTTAGAATTAGAGTAAATATTCCTGATTGTAAACATATTCCACTATTTCCATTCAGATCAAAACATGATATTGTTTTTCCATCAGGAGAATTTGAAACGTATGTTACTCTAGCAGAACTCCAAGCCTGTGAAAGTAAATCCTTCTACAGGATTCTTGAAGGTTATCAGTTTATTGCAAATTCTGATATTTGTCCATACCGTGAATTTATTGAAAATCGGGAAAAAATAAAATAAGTTTGCGGAATCATTGGCCTGAATTATTAGATGCGGCAGAAAGAAATTCTATCAGATATTAATAGACGAAGGAAAAAATCTCATCTAAACATTATTCACATAGCACAAATCCACGCCTGTTTGGTGGATTCTATTTTTGTATATTGTCCGTAATATGTTTAGTAAATTCAGAAGTAGACATATCTCCACCAATGTCTTTAGTTTTAACACCAGATTTTACCAAGTCAAAAATTGTTGATTCTAACTTTTCTCCAACTTCAATACATTTAGAATCGTTATGTTTGTTGCCCAACCAATCCAACATCATCTTAATTGATAATAAAAATGACGAAGGATTTGCAACATTTTTTCCTGCAATGTCAAACGCAGCTCCATGAACAGGTTCAAACAATGCAAAATCATCACCAATGTTTGCAGCTGGTGCCATCCCCAATCCTCCTACAACCTGAGATGACTCATCAGAGAGAATATCGCCAAACAAATTTGTCGTAACTATTACATCAAATTTTTCAGGTTGACGAATTAAATTCATAGCACATGCATCTACATACATTTCTTCAAACAAAATGTCAGGATAATCTTTTGAGATTTCAGTGCATGTTTTTGCAAATAATCCATCAGTGATTCGCATAACATTTGATTTATGGACACATGTTACTTTTTTCATAGAATCTCGTTGTGTTGCGGTTTCAAATGCATATTTTGCAATTCGTTTTGATGCATACTCTGAAATTATTCTCAATGCAACAGCAGAATTTCCTAAACTGAATTCTTTACCAGTATAGAGATCCTCAGTATTTTCTCGAACAATTACCATATCAATATCATCACGTAATGCAGGCATGTTGGGGTATGATTTTGCAGGTCGGATATTTGCATAAAGATCAAGAATTCGCCTTAATACTACAATCACATCAGCTGCACTCTCACCAACAGGTGCTTTAATGCATGCATCGGATTGTTTAATGGCATTAATTGTCTCATCAGGTAATGCCTTGCCAGTTTCTGCAAGGACCTTATCCCCAGCAGATAATTTTATGATTTCAAAGTTTAAATCAAATTTATCGTTAATTGTGTTTAATACTGAAACTGCAGATTCGGATAATTCAGGTCCAATTCCATCACCAGTAATTAACGAGATTTTATACATAATACTTTATTAAAAAGAAGGGAATTTTAGGATTTAGTTGATTTGTTTTTCTTGAAGCATCTTTTTGAGCATTATTCTATTGATTGCATCAATTACGGCTTTAACTGAAGTAGTTACAATGTCTTCGCCAACTGATTTTGCAGATACCTTATTTCCTAGTGCATCTTCAACCTTTACTGTAACTTCACATAATGCAGAAGAGCCACCAGAAATAGAATCTAAACCATAATCTTTGATTCTAATCTCTGAAATTTTTCCAGTAATCTTTTGAATTGCATTAAGTGCAGCATCTACTGGACCTACTCCGTAATCAGTTCCAATATGATCTTGGCCATCAATATTTAATTTTACAAATGCATAAGGCATTGTTCCAATACCTGTTGATACTGAGAATCCAGTTAATTGAACAATTCTTTTGAGTTCTTTTTCTCCTAAAACATCACTTGCAATAGAAAGCAACTCTACATCAGTAATTTGTTTTCCTTGATCACCTAACACTTTAACTTTATCTAAGATTTGTTTTGATTGCTCTTCAGTTGGTTTAACTCCATATTCTGTAAGCATTGCATTCATTCCATGAATTCCTGCATGTTTACCAACTTGGAGCCATCTTTTTCTTCCAACTAATTCAGGACTGATAGGCTCGTATGTAAGAGGATTACTCAAGACTCCATGTGTATGAATACCAGATTCATGACCAAATGCGTTAGCACCAACAATTGCCTTGTTTGGCTGGACCATAATACCAACAGTCTTTGAGATAAATCGGGATGTACCATAAATTAATTCAGATTTGATATTAGTTTCGTATTTTTGATCATATGGCAAACATTTCAATGCCATGGAAAGTTCTTCTAACGATGCATTTCCTGCACGTTCACCAATACCATTTATTGTAACATGCGCACATGATGCCCCTGCATGAATTCCAGCTAATGAGTTTGCAACTGCTAATCCAAAATCATTATGACAGTGAACACTTACTGGAAGTTTTGTGGCATCTACTGTATCTCTAGTTATTTCTGCCATATATTCAGGAGTACAATACCCTACAGTATCAGGAATATTTACTCTGTCAGCTCCTGCTTTTGCTACTTCAACAAATACTTTTTTCAAGAATTCTCTATCAGTTCTCGTAGCATCTTCAGCTGAGAATTCAACTTGTAATCCATGGGATTTTCCATATTCAACTGCCTCAATTGCTTTTTCAAGTGCTTGATCTCTAGTCATTTGGAGTTTGTATTCTAAGTGAATATCAGATGTTGCAATGAATGTGTGAATATAATTTAATCCAGCATCAATTGCGGCATCAATGTCTTTCTTGATAGTTCTAGTTAATCCTGCAATCTCACAAGATAATCCTTCATTTGTAATCATCTTAACTGCTTTAAATTCACCTTCTGAAATTACTGGAAAACCAGCTTCAATTGCATCAACACCTAATTCATCAAGTTTTTTTGCGATTGCTAATTTTTGTTCTGGAGATAAAGATACACCAATGGTTTGCTCTCCATCTCTTAATGTTGTATCAAATATTCTAATGTTCATGCTCCGCTCCTTTGTAAAGCAACAACTCCAGTTCTGGCCACATCAATAATACCAAATGGTTTTGCTAATTCCTCAAATGCTTGAATTTGATCAGGAGTGGCAGTTAATTCAACCATTATTGAATCCTTTTTTACATCATGAACTTTACCCCCATATGCATTTGCTAATTTGTTAATTTCCATGCTATCATTAGCATTACTGAGATTAATCTTAAAAAGACTTAGTTCTCGATATACTGTTTTGTGCTCATCCAAGTGTTCAACTTTAACTGTGTCAATCATCTTATCTAGTTGCTTTACGATTTGATCTACTTGTTTTTCATCACCATATGTGGTTATAGTCATCTTAGAATAATCAGGATTCTCAGTCACGCCTACAGAAATACTATCAATATTGAAATTTCTAGATCTGAAAAGATGAGTCACCTTAAACAAGATTCCAGGTTTGTTTTGAACTAAAATAGAAAGAATTGCCCACACGATAAATCACTATGATGGTAAAATCATATCCGAAAGCGAAGTTCCAGGAGCTACAAATGGCAATACATCTTCTTCAGGATCAATTGGAATATCAATGACTGTTGCAACATCACTACTCAAAGCAGTTTTGATTGCCTTATCAAGTTCATCCATGGATTGTGCTCGTATTCCCTGTGCACCATAAGATTCTGCTAATTTAACATAATCAGGACAATGACCTTGATCAACTCCATTCATTCTTCTATCATAGAAAGTTCTCTGCCATTGAGCAACCATTCCCAATGTAGAGTTGTTTAAGAGAAATACAATTACAGGAATGTCTTCTAACACAGCAGTTGCAAGAGAGTTTTCTGTCATACTAAAACTACCATCTCCTGCAATGTCAACTACAGGAACATCAGGTTTTGCTACTTTTGCACCAATAGCTGCAGGAAATCCCCAACCCATTGTACCAAGACCAGTAGAGCTAAAGAAAGTTCCAGGTTGAATAACATCATAGAATAATGATGCCCACATTTGGTGTTGTCCTACTTCAGTAGTAACAATAGATTCTTTAGGTAACAATTCACGGAGTTTACGTAAAATTTTAGCAGCACCCATTTCACCAGGATGAAGTTTTAAGTTTTCCTTCCAGTATGCTTTAGTCTCTTTAACATGCTTAATCCAAGGAGTTTCTTCTGTTTTTTTGATAGCTTTCTGTAAAAGTAATTTCACCATGATTCTAAGAGATGCTTTAACATCTCCAACAACGGGTATTTGTGCAGTTTGGTTCTTTCCAATTTCTGCAGGATCTACATCCATATGAATAATTTTTAATCTCTTTTCAAATGCTTCGAATGTTCCCACAGATCTATCTGAAAATCTCGTTCCTATTGCCAACACACAATCGGCTTCGGCCATCATTTTGTTTGCCTCTGCATGACCATGCATTCCAATTGGACCTAATGACAAAGGATGATTTTCAGGAAATGCACCTTTACCTTTGAAAGTAGTCACTACAGGAAGCATTAGGGCTTCAGCAATTGCCTGTAATTCAGCAAAAGCTGATGAAATTATTGTTCCACCACCAGCTAAGATAATTGGTTTTTCTGAATGAAGTAACATATCAATTGCTTTTTCAACATCAACAATATCAGGATCAACCCAAGGATGATATCCTTGAATTTTAAATTCATCAGGAAATATCATCTCTGCTTCATTTGTTTGAACATCTTTTGGAATGTCAATTAATACAGGTCCTGGTCTTCCAGTTTCTGCAATGAAAAATCCTTTTTTCACAGCTTCTGGAACTTCAGCAGCTGTTCTTGGTTGGAACGCATATTTTACAACAGGATTTGCCATTCCAATAATATCACTTTCTTGAAATGCATCTCGTCCAATCATTGCAACAGGAACTTGCCCCGTTACTGCAATCATCGGTGCAGAATCTGCCTGAGCTGTTGCAATTCCAGTTAAAATGTTTGTGGCACCAGGTCCAGATGTTGCAAAACAAACTCCAGGTTTTCTACTCACTCTACCAAATCCATCAGCCATATGAGCTGCTGATTGTTCATGTCTTACCAAAATATGTCTAATATCACATCTAGCAAATTCATCATACATTGGAAGGTTTGCACCTCCAGGTAATCCAAATACTTGTTTTACGCCTTCTTTTTCCATAGCCATCATCAAGGCTTTTGCACCAGTCATGCTTTCCATTTTATTCATTAAATCACTCGCCATAATTTTAACCTAGTAAATTTTGAGTACACTACAGTAGAACAACAACAGACAATTTTTTGTCAAATGTTCCTGTTAATTTTGCACTCATTGAAATCATAAAAACAATCAATTGATAATTAATAAAGATTCTCTGAAAAATAATCGTTTTTAATGCATAGTTACACAGAAGACTTAAACTGAAATTTTCTACATTCAATATGAGTTATTTTGACAGATAATGAAGAAATCATCAAAGTTATTGAAACATTATTTCAGGCAGGAATATCAAAAGACTTCACAGTATTAAGAGACATTCATCTTAATGACTCTAAATTTTCTAGTTTCAGTGATTTACCACCTTATGATTTGAAAGATTATCAAAACACAATTGAACTGGAGGAATTAAAATTTGTAAGTATTTCAGATTACAGTTATGAAATAAAAAATCCAAAAATCAGTATCTTTGGAGATACTGCTGTAATAGCAATGGAATTGATTCAGAAAGGAATGTTAGTAGATACTAAAGCATACACAGGAGAACACATGTCGATAACTGGACGTGCAACATTTGTGTTAGTAAAACAACCAACATGGAAAATTGCACACATCCATCTATCAAAAATTGGATGATTGATTATTTTTTAGAAGGGTTTGGATTTTTGGACTTCTTTTGATTTGGGTTGAATGGTTTCTTTGGTGAGTTTGATTTCTTTTTGGGTTCTTCGCTTACTAATTTTTTATAGAGTTTGAATGCTTGATCAACATTTTGATTTCCATGTACAATTGCTCTAACGGCTCTAATCATAAAGACAGGATGCTCTGATTGCCAGATGTTTCTTCCCATGTCAACACCAACTGCACCATCTTTGATTGCATTGTATGTTAATTGTAATGCATCACGTTCAGGGATTTTTTTCCCACCTGCAACAATAATAGGTACAGGGCAGGATTGAACAACTTTTTCAAAATTTTCACAATGGTAAGTTTTTACAATATGTGCACCTTGTTCAGCTGCTACTCTACATGCCAAGGAAAGATATCTAGCATCTTTGCCAAGTTCTTTTCCAACAGCAGTTACTGCTAAAACTGGGAGCCCATATTTTTCAGCTTCACCAACTAATTTTCCAAGATTAACAATGGTTTGATATTCATATTTTGAACCAACAAAGACAGACATTGCAAGTGCACTGGCATTTAATCTGATTGCATCCTCAATAGATACTGTAATGTCTTCTTGAGACAGATCCTCACCGATAATACTAGAGCCACCAGAGACTCTCAATACCATAGGAGTGTCAGTTGTTGCGGAGACACATGTCCTTTGTACTCCTCTTGTAACCATTAAAGAGTCACAGTGTTTCAAGAGAGGAGCAATTACCTCTTTGGGATCCTCTAATTTTTCAGTAGGACCTAGAAAATATCCATGGTCTACGGCCAACATTAATGCACGATTATTTTGTGGCTTTATAATACTAGAAATTCTGTTTTTTAATCCCCAATCCATATCTCATCGAATTTGAAATAATCGAAATACCTTTCTTAAGCCTTTCTTATTTTGTAATAATTATCTTCATTGCATTCTCACCTGTACGTGCATGATCAAATGCCTTTTGAGAATCATCAATGGAGTAAGTATGAGTAATTAGTTGCTTGACATCAATTTTTGAGGATTCAATTAGATCAAGTGCTTCTTTGGTATCTTTATCTGAAGCAGCATAACTAGTTACGAGGGTTATTTCTTTAGAGTAAATTTTACTCATGTCCAAATTTAGTTGTGCGCCTTTTGATGGAACTCCAAACATCATAATAGAACCTCCTTTTCTGACCATATCTATTGCATCCTCAAGTGCTTTGAGACTACTAGTAGCTACAATCGCTATATCAACACCACTTCCCTCAGTGGCATCCAAAATTTTTTGCTTTCTATTTTCATCCATAGAATTAATTGAATCAGTAATATCAAATTTTTTTGCAAAATTCAATCTAAAATCATTAACATCAAAGCAGAAAATTTTTGAGAATTTTTTTACATGTGCGAGCATTACATGCATCATACCAGTAGGACCTACTCCAAAAATTGCAGTAGAGTCACCTTCACGATAAGGAAATTTTGTCCATGCCCTAACACAGCATGCTAAAGGTTCAATCATTGCAGCTTCTTCAAAGCTTAGTGAGTCAGAGATTTTCAAAATACCGCCATGAGACACATTCCATTCAGGTACAACATATTCTTCAGATAATCCACATGGAGAGAGATTTGTTTCATAGTATTTTGGGCACATGGTTTCATTTCCATGATTGCATAAATGACAATTATAACATGGAACATGGTGATGAGTAAATACACGATCACCTTTTTTAAATTCACTAACTTCAGAGCCAACATCTAAAATTATTCCTGATGGTTCATGTCCTAAACGCATTGAAGGTTGGCCATATTGGCCAAAAACCTTTTCTAAATCTGAGCCACATATTCCACAAGCATTCATCTGAACTAAAACATCACCATTTTTTATTGATGGTTTATCAGTTTCATCAACAGAAATCACAGTGGGTTCTTTAACAGATGCAGTTTTCATTGTAACCCATTAGAAAATTGAATATAAGTAGATTAAATAATCATACACCGAGAATCTTTTTCAGCATTACTCTGTAATCAACTTCTGTTTTTTCACTTCCAGTTGCAGGTAATGCAAAAACTAAAGTAGATTTCTCTGCTCTTAGTGCTGTTAATTCATCATTAATTGGCTCAGTAATATCATCACTTACCAATACTAACCCAACATCAGAATCGTCGGTTAGTCTCTTAATTTCATCCAAAGCCTTTTGGGGATTTTCAGAAATAATTCCCGAAACCCCTGCCAGTTGGAAACTAGTAACAAACGATTTACTGCCAACAGTGAAGATTTTCACAGTTAAAATTTTTGTCTATTCTAATTTAACCCTTTTTGGTAGTGTATAGATCAAGAAAGGTTGATTTAGTTTAAAAAATCAATGAATTCATGGCATATATTGATACTCAAAAGGAGGTGTACTTATTCCTACATGGACGAATGGATCTTAAAGAAAAAGCAATGAATGCACTCACAACAAAGGGATTCTCAAGTAACAAAGTCATCATGGCATTACCAAATAAAGTTGGAAATGTTGGAGATTATATGGCAATGTTATGGATGCCTCCAAACCCAGATCATGTGAAAATTCAAGAAATCACTAAAGTTGAAGAGGTAGAACCAGAAGGAATGACAGGACTTTGGAAAGGCGTTTCAAAAGAGGATATTGATACTATTCAATTATAATAATCAACTAAATCCAGCACCAAAATCATTGCCTTTTTCTAAAATGTCACCCGAATCAGAATTTTTTAATTTTCTGTAAAGTAATGTTTCATAAACTAATTTCATTGAGGAATCATCATCAAGACCACAATCTTCTTTGATTAGATTTTTGTATTTTTTTAATTTTACTTCATCCTGTTCATCAGAAGATACCCCATCATGAACCATTAAATTTGCAATTTTCTCAATTTCAGAATTCTGTTGCTCTTCATCCATAATTTTTAACATAATTTCTAGTTATTAACACATTCGAATAATAAATAATTACAAATCTGAAATTAATCCTGAAAGAAAATCAGTAAATTCATCATCGGAAAAAATGATTTTTTCAATTTTGTTTTCTTTTTGGGCTAATCTTGCAGAGTCTAGATGATAACAAGAATTTTTTCCATTTAACTGACCAAAATAAAATCCAGGGCATGAACAATAACTTCCATTAGGATCAATCCAGTGTTCTTCGCCTTTTCCAACCACAGTCCAAATTTTTCTTTGGCTAGGTTCAAAAACATGTAGTTTAACACGTTTTTCAGAAACTAGGACTTCAACTCTATCAGAGTCTTTGTTCATAAGGATTTAATCAGATATGTGCAGTATAACTTTGATGTTGCAAACTAGAATAATCCCATCAAAACCTGTATTAATTTTAGAAGGTAAAAAAAAGAATCTCATAATAACAGATATTCATTTAGGATTTGAAAATGCTTTGAAATCAAATGATATTTTCATAGGAAAAAATTCAACAATTAATGAAACAATTCAAGAATTATCAGAAATTATTGATTCAGAAAATCCTGATTCGGTTATTTTATTAGGAGATATAAAATCAAGCATCAAAAATATATCAGGAAATGAATGGGATGAAGTTCCTTTATTTTTTGAAGAAATTAGAAAAAAATGTGATGTAATATTAATTCCAGGTAATCATGATGCAAATATTCAGAAATTAGTTCCAGAGAATATTTCTATGATTAGTTCAACTGGGATGGTCGAAGAAAATGTCTTGTTAACACATGGGCATACAATGCCGTCAGAAAACTTTTCCCATATAGATAAAATCATAATGGGACACATTCATCCAGTATTTTTTCAAGAAGATTCAATTATGAATGGGCAGAGAGTGTGGGTTTCACTCAAGACAGAAAAACAAAAAATATTTCCATCAAAATCTGGAGAATTAGAAATAATTATTGTTCCATCATTTAACAGGTATTTTTATGTCACACAAAAACGATTTTACAAAAAATCAATCTCACCTATTATAGATAGATTGGAGATTTCATCTGCAAAGATTGTTTCATTAGATGGGGTAATTCTAGGGGATGAATCAATCATTAAACAAGTGTTGTAATTTTAAGACAGGGTTAATCGTATTTATCATAAGGTTCAATTGGTTCTTTAGTAGTTTTATTACTTTTAAGCCACTCTAAAGTTTTTACAAAAGAGTCTGCCAACTCAATAGTTGTAAGTACAGGGATTCCAAGCTCTAAAGATTTTCTTCTAATTTGATATTCATCATCTAACATTCCAACATATTTTTCCAATGTTGAAGTACTTGGGATATTTATGATAAAGTCAATCTTTCGCTCATAAAGAAGATCAGTAATGTTTGGTTTTCTTTCAGGCTCAGAAATTTTATGAACGATTTCAACTTGACCTACTTTTTCTTCAAAGAATTCTGCAGTGTGTTCTGTTGCCAGAATTTTGAATCCTAAATGTTTGAGTTTTGCAATAGATGCAACGAGTTTTTCCTTATTTTGAGCACCACCAACAGTAACTAATGCTGTCCCTTTGTCTGGCAAGTTATACCCAACGGATGTCAACCCTTTGGATAGTGCATCATAGAAGCTATTTCCAAAGCACGCAGCTTCTCCAGTGGATTGCATTTCAACACCTAGGGCAATATCAGCACCATCTAGTTGCATAAATGAGAATTGTGGAACTTTAATTCCATAATTGTGAATCTTTTGCCATTTATTTTCAGGAATTTCAGGTAGAGGCTTATCCAATATTGCCTTTGCTGCAAGTGAAATTAGATTTGTTTTGACTAATTTTGATACAAATGGCATGGAACGTGATGCTCTAATGTTTAGTTCAATTACATAGACATGATCATCATGAACCAAAAATTGGAGATTAAAGGGGCCTTTAACATTAAATGTCAATGCAATCTTTTTTGTATATTCATTAATTGTTTCAATAATTTTATTGCTTAATCTCCAAGGAGGAATACACATCATAGCATCTCCAGAATGAACACCCGCACTATCAATATGCTCAACAATTGCGCCAATAACAACTTCTTTTCCATTGCTGATTCCATCTACATCTACTTCAAGTGAATTCAACATAAATTTGGAAATTACAACTGGATGATCTGGGGAAACATCAGTAGCTTCTTTGACATATGTTTTTAATTCATCTTGAGACCAAACAACTTTCATCGCTGCACCAGAAAGGACATAAGAAGGCCTCACAATAACAGGGAATTCAACTTCTTGTGCAAAGTTTTTTGCTTCATTAAGATTGGAGAATGCTTGCCAACGTGGTTGTTGAATGTGAAGTTTATCAAGCTCTGCACTAAATTTAGAACGGTTTTCAGCGCTATCCACATCATGCGCACTTGTTCCTAAAATATTCACACCATGTTGTGCAAGACCAGGGGTGAGATTATTTGCAGTTTGCCCTCCAACACATGTGATGATACCCCCTGGATGCTCAAATTCCGTAATATCTAAAATTCTTTCTTGAGTTAATTCTTCAAAATACAATCTAGTACAAATATCATAATCAGTCGATACTGTTTCAGGATTACAATTTACAACGGAGACACTTTTCTCACCATTTTCCTGGAGACCCCAGACCATGTTAACTGTTCCCCAATCAAATTCAACGCTACTTCCAATTCTATAAGGACCTGCTCCCAGTACAACAATTCCCTTTTCATCAGATGGTATCTCAACATCATGAGAATGGCCACCATATGTTAAATAGAGGTAATTGGTTATTGCAGGCCATTCTGCTGCTAATGTATCAATCTGTTTTACAGATGGTAATACACCTAATTTCTTACGTAAATTACGTATATCGTCAGGAAGGGATCCTTTTGCACGAGCAATTTGTTTATCTGAAAAACCCATTTTTTTAGATTCCCAAAGAAGAGACACATCAAGTTCGGATGTTTTTAGTTTTGATTCAATATCAACAATATTTTTTATTTTTTCAATAAACCAAGGATCAATTGTTGAAAGTTTGTTAATTCTCTCAACTGAGATTCCCATTTTCAGTGCTATTACCACATTATACATAATGTGATCATCATGATGAGAGAGTTTATCTTCAATTTCCTCCTCAGTGTATGTTTCTCCATTTGTGCGGTTTAGAACAAGTCCATCATTTCCAATATCCAACATTCGGATTGCTTTTTGAAATGATTCCTCAAATGTCCGTCCCACAGCCATGACTTCACCAACCGATTTCATAGTAGGTCCAAGTCTTCTATTAACAAGTTCAAATTTTTCAAAATCCCATCGAGGATGTTTGCATACAATATAGTCAAGAGATGGTTCAAAACATGCAGTAGTATTTTTTGTGATTCTGTTTACTAGTTCAGATAAATTGTAACCCAGTCCAATTTTTGCAGACATGTATGCAAGTGGATACCCAGTAGCCTTACTTGCAAGAGCTGAAGAACGTGAAAGTCTTGGATTAATTTCAATTGCAACATATCTATCAGATTTTGGTTCAAGTGCATATTGGATATTACATTCTCCAACAATTCCAACATGTTTTGTTGCACGTAATGCGGCGGAACGTAACATATGGTATTCATGATTGTCAATTGTTTGTGAAGGCGCAACAACAATATTATCACCAGTGTGGACTTTCATCGATAGAACGTTTTCCATATTACAAACAATTACATTATTTCCATCATAATCTTGCATTACCTCATATTCAATTTGTTTCCAATGTCCAATATATTCCTCAATTAGAACTTGACCAACTATGCTTGCCTTGAAACCTCTTTCAACAATTTCATGAAGTTCAATTTCATTATACGCAACTCCCCCACCACGTCCACCCAAAGTATAGGCTACTCTAACTATCACAGGATATGCCAATTCTTCTGCTGCCTTTTTTGCATCATCAAAATTGGTGACAGTTTTACTTTTTAGAACAGGAATCATACAGTCATTCATGGAATCCTTGAAGAGTTGACGATCCTCAGTTTTTTGAATTCCTTTAATTTGTGTTCCAAGAACTTTAACATCATATTTTTGGAGAATTCCAGATTCCTCTAGGCTAACCCCGCAATTTAGAGCGGTTTGACCACCATATGCCAGCATAATTCCATCTGGTCTTTCTTTTTCGATAATAGATTCTACATACTCTTGGTTTACAGGAAGAAGATACACTTGATCTGCAAATCGTGTATCAGTCTGAATTGTTGCAATGTTTGGATTGATTAAAACACTGTTCAGGCCATCTTCATGTATAGCTTTGAGGCATTGGCTTCCGGAGTAGTCAAATTGGCGGTCGTTTTAGCGACTCTCGCCGGCTTCTCCGATTTTTATTGCCCCACTTCCAAGTACAAGAATTTTCTTTAACGATTCATTCTTTGGCAGATGCTCCTTCCTCCATAAGGTGTTGTAACTCTTCAAAGACGAACTTGCAATCATAAGGACCTGGTGAAGCTTCTGGATGAAACTGTACTGCAATACACTTTTGTTTTTTGTGTTTTATTCCTTCAACTGTTTTGTCGTCTGCATTTGTAAACCATAAATTAAATTCAGATTTTTCAAGGGATTCTGGAGTTATTCCATATCCATGATTCTGACTAGTAACATAAACTTGATTATTTTCTAAATTGACACAAGGTTTGTTTTGTCCACGATGTCCATACTTTAGTTTGTAAGTATTAGTATTTCCTGCAATGCCGATAATTTGTGCACCTAAACAAATTCCCAATGTAGGAATATTATTTTCAATTAATTTTTTAGCAGTATCAATCGTGTTAAGATATTTTTGTGGATCACCAGGTCCACTACTCAGTACAACGCCTTTTGGATGATAAGACATTATTTTTTCATATGAAGTATCCCATGGGAGACAGATTACTTTGTATCCAATCTCACGAATATTTCTGATAATTGCATTTTTTGCACCAGTGTCAATAACTACAACAGATTGGTTTTCATTGCCATAGACTTTTTCTTGTTTTGTGGACACATCATTCATGAATTGCTCAGAATCATAACGAGGTGCAGATTTGAGTTGTTTTTTGATCTCTTCAACATTAATCTCTGAATCAGATACAACTAGTGCTGCCATCATGACTCCACCAGTTCTAATCTTTTTTGTCAGTTCACGAGTATCAATACCGGAGATTACAGGAATCTTCTCGTTGTATAGCCATTCATCAAGAGTCACAGTAAGATTCCAATGACTTGCAGTCAAGGATAATTCATGAACAACTAGACCACGAACTTGAATTTTATCAGATTCAAAGAATTTTGGGATGCCATCATCATCTTTAATTGATGAGTCTGGGACACCATAATTTCCAACTAATGGGTATGTGAGTGTAAGGATTTGACCGCTGTATGAGGGGTCTGTAAGTGCTTCAGTATAGCCCACCATTCCAGTATTAAATACAATTTCACCAAAAGCAATAGTTGAAAAACCAAAACCTTCACCATCAAGAATAGTTCCATCATCAAAAATCAGTTTTCCGAACTTTTTTGCGTGGTTTGATTTCTTTGTAGTAATTGTGACCCTCGTTAAGTCCGCTAGAAAGTGAATTTAAGTTTTATGTGAAAATTAAAATGAAAAAATGATCGCATAATTGGAATTATAGAGAGTGAATTTAATAAACGTCAAAGATCGGAAGCTTGACTTTTAAAGTGCTTGGAACTCTTCGCTCCACTTGTGATAAGCACGGATCATTTCTAGTGAAACGCTGGGTTTTCTTCTTGCCATAATATCTTTGAAATCGGATGTGGTGAGTTCTCTTGGTTGTACTGGCTCTTCACCTTCAACTGGTTCATGATAATCAGGAGCATTAAAAATTTCATGAACTGTTTTTATCTGAGCAGCTTGGCAAACATCTTTGATATCACTTGCACTGTAACCATCAAATAATTTAGCCAATTCAGAATTATTTACTCTATAATTTTTACTTAGAGGTTCAGTGTATTGTGCAAATAGATTTTCTCTTGCTTCTTGTGTTGGGAGAGAAACATAGATTCTCTTTTGGAATCTTCTAAGAAAAGGCCAATCAAGACTCCAAGGTTTGTTTGTTGCACCAATCACATAAAGCATCAAATCTTTTCCCTTACCGTTCACACCATCCATTTCAGTTAAGAATTGATTTTTAGTTCTAACTTCGCCACCTACTTCACTATTTCTAGAACCTAACAATGAATCTACTTCATCTACAAATAAAATAACAGGTTTACCTTCTTTTTCAGCATATTGTCTTGCCATAGCAAATAATTTTGAAACATTCTTTTCTGCTTCACCTAGCCATTTGCTCATCATTGAAGATGCATCTACATTGATAAAGTAACCATCCATCTCATTTGCAGTTGCTGCTGCAAGCATTGTTTTTCCAGTACCCGGTGGCCCGTAAAGCAACATGCCTTTTGGCCAACCTAAAGGAAACAAATCAGGCCTCTTAGTTGGATAAACAATTGATTCACGTAAAGCACTTTTTGCATCATCTAATCCAATTACTTGGTTCCATGTGACATTGGGTTTTTCTTTCATTAAAAGATCTTCAAAGTCATTTTCATTCTCTTGCCTCTGAACAGATTTTTTTTGTTCTTCTTCAGATGCCTTTGGGTCTACTGCAGGTTCTACACCATGAGCCTGCTGTAATGCGTTAATTCTATTATGATAAGAGTTACATCTTTCTTTGTAAATTTGATTAAGTTTGCTTGTTGGGTATAATTGTAATAATTTTACCAAAGAATCAATGGCATGTTGATAATGGGTAATTGCCATTCCTCGTGCACCTTGTGAATCAAATTTGATAGCTTCTGAAGCATATTTGCTTGCAGTGTTTTCTAATTCTTGGGGGGCCAAACTCATCTCAATTACCTACGCAGTATGTCTTTGAGAATTTTGTTGGTATTCTACAGTGTTAAGATCTGTCGCAAAATTGGTTAAATTAATTGCACTTGTTTCCTCTTCATTATAGTCAGGACCATTCAGATAATTCTTCTTAAAATCAGATTTGTCAGAGATATTTGTATGCATATCTTTTACTTTGTTAATAGAGTCTTCAGCTGAAATGATTAATTCAGAAATCTCATCATCAAGATCTTCAAGTGAGGTGGCAGTTTCATATACGATTGAGGTAAAATGCTTTAGAATTGAACTCATCTCTTTTTTATCAGTGTATTTACACATCATAAAATCAGCAATTTTAACAATTTTATCTAAATCCTGCAGTTCTTCCAAACTCAGTTTATGAATTTTTACATCATCTGAATGCTTTACTTCTGAGAGTTTTTTATCAATTTTTGATGAAATACCTTTAATTCTTTGAATATCTTTTGAAAAATCTCGCTTAGATGATAGTGTTATCAAGTATTGCATAATTTAAAAAAATCAACATTAGGGTACTGCTTACTTAATTTAGAGTCCACCATCAACTTTACTTCATCAAGAAACATTGATGATTCGTGATTTGATAGGCTAAAATCAAATCTTGCTTTTGTGAGAGATGCAGAATCTAAAACAACACTCCCTAAATGAACAGATAATTCAGATAATGTTTGACTACATTTAGGAACAATGCTAAACAATTGAGCACTTATAGTTCTAATCATAGGGATAGATGAAAGGAGTGCCTCTGGAATGCTGCTGACACCAGAGATAGCATAAATTCTTTTTTTGATTTGTAAGAGAACATCTAGAGAAAAAGCCAAGATTCTCTCCAGTTCTATTGCATTAAGATGATTTTTGTCAGTTTCATCAAAAAATAAAATAAAATCACAATTAGATTTTTTCAAATCATTTAGTTTTTCCGATAAAATATCTATAATTTCAGACAATAAATTTGCAGAGTAAGATAATCTGGGAACAAGTGTTACTGAATGTGAGATATTTTCACATTCTGTTTCGCCATATTTTATCATCATACCAATATTTTCATCTAGATTTTGTATTTGAGGATGATGTCACGATATTTTTAGTAACTACAGTTACACCCATCTGCAGATACAATTTCGATTTTTTTTGAGTATTTGTGTAAAGGAATTTAGCTCTCAATTTTACCTAATAACAAATGGATTGAAATCATGGTAAATGAGCACGTATTAACAGTAAGTTTAGAAGAATTTGGATTAAGCAAATACGAAGCACAGGCATATGTGGCCCTGATTGCAAAGGGCGCAGTTTCGGCTAGTGAATTAGCTTATTATTCAGAGATTCCTCGGACAAAAATTTATCCAACATTGTTGAAATTAGAAAATAAGAAATTAGCCATTATTTCAAAGAGCAAACCAATAATGTGTTCTGCAATTGCTCCAGAAGACGCATTTGATGAAATTATTCACGAACAAATCAACAAGGTAAATGCAATGAATTCATTGGTATCTAACTTGAAAAAAGCAAGTGAGGAAAGTAGAAAAACGAGAGGTTCAGAAGAGAAAAGATATTTTCACGTCAGTGCCAACAATGTTTTAGCACAACTCCAAACAATGATTGAGGGGTCTAAATCATCAATCAAAATTATGACAGATCAATGGGGTTTTGGATTGTTAGCTGAATGTAAAGAGCAATTAGTTTCAGTTGCACGTAGGAATTTAGATATCAAAATTCTTGTTCTTCCAACTCAAATTTGTTCAGAAGCATATAGAAAAATTCCTGATGGAATAGAAATTAGGGCATCAGAAATCACTCAGAATTGTTTTATGTTTGATGAGACAGAATTGCTTTTAATAAATAATTATAATGGTAAAGGAGCAATTTTTTCATCTACAGATATACTTGCTTCAAATCAGGAAAAAATATTTGGAAATATTTGGAAAAATTCCATAAAAACAAAAGCACTAGCAGATATGTCAAAAACCGAAGCCCAAGAGATTTACAAAATAATTAAAACAGTTAATGAGATGGGTTTGACATACATTCTAAATTCTACAATGATGTCAAAAAGACCCGAATTAGACATGTTCAAACTATTAGAAAAAAACGGCATATCATTCAAATCAAAATCATTAGATGACGTAATTGAGATAATGGATGCAGTATTGCAAATCACATGTTTAGGACATGTAAACTTTGAAGCAAATACAAAAAACATTACAGTAGAATCAAAGTTGAACAGTGGACATTCATTGCCATGGGTATCAATTTTAGACGGATGTCTTCAAAAACAAGGGTACAAAACGAGAACGGTATATCAAAATAATTCCAACAAAGGTGAAAAAATCCACATCAAAATAAGCAAAAACTAATTTTTTGGTTCATGTGTCTACAAATAAATCAGAAAAAAATTAATGTGTTTGGAAATGTTTCTACCAATTTTATGCCAGAGCAATACCAAAAAAGTGTCATTTTCAAACAAACAATATTTAATATATTATGATATTCATACCATTTTATGGAATTAAATGCCCCTGTGGCAGATGATTCACCATTAATGATAAAAAATGAATTAGCCAAACTGTGAAAAATATTAAAAATTCAAAATGCAGGTAAAAATAAATTCAGATAATATGTTGTAAATGTATCATGATTGAAGAAAAATTAGAGTCATTAGAGATAAAACTCCCAAATCCACCAACACCTGCAGGATCATATGTACCAGTAATTAGAACAGGAAATTTGTTATTCATTTCAGGACAAATTCCCATGGAAGAGGGCAAAGTAATATTTACAGGAAAAGTTTCAGATGACAATTTAGAAACAGCACAAAAATCAGCAAGAATGTGTGCAATTAACATAATAGCCCAAATAAAAAAAGAGTTAGGAAATTTAGATAAAGTATCAAAAATAGTCAGATTATCAGGTTTTGTAAATTCTGTTCCAGAATTTACTCAACAACCCAAAGTAATCGACCCAGCATCAGATTTACTTTTTGAGATATTTGGTGAAAAAGGAAAACATTCGAGAATCGCAGTAGGAGTAGCCAGTTTACCATTAAATTCAATGACTGAAATTGATGCAATAGTTGAATTTTCAGAATAGTCAATTTGGCAATTTTCTTAAATAGATTTTTGAGTAAATGTATACATGGTTCAGATGTGTAGAGGATTGTGTGAGAGATTAAAATCAACTTCATTTACAAATAATCTACGTTACAAAATTGGTCAGAAATGGTGTTCATTATGCACATTATTTTTTCACAAAAGACAATACATGTCCATGTTGCAAAACAAGACTAAAATCAAAATCAGGGAGTAAAAAATATGAAATGTCAAGAATGTAACCATGAAAAAGGAAAATGCCAGTGTTTGTGTTGCTGCTCAATTTCACAGATAGGATGTATCTATTGCATTCTTCCAATTTTAGGTTATAGACAAATTAAAAAAATTTTAAGAAAAAGGGAAAACACAGGCAATTAATTTAAAAAATAAGGATATTACGACTCATTTTAAGAAACGATTAATATATACAAAAAAATTTAGTAAAACAATGCTAAAGATTTCATTGTTTATGTTATTTATAGTATCAATGATATCAACTTTAGCTTTTGCAGAACCAACTATAGAAGTGCAAATATCAGAAAATGAGATCAAAGCACTTGAATCAATTTGGCTCACAGGTAAGATCACAGATGTTTCACAGTACAAGCCGGTAAAATTAAGAGTTATTGGGCCAGATGGTGCACTAGTCTTTGCACCACAAGTTGCAATTAACGATAACGGAGAATTCAGAAAATTACTAAATCCGCCAGTTCCAAGTTTTGATGTGGGAGAATATATTGTAACTGCAAGTCACGAGGACACAAAAGTAGTTGCTAAAACTCAATTCACAGTAATCTTCCAAGAAATTCCAAGAAATCCAACTGCTCAGTCAATTGAGTCAGGAGTAATCATAGAGAAAGAATCAAAAATTACAAGAGGCATATCCATGTCAGCTGAGTTTGAAAATGGCTCAGATATTATTCAAATTAAAGGAAATACAAGTTACAGTGATACAGACATCACACTAGTTGTCAAATCACCAGTTGGAAACTTGATTACGATTGATCAAGTCACATCTGGAATAAATGGTGATTTTGAAGTAGAAATCAAGACAGGTGGCCCAATGTGGAAAGAAGATGGAATATACACCGTCACTGCAAACCAAGGTGCAACATCAGAATATAACAAATCAATCAAAGTTGAAATCAAAGATGGAGTAGTAATACCAGAATTTGGAGTTGTAGCATCATTGGTTTTGGCAATTTCAATAATTTCAATAATAATCGTTTCTGCAAAATCAAAACTTGCCATATTACCTAGATATTAATCCTAGAAGTCATAAAAATAATCATGCTTAGTTTAGACGAGATAAAATCAAAAAAATACATCTTACTTGAAACATATAGAAAAAATTATCAGCCAGTTCAAACTCCAGTTTGGTTTGTAGTTAAAAATGATCTAGTGTATGTAGTCACACGAAGTCAGACAGGTAAAGTCAAACGTCTTCAAAATAATCTCAAAGTAAAATTTGCATTATGCAACATTAAAGGAAAAATTGCAGGAGAGTGGATATCAGGTACTGCCAAAATTTTAACAGATAAAGAAACCAAAGAGGCAGTAAAAATGAGAGACCAGAAATATGGATTTATGGCAAAGATTGCAAAATTCGTGAGCAAAAGCAAGGGAGAATTTTTTGCATTTTCAATTAAGATAGATTAAGGGATTTTTGCAATTTCATTTCTCTTTGTAGTTTGTAAGCTGTTAGTCCTGCAAATCCAAAAATTAGTGCCAATCCCACATAAGAAAAAATTTGACTATATTCTATCAGTACTGCTGAAATTCCAGTTCCTATAACACTTGGCAGTAAGGATAATGCATACAGCCACCAACCACAACAACCTAAGGGCACCAAAGAAAAGAAAGAAAAAAACGAGGTCGCAGCTGTGCTTCCAGTATTTCCTCCAAAGGCTTTTTTCTTTATATCTAGCTTGCAGCCTAGAATTTTACTTTTCTCTGAGAGAAAAACTTGCAACCCAATCCCAATTCCCATTCCAATAATCACAATAGAGTTTAGTTGAAATGCAGCACTGATTGCATCTAATGGTTTCAATGCAGGAGTGGTAATTACAACGACAGTTAGATACACTGCGACTGTAATGATTCCAACAAGGATTGCTTTTCTGAGTGGTTTCATTACATATCACCATAAACTAGAGTTTCAGGATGAAATGCTACCCATTCAAACCAAAATCCAGGTTCAATTGGCATTCGTTCTAGATGTAACCCTTTAAGTTCACCAGATATTGACAATCCATCATAGTTCCACTCTGAATTCGTTTGTACATCTAGAATTTTTCCATCATCATATACAAAGTCTAAGATATTACCATTAATTGTCCTCTCAAATGCACGAGAGTTTTCAGAAAATAATGATATAAGCATTAGAGGAGTTTCACCAACGGAGTCATTAATCAGAATTTCTGATTCAATGTCATTTTGTTTGTAAGCTTTAGAAATTCCATCTACATTAAATCCAATGATGATTTCTTTTGGATATATTCTATCATCACTATGCTCTACGGGAAACATGATTCGGGGCTCTGTGTAATAATTTCCATAAGGATCAGTGGTATATGAGCGAAGGAATCCAGTATCAGTTGTTAAAATTTTAGTGTCAGGATAAAGCCTCTTCCAATCACCCCAGGTAATGACATCAAAAGGAACCAAATCCAATTGATATCCAGTTAGTTCCCCCTTTACTGCAGTTCCAAGTGCTTGACTCCAATAGGATTCTGTTAATCGATCATACATCAACAAGTTACTGTTGTAGAGTTTTCCTGAAGTTCCAAACGTGACTTCCTGTCCATCAATCACTCTCTCAAAGACTTGATTGGTATAACATAGAGGACAATATGTTACGGAAACTGGAACTCCACCTACTGAATCATTAACAATTTCATGCCAGACTAAAATAAAAATCGGATAAGCTTTTGTCTCGCCATTTATCTTCAATCCAATTACAGTATCAGAATCAGACATGAATTTAGAGTCATCCACATCTGAAAACATTGGATTGTCAATTGATGGAATTCCATCCTTTGGAGGGCCACCACCCTTAATCCTATCAAGTGGAATCAGATGTTTCACTCCATCAGTCTCCATCATTACAAGTTCTGAAGACTGCGCACTGGATTCATTATAATTAGTAAAAGTGGGTTGTGTAGTAAACTCATCCTCATACAAAATAGATAATGTACCAAGTGCCAAAGCTGCTATTGCAATCGATGAAATAACTTTGAGATTCAATTTTGAATAATTTTTGCTATCAGAATATTAAACGATTATTCCAATTTGATTAGGGTGAATTCTTTAAGCAAATTTCATATTTTTGAAAAAACTCAGGGTTAAGTAACTATTTTATTTTTTTATTCAATTCTGTGATAAATTTTTTTATTTTAGGTTTTGGAATTACGGCCCCACATGCTTTGTCATGACCTCCTCCAGAACCGCCAAGGCTAGTTGCCAGAATATTGACAATTTTCCCCAAATGTACTTTGCAATCTTTAGAACCACGAACAGATACTGCATAAATTCCATGATCAATACGTTCTTTGTATGCAACACCAACATCTTTTCCAGACAGCCCCATTACAAAATTAACAGCACCGCTGGCACCTGCATCAAGAATTTCCATATAGCCAAGATTTTTCATGGTCTTCATTCCTTGTTTTACTTTGTCAATCATTTGAGACAGTTTTTCAACTTGAATTTGTGCAAATTCAAATGTGTTAGGTATTGCATGTGGGAATTTAGATTCTGCTAACTCCTCAACCAAATATAATAAATAATCAGATTCTTTTTGATGTCCTACTATATTATAGGTTAGAACTGTTGCACTAATCAATGCAAATTGTCTATCATAGATTTGTAATAATTTTGAACCAATTGGTCTATTTTCCATATAGTCAGTAATTGCGGCACATGCTGCAACAAATGATGCATGATCATTGAGTTTTGATTTGAAAGCAGTGTAAGCTAGAACTGCAGTACATTCATTGATATCATGAATCATCTTTACTTTGATCTTGTTTAATGCCTTTACAACATCAGGATCAATATCATGGTGATCAATGTAAGTAACTGAGACTTTATTTTTTCTCAGAGTAGTCATAATATCAATAAATTCATCTTGGGTCTTTTTGCTTAGACCCAAATCACAGATAAATAATGATTTTAATTTTTCATCTAAAATTACTTGGTTTAGTGCTTCCATTTGACCAGGATAGTCAACAAGAATAGCATCTCCGCCAAAAGCTTGTCTAATTAATGCAGCAGAACTAATTCCATCACAGTCTTCTTTGTGAGAAATACAAATTACTTTAGTTCGTTGTGGTTTTAGAGATTTTTTTGTTGTAGTTTTAGTAATTTGTTTTGTTGCTGTTTTTGTAGTTTTTTTTGTTGAAGGTTTTTTGGTTTTAGATACTGTCAATACAAATTTAAAAATCATTAGCCCTCATTTAAATTAAGAATGAAATTTAAGATTCTCTAAAAGGTTTTTTTATGCTTTGGTGAATTAGAGAGCTAGAGTCTAGATATACATCATAAAATGACAGCCCTTCCATCTGAGTTTGATGGTCAATTTCTTGAATCTGTTCAAGTTCATTAGATGATGCATTTAGAACTAATTCATCTAATTTTTCAAGGCGTTTACGCTCTTTTGGACTCATTAATTTTTGATTAAAAATTATCATTTATGACCAAAAGTTGGCATATTAGACTAATTACTAAACATCATAGACACAATTTTGGAGAAAATATAATAAAAGATTTCTGATAGGTTCAGTATGGAAACTAAAAACATAGGCTTGCGAGGAATCGAGGTTGCAGATACTAGAATATCCAATATTGATGGAGAAAAAGGCAAGCTGATTTATCGTGGATTTGATATTTTAGACCTTACAAAAAACTCTACGTTTGAAGAAACAGCATATTTACTACTTTATGACAACCTACCAACCAAGAATCAAATAGATGAATTTAATGCAAAATTAATCGAGGCCAGATACATTCCAAAACAAATGCAGAAAAACATGGGAAACTGGAGAAAAGATGCAGATCCTATGGACATGTTGCAGGCATTCGTATCTGCACTTGCAGGGTATTATGATGAGGAGTTTTCAAATAAAGATGCCAGTTATGAAAAAGCAATTAATCTCATTGCAAAAGTTCCCACAATCATTGCAAGTTGGCAAAGAATTAGAAATGGATTAGATATTGTAGATCCTGATTCATCACTTGGTCATGCTGCAAATTTCTTATACATGATGACAGGTGAAAAACCAGACCCCGAAGTTGAAAAGATATTTGATGTCTGTTTAATTCTTCATGCTGATCATACTTTTAATGCTTCAACATTTACTGCCAGACAAGTCGCATCCACTAGGGCCCATATGTATTCAGCAGCTAGTGCTGCAATTGGAGCATTAAGTGGAGAATTACACGGAGGAGCCAATACTGAAGTTATGAAGATGTTGTTAGAAATTGGCGAAGTAGAAAAAGCTGAGTCATGGATTAAAGAAAAAATAAAAAATAACGAAAGAATTATGGGAATGGGGCATGCAGTTTACAAAACATATGATCCAAGAGCCCAAGTTCTAAAAGAATTATCTAGAAAATTAGCAGAAAAAACTAAAGACCCATGGTTTGAAATAACAGAAAAGGTTGAAACTATAACCATTTCGGAGATGAAATCAAAGAAAAGTAGAGACATTTATCCCAATGTAGATTTGTATAGTGCATCAATTTACTATATGTTAAAAATCCCAATGGATCTTAATACACCAATATTTGCAATTTCAAGAGTTGTTGGATGGGCTGCCCATATCATTGAGGAGAAATTTGCGGAAGCTGCACCAAAACCAGCATTATACAGACCAAAAGCAGTCTATGTTGGAAAATATTGTGGACCTCAAGGCTGTGAATACAAAACACTTGATTTGAGAAAATAAATTTTAATTTCTTGTACTAAGCCATTCTTTTGCTTTAGAGTTTACATCATGTTTGTACAAAACTTCAAAAACCATATCATAAAATGTAATTCCTTTTTTTTGAGCCTGATCATCGAGCCATTTAATTCCATCAGCTAATTCAGAATCAAATTCCGAGAATTCAACTAATTCATCGACCATCTTTGAGAAGAAGGAATGAGATTCAATCATAGGTTCAACTTTAAATCTATGATCATAAGTGGGGGATTCAAAATATATTAACAAAAGACCACTTTTTGATTGACAATTGCACCATGTATTTTATTTTAATGGAGATGCAGATAATATTTCGTGGGCTATTCAAACAGATAATTCAATTGTTAGACAAAATAGGATACATGTTGAAATATACAAAAACAAAATAACAGACATTCAATCAAAATACGTTGCACTTCATGTAGGATTGTTTTGGGGAATTGGGGTTTTTATTATAAAGAATAAAGATAGTATGAAAATAATGTTAGATGAAAAAATCATGTACGATCATTTTACATCACACAAAAAAATAGAAGATGAGTTCATAATGGAAAAAATGAGATTTATCAAACAATTGATTATGGAAAGAAAATTAAAAATAAAATTTCAAGTGATTAATCCAGATGAAAATTTAAGCATGAAAAGCACATAACATAAACAAAATAGATTCTGAAAGATTAACCAGTAAACCAAGTCAATTATCAATAAAATGAGTAGATAATTTCAACAGAAGCGATCACGTAAAATTTAGAATAAAATACAATTAATTTTTTGAGAAAACGACATTATAAATCATAAATAAAAATCAATAAAAAGAAAAAATAGATACAATAAAAAACTCAAAAAATGAGAAAAAAGCATCATTAAGATGAAAAAACGATTAGATTTATTTAGCTTATATCGATGTGGAGAGTAATTATGGCAGGTATAGACACAGCTGCAATTGGGTTTTCTATCGCAATTGTAGCTATCGGTGTAGGATTTGCATTCTACATGGGTGGAGTTCAAGATGCCGGTCCAGTTTCAACTTCTCCAGCTATTTCACCTAAAGTTGAAACAGCTGAAAAAGCTATGGCAGCTGAAAAAGCTATGGCAGCTGAAAAAGCTATGGCAGCTGAAAAAGCTATGGCAGCTGAAAAAGCTATGGCAGCTGAAAAAGCTATGGCAGCTGAAAAAGCTATGGCAGCTGAAGCTAAAACAGGACCAACAACACATACTGTTGATATTCCAGTAGGTACTTCGGTTCCAGGATGTGAAGAATCTAATGCATGTTACTCACCAGCAGATATTACAATTAATGCTGGAGATACAGTGAATTGGGTTAACATAGACTCGGCTGCTCATACAGTAACTGGTGGCAGCCCAGCAGACGGCCCATCTGGTGTATTTGATAGTAGTCTAGTCATGGCAGGTGCAGAATTTGCATTTACCTTTAATGATTCAGGCAACTATGATTACTTCTGTATGGTTCATCCTTGGATGGTCGGAAGTGTTACAGTGAACTAACCAAAACCTTTTCCTTTTTTCTTATTTTATATTGTTTTTTCTAATTGTTCTATTATATGCGACACCGAATCTATGAGTTTCATCTCTAGCATGTTGTAAAATTTTCAAGGACGTTTTATCTCTTGAAATTACAATAGGGTTTTTATTTTTTGGGACATAAACTTCTTCATTTTCTTTTGCCAAAGAAATACATGGTAGTTTCAATCCCAAAGACTCTAGAGAATTAATTGCAGCATTAAGTTGACCTTTTCCACCATCAATAACTATCAAGTCAGGTAATTGGGAACTTTCTTCTAGCAGTCGATAATATCTTCTTTTGATTATTTCACCAATCATTGCAAAATCATCTCTGCCAGAGACAGTTTTAATTTTAAATTTTCTGTATCCAGATTTGTTTGGTTTCCCATATACAAATCTAGACATTGAACCTACTGCAAAATCCACCCCATGATTGGAAATATCAAAGCATTCAATAATTTTGGGAATCGTAGGTAAATTCAAAATATCTTTTAGTTCAACTAATCCAGGATCTCCTCCATTTGAATGAATTAATTGAATGTTTTTTAAAATCAGATTTATGATGTCCCTTCTTTTTCCTTTGGTTGGAGTAGAAATTTGTACATCGAATCCTGCTTGCTCTGAAAGTAAAGATTCCAATAATTCTTTATTTTCAGGAATCTCGCTAACTAGAATGAATTTAGGAATTTTGTGAGTAGAGTAATATTGAAAAAGGAAATTTGAAAAGGAATTATCAGCCACTAGATCAAAAAAGAATTTATTACTATCTCGAATCACACCATTAATCATTCTAAAATTCATCACAGTTGCAGATTGTTCTTGAATACCAATTCCAAAATATTCCTCATCAGATTTATCAACATACTCCATTTTTTGTTTAGTCTGAAGGCTTCCAAGTCTAATCAGAGTATCACGAATATCCTTTGCCCGCTCAAATTGTTGGAGTTCTGCTGCTTGATGCATCTCTTCTTCTAGTTTTTTTATAAAAATTTTTGTTTGATTTTTACCCTTTAGAACATCTTCTAAGGAAGAGACATGTTTTGCATATTTTTCCTGAGCGTCTTTGAATTCACAAGGTCCTTCACAATTTCCTAAATGATATTCAAGGCAAACTTTTTTTGGTAAAGTTTTACAAATTCTAATTTGAAATGCTTTTCGTAAAGTTCCAATAGTGAGTAACTTTGAGCTACCTTGAGTAAAAGGGCCAAAAGTTTTTCCTTTACCCAAAAATGTTCCATCTCTAGTTCTTCTTGCAACAAGTAATCGAGGGTATTTTTCATCAGAGATTCTAAGATATGTGTACCTTTGTTGATCTTTTAATTCAATATTGAATCTTGGACGATATTTTTTAATCATATTTGATTCTAAGAGAAAAGCTTCACTTTCATTATCTGTTAAAACAAATTCAATGTATGAAATTTTTTCCACAAGTTTTTGTGTCTTGAAATTTTGATTTTTTGTGAAATATGATTTAACTCTGTTTTTCAAATTTTTTGCTTTACCAATATAAATTATTTTTTCATCAGAATCTTTCATCAAATAAATTCCAGGATTCCTGGGAATGTTAATTGTTGAAATATTAATGGTCATTTTTTTAATAATTTTTTCAAAAACTTTCCAGTATAACTCCCTGGTGCTTTTGATACATTCAGAGGTGTACCAGTAGTCACAATTTTACCACCTTCATCTCCTCCTTCAGGTCCAAGATCAATTAGCCAATCTGAATTTTTGATTACATCCATGTTATGCTCAATTACGATAACAGTATTTCCCAGGTTTACCAATCGATTAAGAACCTCAAGTAATTTTTGAACATCTGCAAAATGCAATCCTGTTGTGGGTTCATCTAAAATATAGAGAGTTTTTCCAGTACCACGTTTAGATAGTTCAGATGCAAGTTTAACTCTTTGAGCTTCACCACCAGAAAGAGTGGTCGATGACTGTCCTAGTTTAATATAACCTAATCCAACATCATATACTGTTTGCAATTTTCGTTTAATTGAAGGAACATTTTCAAAGAAATTTAATGCTTCATAAACAGTCATATCTAAAATATCTGAAATATTTTTACCCTTGTACAATACAGATAACGTTTCAGTGTTGTATCGTTTTCCTTTACATTCATCACATTTTACATAAACATCAGATAAAAACTGCATTTCAATTTGTTTGACGCCATCCCCATCACATGCAAAACATCTGCCATCAGCTACATTAAATGAAAATTGCCCTGGAGCATAACCACGTTCTTTTGATAATGCGGTGTTTGCATATAGTTCTCTAATTGGAGTAAATGCACCAATATATGTTGCAGGATTTGAACGAGGTGTTCTTCCAATTGGAGACTGATCAATTGCTATAACTTTATCGATATTATCTAAACCAATAATCTCTTTGTGATTACCTGGCCTGACATTTGTTTTGTAAAAATGGCTTTCCAAAGTTTTAAGCAATACATCATTGATTAAAGTGGATTTTCCAGAACCAGAAACTCCAGTGACAGATACAAAAAGTCCCAATGGAATCTCAACATCAATATCTTTAAGATTATTTTCTGATGCTTTTTTTATTATTAATGAGCCAGACCTGTTACGGATTTTGTTTTGTAAGGATATCAAAGAGTTATCCTTTAGATATGCACCAGTAACAGAATCACTCCCATTAAGGATTTTATTCACAGTTCCTTCAAAAACCACGTTTCCTCCATGAACACCTGCACCAGGACCCAAATCCACTATCCAGTCTGAATTTCGTATAACTTCTTCGTCATGCTCTACAACTATAACAGAATTCCCAAGATTTCGTAGCTTATTTAGCGTTTTGATGAGCCTAGCATTATCACGTTGATGCAATCCAATTGTGGGTTCATCAAGAACATACAAAACACCAGTCAAGTTAGAGCCAATCTGAGTTGCCAATCGAATTCTTTGAGATTCTCCTCCAGACAATGTGGAGCTTAACCTGTTTAATGATAAATAATTTAATCCTACGTTCATTAAAAATTCTAGACGTTCTTTGATTTCTTTTAGAATATCTTTTGCAATGTATTGTTCATTTTCAGTTAATTTTAGAGTAGTGAAAAAATCATAACAATGATCAATGGACATATTGCAAACATCCATTATTCCTTGTTCATTGATTTGTACTGCAAGAGATTCAGGTTTTAATTTTTTACCATTACATGTAGTACATGGAGTATCACGCATGAATTGTTTGAGCCATTCTCGTTTTGATTCAGAATCAGTTTCCATAAATACTCGTTGAAGATTTACAAGTACGCCTTCAAATGCATCAGTATACTGCCAAGATGAATCGCCAGATTTTGAACGATATTTAAAATCAATTAAATCAGATGTGCCATGTAAAATAATATCAAAATGTTTTGGTTTAATTTTTTCTAAAGGCGTCATCAAATCAAAACCAAATTTCATTCCAACAGCTCTTAATGCTTGTCTTCTAAATGATGAGAATCGTCCACTCCATGGGACAATTGCCCCATCTAAAATTGATTTTGACTTGTCAGGAATTACTAAATCAGCATCAAATTCCATCTTTACTCCCAATCCATTACAAGTTTTACACATGCCAAATGGTGAATTAAATGAGAATGAACGTGGTTCTAATTCACCAACTGTTAATCCACAATAGGGACATGCATTATTTTGGGAGAAGATTTTTTCAGCCTTATCAGTTGCAATCATTACGTCCCCCTTTGATGCTTTTATTGCGGTCTGAATTGCCTCAAAGATTCTAGATCTCTCAGATTTTTCAGTAATAATTCTATCAACTATTATCTCAATATTGTGCCATTTTTGACGATCAAGTGGTGGAATCTCATCATCCAGGCTCAAAATCTCCCCATTTAGGCGTATTCTAGAATAGCCATCCTTTTTGATTTGTTCAAATAATTTCTCATATGTTCCTTTTTTTCTTTGAATGATAGGGGCCAAAATCAGGATTTTTTTTCCTGAGAAATCTTTCAGTACAGAATCGCATATTCTTTCAACTGATTGTGTGGATACCTTTCTGCCACAATTAGTACAATACGGAATTCCAATTCGTGCATAAAGCAATCTCATGTAATCATAAATTTCAGTTGTTGTACCCACAGTAGAGCGAGGGTTTTTACTAGTAGTTTTTTGTTGAATGGAAATTGCCGGAGACAGCCCTTCAATAGAATCAACATCAGGTTTGTCCATCATTTCTAGGAATTGTCGTGCATATGCAGAAAGAGATTCAACATATCGTCTTTGTCCTTCTGCATAAATTGTGTCAAAGGCCAATGTAGATTTTCCAGATCCTGATAACCCACTAATTACAACTAGTTTATTTTTCGGAATATCAATATCTAAATTCTTCAGATTGTGATGTCGAGCTCCACGAATTTTTAATTTATTTTCTGTCATCTTTGAATTGAATCTCCTTTTCTAGTCTTTTTATTCTATCTCTGCATTCGATTGCACGCTCAAAGTCCAAGTCTTCAGAATATTTTTTCATTTGAGATTCCAAATCAATAATGTCATTATTTAGATCATGCGTGGATTTTAATTTAGATTCATCTAATGTAGTTTCTTGTTCTGATACTGATTTTCTGATAGTTTTAGGTGTGATATTGTGTTTAATGTTATATTGAATTTGTTTTTCTCTTCGACGTTTTGTTTCATTCATTGTATTTATCATAGACTGGGTATTGTTATCAGCATACATTATCACAGTCCCATTCTCATTTCTTGCTGCACGACCACATGTCTGAATTAAACTGGTAAAATTTCTTAAGAATCCTTCTTTATCTGCATCCAAAATTGCTACTAGTGATACTTCAGGAATATCTAATCCTTCTCGAAGCAGATTGATTCCAACAAGAACATCAAATTCTCCTAGTCGTAATTGCCGAATCAATTCAGTTCTCTGTAATCCTTCAATTTCGGAATGCATGTATCTCACCCGGACTTGTTTTTTGGAAAGATATTCTGCCAAATCTTCTGCCATTCTTTTAGTAAGAGTAGTTACCAAAACACGCTCAGATTGGGCTACCCTTTTGTGGATTTCATTGATCAAATCATCCATTTGTCCTTGGGTGGATCTAATTTCCACTATTGGATCCAGCAGTCCAGTAGGTCTTACAAGCTGCTCGGCAATTTTTGAGGAGATTTTTTTCTCGTAATCAGAAGGAGTTGCAGATACAAATATTGTATTTTTGATATATACTTCAAATTCCTCAAATTTTAGTGGCCGATTATCATATGCACTTGGCAGTCTAAATCCATAAGTTACAAGTTCTTTTTTTCTTGAATGATCCCCCTTATACATCCCATGAAGTTGAGGCAATGTTACATGAGATTCATCAATTACCAAAAGATAGTCATCTCCAAAAAAATCCATCAAGCAAAATGCTTTTTCTCCAGATGATCTTCCATCAAAATGTCGAGAATAATTTTCAATTCCAGAACAATATCCTAATTCCTCAATCATTTCCAAATCATATTTTGTTCGCATTTCGAGTCTTTGCCTTTCTAGTTCATTTAGTTCAGGCAGTCGTTTTTGTAATTCTTTTTTAATTGAATTGACAGCTTTTTGACGAATATCTTTGGCAATAAGATAATGCTTTGCAGGAAAAATCTTTATTTGAGATAATTTCTTTTTTTCTTTTAAAGAAACATGATCAAGTAATGTAATTTTTTCTATTTCATCACCAAACAGAGAAATTCTCACTAGATCCTCAGAATATGCAGGAGTGACATCAATGGTGTCACCTTTTACTCTAAAGTTTCCGGGTTCTACTTCAGTATCATTTCTTTCATATCTTGCATCAATGAATTTTCTGATTATCTCAGTTCGTTTAATTTCATCTCCAGTCTTTATCGTAATTGCCAAGTCCTCCCAGTCTTTTGGATTTCCCAGAGAGTAAATACATGAAACAGTAGAGACAATTATGGTAGGATCTCCTGATAGAAGCATTGCAGTTGCTTCTAGTCTTAATTTTTCAATTTTTTCATTAATTTGAGAATCTTTTTCAATATAGGTATCAGTTTGAGGAAGATAGCTTTCTGGCTGGTAATAATCATAATATGAAACAAAATAACCCACATTGTTTTTTGGAAAAAATTGCTTTAGTTCCGAATAAAGTTGAGCAGCCAAAGTTTTGTTATGAGAAATTACAAGTGTGTTCTTTCCGGTTCTTGCAATTACATTTGCAATAGAGAATGTCTTTCCACTTCCTGTAACTCCAAGTAATGTTTGGACTGACTTTGTCTTTACTCCTTTAACTAGAGTATCGATTGCTTGAGGTTGATCCCCTGTAGGAGAATAGTCAGATACCAATTCAAATCCAGATGTCTGTTCCAACATCTACAATCCTTGAAAACTGAACTTATAGCTAACGTTTCTTAATTGAAAACCAAGGGTAAACAAAAAAGCACCATATAGTCACAGCTACAAGATAAAGTTAAAAAATGAATTTTAGAAAAAATATATGTTTTAATGATATTTAATCGAGAATTGAATTTTTATTTTATTTCCTGTTGATAGTTGAAGATCGTGCTAGATCAGCATGTAACACTATTTTTCATCAAAGATGTCGTATTATTAGCAGTAGTTGAGCAAATATAGTCTTTAAAATAAGAGCATATGAAACTGTTAACCATATTTTAAAATAATTTCAAATAATATTTTACCGAGATAATGTTGATTTAGATAAACTGAGATAAAGTTTGGAAAACAGTATCGAATTACCAAGTGGGTTCATCAATCATTCTTAAACCATCAGTAGTTTCCTCAAAACCCATAATTTTTAGAGTTTGTTTAGATGTTGGAGAGTTTTTTTTCAAAATATTTTTTGCAAGATCCATTCGGTTTTCGGGCTTCAAGTGTTGTCCAATTTTGTATTTACCATGAATAGTTTGGGGAACAATTTTGATTATGCTAACAGCATCTAACACTCGCATATTAGATTCAATTGGATCATATTGTCCTTCAGGCTGATATTTTTTCATCAATCCATTTAGTGCAAGGGTTTTTTCGTCTCTATCAGAAACAAAAGAACCGATTCCCTTGATTACAACACTAATGTACAATGTATCTGCAAGTGAGGCATTATGTGGATCCTCAAAATATGAGGGTAAAAATTCTAGTTCTCTGTCCGCTTCAAAACCTACTTTATTGTTTCGAGTGATATTATCTAGTTTCTCACCTTTGACATGGGAGTGCATGTAAACTACACCATTTAGAAACACAAAATTCATTGGGATTATTTGTGGGAATCCATTTCCATCCATACTAGATACACGTCCTACATGTTCTTCATTAAGAAATTCTTTTACTTTATCATATGATCTGATCTGAAGAATCCCGACTAGCTGCATAACTTAATTTAAAGAAATAATATTATAAATCCTGATCATTGAAATCTCTAAAATATAAGATAGATAAAAAAAATTGTTGTGAAAGATCCTTATCTTGATGAGTTAAAAAAGGATTTTAAAGGATATTCAAATCAACTAAAAAAATTAAAAAAGCAATTCCTAAAAACAAAATCTGTAGAGACGCAATTAAAAATAATCAAGCAAATTGATTCAATAGTAAATAAGATGGAAAATAATCAAAAACAGTCAGTAAAAGTAACAAAATCAAGACTAAAGGAAATAAAGAAAAAGTTGAAGAAATGACATTATTCTTCCTTATCTAGTTCTTTGGCAAATGCCTTGATTTCCATTATTCTACATTCTAATTCAGTGCATTCATTTTTTAATTTAGTACTCACATGAAATTATTGCAATAATAATCAAAAATGAACAACATTCTAAAAATAAGTAAATGTAAAGTGTTAACAATTCGTGAATCAATTAGTTAGTTGATTCTACTTGATATTATCTAGTCTTAAGCATAATGACAATTACTAAAAATAGCGAAATTGTACTTACACAACCAAGAATGATATAATTTAAAATATTCATCATTTCAAATCTTTAATCTTTTTTCCAGTTGAATTTACAGAATTCTTTTCAATAAAATGAATATAATTTTCCAATTACTAACCCCTACTTTGATTTTTATCATCATATTTGAATTCCCATTGAAAAGCCATGAAAAATATTCATTTTTAATCAATGCATATAGAATCATAGAAGATTACACTAATACACAAATTTTGTAAAAACAGTATCAAATTTAATCTCGATTATTTTGCAAATAAAATCAATTTACGTTATGGTACACTAGAAGGATTGTAGGATCCTAATTTTTTCATTCGACGAAGTCGTTTTAAAACAAAGTGTGCAGTTTCTCGGACATCAAGACTAGGATCATTTAATGCGTCATTTATCACATCAATAGTGTCTACAGCCCTCATAAGACCAAGAGATTCCAAGGCTTCATGCCTTGTAAGCACACTGTCATCTTGCAAAGATGCACTTATCAATTCCGGAATATTTTCTCTCATGTTACGTGCAGCTATCTGATAGCAGGCTTCATGTTTTACCACTCCATTATTATCATTCTTTAAAACCCATGCCATAAGATCTACGGTTTCTCCAAATAGTTCTTTATTGTTTTTTGATAATGCATTAGATGCAATCTCCCCCACCAACCAAACTGCATCCCACCTCATGGATTCGTCCTTTTCAAACATTATGATCTTTTTACAACTATTCAACCTCTCTGATTCTGGAAGATCTCTCATACTATTTTCATCCAGTACCAAAGGACTTTGCAATACCAATAATGAAAATAATAATAGTATTAATTACTTTCACATGATTTTAGAAAATCCTAAATATGGATTTTTTATACTTAAGACATGGGAGAATTTGATTATTTTTTAGCACAGTCTCTAGATCATAATATTAGAACCAGTCTAAGTGATAATGCAATTAATAAAATCGAAACCAGATTATTTGAAAAATATGGAATTACACTAACAACATCCATAGAACAATTTAACAAATTAGATTCCATACTAAGAGAATTTTTTGGAGAGGGAGCTGACGGCATAGAGGAAAAACTGTTCAACAATATTCTGGAATTGAAAGATCATAAACAAGATGTCACTTCAGAAAATGCCAAATGGATTACGATAAAAGACACACATCTCATAAATTTGATTCTAGATGTATTTGGAGATGAGGATAAAAAGAAGATTTGTACATCTGTTACAAACGAAGGGAAGATAATTTACAAGATACTTAAAGAGTGTCAAATCCCACAAACATCAGGTTATCGTAAAATAAACTCACTAATAAAAAATGGCCTTCTTACAATCGATGATCATATTTCGACAAATGAAGGAAAGAAAGTAAATACATACAAATTTCTATTTCAAAATGTCCAAATAAACATAATCAAAAAACAAATTACTGTAGAGGTTCAGCTAAATGAACAAGGTGTTGAAAACAGTTCAGTTTTGTTAGCAATCAAAGGATTATAAAACATTTGTGTTTGAATCCATAGTCTCATACATTAAGAATCTTTACAAAATATAAATCGGAAGTGACGCCAATATATTCAAATTACAAGTATTAGTGAAGATACAAACAAAGATTTGCCAAGTAAATTCTACAAAATCAGTACGGTTAGGATATGTGTTAATCATATTGTCAGCAGTGCTCTATGCATTTATTCATGTTATAGCAAAACCCATGCTCGGTACACCAATTACTGAAGATCATATTGGAATACAAGGAATAAACCCCATAGCTCTTGCAGTATGTGTGTATATTTTAAATGGGTTATTTTTTACACCAATTGCAAGAAGAAATAGTATACCCATACGATACATGGGTAAGAAAAATTTATTGTTATTATCGCTTGTAGGAATAGCTGAGGTATCTGCTCTAATTTTATATTTTTTTGGATTAAAGGAATCTACAGCAATTAATGCATCGATATTTAGTAATGGAGAAATTATTTTTTCATTATTAATTATAATGATAGTTTTTCGAGAAAGATTACAAAAAAAAGAATTATTTCCTTTTTTAATGATAGTATTTGGAATAATTATTTTGCCTGTTACATATGATCTATATGAAAAGGATATGAATATATCATCTTTACTATTCGGAGATATTTTTATAATCTTATCAGGTTTATTTTATGCTGTTGAAGTGAATATATGCAAATATGTAAGCGATAAGATTGATGCAAAAAGAATAACTCAAATAACTTCTTTCATATCAGGCTTTTTTGCATTACTACTTTTAATCATATTTGATATTCCATTTGATATCGCTCTAGAAGATATTCCATTAATTTCAATCATGGCATTTGCAGGTATTGGATTAGCTACATTATTTTTTGTCATGGCACTTAAATTGATTGGTGGAGTTAGAACAATTCTTTTGTACTCCACTACAGCAGTATTTGGAATAATATTTTCTAATC
The DNA here is from genome assembly GCA_029864335.1 of Candidatus Nitrosopumilus sp. Lineage (GTDB taxonomy): Archaea > Thermoproteota > Nitrososphaeria > Nitrososphaerales > Nitrosopumilaceae > Nitrosopumilus. Next base: position 7,007 of record JAOTTS010000012.1, on the reverse strand, counting down.
TATTGTTATTTGAAGAGGTTAGAATGATAGATATATTTTCAGTAGCAATGGTAATTTCTGGAATTTATTTTTTAAGAAATAAATTAGGAAGTGAATAAGATGCCAAAAAACAACAGTGTTTTCATTAGAACTAACAGCAATTGAACAGAAATAAGAGACATGTTTATCTTAACAGAATAAACTAATTCTTGCTGAAAACATTAGATAACATACATAACGAAAAAATAGCCAAAGAAATCTTGTAAAGGAATTACAGAACAGTGAAGTTCGTTTTTCTTTGGCTAAATATTTTTATTTCCTAACAGGATATATTGTTACCTAATTTGGAAACAACAATTTTCTAATATGAAAAAATAAGAAAATCTTATATAGATCACGCCTCAATTAAGGCATATGTTTCCATTTTTGGAAATCACTAATTATATATTTCGTTTTGCAAGTCAAGTAAAAAACAACGTTACGATGGATAGTTTCATTAGAAACAAACCATTCTACAGGATAACAAAAAATCAAGAGATCATCAAAGAATTAAAAGGACTTCCATGTGCTCAATCATAGGATATGCTTCAAGTGAGCAAGTAACTTCTACATTACTAAAAGGGTTGAAGAAAATGGAATATCGTGGATACGATAGTGCAGGCATAGCTGTTGCATCAAATAATCAACTTTTAGTACAAAAAGAAATTGGGAGAGTAAAAGATCTAGAACAAAAATTGGATTTAAAATATACGACTGGTCATGCTGGAATAGGGCATACCAGATGGGCAACTCATGGCGGAGTAAGTAAAATAAACGCTCATCCCCACATGTGTAACGACGAGTCTATAGGAGTAGTACACAACGGTATTATTGAAAATTATGATGAGTTAAAAAATAAATTGATAGCACGTGGATACTCATTTAAGAGTAAAACAGACACTGAAATAATACCAAATTTACTTTCTTATCATTTCAATCAGACTAATGACATAAAACAATCCATCATCAAAACAGTATACGAATTAAAAGGGAATTATTCTTTTATTGCGTTAATAAGAAATGAAACAATGGTTGCAGTCAAACACCATGAACCATTGATTTTAGGGATTGAAAATGACGGAAAAGGATATGTTCTAGCTAGTGACATATTGGGATTCACTGAAAAAACAGAAGACATCATAGATATGGATAATAATCAATTCGCAATAATTTTGTCAAATGGGTTTAAAATGTATGATTTTAAAGGAAACACATCATCTTATTTAATTTCCAAACTACCTCAAAAACATAAAGAAGTAAACAAAGAAAATTTTGAACATTTTACATTAAAGGAAATAAATGAACAACCAGCCACCATTGTTTCTACAGGAAATGAAAATGAACAAACCATAGATGCATTTACAAAATCAATTAGAAAGAAAGAAAATATTGTCATAACAGGTAGCGGAACTAGTTATTATGCAGGATTGATGGCACGTTATCTATTTCCAATGTTCATCAATAATGCGATCAATGTGATTAAATCCAGTGAAATGAAGTTTTCAGAACATTTCTTAAATCCAAGTTCAATCCTAGTGGCCATATCTCAAAGCGGTGAAAGCGCAGATGTACTAGAAGCAATATCAATTGCCAAAAACAGGGGATTGTCAATAACTTCGGTGGTTAATGTGATGAGATCCACTTTGGCCAAAGAATCAGACTATGCAATAGGATTAAACTGCGGATCTGAAATTGGTGTTGCAGCAACAAAGAGTTTTACTTCACAACTTGCAATATTCTATAAAATTGCAGACAAGCTAAGTGAAGGAAAGATAGGCCTAAATTTTAATGAAATATCTCAAGCCATGTCAAAGATTATCAAAGAGGATGACAAAGTAAAAAAAATATCTAAAGAACTAAAAAATGTACATGACATCTATGTTTTGGGTCGAGGCATTCACTATCCAATTGCTATGGAAGGAGCTTTAAAAATAAAAGAAATAACATACATTCATGCAGAAGGAATGTCTGCAGGAGAGTTAAAACATGGACCGCTGGCATTGATGGATAAATCTGCTTTTGTAATAATACTGAATCCAGAAGGGGACACATATCAAGATAATCTATCCAGCATACACGAAATAAAAGCCCGCGGTGCAAAAATAATCGGAATTTCAAATAAAAACAATGAGAACTATGATTACTTTATCGAAATTCCAAAAATTTCAGAAATATTATATCCATTGATCGAAGTTATTCCGTTACAGCAGCTTGCATACTATACATCTTTAGAGAAAGGATTGGATCCGGACTATCCAAGAAATCTCGCAAAATGTGTAACTGTCAAATAAATCCCATACACAAGATCATTAATAAAATCACTATTTGATTTGGATATAACATAAATAAAATTATTAACGACGTATCAAATAACTAATAAAATTGAAAGTATGCCAAGTATTTAGATTAAATTATTAGTTTTTGGTTAACAGATATAACAACATAATATTTTTTGAAATGAATCAACTCACAATGCAGATTAGAATGTCTGTTTAGAACAAACTTTTGTACATTGTGAAAAGAATTACTTTCAGATGTAAGATATTATTATCTGATATCCTGAAAGAAGTTTTTTCGATGAGAGATCTCGAAACTAGTATTTTAACGAAAATCTGTAGACTTTTTAAAAATTGCCAAATTTGGGAAAATAAAAAAACCTTGAATCAGAAAAGTTGTTGGAAGCGAGAGAGGAAATACTGCAACATTTCATCTGCAGATCAAGAGTAAATATTATCTTTATCGTAATACATGTGATTGTATTTAATCATCTGCTCATTATTTTTTACAAGCATAAAAAACTAAATTATTTCTTTGTGTTTTATCAAAGCATAAACAACTATCCAATATCCAGCATACCAAAGTATGTTTACTGGATGTGTTAGATCATAGCCTCCAAAAGTTTCAAGATAATAATACCAGTCATCTGCAAAAGTCAAAGCCAAAATCCCAAAAAGCAGTATCAACCAGGATTTGCCAAGAACACCCTTCTTGAATATCTTAGTGCCTAGAATCGTAAATGTTAAAGTGATCGATGTTGCTAAAACAAAAACAGTTCCATAGTAAAAATCAAAATTTATTTCATCTATTTCATATAATGAAAACAAAACATAGAATACAACAATTGTGACAGGAATTGCAGAAATCCATAGTTTGGTAATGAGTTTTATCGAAGATTGAAAAAATCGAATATTAAATATAAGATGTGCAGTTAAAAATGGAGAATATGCAAAAAAGAATACATCTGCAATAGAAGGATAAGGTTCAACTTTTAGTACCAGGTCATATATCAGATAGATTATTTCACCAAGAAAAACTGAAAAAAAGCTCAAGCTCAATAATAAATAGGATCTTCCAAATACATGACTATTCTTGTACCTGTGCGCAATTACGAATGCCACAACAGCAGCTATTAACGGATTGGTGAATGAAATTATTGAAATTATAATATATTGGTCATCTGAATCAAAAACAAAAGTTAAAACAAATTGAAATATTACAGCAAAAAGTACAATTAAAAATAAAATTCCATAGTTAATTGTAGCATCAAGATTGTTAGGAACAATTTTTGGCGTATTCAACGAAAAATGAAAATTCAACATCATCTTTAAATCTGTTTAATATTGCTGCACAAAATATATACAAAATATTCCCAAAAAAAACCACCATGAAAATTCCTTTCCATATTGAACTTGCAGACATACCAAATAAAGGAAAGGGCATAGTAGCCAAAAAATACATAAAGAAAAACACCACAGTACTGAAGTTTGATGAAGGGATAACAATACGACCAAATTCTACAGCGTCCTCCACTGCAATACAAATCGACGAAGATACCTTTCTAGATTCTAAACCAACCCAGATACGAGATTTTCTGAATCATAGTTGTGAGCCCAATATCAAAATTGATTTTGATGAAATGGGAGCTATTGCAATTCACGACATAAAACAAAGCGAAGAAATAACCTTTTGTTATAATACCACAGAATATGATTTAGCAGTCAAGAATGAAGAATTTCAGTGCTTTTGTAATTCAAAAGAATGCATTGGAACGATTAAAGGATTTTTGCATCTCAAAAAAGAGCATCAGAAAAAACTCGGATCTTTATTATCACCATTTCTTTTACGAAAATCACATTAAGATTTTTTTGTAATAATTTGTAATATAAAAAAAAGTCTTTAATTTAATTCATAAAGAATATGTGAAGTTATGGATAGTTAATTTTTTGTTAAAACAAACAGATGTGTATAAAAATATCAAAAGGCAAAAACAAAATATTCTAAAACTTGATTTTTTTTATCTAAATTATTCATCAATATAAATTGCTAAATTTAGGAGTAGGGTAGAAAAGTAGATGATTGAAATTAATGAGGAGTACGAAGTTGCTACTCAAAAAGTGCTAAAACTCTTAGAAGAATGGGGTTCAGGGTCAAAATTCATCTGGTTTAGAGAAATACATAGAATTACAGATGTTGATAAGGGTTTACTTCGAAATATTCTCAATGAATTAAAAAAATCAAAAGAAGTCAAAGATATGCATGGTACAAACAATAGAATATTTTTTTGTCTCAAAAAATACTATGTCAAATGCAGGGATGTAGAATTTAGATTCAAAGGGAAGGAGATTATGTTAAGGGATGGAAGCAAAACAAAAATTATTCAAGGTTCAACGAATGCTACAGAGCGTACACGGAAAAGATTGGAAAAACAGAAAAATAAACGTAGAGTAAAGGCGTTTACAAAAGCTAAAAACAAAAGACCTCACAAATCATAAAGAATCTTCAGACTGTCTTCGTAAAAAATTAAATTCAGCACGATTGAGTTTTGCAGATTCAGCAACATCTTCAGTCATATCATATAGATTATGAAGTTCCATGTTTGGGGTCAATTCGTCTTCTTGTTCATCATCTAAATCAAATTCTAGATTTGCCAAGATTTCAACATTTTCATCTAAAATATCAAGACATTTTTTAATTGATTCAGGAAGTTCGTCATCCATCATTAAAACAAGTAAAGTAAATGATTTTCTGTGTGTTATTAGATAAAACGTCTTATTGTTTGGCTTTTTCTCGAAGGGCAGGCATTACATGGCTTGCGAATTTATCAATAGAACCAAAGTAGTTCTTACCCCAGAATCGGATTACAAAGTGGTTAACACCAGCATCCATGAATCGCTCAAATGTTGGTATCATATCTTCTGGAGTTCCAACTGCCGTAGATGAACGTGCTACTTTGTCTGGAATTTTTGTAGCTGCTTCTCTCATTTTTACAATCCAACTTTGATCAGACATTGAATATTCTGTAAAGTATTTTACAAAATCAAACCCTTCAATTTCTTTCAATCCATGTACTCTCAAAACTTCTGGTTTGAACAAACTAACTTTCACGGCCTCTTTCATTTTTGCCCAAGACTCTTCTGCATCTTCAGAAAAGTACACATCAATATCTAAAGCCATCTGGAAGTTGTCTTTTTCTTCCTGAGTTCTGTTATGTTTATCCATCGCACCTTCGATTTGTATTCTATGATCCTCAAATAATTCAGGAGTGTAACCGATTGGTAACCATCCATCACCGAGTTTTCCTGTCAATTCTAATGTTCTCTTACCACCTGATGCCATGTAAGTTGGAGGACGTGGTTTTCTAATTGGTGGTGCTTGCAAACATGCACCTTCTAATTGATAATATTTTCCAGCATAATCAACAGTATTATCTGGAGTAGAGTCATACAACCTATGAATAACTTCAATTTGTTCTTCCCATTTTGAAACTGGTTTTTCAAATGGAATGCAAAATTCTTTTAGATTTTGAGCCTCACCTGCACCTATTCCAAGTATTGCCCTACCTTTTGAAACTCTATCAAGAGTAATTGCAGCTAGAGCGATATTAGAGGGATGTCTTCTAATTGCGTCAGTAACACAAGTTCCCAATTCAACATTATTTGTAACAGCAGCTATTGCAGATAGCATAACCCATGGATCTAACACAGTAGCATTTTTCCATTGTGGGACATTGGTATGATCCATATAGAAAATTGAATCATATCCAGTTTTATCAGCAAGCATGCAAGCCGTTAGAATTTGGTCTTCAGTATAACCAGCTCTTGCTACATTTAATCCGTTTTGAATTCCAAATTTAAGTTTCTTTGAAGCCAAGTACCTTTATCTCAGAGTATTAGCATAAAAAGTTTCATCAAGCTGCCAATTTCGCAGTTTTTCAAGAAAATAGAAAAAAGGTAAAAAAAAATTTTGAATTTTTTACAAATTACCTGCTTTGATGTCTTCAAGACATTTAACGACGTCGTCTTTGGATATTGGTGTAGGGTTTGGATCCAAATGTCCTTTATCAGTCATTACAACATCTGCAGCTTCAGAAACATCGGTCTTGAGTCCTAATTTGTCAAAACCAAGTTTTTCCATAGCTTCTTTGAATCTATCATAAAAGATTGACTTGTTATGCTTGTGTGCAACTGTAGTACAAGATGACAAGGAATAGCCATGAGGCACGCCTTCATTTGAGAACACATAGGACAAAGCATGTCCAAGAGTTGTAGAGCAATTACCAAATCCCATTCCAGATAACATTGAGCCATATGGGTAGTTTTCTGGTTTGTCATTCATTATTGCATCATAGAGAATCTCAAATGCTTGTTTACATAGAGTTCTAGTCAAGTCATTACCGAGTTTGCTGTCATAGCCTTCAGTAGCTTGAGCACATGCATCACAGACAGAATTTTTGATGACTTGCTCTGGAGTGCCATCCATGAAATATGAATCGACTACAGCCATGTCAGCTAAAAATCTATCTTCGTGTAACAATTTCTTTTTTCCATCAAATTTTAGAACACAATAAGTTGTCATTTCAGCTCCAGTTCCAAAGGTTGTTGGGATTAAGATTTTTTCTTTTTTCATCTCAGGTGCAGCATATTTTACTACATCCATTGAACTTCCACCACCGAGTCCAATTAGGACAGATGGATCTTTGTCTTTGAATT
>JAOTTS010000011.1 GCA_029864335.1 Candidatus Nitrosopumilus sp. | reverse complement strand
GGACACCACTACAAAAAATAATGTTTCCTGGCAACATTTAATCTGCTTTTATAATTTTTGAATTGGAATAGAATTTACAAATTCATTATTTGTAATGTTTTTCAACAAAACATTGTTTGCAAATTTTACTTCCTACTCTAGTATTTAAGAATGAAATTTGTTCAGAATTTAATCGACCATGCTGTATTAGATTGATTAATTCTTCAGTTTCAATTATTTCAAATATTTCTTGACAATTACATTCTGTACATCCACAATTAATTTTTTCACCCATTACTTTACACTCCCAAAGTATCTTAAAAATAATATGTGGACATTGAAATAATGTTATAAGATCTGATTATTCTTTTTTTATTTTAACTTGTTTCTCTATTGTTTTCATACAATTATGACAAATCACAGATTTATCTGATAAATTACGTATGATCTCATTATTTTGAAATTCTGAATCATATGTTGCACCTATGACTACCTTGTTATTCCATACTTGATAATCTTCTTTCTTTTTCCCACAAACAAAACAATTCACAAATCTTCTCCAAAAAGAATGAACTTAAGGATATTGCTAAAGTTTGGGTAGATTCCCTGATTTGTCTAAATTTGATTTACAAACTTTACAATAAAGTCTAACTTCTGTTGATGGAAACTCTATTCCACAATTTTTACAAGTATAAAATTTCCTTTCACTCACAAATTTCTTAAAAGAAGAATGAACTTAAGCTTATGGATAGAGTTTGAAATGAAGACCTATCTTTAACACATAACTCTATGTATTATTTTTCTAATTCTATGTCCTTTTGAAGTTCATTTGGCAATCCAATCCACCATTCTTTTTGATTCTCAGACATCAAGCTAAATTGATCCAACTTGCTAATAGATCTGTTGGTTAAATCATCAAAGTAATTATTCAAGAAAATCTGACAAAACCTAGTCTTTCCAATATTTAATATCTGAAATATCGTTAACTTCTCTGATTTTTACAATCAACGTATCTCCTAATTTATTAAAAATTCGTTGACGTTTTTTATTTGTCAAAAACCATCCCAAAATAACATCTATTGGTAAAAGAAATGCTTTACCAAAACTACTAATCATAATTCCTTTTAAATTTGGTTTTCTTCCATCAATATTGATTATTTTCAAATTCATGATTTTTTTCCCAATTGTTTGACTCGTCTTGTATTCTAAAATAGTCCAATAAACAAAAAACAAAACACTAGTTGGAATGTATTGTATATTTTCCATCCAAAATGAATTTTCTTCAAGTTCATAATCTATTGAACCAAATGAAGCAAAAATTATTACCGTTGAAATGCTTGAAATAATGATAAAATCAATTAGCCATGCAAAGAATCTCTCACTCCATTTCGCTAAAACTATCTTAGATGGTGTATGTGAATTTGATTCATTCATGATTTATCTGTCCAATTCAAATTAATAAAATATGTTAATCATTAGCTAATACTCCTTCCAACATAGGTGATTTATTTGGGAAATTTGATGTATATTCATGAAAGCAAAGTTTGCCACATCTTGTATTTCCTGTGGAGACAAAATTCAACCTGGAAAAGAGATCTCAAAAAATAAAGATGAGAATTGGGTTCATAAGCACTGTGCTGAGGATTCAGAAGGATTGCCCTAGAAATTAATATCCCTCTTTTTTAAATAAATTTGAAATTATTTTTGGTATCAATTAATCCTCTTCAAGTGTTACTGTGGACATTTCGTAGAAATGAAAAAGATGTAGTGAATCTTTACACCACTCTATCACCTGTTATGCAAATGGCAACTGGTGGCTCTATGCTGAATTTTGGTTATTGGTCATCTAATCATACAGATCCTATTTCTGCTCAAAATAACCTATGTATGATTTTTGCAGAAATGGCAGAATTATCTTCGGCAAAACATGTAGCAGATGTTGGTAGTGGATTATCTGCTCCCTCAAAACTATGGCGAGATAAATTTCCAAACCTTGATTTGTATAATGTAAATATTAATTTCAACCAACTAAGTTTTCCTGGAATTCAGAAAAACATAGAATTCTTAAACGCTACTTCTACAAAACTACCCTTTACGAATGATTCAATTGATCGTGTATTGGCATTGGAATCTGCACAACATTTCAAACCCCTATCCCATTTTATATACGAGTCAAAAAGAATATTGGTAAAATCTGGATTACTAGTAGTTGCAATTCCTATAATAACTGAAAAATCGTCTTTTGGAAAATTGGGCGTGTTGAAATTTACTTGGTCGTCAGAACACTATACTCTGAATTATTTGAAACATCTTCTAAACTCTATAGGTTTTACCATTTCTGATGAACAATTCATTGGTTCAAATGTTTACCCTCCTCTTACAGATTACTATGTTGAAAATAGAGCACGACTAAAAAAATTAATTTTAGAAAATTATTCTCAATATGTTGAAAAAATTCTTTTCAAATCACTTTTAAAAATGAAAAAATCATCTGAAGAAAAAATAATTGATTATGTCTTGTTGAAATGTCGACTTTAGTTATACTCTGATGATGTTGCGAGAAAAAAGACAACAGTCAGTATGATGTGAAAATATATGACTAGGCATAAATAATAACTATTTCTATTTTTGAGTCTACTTCATCATCTGTGGTTTTCTCTGTGTTACTTTTTGGTTGTTGAAAAATATTTTTTCCATTTCATCAATCCCTATGATTATTTTTTCACCGCTAAAAAGTTCTAAAATTTCTTTTGACTTTTTTTCTCTTGATATTAAGAAGGGATTTTTGATAATTTTGCTTATCAAGTAAATCAATAAAAATTGTTCTAAATTTCAGATAATAGTATATTGCCATATACTGATCATGGGTAAAAAACCCTAATGCATTTTTCTGAATAGGAATGTAACCCATCTGTGATGATGACTCTGGGTTTTGTTTGTGTAACTTCTTTTCCATTTGTAAAAAACGAATTTGCATTATGACCTTGGGTTTGGAAAATGTGGATAATTATTTTTTGAATAAAATTTCAAATTGGTCTTCATATTTAAGAATTTTTTATATGGAATTATAAACAAAACTAGAGATAATTTGTTATTGAAAACAATAGTTTTTGGAATTTTTACAATTATTTTAATAGATAGTTTTAATGTTCAAAGACTTTTGATCACAGATCAGACTTAAATAAGTACTACAGATAGCATTTTAAAATTTTGGAAGTTTTTTATGAATAATGCCAATTACTTGAAATATACGATTTACTATTACAGCATATTGAAATTGATTAGGTTTTTATTTTTGATGTTTTAATTGATATTATCATGTCAAATCCTGACACTGCATTGAAATTGTATGGTGAAAAATGCAAAGAGTTACTTCATGAAGATGAGATCCGATTTGCAGGCATTGTTGATAAAGATGGTCAATTAATTGCTGGGGGATTTAAGGAAGGACTTGTTCCTCATGAAGGAGATGAGACTAAATTGCAGTCATTTTTGGAGTTTGTATCTAAAGCGTCCATTAGAAAAGAATATGATGAGAGTTTGGGACCAATTAATTACCTTGCTGCAAGACGAGATAAGGCAGTTTTGGTAAGTTTTCCATTCCCCATATCACAAATTCTCTTGTTGATATCTGCAGAACCAACTGCTAACATTGAATCTTTGGCAAAAAAAGTTGTTGAAATATTCACAGATGTTTCCTAAATCTGACAAAACCATTTGTAGAATTATTTAATTATGTCTGATCGAATTAGCATTAAAATATGAAATATTATTTTATGTTGTTTTCAGTGTTACTTCTTATTTCATTAAGTCTGAATTCTTTTGCAACTGTCATTAATTTCACAACTGATAAATCATTATATCATCTGGGGGACATCAAAATTACTGCCAATGTTAACTATGATTCTACAATACATCAATAATTATTCAAATTATAACTCCAAGTGAGAGTGGCCTGGCACATATAGACAATATGATTCCAAAAAATGATGGTACTTTTACTAAAACTCTTCATGCAGGTGGACCTACTTGGAATGAAAATGGAAAATATTCTATCAAAATCTCTTATGCTGAAAACCTTAAAAAATATATTGATTATGAAAAATTGTTAGAAGTTCACAATCAAGCAGTTTACAATCAAATCCTACATTGCCTAGTACAACTGAAAAAAAACCCAAACCATTGACTAATGATGAATCTGATATTTCCTTTATTTGATAAATCTCCACAATATTATATCTATAGATATACCCCGAATCTTAATACAGATCTTGGTTTGATTCACAATTTCCAGAAAAAACCATTTATGACATATTGGGATTTTCTACAGATGTTCCTAATTGGATAAAAATATATCCAAAAAATTGAGCTACTGGTGGAATCTCTGATTCTGAATTTATTTCAGGATTGGATTTTATGCTACAAAACAAGATCATAGTAATTCTAAATATTGATTATGTTCATTCTACTATTGCTGAGATTCCATCTTGGTTTAGAAATACTTCACATTGGTGGTCTACTGATTTAATTTCTCAACAAGAATTTATTAATTCCATAAAATTCCTTATTCAAAAAGATATATTTTGATTGAATAATTTAGAATGGTTTTAATTCTTTGCTGAAGAATTAATTTTATGAAAGCAACATTTGGTGAAGGATATTTTTGGCATATTGAATATTTATTAAATAAAACCAAAGGTGTAAAATCAACCCAAGTAGGATATATTGGTGGTCAACTGCCAAATCCTACTTATGAAGAAATTTATACTGATAAAACAGATCATGCAGAAGCAGTAGAAGTAGAATATGATCCTGACGAGATAACTTATGAAGAACTTCTTGATGTGTTTTGGAATAATCATAATCCTACAACTTTGAATCGTCAAGGATCTTATATTGGGAATCAATACTGTTCCGCAATTTTTGTTCATAATGAAGATCAAAAACAATTGCAGAAAAATCTAAACAAGAACTTGAGAAATCAGATAGATTTGAAAATCCTATAATATCTGAAATTGTTTCAACTCCTACATTTTACAAAGCTGAAGAGTATCATCAAAAATATTTTAAGAAACCGGGATTCTCTTAATTACTTTACAATTACTACGGGAATCTTGGATGTATGTATTACATAGTTTGACGTACTGCCAAAGAAAATCTCCTTAGCTGAACTTCTTCCTCGTGAACCCATTACTATCATATCAAATTTCTCTTTTCCATGTGCCATCTTGATAATATTGTATCCAATTTCACCTCTCATCAATTTTTCTTTGAATACAATTCCATTCTTTGCTGCTAGGATCTTGGCTTCTTCCATGATTTTTTTTACTTCTTTATTCAGTGCTTTTTCAACTGACCCCACTCCTTTGAATTCTGAATGTGGTGGTGCGTAAATGGAATAAACTCCTGTAATAATTGCACTACATTGCCTGGCCAAAGTAATTGCCATCTCAAGGCCTCTAATGGAGTTTTTTGATCCGTCTAATGGAACTAAAATTTTTGAAATTTTCCTCTGTATCACACAAACCTCGTATTTTTGAACTTAAAAAAGCTAATCCATATTATTAGTTTAAAAATTTAAAACCCGTAAATGTGCCTGATCGCCATTTTCATTAAATTTATCTACTGATTCAATCGAGCAAAAACAGTGGAAGAAAAATTTCTTCAAATTGATGAAAATAAAATTCGATATCTAGAATCTGGCAATTCTAAAAAAACACTTATACTAGTACATGGTTTGGGAGCATCAGCTGAAAGATGGAATAAAGTCATCCCTATTTTTGCAGAAAAATATCGTGTATTGGTCCCTGATCTAATTGGCTTTGGATATAGCGACAAACCCTTGGTGGATTACACTCCTGATTTCTTTTCATATTTTTTAAAAAAATTTTTCACTGCAACCAAAACTGAACATGCCAGTCTAATTGGCTCTTCATTAGGGGGACAAATATCTGCAGAATTCACTATGTCTAATCCTCAGGATGTAGAGAAACTAATTCTTATATCTCCTGCTGGAGTGATGGAGCATTCTACTCCTGCACTTGATGCATACATTATGGCTGCTTTGTATCCTAATGAACTAAATGTAAAAAAAGCATTTGAACTAATGGAAGGATCTGGAGAAGAGGTTCCTGAAGAAATTGTTAATGGTTTTATAGAACGAATGAAATTACCTAATGCAAAACTAGCTTTTATGTCCACTGTCTTAGGATTAAAAAATTCAAAATTAATTTCATCAAAACTTGAATCTATAATTGCTCCTACCTTAGTTATTTGGGGTGTTGATGATCCAGTAATTCCAATTGAAAATTCGGAGATTTTTATCTCCAAAATTCAGGATTGCCAACTTTTTAAAATGGAACGTTGTGGTCATACTCCATATGTTCAAGATCCGCATACTTTTTCAAGTAAAGTTTTAGAATTCTTAACCGATCCACTGATCATTTAAATATAACTATTTCCTATGATTACCAATGAATGGTAATCAAAACCTATATGATCCTAGTGAAATGTTCAAATCATGGATCCAAAAAAGTGGACGTGCTCAAGCAGAATTTATGAAAAGTTTTGGCGCTTTGATGACAAATCAACCTAGCCAAAAATTCGATCCTTTAGAAACACTCAAAGGAGTTTCTGCAAGTACTCGAAAAACTCAATCTAACATTATGGAGAACGTAGCATCAATGCAAAGTAAAAGCATGGATACCATGTTCAACATCGGACAAATGCTTCCGTCCTTCATGAATTGGGGTGCATACAAAACTACCATTAGTAGTAATGGACGAATCTCAATCCCTGAAGCTGAACGTAATGCACTTGGCTTGAGTGACGGTGACTTGGTTCAAGTTATCATCCTACCAATTGCAAAAAAATCAAAAAATAAGGAGGTGAAACAATGAGTAAAAATGAAACAACCGTAAATTCAAAAGATCTATTTTCTGCATATCAAGAAAATGTAGACAAAATCTTCAATGGTATCAAACAATCAGTACCTCAGTATCATCAATCAATTACTAACGTACAACAGGAATACCTACAAGCATATGAAAACGTAGTAGATTCAGCTATCACACTACAAAAGGAATATGTAAAGAAAACAGGTATTGCAGCAAATATTCCTGAAGCAACACTAAAAGTAATTCATGATACAACAGAAGAATTCGTAAAGGTAACTTCAATACAAAATCAAGTGGTACTTGCAACTATGGATGCAACACAACAAAACATCAAAACATTCAACGATAATGCAAAGTCATTTGCTGACCTAAACAGAAACATTCTACAATCTTGGATTTCTGTCTTCACTACAAAGAATAACTAGAAAGATTTTTTTATTCTTTTTCTTTTTTATGATCTTTCAGCTAACCATTGTCCCAGCTCAGGCAAAACTTTCTTTTGTGATAACGAGCTAGCAATCATCCCTACATGCCCTGTTGGATACATTCTCAATGTTTTGTCTTTACTTCCAATGGCATAATGTAAAGGCATACTACATTCAGGTGATACAAGATGATCTCCTACTGCAACTTGTGTAAATACTGGCATATTTATTTTTTTCAAATCAATCTTTTGCCCCGCTATGTACATCTTGTTTTGAATCAGTAAATTGTCTTGATAGATGTCTTTAATCCACTGTTTGAATAATTCTCCTGGGATTGGAGGTGTGTCTCCTAACCATTTTTCAACTCTAAGGAAATTATCTACAAATTTTTTGTTATCTATATTTTTGAAAAATTTAATATATTTTTCAATTCCCTGCTCAAATGGTTTGAGAACTGAAAAGCAATAATACATGAACTCAGGAGGCATATTTCCTATGATTTCAACCATTTTATCCACATCCATATGTTTTGCAAGATTACTAATTACAGTTGTATCACGCCATCCGTCAATTACAGGAGCAGTTGCAATGTAATTTTTTACACTTTCTGGATGCAAAGATGTGTAAGCTGTAGCAATAGTTGCTCCGGTGCAATATCCTTGCAATGAAATTTTTTCATTTGATGATTCATTTTTGATATATTCTACATAGGAATCCAAATACCCATTTACATAATCATCAAAATCAAGATACTTGTCCATGCTAGTAGGTGTTCCCCAATCTAGCATGTATACATCAAATCCTTGTTGAAGTAAATTTCTAACCCAACTTTTTTCTGGTTGAATATCAAGTATGTGATATCTGTTAATCAATGCATATGAAATAAGTAATGGTGTTTTTTGTTGTTTCTCAGTAATTGGTTTGTAATGTATTAATCTACTTTTGTCCATCATTTGTACTGTATCATGAGGAGTTACTTCCAAAACAATCTCATCAGGTGCTGCAACTAATTTTGGAGCATTAATTACATTTTTACTAAATTTTAAAATCTCTTCAATGATTTTTGGATCTACTCTTGACTCACTTTGCATTTTTCCTCATCTCCCTTTTCTTTAATTCTAATTCTAGTTTTCCAACTCTCTTTTTTAATGAATGCATCTCTTTATACACTTCGTCTATCTCTTCTTTACTTGGAAGATTAACTGATTGTAAAATCACATTAGCTATTTTATTCCAATGTTTGGTTAATTCAAGTTCTTTTGATACTAATTTTCCATAATTCTCTCCAAATTTCTCAGAATCAAATAATTCTGTAAAGTCATTATCAAATATGTCAATCCAAATTCGTTTGAATGCCTCTATTTGTTCAGCATTTTGAGGGACTTCTGGAGCTTTTAGATTTACTTTTTTTTGAGCAATTCCCCATGCTTCTGAGAGCTGTTTGTAGTATTGGGTTAGATATTTATTGAATTCCATCAAATCCTCATTAATTTCAATTAATTCAGTTGAAATTTTTTTAGAGTTTGCAGCAAATGCTCGCATTGGACCAATTGATGTGAGTGCTTGAGGCTTACTTGCCATCAAATGCATAATATCTGTCCAGAACAATGAAAGATGCTTAAACCGATCCGTCATCTCTTTGGTGGGCTCTAATCTGTCTTTAGGTTGCTCTGGTTGCACAAATATACATTATTACAGCTCGCAATAAATAGATCGATTGTAAATTTAGACTAATGGATAATGCTGAAGAGCTTGAAAAAATCTGTCAAAAAATTATAAAACTAGATCCTAAAATGCGTTCGGCAAGAATCATCAATAGTAGAGGTCATCTTACTGCTGGTGGAATGAAGAAAGGTGTCTTTTCACTTGAAGCCCAAAAACAAGACGAAATGATGTTCATGGAACTGGCACTACGTGTTAGAATGAGAAGGGAATTTGATCATGAATTTGGTGAAGTTCATTTTTCAATGTCTTACAGGGATAAGGTGATTGTAATGAGCTTTCCATTAAATAGTGATGATGTGTTACTTTTGTCATGTCAAAAAGACATAGATTTTGGAAAATTGCCTTTCAAAATTCTTAAAATCATTGAACCATTGAAAAAATCTCCAACAAAAACATTCTGAGCATAACTACTTTATTCAGTATTTTCAAATCACAATTATGACATTAAACCAGAACGTTGATTGGAATGAAATAGAATCACTCGTGAAAATACTTTCAAAAACTATTTCAAAATTACCGCGAACTTTTTCAAGTATAACTACTATTAGTAGAGGTGGATTGATTCCTTCGCGTTTACTTGCAGATCATCTTGGACTTGAAAAAATTCTCGTTGACAAAAAAAAGATATCTTCAGATTCTTTATTTGTTGATGATATTTTTGATACTGGTAATACATTTAACAAAATTATTTCAAAGGTTAATGATCCGTCGAAACTTGTCTTTGGTACATTATTTGCAAGACGTGGAAAAAATATCCTAAACAACTAATCTATGCGAGAAAAATAGATAATTCTGCATATGTTGTTTTTTCATGGGATAGATTGGAGTTTAAAAAATCTCATAGTTAATTCATGCATTGAGGGATGTTGCCTTCATGTCTTTTTTTGTAATCTGTAATTAATTTATTTTTTATTTCATCAAAATTCCCTTCTTCTCTAAATCTAATTCTAGTTGCTTTTGAAACACATTTTTTTTCTAGTGCTTCAGTTATGGATTTTTTCATGTTTTGAGAACCACCAATAAATAATATTTTGATATCTGCATGCATCATATACACGCCTGGTTTTTCAGGTATTTCGGAAAGTACTTTTTGATTATTATCTCGCCAGTCAGACCATTTGTTTTCTAACATTTCAATCATTGAGCATTTTTCTCAAGCCTGCACATCTATTTCTAATGGTGACTTCTGTCACTCCTGATGCCACGGAGATGTCTTTCTGGGATTTAATTTCTCCTGTACTGATACAAGCTAGATACAATGCAGCAGCTGCAATGCCCATTGGATCTTTTCCTGCAACAATGCCTATTGTTTTTGCTTGATTTAAAATCTCAATTGCCTTTCGTTTACTCTTCTCACTTAACTCTGCGATGCTTGCAATTCTTGAAACTCCTTTGACAGGATCAACTACTGGCATTTTTAATTCCAGTTCTCTAAAAATTAATCTATAACATCTTGCAACATCTTTTCTTCTAATGTTGATTCCTTTTGCAATATCATCTAGCGTTCTAGGTGTTTCTGTATTTCTGCATGATGCATAAAGACATGCTGCAACCAATCCTTGAATTGAACGACCTCTAACTAATTTTCTCTCCATTGCTTTTCTGTAAATATAAGCTGCTTTCTCTACTACTGCATCAGTTAATGCAAGTTTGTCTTTCAATTTATCCATTTCATTTAGAGCTTGTCTGAGATTTCTGTCTGCAGATGAATGTGCTTGTGTTCTACTATCCCAAGTTCTTAATCTTTCAATAGAACTCCTCACACTTGCAGATAGTGGTTTACCTGTAGAATCTTTGTTAGCAGCTCCAATCACTGTTGATAATCCCATGTCGTGCATTGTCAGCGATGTTCCAGCTCCTACTCTAGTTCTATTTGTCTCATCATTTGAAAAAGAACGCCATTCAGCACCTGTATCTGCAATTTTATCAGTAACTACAAATCCACATTTACCACAAAACAATTCTCCTGTGTCTTGATCTGTAACCATTTTTTGATTTCCACAAGATGGACATTTTGGCCCTGAGATCATTGTGTTTTTAAGCATAATGAGAATTAATTGTCTAATTACCTTATTATCCGTTTTACCTAATTTCTGCAGGTTAATTGTGTGTAGGTTAAGCTAATACCTATTCTCATTATTTAGGACATAAATGTGTTTTTTTGAATTTAACTCAATAGACAATTTGCATATGTTGGTGTGTATGGATATTTTGAAATGACTTTTTCGATAAAATCTTTATAATTATTAACTACTGTGCAATTTGGTTTTCATTATGTGCTCTTTCAATATGTGATATGGGTTCTTGGTGTTCTCCAAGATTTCCACATCCTACTCCCATCCCAGTCAATGCGAGTGCATCATTTAGGAAATATTGCAAAACTTTGAAAAATTGTTTTAATGGATTTGTATGATCCTCCAAATTACTCTATACTGCCCCTTTCATCTTTAGAGTTGAAATGTTATTTGGTGCAATCTCTAAAATATAGTCATAAATTATGATTGCCTGGTTATAATTTCCGTTAGCAAATAGATCTTTTGCTTGATTAAACATCACTTCTGCTTCTTTCTCTGTTTGTGCAAAACCAGTCACTGTAACAATTGATGAACTAAGCAAAACTATGACTAAAAAATGAAGGATTAATATTATATCTTTTTCGATATTTTGCCGTTTTAGATATAATTTATTTTTATTTTATACCAAGTATGCTCTGTTTTTACATAACTGAGCATTTGTTATTGTTAGAAAATCTTTAATTTATTCATAGATACGTCTTTTGTATTGAAAAAAGTTGGAGTGGGAGAAATAATATATGATTTACGAAAAAAAATACACGAAATCAAATATGATTTGAATCAATTGGGTGAGTCCCCATCTGAAATCCCAGAAATGATTACTTCTGCAAACTTGTTGCGTTCAAATGAATTCTTATTAAAAACAAATGAAAAGAAAACTGAATTAGTTTCTACCTATGAACAGTATTCTGAGGCTTTAGAGGCGATGCTTTCATCTGTTTTTGAGATACAAAAAGATCTCAAAGAAATTCTCAAAACACAATCCTCTATGATTACTACCAAAAAAAAGAAACCCTCAAAATCAAAAAACACTAAAAAATAATCCTATTTTGATAGATGAATAATATCACCTGCAATTATTTTGCTTGTTTTATTTTTATCTGATACAATCAATGCTCCATCATCATCAATTTTGATTGCCTCTCCTTTAATTTTTTTCTCTATTGTGCTGAGTTCTACTTTCTTTCCAATTGTAGATGATCTTTTTGTCCACTCTGAAATAATATTTTTTGTTTGCTTTGTATTCAGTAATTCATAAATTTTTTCTAATTCTACTAAAAATGTCTGAACTAATATTTTTGGTTTCACTTTCTTTGTTTGTTCACTTAGCGAAGTCACTCCATAAAAATTGGGTGTATCTTTGAGCGTTTTTTCAATCTGTTTTACATCTACATCAAAATTTATCCCAACCCCTAAAACTAAACTTTCGATCTTGTTTGATTCTAGGGATACATCGACTAACATTCCTGCAACTTTTTTACCCTTTATTGTCAAATCATTTGGCCATTTTAATTCTGGTTTGATCTTGAATGTTTTTTCTATGGCATAAGATAATGCAAGTGATGATGCAATTGGAAATAGGGTTGTAATTGAAATATCGAATTTTGGTTGTAAAATTATTGAAAACCAAATACCTCCTTTAGGTGAAACCCATTTTCTTCCTAGTCTCCCTTTTCCTCCTGTCTGTTTTGCTGCAACAATTATTGTTCCATCAATTGCAGAGTCTTCTGACATCTTTACTGCTTGGCTTTGAGTGGAATCTATTGAATCAAAATAATATGCATTCTTGCCAATCTTTTTTGTTTTTAACCCTGATGTAATCTCCCAAGGTAAAAGAGCATCAGAATTTGATATAATCTTATATCCTAACTTTTGTTTTGATTCTACAGTGTATCCTAACTCTTGAATTTTTTTTATCTGTTTCCATATTGCCACTCTGCTAATTCTTAGGACATCACTCAAATCTTGACCTGACAAATATTCGGTATTGTGTGTCTGCAAAAATGTTAGTACCTTTACTAATCCTGGACTATCAAATGAATTGTAAATCAATTAAGTTCTGTTTTAATTCCGAGTATAAAATGTGAACTAGAATCCAATATCAATATCAAATCCACCATCATCCGTACCTCCGTCCATACTTCCACCATCCATTCCTGCATCTCCTCCATCTGACATACTTTCTGCTGGAACATAATCTGACATTGCCATACCCATCATGCTAAACATCATTGAAAACATCATCATATCCATGACTCCAAAGAACATCATTGTTGGTAAAAATGACTTGTTCTCATCCATACATTGTTTCATTTTTTCTTTATCACCTGTTTTGTAAATTTGAGACATTTCATTCCATCTTGTTTGTAATCTGTGGATACATTCATCTACTTCTTTAGAACCTTTTTCGGTAACATTCATCTCTATTTTCTTTCCTAGCCAACCTTTTCTCTCTACAACCTCGATTAACCCTCTGTTTTCTAATTGCTCTAAAATTTTATTCAATTCGTCACCTTCAATTTGGGTAGTTTTTTGGATTTTTTCAAATTTTTTAATTCCGTGTTTAATTGCACCCAAAACTATGATGTCTTTTGGCTCTTCTTCCACACTATTTTCCTTTTTTCATGCCTAAAAAATTCTTTGCTTTAAGTAAAATTTCAAAAATTATATTCTGCAACTGTATTCTATTTTTATGGAACAAGATAAATACACTGATGAACAAATTCGTGATTTTCTTTCAATGAAAAAAGTTACAGTTATTGGAATGTCTAAAAATTCTTCCAAAGCAGCACACTATGTACCAAAATATCTTTCTGAGAACGGATATGACATTATGCCTGTGAATCCTACCTCTGATGAAATATTGGGTAAAAAATGCTATGACTTTGTTTCAAAAATTGAAGCAGAAATTGACATTGTAGATATTTTTCGACCATCAGATCAAGTTTTATCTGTAATACAAGATGCAATCAAGAAAAAACCCAAAGTAATATGGCTTCAAGAAGGAATCCATAATTCTGAAGCAGAAGAACTAGCTCGAAAAGAAGGGATCCATGTTGTTTTCAATAGATGCATGCTTGCAGAACATCAGAGATTGATGAAGTAATGACCTTTGAAAATTTTTACAATGATTTACTTGATTTGGTAAAAAAATATGAAAATCAAAACATTCCTTTAAAGATTGAACAAGATCTTGAAAATAATATCATCAAAATCTTTGGTGAGAAAATCAATTCTCTGACAAGAGCAAAAAATGGTCTCAATGATGTAACTGAACTTGCATATGCTTCAGCTGAGTATCATCCATATTGGAATATTCTTTACAATTCTTCTGAAATTGTAAATAGTGTGTTAGATAAGTGGAAAAGTACTCTATCTGAAGAAGATTTGTCTGATATTGATTGGGCATTAAAAGAACTTGAACAAACACTTGAAAAAATCAAAAATAAAAAATCTACCAATTCCAGGCAGGGATAAATATTCTCAACTGAGAATTATGTCATGCTATGGCAAATTATCTGTCCAATAGCAGGAATGCTTGGAATATCTAGATTAGGATACCAATTATACAAAATGATTCCAACCAAGGAGACGAGCAGATATTTCACAACAGTTTGTAGAAAATATACAGAGAAAGAATCTAAACCTATATTTCAAGCCATTTGTGCTTACAAATTGTAAAGTAGAATAAAAAAAATCCTAGTTTAGGAGTGTCTCTTTGATTCTTAACAGGATTGCTTCCCGACCAAAATCGTCAGATTGTTCTTTGTGTATTATTTCTTGTTTCATGTATGTCATATACACATTAATGATATTAAACCACACCTATATACTAAATATACAAAATCAATATTTTTCATAATTAAAGTAAGAGTTTTTGATATCATACATGTGGCACATCTGGTAAGAATGAATATTTTCTTTTAAAATGCACCAAGGGAAGTTAAATCATTCCGAGAGGATGATTTGAAGATGATGGTTTTCGTTTCCCTTGGCTAATTAGTAATACAAACGTCATTGATATTTATCACTTCTTTATCAAAATTGCCGATTTCACAATAATCTTTCCCTCTTTAGTAATTATCAATTACGTCTTATCTTTGCACTTGTCACAAAGAGGAATTGTAGTTATTCCAATATCGTTTCTATCAATTTCTTAGTACCAATTCAATTCCTGAAGTGTGGCATTTGTGACATAATCCTTTCATGGAGATTAAAGTCATGTCTCTGTGGATTTGAATCGTTTTACTTGAAATTTGGTTCGATCTGGGTCAAAATTTGATACTGGCTAGATGGCATTAGTTAGAAATCTCAAACTGAGTCTGTTGGTGTTGTGCAAAATGGCATAATTACAGAGTATGCAAATCTAAGAGATTATGTGATTCTGTTGATCGCATTTTGTCAAGAAAAGTTAAACATCATTCTACTCGTACATCAATATGGGATTTGAACCCACAATCCGAGGAAGGAATGGTTTTTCAAACCATCGGCATACCATCCTTGGCAAAGCCGTTGAGTTTGATTATAAAATCTCTATTTAAGTCAGGAACAAAAAAAAAACCTAAATTTGATCGAATATTACTCTAAAACCTGACCATAAAAATTGGCTTAATTGGCAAAACCAATACTGGAAAAACCACCTTCTTTAATTCTGCAACATTATCATCTGAAGAAATTTCATCTTATCCCTTTACTACCAAATCACCTGTGTCTGGAATTGCACATGCCATTACATTATGTGTTCACCCAGAATTTAAAATTCAAGATAACCCAAACAATTCAAAATGTCTTGACGGGTGGCGCTATATTCCAATAGAATTGATAGATTTACCTGGACTAATCAAAGATGCTTGGAAAGGTAAAGGATTGGGAAATCAATTCTTGTCAATCGCTGCTCAATCAGATGCTTTACTTCATGTTGTAGATGCATCTGGCGGAATTGATTCTACTGGAAAAATCACCGAAATTGGAATTGGTGATCCAATCTCTGATTTTGCAGATATTGAAGAGGAATTGATCATGTGGTATCATAAAATTTTGGAAGGAAATAGGGAGAAGGTATCAAAACTAATCCGAACAGGAACTGATATTTCTGATGCTATCACTGATTTGTATCGCGGAATTGGAGTAAACAAGAATCATGTTAAAGAAACATTTTTGATAACAGGATTGGAGGAAAGGGACTTTGATAATTTTGATATGGTAGATAGCAAGAAATTTGCTTCTCATTTGAGAAAAATTTCTAAACCTACATTGATTGTAGCAAACAAAGTTGATGTCGAAGGAGCAGATAAAAATTTTGCAAGACTCAGAGAGCGTTACAATGATTCTATAGTTATTCCAGTTAGCGGTGATAGTGAATTTAGTCTAAGACGTGCAGAGCAGAAAGGATTGATAAAATATTCCTCAGGTTCTGAGCAATTTGAAATCATCAAATCTGAGGATCTAAATGAGAAACAAATCAATGCACTCAATTTTATCAAAAAAGGTATAATGGGAGAATATATGAGAACTGGAGTCCAATTTGCAATTAATGTTGCAGTATTCAAACTACTCAAAATGAACTCTATTTATCCAGTGGCTGATGAAACAAATCTTACTGATAAAAAGGGACGAGTTCTACCCGATTTGATATTGTTAAAAGAAGGTGCAACAATAAGTGATCTTGCCAAGGAAATTCACACTGACCTAACTAAGGGATTACTCTATGGAAAAGATTTACGATATAACCTAAGATTGCCTGTTGATTACCAACTAAGAGATAGAGATGTTGTATCTCTAGTTAGCGCAGGAAAAAATAACTAATCTTTTTTCTTGCTTCTCGGCTTTGTTCTCAATACTGCCTTGCAGCAAATGCACCTAGTGTCCTCAACTGACAAAAATATTCCACAAAATGTGCATCTTTTCTGTCCAATTTCATATCTGATTTTGTTTGGAACTGGCTCTGCTCTATGCATAGTGCATATTCCTCTGCATGTTCTACCCATTAATCTCACCTCCAATAATTTTCTTAATCTCCTTTGTTCTGTCTCTGATTGTTACTGCACTAATTCCAGAAACTTCGGAAATTTTCAACTGTGATGCTTTTTCTTTATTCATTACTGCGGCTAAATGTATAGCTGCTGCCATGGCCATTGGATTTTTACTTGTTGAAATATTGCTTTTTTGAGCAATACTGAGAATTTTAAAGGCTAGTCTCTCTGTTTTCTCAGAAATGTTTACTGCTTTTGCAAGCCTTGTTACAAATTCTATTGGATTGTATGATTGGGGATTAACATCCAATTCTTTTGCTAGAAATCTATAGACTCTCTGTACATTTTTTTTCTTTATGTTACCTGCGTCTGCAATATCCTGAAGAGTTCTTGGAGTATTTGTTAGTCTACATGCAATGTATACCGTAGCACAAAGCGTATCTGTTGTCGAACGTCCAGCAAGAATTCTTTTTGCCGCTATTTTTCTAAACAAGTATGCTGTATGTTCCACCACTGATTCGGGTAACCCAAGTTTTGGGCTAATCCCATCTAATAATGTAAATGCCTTTTGAAATGATTTTATCGAATTTACGGATCTACTGTTTCTATCCCACATTCTGAGGCGATAAAACATTCTACGATTTTCACTAGAGAGTAACTTTCCTGTGGAATCTTTATTTTTTGATTCTATGATTGTTGATAATCCCATATCTATCATTTTCAAAGAAATTTTTCCACCCACTCTACTGTTTGTTTGATATTCCGCTGGTGACATACCTATGGTCTCAGAGGCAGTACTAACAGTTCTCTCAGAAGAAACTACTCCACAATTACTACATGCAATTTCACCTGTGTATTCATCTGTAATGATACTTTTCAGCTTGCATCCTTTTTGATGGACTATTTTCGTTATCATTTTTTTCTCCCAAATGATACCCAGCACTCCTCACATGACATTCCAAACTCGAAAGATTCAATTTTTTCATAACCACATATTATACAAATTCTTATTTCTTGATTTACTATTTGTAATGATTCTTTTTCTTCCTTATTTTGAATTATTTGCTGTCTCATGCTTAGACTATGGCTCAAAATTATATAAGATGAAAATAATTTCTTAACTAGTGCTAATGTATGCGTAAAATCATTAAAAAATTCTTATAATTTAGCACTAGGACTTTTTTTAATTTTTAGATATATATCAAAAACTGCTAAAATAGTATATAATGCCTCATATTGTGTTTGGTGAAAGAATTGATCTTGATGATTTCTCAGAAAAGTTTGCAGAAATATTTCAAAGAGACCCAATTTTGATTAAGGTTACTAACATTTTTGTGGACAAGGAGAAACTTACTGCGCTGTTACCTGCAGTTGTAAGATCTGAAAAACATCAGCAGTTTTTGATAGAAATTTCAACACGAAAATCAAAAACAACCATTAGGTTATACCCTAACACTGATCCTGAAAAGACTGATGGTGTGAAATTTTCTATGGCCCTGCTTGCAGAACAAATCATGAGTCACTATCCAAACTTTCAGATAATACAGACAAATCTATCTAATTATCTATCTATGGTGATTAAAAATTGAAAAGTTTTACAATGGAGCGTTGCTCATCATTATCTCAAAACAAGATTTTTCAAATAAGCACTGATGTTGAGAATTTTCATAATGTCATGCCTGAATATTTCAAATCACTTAAAATAATAAAAGAAAACCATTATGGGAACATTGTTATTGAAAAATTAAATTTCTTAAAATTCCCTTAACAATTAAAACAAAACATCTGATTATCAAACCAAACGTACATGAAATTCATATTTTAAGTGGCCCTACTAGTGGTACTGTTTTTACTGAAACATACATTCAATCAGGGAACGGAACAATAATTTCTATACATGTAAAATTAGTTCTTAATGGATTTTTTAGGTTATTTGGATTTTTAGAGAATTATCTTAAAAATAAAATGACTGCCACCATGGGCAAATTTATCATTGCTGCTGAAAAATTTGAATCTTCTATTAACCATTTCCAAAATTAGCACTCTGCCATTTTGTTAGCACCTGCATAAATACCAAAAAACCAAAATCAGATTATGGCTAGAACTGCAGTAATAATTGGTGCTGGTGTTGGCGGCTTGACAACTGGAGCTCTACTCTCAAAACAAGGCCATTCAGTCAGAATTTTAGAAAAATCATCTAAATTGGGGGGCAGAACTGCCTCTATGAAATATCGCAATCATATTCTAGACAATGGCTTTCATATAATGCCATTTTACAAAAAATCTGCAATTTTTAGTATTTTAAAAGAAATTGGAATTGAATCTAGATTGAAATTGGTTAAAGTTGATGAAATTGCATTTCATTCTGAGAGTAGATTTCATAAATATCCTAAAGGAATGGGTGACTTACTACGACTTTCGCTAATACCCTTTAAGAGCAGAATTAGATTGCTGAAACTTTTACTCCCTATGGCATTTTCATCTATTGAACAAACAGAGCAATGGGATGACAAATCATTAACTGAAATTACAAAGAATCTTGATCCTGACACAAATGCTTTTTTTGAGGCAGTCTGCATACTGGCATTTGCTGACACTGCTGAACATATTTCGTTGGGTGAATTTGCAAGAACAATTATCCGCGCAAATCCTTTCAAAGGAGGTACAAGTGAATTTGCATATCCTGATGATGGTGGTTATGATTCTATTTCAAGAGTTTTAGCAGATTATATTGTTGAAAATAATGGAACCATCGAAACAAATCATTCTGTGAAAAAAATTGTCATTGAGAATTCTAGAGTAGTTGGAATTATAGAAAATGATGGAACTTTTTTTAAATCTGACTGTGTTGTGGTGTCTTATCCTGCGTATATTGCTCTCAATCAATTATTTGATGATAATGTAATTGACAGACAATTTGTTGAAAAAATAAATCGCTTAGATAAAAAAACTGCTGTAGTTGAGGTTCATTTCGCACTAAACTCCAAAATTGATTCCCGTCAAGTTATTTTTCCTGTTGGAAATCAATTCACAACAAAAGGAATTTTCTTTATATCCAACATTACTCCATCTGTTTCTCCAAAAGGAGAACACTTGATCATTGCCGGTACTCCTGTTGATCCTTCTGTAGCAGATGAACCTGTAAAAATTAAAGAAATCGTAGAAAAAATGAAGGATGAAATTTCCTCAATTTATCCCGAATTTAATTCGTCATTGTTATGGGAAAGGCCAATGGCTTGGAAACTTGTAGAGTCCGTAGTCAAAGAACCGGGAATGGTTTGGAAATCAAAAATGCCTCATCAAATACCCGGGATTGAAGGTTTATTTTTTGTTGGTGACTCTACAATTAGTTATGGTATATGCACAGATTCTGCGGCACATAGCTCAATTTTATGCACACCTAAAATTCAATCCTACTTAAAATCTTAAATTTTCCATTATAATTTTCTTAGTATTTTTGGAATATCTTCAAGGCATGTATCTCGAATTATCTGAGCATCAAGCTTTGGAATTTTTTCTGCTTGTACAGCTCTTCCGCCAATTACTATTGGAATTTTATATTGATCTTTGATCTTTTTTACTAGTCTTTGTCCTGCTAGTAAGTTATCTTCTATTGTAATTGAAATTAGTACTGCGTCAGGTTTATCATTTTCAATAAATGTTAGAATTGATTCTGTTGGGATTGATGTCCCAATATTGTATACTTTGTATCCTTTAATGGATAGATATGTTTCTAACACATCACATCCTAAATGGTGTTCTTCGCCCAATGGAACACAGATTAGAATTTTTTCCTTGTTTCTAGAACCTGAAACTTTATCCATAATTATTTTTACCAAAGTTAGTGCAATGTTACTTGCTACATGCTCTGTGGCAATACTTATTTTGTTATTGGCCCAATCTTCCCCAATTTGATACATTACGGGTTTGAGAATTTTGTCAAAAAAATCTGATGTATTAAATATTTTTACGTATTCTTCAAAAATTTTAACACATTCTTGAATATTTCCATCTGTTAATTTTTTGTATAATTGCTTCTTTGATTTTTTGCTTGCATCTTCTCTTTTTCTAATGTCTTTTGGATTAAATGATGCAAGAACTGATAAAACTTTAGGATCATCTCTATAGTCTACTGGTATGTCATCTTTTACTACTTCTGATGCCTTGCCAAGATATTTTATAATCTCTTGTTTTGATGTACTCTTTTTTGAATTCCAGACACTCTTTACCAGATAAAGATATTGGTCAGACTTTACTTTTTTAGATCTAATGTATACCATTATTTTGGTTTTGATAATTCCTATATAACTAATGCTAACTAATTTGAATGGTGCTAATTAATCTCAAAACTATTTCTTTGCTTTAATAAAATCTACTATGGACAGTATCTCTCCCATCTCGGCTAAATGGCCGTAACTCTTACCCTTGAGATTGGCTATGGGTTTATTGTTTATACTGATGAATAACAAATTGCCATCATTCAACGGAATCGATATTCTTTTAATTTTTTCATATGATGTAATTGAGTACAGTCCTGAACCTACTATGTCGGTGATTCTAAAATTTTCTTCCCATCCCTCCATGGCTCGTGAAATGGTCTGTTTGGTTTCTTCAAGTGGAACAATGTTTTTGACTCCTTTTCGTTGACTGTTCCAAAGAATTTCTCCATTCTTATCACAAACAGCTGCAAATCTAATTGACTCATTAAAATCCATAAGCATATTGAGAAGTTGTTCGTACTTGTCCACGTAGTATGTATTCTATTTCTGTTAATAAATATTCTAAATTTTCAATCTAGTGATAAATTATTAAAATCATGAATATTTTTTAATGTTTTATAAATAATTGATTCCATAAACTTACTGTTTTTTAGTAATGTGTGATTTGAAGTAATTTTCATTCAAATGTATTGACAAAATCCACAATTGACATAATTTTTCCCATCTCCACTAATCTTCCATAACTTTTCTTTTTGGTCTTCTTTAATGGCTCATTATCAACACTTACAAACAAAAGATGAAATGCATCTATTGGGATAGTGATTCTTTTTATTTTTTCAAAAGATGTTATATGATACATGGCTCTTCCAAGTTCACTTCTGTCTTCTAATTTTGAACGATCAATCCAATCAATCGCTTCACGTATTAATGCTTTTTTTGTCTCTGCTAGAGGTACCTTTAATTTGACATCGTTTCTTTTACTGTGCCACAATATCTCCCCTGTCGTACTGCTGATTGCAGCAAGCCTTATGGAATTGTTGTAATCCATCAGCATGTCGAGAAGTTTTTCATAACGCCTCATTAATTTAAGTAATAACTCAAAGAATAAAAACAATTGGATGAATGCACTATGAAAATTTTAAAGGGTTAACTTATATCTTATTTTGAAATTAAATAACCATGGATGCTCCCTATACTGATTTTGTAGGTCAAGTATGGACAGAATTTCCTCAACTTGCAGAATGGCATAATTTGGATAAATCTATTCTTCCTCTTTGGAATTTAGATAAATTTGTGGAGGCCGGTTACCATAATTTTTCAGCTGAAAGAAAGGCTTTGTTTCATGTTAGTAAACTAATTGAAGATTATGCTCAAAAAAATAGTCAGCCATTGCTTGCATCTTTTGAAGAGATTAAAAGATACAAATTTGTTGAGAAAAGATATCAGGAAATGATAAAGACAATCCCAAAAATTTGGGTTATCGCAAATTTTGGAAAAACAGAATTTAAAACTCCTCCAAAAATTCAAGTGTTGAATTGTGGAAATACGAATCTAGCAAAAGTTTGGACTGTAATTACAAGAGGACCTTATGGCCCATTTGGTTTGATTGCAGAAGAATTTGAAGATGGAATGTTTAGAGGATTTTTTACACTTAATCCAAATGTTTGTAGATATGCCCTAAAGATAATGGGTAAAACACTTGGCGCAAAATTCACCATTCAATAAATCATATTATCATTTAATAATAAAAGATGTATGAGAAATCCTTATTTATTTTTAGGCGAGATTTAAGATTAGATGATAATACTGGGTTAATTAAATCACTCACGAATTCTAAAACTGTAATTCCTTGTTTTATTTATGATGATAATTTACTAAAAAATTTAAACGATTCTAAATTTAGGTGGAATTTTCTTGCAGAATCATTATTGGATTTAGATTTGGATTTAAAAAAGAAAAAAACTTCACTTCAAATATTTCAGGGAAATTCTAATTTGATTGTAAATGAAATTATTGCAAAACATGATGTTGATGCGGTATTTGTAAATACTGATTTTTCAAACTATTCTAAAAATAGGGACGTAAAAATTAATCAAATTTGTAAACAAAATAATATTGATTTTAATTGTTCATTGGATTTTCTTCTACACAATCCAAATGAAATCAAAACAAACGATGAAAAACCATACATGATTTATTCACATTTTTACAAAAAGGTTCGTCAATTTTCTGTTAGATCATCTTCAAAAAATTCTAAAAAAAATTATTTCAATGAGAAAATTTCTAATATACAAATTAAAATTCCCTCTATTAAAAAACCAGAAATTCCAGGCGGTCGAAAGAAAGGCTTGAAAATCATAAAAAATTTAGAAAAATTCATAGATTACAAAAAATTCCGAGATTTCCCAGGACTTGGCCATACTACAACATTATCTGCACATAACAAATTTGGAACTTTATCAATAAGGGAGATTTATCATGAAATAGAACAACAACTTGGCTCGGAACATATCTTGATGGGTGGGATTTACTGGAGAGAATTTTTCAACTATATTTTATTCCATTTTCCATGGTCTCAAAATAAATCGTTTAGGAAAAAATTCCAAAAAATTCAATGGTCAAAATCTAAAGAGAATTTTTCTGCCTGGACTAACGGTAAAACTGGCTTTCCAATTGTTGATGCCGGAATGAGACAAATCAATCAGTCTGGATTTATGCATAACCGAGTCAGAATGATAGTTGCGTCATTTCTGACAAAAGATCTCCATATTGATTGGAGATGGGGGGAGCGATATTTTGCTAAAAGACTTGTGGATTATGATCCTGCTGTAAATGTTGGTAATTGGCAATGGGCTGCATCCACTGGCTGTGATGCAGTTCCATATTTTCGAATTTTCAATCCATGGCTACAACAAGAAAAATTTGATGCTAATTGTACCTATATCAAGAAATGGATTCCTGAATTACATGGAATTCCCTCTAAAACAATCCATAATTTGTGGAAAGATTTCCCAAGTGATATAGACTATGTGAAACCAATAGTGATTCATAAAATAGAATCTGAAAAAACAAAAGTTATGTTTAAGTCACAAAAATAATTCATTAAGAATTTCCTTTAAAATAGTTTTAGCACCATTTTAAAAATAGGATGTGGTTAAAATTCAATAAAAACCATTAATTATCATGAAACAAAATAATTTTGTTAGTTCATGCCAGCATTTTTTTAAAATAA
The DNA here is from genome assembly GCA_029864335.1 of Candidatus Nitrosopumilus sp. Classification (GTDB taxonomy): domain Archaea; phylum Thermoproteota; class Nitrososphaeria; order Nitrososphaerales; family Nitrosopumilaceae; genus Nitrosopumilus. Next base: position 45,504 of record JAOTTS010000011.1, on the reverse strand, counting down.
CAGATCAGATTACTGGAGAAATCGTTTGTCGTAATTGTGCTGAAGTATTATCAGAAAAAATAATTGATTTTGGACCCGAAAATCAAAATCGATCTATGGAAGATTATCAAAATGGGGCAAGAACAGGACAAAAAATTTCATTAAAGATGGCTGATATGGGGCTTTCTACAACAATTCAATCTCAAAACAGGGATTCATCTGGGAAAATACTTTCAGTCAAAAACAAACAATCCTTTCATCGCTTAAGAATGTGGGATAGAAACAGTAAATCTGCCCTTACAAAACAATCCTTTATCAAAGTATTTACTTTTCTTGATGGAATTCGCTCAAAACTTGGGTTACCCGAACATGTTGTAGAAAAATCAGCGTATTTGTTTAGAAAAGTGGAACAGAAAAAATTACTCGCAGGTCGTTCAAATCTAGTAATTCTTTGTGCAGTGGTATACATGGCATGTGGAATTACTGACACTCCAAGAACTTTGACAGATATTGGAGATGCAGCCGGTATCAAAAAGAAGGTTATACAGCGTACATATCGTCTCCTATGTCGTAATCTTGATGTTCATTCAGTATCGTATAGCCCAAGTGAATTTGTATCACGTATTTCAAGTGAAGCTAAAATTTCAGAAAAAACTATGCGTGATGCAAGAAAGATCTTGGAATTTAGTCAGAAAGTTGGGATAAATTATGGAAAACACCCAATGTCCATGGCAGCAGCTGCAGTATATCTTGCAATCAAAAAAAATGATGAGAGAATTTCACAAACATTCATTTCTCAAATATCTGGAATTAGTGCTGTAACTATTCGCAATAGAGTAAAAGAGGTTGAAATGGCTCAAAAGAAAAATGTTACCACTAGAAAATAAATTTATCACTATGTTAAATATCACGATTAACCAAACAATTCATGGCTGAAGAACAAGAATGGGCAAATTTGCTTGCAGAAATTTTTGAAAAACTCACTCAAAAACATGCCTCAATAACATATGAGTTTGAGGATCTTTCAATGAATGGAAGAATTGAAAAAGAAGGCAAAGTTATCCCAACAGGTACAGTTTCCCTTACTGGAAAACTGACAATTACTGCAAAGTAGGTATATGTGAAATGAAAGATTTTCAATTACCTGCTTATTTTTTATCCTATTTGGAACGTGGTTCCCTCAAAGTCACTTGTGATGGTGAGCCTTCTGTTGATTTCATTGCACAAGATGATTTAAGAATTATCAACGTTCTTGACATTCCAATTGAAATAACAAGCAGACCTGGTCTAATTAAACAATTATCTGAAGCAAAAGATCTTGCAAAGAATTTGCAACAACAAAAAATAACTCTTGAAATTAGACTAAAAGGAGAAACCGTTCTTAAGCTGGGTGAAAAGGCAAACCCTAAACTTGCAAAAATAATAACACTCAGTAACCATATAGAAATAACCGATCTGAAAAAATTAAAAAAATTAAGTGATGTGTTTTAATTGAAAGATAATTTAATGGAAACTGATCAAATTAATCCGGAAAGTATGTCTCATAATTCATCATCTTTTCAAAGTTTAAAGAATAAGCCTTACAGTATTATGGTTACAGGTTCTACAGGATTTATTGGTTCTAGGTTGATATCAAATCTTACAAAAAATGGCTATTCTGTAAAAGGCATGTCGAGAAGAAAAATGCCCCAAACCTCAAATGTGAAATATGTTCAGGCCGATGTTTTTGAACCTGAAGAATTGGAACGTGCCCTAAATGGAATTGAGGTTGCATATTACCTACTTCATTCTATGGAGGGCAACAAAGAACAATGGAAGGAATTTGCTAATCGTGAAAAAATTCAAGCTCAGAATTTCTTAAAAGCCGCTACAAATGCTGGTGTAAAAAGGATAATCTATTTAGGCGGTCTTGTAAATGATAGTCTATCGTTATCACCACACATGAAAAGTAGAAAGGAAGTTGGTGAAATACTTGCATCTGGAGGCATTCCAGTAACTGAATTACGTGCATCTTTGATAATTGGATCTCAGGGTGGTTCCTATGCTATGCTCCGATATCTTGTAGAGAGATTACCTGTCATGGTCTGCCCCTCTTGGGTAAAGTCTTTAGCACAACCTATTGCTGTTGATGATGTAATAGAATACCTTAGGGGATGTATGGAAAAGCCTGAGACATCTGGTAATATCTATGAAATAGGTGGACCTGATAAAATAACTTATGAGGAATTGATGAGAGTATATGCCAAATATTTGGGGAAAAAACTTTTTGTGATACAAATTCCATTTTTGACAACTCGATTATCTTCGTACTGGGTTGATCTGATAACTCCTGTGAAAGCATCTCTTGCTAGACCTCTAATTGATAGTCTTGTTCATGATACTATAGTTACTGATGATTCTATATCTAAAATAATTCAAGTGTCTCTCAAATCAGTTATCGAATCAATTGACATAGCAACACAGGAAATTAGAGACAATCCACCTACAACACCGCTAAAGGAAGAACGTACTGGTTTCAAAATTAATCAAAAACTTCTGATGGCATCATTAATTGCAATGGCACTTATTGGAACTACATACTACTGGTTAGATGATAGATCTGAACTTTTTGAACCGATATGGCTTTTTGCCGGTATCATATGGTATGTTGCAATAATTACAGCAATAATTTTTATAAAAAGTAAAACCCGATTGGGATTTCTTATTGGTGGAATACTTTCTTGGGTAACTTTGGCATTTTGGTTATTTGATAACTTCTATGTGTTGTTTGATACATCACTAATAATGGATCAACCAAATGAATTAATCACTATCCGAAATTTCATTTGGACTGGCTTATCTGCACTTGCAGTTATTGCATCACATAATACTTTTCACAAAGTAATTGATTATCAATTCAAAGGAAAGCCAATTTGAGATTCATCCTTTTATTTTTTTAATTAGTTGTTTGCTCAAATTTTGAAAACGATATTCATTATTACCACTATAATATTTAGTTACCACTAGTTTAAATACTAAAGATGCACAAAGCAGTTATGACATCACAGTATAACAGTTTCTTGGAAGAGCTCTGGAATGAGTTTCCTGGATTGTCTGAAAAAGAAATTACAGATATAACAGATCATAATATTCTCTGGACTCTTGATGAATACATCAAGGCCGGATATGTTAATTTCAAAACAGGAAGAAAAGAACTATATCGACTAAGTATTTTGCTTGAAAATTTTGCTGTAAAGCATAATGTACCTTTATTGGCAACTTTTGAGACTGAAAAAAGATACAAGTACGTTGAGGACAGATATATTGAAATTCTTCAAAAAATTCCCAAAGCCTGGATTATAGGCAATTTCAATAATCCCTTCTTAGCTAAACAACCTCCAAAAACCGCTCAAGTGGTTAGCTGCGATGGAACAAATATTTCTGATATGTGGATTGTCGTGACAAAGAATTCAACTGGTCCATTTGGGTTAATAGCTGAAAATATGGGTGATGGTCAATACAGGGGATTTTTCTCAACCAATCCATCAGTAATTCAAAGATCAATAGATAATATTTCAAAATTCCTAAGGATTTCCATTGAAATTTAAAAAAACACCGATTATTTGAAATCACTCTGAAACCAGGTTCTTTTCAAATATTTTTGAAATATGTCAAAGATATTTTAATAATTAGACAAAAAAATGTCTCAACTTCATCTGATTAAAGCACTAGTGCCAAAATAATATTTTTAACTAATACAATAAATGTCAAAAAAATAATAATTACATATGGTTGATATTATTTGGGGTAATGGTTCCAGTGTTCTTACAAACAATTCATTCATTCTTCATGTAACCCATAGAAAAGATGGAAACAAATCCAATTACAAAGATCAAGAAAAAATTAGAATAATTTCTGCTGATATTCCTGGATTACCTAATAGCCAGAATGATTGGAATGAAGATATCATGAAAAAATCTGTGATTGATGCTTTTCTAAAATGTGAGGTAGACTCTAGGGATGATGCGGGTATATTGCTGGCTAAAGTTTCTCATTCTGGTGTTGGTGGATACTAGTGTGGACACCAAAAATTTTTGATTACTCTAAAATTAATTCTATGAATATTAATTCTATAAATATTGATTCTCTGATAAATGGAAAAGTTCCGGCAATAATCATTCAGAATGTATATGATAAAAAAATGTGCAAAAAAATAGTTGATAGATTAAATTTTGAAAAATCTACCTTCCTAAATGGTGAGTCTAATCACATAGGGCCCTTTTTAATGTCATATGCTACCAGAAGAAATGACTATTTTGATGATGCTAAAAAACATGAAAAAATATTTGAATCTGTTTTCTCTCAATTAAAATCACCTACAATCAAAATACGTGAAGCAATTGGAGATATTTTACCCGATTATTCAATATCTTCTGCAAAGGAATTGAAAAAATTCTACTCTTGCTGCATAATACGAATTCATAAAAAAGGAAAACTGATTCCAATTCACAAGGATGATGTGAAATATGAGGGAATAGAATTTGGTGTATCAAAAATTGATCATCAAATTTCATGTGTACTTCATTTGCAAGAATCTGAAAGTGGAGGGGATGTAATTATCTTCAAGAAAAAATGGGTGAAAGAAAATGAGAAATTTAGAAATATTGACTTTGGATATTCGTCCCAATTAGTAAAATCAACTGAATTCTGTAAAATACCAAATCTTAAATCAGGAGATCTTGTACTTATCAATCCTAATTATTATCATATGGTTACAAAAATCACTGGAAATTCACCTAGAATCACTCTTGGAATGTTTTTAGGAATTTTTGAAAAAGAAAATAGCATTATTGCATGGGCATGATGTGAAATTCAACGATTGCGCATTTCATTATATTGTTATAGTCGTAAAAATGATTCACTAGGTACTTTGAGATTTTCAAATTTCTCTAGCTGGATAATTTTTGCTAATATCTCTATTCCATCTATAGTTCTGATGCTTGGTTTACTAAAAAATGAATTTGCATCAACTGCAAAAATTTGATTTTTCTTCACTGATTTAAGAGAATTCCAACTTTCATTTCTTTTTAAAACATTCTTGTATTCCAAAATTGTTCGGTTTACATCAAAGCCACATGGCATCATGATAATGACGTCTGGATCTGCATTAATTACTTCCTGCAAATCTAGACGTCTTGAGTGTTCTCCTGTTTTACTTATCATGTTAATTCCTCCAGCAATCTCTATCATCTCGGGAACCCAATGACCTGCAGTAAAAAATGGCTCAATCCATTCTATTGCAAGAACTTTTGGTTTTTCATCATTCTGATCTTTTTTGATATTCTGAATTCTTTTTTCAAGTGACTCTGTGATTTCCTTTGCTTTAGTTTCTTTATCTAGTATTTTGCCCAATTTTATTACTGATTGGATGATCTCGTGCATGTTGTGGGAGTCCATTGAATGAAGCATTGGTTTTGTTTGAAGAATTTGTAGTGCTTTGTTCACTTGATTTGTATATGCTGCACAAACTTCACATGTTTCTTGAGAAATTATTAGATCTGGATCTGCTTTCTTTAGATTTTTCTCATCAATTATAAAAATATCCTTTCCGTCATTTAGTAATTGACAAGTCATAGTATCAATTTCATTACTTGTTAATTCATCTGAATTAATTACTGAATTGATAATTCTTGGCTTTGTTAATGCATCTTGAGGAAATTTGCATTCATGTGTAACTCCATACAGATAATCTTGTACTCCAAATTCATAAAGTAATTCTGTTGCACTAGGCAAAAACGAGACTATTCTTTTTGGCACTAAGAATATAATAATTTGCAAGTTCTTAAATCCAATCGTGTCATGAGTATATCATGAAACTCCAATCTTGTAGAAATTGTGGAAAAGAACTATGGCAAAATCAGACCATTTGTCCACACTGTGGACGTGAAAGGGAACAAGAGGATCCTGAATAGATACTAACAACGAGTCTATATTCATAATCAGGCAAGTTAATAGGCTCAATTTAGGTATAAATTGCATTGTCCTCTAATTCCCAAGATATTAGACGTGCAATTTTGGCAAAATGGCATGAAACACTTTCAAAACATGGTAATCTTTTTTCATCTGATTCTATAAGTGGAACCAGTCCTCCATCTGTCTTTGTTGGGTCTTATAATTATCCCAAAGTCTTTGTCGGTCCAATGGTTCCCCCTATCCATGGCGATACCAGCCTACTTGATAACCCTGAAAGATGGATAGGAAAATCATTAGAAGACATTGTAAATTTTAGACTAAATTTAGTTCGTGGTATACAAAAAATTTCTGTTGATCAAACCGAAGGAAGATACATTGAAAATCTTCAAGAAGTTGCAATGTCTTCAAAACCAATAGATTCTGATTTAACATTTGAAAAATCAACATCATCATATATCTCTCTTGATGGTGAAAGTGCACCATTTGGTCCAATTGGAGTTATCAACTCTGCAAAATTTTCAGGAACAATTTCTGAAAAATCAATTGAAAAAACATTCTATGATAAAGATTTGAAAGCACAAGATGCTGTATTGAATTTGTATAATTCTGGAATTGAAATTTCAAAAATTCAAAAATGTTTCAGTATTGGGATGCTAGGTCAAAAAAGAAAATTGGTTCCAACTAAATGGAGTATAACTGCGACTGATGATATTATTTCAAAATCACTCGTTGAGGAAATTTTGGATTATAACATTATTGATTCATGTAGAGTTTTTTCTTATGAACATCTAGGAAATGTTTTCACTGTTGTTTTATTTCCACACAGATGGATCTACAAGATGATTGAGGCTTGGTATTCAAATGGTGTTTTGGGATTTGGCTCTGATTATGAGGATGCGCGAGGAATTGATCACCCTCCTGCAATCGCTGGTGCCTATTTTGCAGCCAAACTCGGAGTTTTGGAATATTTAGCAAAAAATCATATTCAATCAGGAGTTGTAATCTTGCGAGAAATACGACCAGAATATGCAATTCCTGTGGGGGTATGGCAAGTTCGTGAGGGTATACGCCAAGCAATGAGGCAAAATCCAATATTTGCTGATAATTTTGATAATTCCTTGGCATTGGCATCGAATGAAATGAGTATTAGTAAAACAGAATGGCTTTCACATGGAAATATTTGTAAACTAATGAGACAGAAAACACTGTCTGATTTTTTTTAATTTTTACAAATTATTTGTTTGCTAAAATTTGAAATAAATTTCCTGGATCAGAATCCGAATATAGTAGAAAATAAGTTTGACTTGCAAGATATGTTGAATTAAACCTGTAAATTATTGGATTTATTTCTGATAGTAATCTTCCTAGTGTGATTTTTTCTTCTTGAAATTGTTTTAGCAAATCAAAAAACACTTCTTTCTCAGATTGACTAAAATTTTTTGAAAAATATCCAAAAATATGCATTATTACATTGCTATGTGTTTTAATTGTAGGTTCTTTTTCTAATGCAATCTTTAAAAATGTTTCATATTCACTAATAATTTCTGAAAATTGACCTTTTTTATAACTTGCAACAGCATGCCCTAAATTTTTTAGTTCTTCTTGATTATGTGACATTATCATGAATTTATTCATGGCTTGAAATGAGACTAGATTTTTTATTTTATTTGAATTTTTTACATCGTCAAATTTTTCAAAAATATATTCTTTTACATCCTTTTCTGAAATCTTTGGAATGATTGAATTGGTGCTCTCTACTTTCTTACTCACTTCTTTTTCTCCTTCCAATTTAGATATAAAGCAGAATCACTATGTTTTGATTTGGCACTATGTTTTGGTACTTTTACATCCTTTTTAGAAAATTAGCACTAGTTACATCTTTACCACTAGCTTAAATATCATTTTGTTGTAAACAAAACAATGAAAATCGCAATAACTGTAATCGCAGCAATTCTACTGCTAGCTTCTACAGCATCTTTTGCTTATACAGAAGGTGTTCCTGCTTGGGTAAAGAACAACGCTGGTTGGTGGGCAGATGGAATTATAGCTGAATCTGAATTTATTTCCGGAATAGAATTTCTCATTAAAGATGGAATCATTGTAGTTCCTCCAACAACCATATCTTCTGAAACATCAGAGGGTGTTCCTGCTTGGGTAAAGAACAACGCTGGTTGGTGGGCAGATGGTACCATTACTGATGGCGAATTTGTAAACGGCATTCAGCATTTGATAAAGACTGGATTAATCTCAGTTGCATCAAATAATGAAACTACACAAATGATATCTGAAAAACCAAAAAATACTGATTCTAAATTGATATCACTTGAGGCTGAACTAGAAAAATGCTCTGAGATCAAGGTTGGCTACAAAAGAATTGATTGTGAAAAACCACTCAAAAAAGCAATTACTCTATACAAGTATAAAACCAATGCAGAAAAATTTGAACTAGGACCAATCAACTATTACTGGTTTGGTGTTGGCTCGGAAGGAAATGACTTTGAAATTCGTCCATCTGGGCAAGCCATACTATCCATTCGTATGCTAGCTGAGAATACAAGTTCTGAGATTACTGCAATGCATTGCACAAGTCCTTCAATTTGTAGCTATGATGTTTGGGATGGTTCCAAAGCCTTCAAATATTCCGGAATGGATTTTACCAGCGGGGAAATTGTACTGAATCCTGGTGATACTAGGGAATTCAACATTCTTTTTGGACCAAATATTGGATATGGAGGAACCGAGTTCAAATATGATCCTTCAAAGACATACTATTTTAGAATCAATGAGAACTTTGGTAATACAAACATTCTTTTAGAATTAGAGTGATTCATTCTTTTTCTAATGGATATTCTGTTAACTTATTATTTTTTATAATGATAGAGATTAAATGATGGTTTTTAAATAATAATTGATCGTGAGTGATACTAATTCTGAATCTTCTTTTTCTAATTATGGTATTTACACCATTAAGGATAATATTGAATTTTTACTTCCTAATGTAACTATAAAAATTGAAAAAATAGGAGACCATGTTTTTTCTTACCTTAGAAGAGATGCTGAGGATAATATTGTTAAAAAAATAATTCCTACATCTTCGTCTGAACTAACTATTGAACTATCTCCAATCAGACCATTAAATTATCCTGCTAGGAGGGCTGTTCACGTTTATTTGGATTTAGAAACACCTATTTTTCTATCTGAGGGTTCTGCTGCCAGTGTTTTTGTTCTATGTCCTATAGAAATAGGGATATTCCTAGTTCATGAAGGACACAAAGATTCTCTGGATTGGATAGACTGTGAACCATTAAACTCAAGATTTTGTCTTTATGGATCTCCTGAATCTGGAACTCTTTGTAAACATGCATCATCAGAAATAGTTGAATCTTATGATGATTCAATCCCTTTTATCAATGGTGTTTTAAAAATTGATATTAAAAACGATTTGGATAAAGGCCTGACAATCTCCAAAATCGTTTTTCCAATAACAGATAATTCTGTATATTATAAAAATTCAAAGGCAATATTTGATTCATTGAAGGCTGTCCTAAAGAAAAAACTCACTCTTGAAATTCTTGATGTTAATTCTGAGTCAATTGAAACAGATTGGGTAAAATCCCCCACATATGAACGGGTTGAAAGTATAAAACGAGTGGACATGGGTGTTGATTAATGCAGTTTGAATTCCTTCAAAGTTTAGACACAATTGAAATAGCTGGTGGTTTAACACTTCTTTCACTATTTATTGGAGGAATAATTATGGGTGTTGGAATAATTATTGCAAGAACAGTCCGACTTCTTTTTTCAAAATACTATGCACCAAAACTTCCACAAGATTCTGCAAAAAACTTTGGTAAGCTTATTTATTTTGGAATCATACTTATATCGTTTTTAGTTTTTACATCCACTACTGGTGTTGATTTTTCTGGTTTGCTTATTGCAGGTGGAATATTTGGAATTGTAATTGGCTTTGCAACACAGTCAGTTGTTTCAAATTTAATTTCAGGTATTTTCTTGATGATAGAAAAACCTGCTAAACAAGGAGACAAAATTGACATTCCTGGCTCTGATATATCTGGAACTTTATTGGACATTAATACATTCTCGGTTCGCGTAAAAAGATTTGATGGCACAATTATTCGAATTCCCAATGAGTCATTTTTTACATCCAACATTCGTTCCCTTTCATCAACACCTGTAAGAAGATCTGAGGCAATAGTGGGAATTGCGTATAAGGAAGACATTGACGGTGCCATTTCTGTAATTGAAAAACAAATCCGTAAATCTATGCCCTTTGTTTTAATACTCCCCAAACCTGAATTTAGAATTAAGGAATTAGCTGACTCAAGTGTCAATATAGAAATTCTTGTATGGCATCCTAGAGATGATTGGGATCAGGTAGGTCCCCATTTACTAAAAGTTGCTAAAAAAGCTCTGGATCAAGCTGGAATAGAGATTCCATTCCCTCAGCGGGTAATCTGGCAAGCAAAGGAATAAAGAATTTATTTTTCAATTACGCCAAATTGTTTTTTATTTACTCTTCTTTTTTTAATTAAAGCAAACATTATCATTCCAACATTAATGATGGAAATTATTTCAATCAAATCAACTCCGTACAAGAACCAATCAATCACTGGATTAACTCTTGATACAATTCCTGCTTCTAACATGATGTCTGCATTCCATACCATATGGGGAACTTGAATAAATTGAATAATTGCAATGAGGATAACACTTCCTAGTATTTTATTTTCATACCAATTCCAAAATTTATTCCATGCATTCATGTATTGAATTATTTTTTAATTGTAATAAACAATGTGAAAATTAGATACAACTAATTAGCCTGAACTAATAATTTTAGGTATAGATTTTTTAAAATTAGCTAAATCTTTTTAATTTTCTTTTTCTTTTTTTGATAAAAATCATACTGAGTGTTATTGGCAATGCAATTAAAATAAAAAATGAAATGACTATTGATGCATAATCATTTACAAACAGTTTGGTTTCAAACCAGGATTTTGGTAAAATCAAAAACATGTTTTCTCCTGAAAAATCTTCTATTGTTCCAATAGCTAAACTATATTTACCAATTTGGTTTTTCTCATCAGTTACTATAATGAAATACCTTCCATCTTCAGGAATTTCTGTTTTAATTTCTTGTCTTTCCCAATATGTCACTTGACCAAATGGCTCATAAAATTCTCTTCCAGGAAAATTGCCTTCATAGAGAAATTTTTCAGTATTGCTATGTGTTCCATAGGAATTATTGTCGTTTTGAACTTTTTGTGGACTAACTAAAACTAGAGTTGGTGAATATTCTTCTAGCCCTTCAATTTTTGGAATGACAATACTTGTATAAAATAAATCTCCTTTCTTTGCATCAAAAGAATAAAATTTTGCTTCATTTATGCCTAAATTCTCATAAATTGCCCATGAAATTTTATGATCTGGAATGACTAGAGCTGAATCAAAATCCCTGTGGGAATCATCATGTGATATTAATTTGTGTCCGTATGCTGGACTAGAGGAAACTACAATTAGAAAAAGTAGAGGAACAATAATTTTTTTCATAAGAGCCATATGCAAAATTACTATTTTAAGAAGAATAAGAAAAATTCATGTTGGCACTAGCAATTATTTTCAGCACTATTGATATATCAAAAGTGACTAGATGAATCATGAGATTAACAACTATTCAAAAATGCGGCAAATGTGGAAAAGAAATTCAAGAATGATCATGCGACTTTTGCTATTCTAAATCCGTATTAATGAGAACATTGAGGTCAATGTATGCAGAAATTATCCCCTGACGAATTAGATGGAATGGTTCATGATAAAAAAATACCAATAAGGATTGCTTTTATCAAACCTGACGGTACTCCAAATGTAATTTCTTTGTGGTATGCAATTGAAAATGAAAAAATTTATTGTGCCACACAGAAAACTGCGAAAATAGTTTCATATCTAAAGAGTAATCCAAAATGTGGATTTGAAATTGCTGCTGATAAACCGCCTTACGGGGGGGGGGGTTCGGGGAGATGGCTCTAAAAATTATTGAAGAAAGTGGTGCTGAAATACTTGAGACTCTAATAAAGAAATACTTGGGGGATAAAGAATCCACTCTCTCAAAATTTTTACGAGAAAACTCTAAATCTGAGGTGGCAATTGAAATTACTCCTAAAAAATTATTCAACTATGATTACTCAAAAAGGATGAAGGATGCTTGAGAATTGATCACTGAAGATAGATGCCCTACTTGTGGCTCTAAAAATTTTGAAAGCATAGATTCGGAAAAAAATTCTGGTGGCACACAAATACTAAAAAATGAATGCCACAACTGCAAAAAATTTTGGTATTCATGAATATATAATTTGGTTGGCACTAGTAGAGAATTTACCTCTAGATTATATCGTAGAAAAACTAAAGGATAGTGAGGAGAAATGCAACAAACAACAAACAAAAAAACACCACAGCTAAAGTTTCTAGCAATCTTTGCTGTTGCCACTTCAGTAATACTAGTATTGACAATTACTCCTTGGAACATAATTCCAACTATAGTAACTGAAGATGTCACAGTAATTGCTGTAACTGACCACGGCTGTGTTGGAGAGTCCATCTTAGGACATTCCGTTGTTGTTTCCAATTGTGATGCAGGTGTTGGAGATATAGTCTCTGCAACATTTTATGTCCCTGCAATGGAGCAAAACGGATACTATGATAGAATTGAGGACAAACTAGCAATGGTAAATCCTTAATCTCTATATTTTTTATTTTTTATTCTCATCTTTAATTTTCTCTTTTTTCATCCAAATTGTCTTTTCCTTGTGATCAATTAACTCAACATTCATTTCGTTTAATTTATCTCGAATTTTATCTGCCTCTTCGAATTGTTTTTCTTTTCTAAATGTCTCTCTAGATATAATCAAATTATCAATCTCTTGCTTTTTCTTTTCAGTCATTTCTGGAATTTGCAATCCTAAAATTTCAAGCATCCTTTCAAGTTCACTTTTGATTATGTGGGCATCTTCTTTGCCTAGTCTCTCTTCAGCTGCTAGTCTATTGGTCTCTTTTACTAGTTGAAAAAATGCAGACAATGCAAGATGTGTGTTCAGATCAACATCTAATGCATTATCAAAGTCTGTGCTTGCCTTATCAATTATTGAATTGATTTTTTCACTATTCTCACTATTTGCATGAATCAACTCATAATAGCAAGTTTCTACTTGCCTCCATTTAATTAAATTCTCTTTTAGTAATTCTTCAGAGTAGTCAATTGGTTTTGAATAGTGCCCTGAAAGACAAAATAGTCTGATAATATTTGGACCCCAGTTTTCAAGTACATGCTTGATTGATTTGATATTTCCAAGTGATTTTGACATTTTTTCACCATTAATTGTCACCATTCCAACATGCATCCATATCTTTGCAAATTGAACCCCTGTACATGATTCAGATTGTGCTATTTCGTTTTCATGATGTGGGAAAATTAAATCCCGTCCACCTCCATGAATATCAAAATTTTCTCCTAGATACTTTATGCTCATAGCAGAGCATTCTATGTGCCATCCTGGACGACCTTTACCCCATGGACTATCCCATAGAGGTTCTTTATCTGAGAATTTCCATACGGCAAAATCTAATGGATCATTTTTAGCTTCATCTACTTCTATTCTTGCACCTGATTGGAGTTCATCTATTTTTTTCTTTGATAATTTTCCGTATTCAGGAAATTTTGATACTGCAAAATACACGCCATTTTTTGTAGGGTATGCAATTTCTTTTTCAATTAGTTTCTCAATAAATTTTATAATGTCTTTAATATGCTCTGTTGCTTTAGGATAGTTTGTTGCACGCTTTACATTTAATCCATCAAAATCTTTGAAATAGTTTTCAATGTATCTTGCACTGATTTCTTCTGCTGTGGTATTCTCTGAATTCGCACGATTGATAATTTTGTCATCCACATCTGTAAAATTTTGAATAAATACAATTTCCATATTTTTGCTTTCTAAATATTTTCTTAGTACATCAAAAACTATGATGGTTCTTGCATGACCAATATGTGACTCATCATAAACTGTAACTCCACACAGGTAAATTTTCACCTTTTTTGAAATATCTAATTCTTGCTCAGAATTTAGTAATGTGTCTTGAAGTTTCATTCCTTAATCTCTATCTGGTTTTTGTGCAGGTAATCTTTTATGTTCACTGTTAATGTTTTGCTGGTGTACCTTCTCTACAATTGATTTATCAATTTGAGTTAATTCTGCCGTTTCCTCAATGGATAATTTCTTTTCAAACAAACAATACAATATGGAGTCAATTTCTTCATATGTTGCCCCTATTTCTTCTTCTGCCTCATGTTCTTTCCACAAATGAGGACTACTCTTTTTTGAAATGACATTTTCGGGAACCCCTAGATATTTTGCGATTTCTCTTACCTGTAGTTTGTAGAGTGAAATAATTGGTGTAATGTCTGATGCCCCATCACCGTATTTTGTAAAATATCCTATAAAATACTCGCTTTTATCACTAGAGCCTAAAACTAGATAATTTTTGGAATTTGCATAGTAATACAAAATATTCGTTCTAATTCTTGCACGAAGATTCCCCTTTGCCCAATCATTGGGTTCTAGGTACATCGAATACTCATTTAGGATTGGTTTTATGTCAATCAGCTTGTATTCGATACCTGTAAGTGAAATCATTTTGAGGGCATCATCTGTTTCAGATTTTGGTGTGATTGAAGTATCTGGCATAATCAGCGCAACTGTTTTTTCTTTGATTTGTCTTTTACAAAGATAAGCTAAAACGGCAGAATCAATTCCTCCACTTAATCCTAGAATTACCCCATTTGCGTGATTTTTTTCTATTTGATCTGATAGAAATTTCTCAAATGTCTTTGTTATTGAAACATAATCCTGATTTTTAATTTCATTAATTATGTCTTGATTCAATGATTAGTTTTGATTATTTCTTAGGATAAAAATTCTCCTTAATTTGAAGGAAAATCGCTGTCTTTTCTAGACATCCACGTAGATGCCGTCGTCTCTGGCCTCAACTTTGTATGTTTCTAGTTTAACATCTTTTAGATAATCTGTCAGTTCTCCTGTCTTGATATTGTAATGCCAAAAATGCAATGGGCATTCTACAATGTCTCCATCTAATTTTCCAGGAGCAATTGAGCCATCTTGATGAACACATAGATCATCTATTGCATGATATCCGTCTTGATTAAAGATTGCAATTTGTTTTCCTTCGATTTTGAAGGCCTTGCCTTTTCCTGCCGCAACTTCATCTTTTTCAGCAATCTTTTTCCAAGTCAATAATGTTCTGACATTTTTGTCATTTATTTAGATTCGCATGAAGAATTTTATAGTGCACCTAGAGGGTTTGATTATTGAGTAAAGTAAAGTCCAGTTCTAAACTAATCAAAGAGGGTAAATTGTCCTATGAATGGGCCAGATCTCACATGCAAATTCTTGATAATACTATTAACAGATTTAAAAAATCAAAACCACTAAAGGGTGTAACCCTTGGATTTTGTTTGCATATAACAAAAGAGACTTCTGTCTTGCTAATGGGTGCAAAAGAACTTGGTGCAACTGTTGCATGCTGTGGTGGAAATCCATTAACTACACAAGATGATATTGCTTCCTTTTTAGCCTCTCAAGGAATACATGTCTATGCATGGCATGGCCAATCTGTCAAAGAATATGATTGGTGCATTGATCAAGTATTGAAGCACAAACCTACAATCTTAACTGATGATGGGGCTGACATGAACATCAAAGCTCATTTTGATAAAAGATTCAGCACTATGAAAATCCTAGGAGCTACTGAAGAAACTACTGCAGGTGTTACAAGAATTAGAGCTGTAGAAAATCAGGGTAAACTCCGTTATCCTGTAATTTTGGTAAATGAAGCATACACAAAGCACATGTTTGATAATCGATATGGTACTGGGCAAAGCACTATTGATGGATATCTTAGAGCTATGAACTTACTCATGGCCTCAAAACGTGTAGTTGTCATTGGGTATGGTTGGGTTGGTCGTGGTGTAGCATCACGATTCCAAGGAATGGGTTCTAAAGTAATTGTAACTGAGATTGATCCTGTAAAAGCACTTGAGGCTCATATGGATGGATTTGAAGTAATGCCAATGGCGCAAGCTGCAAAGATTGGTGATATGTTTGTCACATGTACTGGAATGACTAGTGTAATTAGAAAAGAGCATATATTGCAAATGAAAAATGGTGCAATCATGGGCAATGTAGGTCACTTTGATGTTGAAATTGATAGTAAATTCTTGTTAAAACAATCAACATCTGTAAAAGAAGTAAGACCAAATCTTGACGAATGCACTCTAAAAAATGGTAAAGTAGTTTATCTAATTGGACAAGGTAGACTTGCAAACTTAGTTGCAGCTGAAGGACATCCTCCAGAAGTCATGGCACAATCATTTTCAAATCAAATCTTGTCTGTTTTGTACATTCTTAAAAATCACAAAAAAATGAAAAACAAAATCATTAATGTTCCTGAAGAAATTGATAAACAAGTAGCAGTTGATACACTGGCTGCAATGAATGTAAAAATCGATAAACTTACTCCAGAACAAGTAAAATATGTAAACAGCTGGTAAAACTTCTTAACCTCAATACAGTTCTTGACAAGTATCTGATGAACAACAAAGCCATCATTACAAGTGCATTGCCATATGCAAATGGTGAAATCCATTTGGGACATGTTGCATCGACATATCTTCCAGCCGATGTAACAACTCGATTCCTAAAACTAAACGGTGTGGAGGCCTACTATGTTTGCGCATCTGATGATTTTGGAACTCCTATCTTAATTCAGTCTGAGAAAGAAGGCAAGACCCCTGAAGAATATGTTGCTCATTGGAATAAACGTGACTATGAAGACTTTTCAGCATTTAACATTCAATTTGATTATTTTTACAAGACTAGCTCACCTGAAAATATTGCATTTGTTCAGGATGTCTTCAAAAAACTAAATGACGCAGGTCATATCTATGAACAAGAAATAATTCAATTCTACTGTAATAACGATAAAAAATTCCTGCCAGACAGATACGTCAAAGGAACATGTCCCAATTGCAATGCAGAGGACCAATACTCTGATCTTTGTGAGAGTTGTGGTCGTGTTCCAGAAGAGATTACTGATCCTAAATGTTCTCTTTGTGGTCAAGTTCCAACAAAGGAGAAAACAAAGCATTATTTTTTCAAACTCAAAAATTTTGGTGACTCTTTGACCAAATGGTTAGATGAGAATGAACATCTTCAAAAAGATGTCAAAAAATATGTTCAAAACTGGATTAAATCTGGATTAATTGATTGGGATATTACTCGTGATATTCATTGGGGAGTCCCAATCCCACTAGATGATGCAAAGGACAAAGTTTTCTATGGGTGGTTTGATAATCACCTTGCATACATTTCAACTGCATTAAAATTTCTAAACGATAAAGGAATTGATGGAAAAAAGTTTTGGAATTCTGCAGATATTTATCACTTTATTGGAAAAGATATTGTCTATCATCATTATCTTTTCTTACCTGCAATGCGATTGGGAATAAATAGTGAGTACAAACTACCTGACTATATTCCAACAAGAGGCCATCTTACTCTTCAGGGAAAGAAAATATCTAAAAGCAGAAATTGGTATATTGGATTAAAAGAATTTTTAGAATTTTATCCTGCAGATTATCTTAGATATTATCTTGTATCGATTAATCCTTATTCTCAAGATGATTTGAATTTTGATTGGGATGACTTTACAACTCGAATTAATTCTGAATTAATTGGAAATCTTGGAAACTTTGTAAATCGTGCATTGGGATTTACAAAAAAAGCGTTTGATGGAAAAATTCCCGAAATTGAAACATTTGATCAAAAAGATTCTGAGGCAGAAGAAAAAATAAAGAATTTTACTTCAGAACTTGGTTTTCTTTTGGAGCAGAATCATCTTGATAGAGCTTTAAAGAAAATAATGGAGTTTTCGTCTTTTTTCAACACATATTTTCAGCACAAAGAACCTTGGAAAAAAGGACCAGGCATGGCAAACTGTGTATGTCTTTCAGTTAACGCTGCAAGAAGTATCGCAATTGCTATTTTCCCATTTTTGCCCGAATCTGCACAAAAAATCTGGACACAATTGGGATTAGATGGCAACGTTGAAAATTCTTCTTGGGGTGATATTTCTGAATTTGGTATGCCTGCAGGACATACTTTGGGAGATACATCGCCTTTGTTTGTCAAAGTGGAAGAATCTGATATTCAACAGCATAAAAAACAGTTAGGCTCATTTGAGGAATGAGGCCCATTCCACGAATTTCCACTAGGGGGTACTATGATCTTTCTAATGGAAAAACCCTCAAAACTAATTCATATTTCTTGTATCCTAAAAAATATTTTAAAAAATTGATTAATTCTAAGGAACTCACAATTATGATTCATGGATTGAGAAACGATAGCGCAGGAGCTGTTGCTAAGGCATTGTTAGCAAAAAATCGTTTGCACAAATTGGGATACACTAATCCTGTGATTGGATTTAGTTATGATTCAAACACAACAGGAGCCCATTTGATAAAATATGCAAAACATGCACTTGATGTAGGACAAACAATTGCAAAGAAAAATGGACGTAATCTTGGCCTGTTTATTCAGGATTTTAAGAAATCAAGTCCAAATACAAAGATTAGATTGATGGGTCACTCTTTAGGTTCTCAGGTAATATTGAGTACATTGGAGTATCTTTCAAAAAAGAAACAAAATATTGGATTAATTGAAGGTGTTTACTTTTTTGGTGCATCAATCACTGGAGATGTACTTTCTTCTAAAAAATATGGTAAAATCCTTCAAAACATTGTAAATAAAAAAATTATAAACCATTATGCTCCTTCAGATGAAGTACTTGGTTGGGCAGATAATGAAAAATACGTTAAAGGCCCATTGGGTCTTAATGGGGCAACTGGAAAACCAATCAGTAAGTATCATCAAAAACTAGTAAAACCAAAAAATCATAGATTTGCAAGTTATGCTGCAGTACTGAATTCATTTCCATGATTTTGCAAACACATTGGTGTGGTGTGATTCGTACATTACTCTTTTATAGAAAAAATGACATTCGTAACTTATTATGAAAACCAGCATATCTTGTGCTCAAAATAATAAATCCATTTTATATCATTTGTATATTCTGGATGAGGCATACGATGACACTGATAATCTTTTCGAGTATCTATGTTAGAACACAAAAAATTCAATTTTGTGCATTTTGAATCATCTATATATATAATTATTGATAATATGTGCCTATATGTCTAAATTTATAGAATTTGAAGAAATCTATAGGGAATTAGGCATAAATTCAGAAATTAAGCCGGTATATATCTGGGGTAAACTAATCAGAGTATGTTTAAAAAAATATTTGGAAAATTCCAATTTGGTTTTACAAAGGCCAAAATTTCAGATGATGTTAATGCATTCACAGAATCTGAAAAAAGAGAGAGGGATAACTGAATTAAAATGAAGTATCAATGTAGAACTTGTAATTTCCATTGGGAAGGAAATTCTGACACATTTTCTAAAGTGTTAATCCATGAAAAAACTCACAAAAAGAAGGTTTCAATATAATGCTTACTTGCAATAAATGCTACAATAATCAACATGATCAATGCATGGGAAAGGCTGGAATGTATGAATGTAGTTGTGATTGTTTTAAAAAAACAGAATAAATCATTTACAAAAATTTACAATCTCTTTGTTTACTTGCTTTTTTTATTTACTTGTAAACCATTAAATTTTTCTCTTCAAGCAAGCTATGAATCTGATTGACAGAACGATGAATGTCTTTTTCAATTCTTGCACCAACACATACAAGCTTACCTGAGGCAAAAATTAGAATTACTGTTTTTGGATCAAGCATTCTGTGAATTAATCCTGGGAATTGTTCTGGTTCATACATACTTCTAGGAAGAGTTCTTGCAGCTTGTTCCAAGTTTACTTTACCTCCAAGATTAATTGATGAGACGATATTTTGAATTGTAACTATGGGTTCATTTTTAATTTTAATTTTTCCTTTTCTTAAATTTTGAACAACAATGTTTACTGCTTTAATTGCCATCGCTTCTGATTTTGCGCCAGTGCATACCATTTTTCCTGAGCCAAATAGCAGTGTTGCAGTTCGTGGGGTTTTAAGTCTGAAAACTGCTCCTGGGAATTGTTCTGGATGATACTCTACATCTGGAAACTTTTTTGTTATATCTACAAGATCTAATTTCTGCTCAATCGTTGCAGATGCTACTACGTTAACTATTGCTATAACTGGCTTGGTTTCTGTCATATTTTTTCATTATTTCTTGACTATATCTCCGTATCTTGATCTAATCTGAGACCTTTGTATCTATTTCTAATGGTTACTTCTGTCACATTTGAGGCTTCTGCAATGTCTTTTTGAGTTCTATCCTCACCATTTTTTACACATGAGAGGTACAATGCAGCTGCTGCAAGTCCCATAGGATCTTTTCCTGCAGATTCCTCATGCTCTTGAGCAATTTGAAGAACTTTGGCAGCATAACGTTTTGTTTTCTCAGAAATATCCAGTTTGCTTGAAATTCTTGAAATACACTGAATCGGATTGACTACTGGCATTTTTAGCTCCAATTCCTGATGTAAAATTCTATAACATCGTGAAATGTCTTTCTTCTTTATGTTACCTGCATCTGCAACATCTTTTAGGGTTCTAGGCGTTTCA
Organism: Candidatus Nitrosopumilus sp.; assembly: GCA_029864335.1. Lineage (GTDB taxonomy): Archaea > Thermoproteota > Nitrososphaeria > Nitrososphaerales > Nitrosopumilaceae > Nitrosopumilus. The sequence continues at coordinate 24,795 of JAOTTS010000011.1, read as the reverse complement.
GTATCTCTACATGCAGCATAGAGTGCCGCAGCAATCAGTGCCGAGATGGAGCGACCTCTTACTAGACCTTTCTCCAATGCCTTTCTGTAAATGTATGATGCTTTTTCAATTACGGAACCTGAAAGTGATAATTTATCTTTTAGTGTTGATAACTGACTTAGGGCTTGCCTGAGATTTTTATCTGATGATGCATTTACTTTACTTCTACTATCCCAAGTTCTGAGTCTCTCAATTGTACTTTTCATAGATGAAGAAAGTGGTTTTCCAGATGCATCTTTATTCATAGGGTTGATGATTGTTGCAAGTCCTCTATCGTGCATAGCAAGTGATGTTGGTGCACCCGTTCTTGTAGGATCTGTACCGCCATCTTTTGAAAATGATCTCCATTCAGGTCCTGAATCTTGCAATATCTCAGAAATCACAAAACCACATTTACTGCAAAATCTTTCTCCTGTGACATTGTCTGTTAACATGGACTTTTGTCCACAACGTCTACAGACACTATCTGCATTGATAATTTCTAAAACCAAAAATATGACCACTATTCATTAGTTTGTTTCCTATAATAACCGACTTATTTTGTGAATTTACTTCAAAATGCCTCTTTTTGATTTTTTAGACACTATGATGTTCTCTGAAAACAAGATGTTTTTTCACAACAGTAAAGCCCCCAATGCCTGGGCAAGAATTGCTATAATTCCAAATATTAAAATTTTAATTCCTAATTTCATATTTTGTGTGAACTGTTTGTATTGTATAAGCATTACAATAACCTACATTAACCCAAATTTTTTATTCAAAACTAATGGTACTATCTGTAAACTTTGTTGTTTTAGGCAAGCAAGATATTGCAGCTGAATTTGGAAAAAAAGGAACCGTAACTGATCTTTCACTTTATGATCGAAAAGAATCAGACATTATCAAAACTTGGGTTACGCCAAGTGGATTTCCAGAAAAGATTCAGTCACTGTTTCAAGCAATCAATTTAGCAGAATATGTGATACTTCTAGTGGATAAATTAGATAAATTTACTGGGGAGCAAATCGTTGCATTGGATTCCCTAAAAAAAGAGAAAGGTATCCTATCTCATACATTTGATGTAGATGAATCAAAGTTAGATGCAATGATCAAAGGAACCGTAGTAGAAAATTATGCTAAAGTTGAACCTGATAAAATTAAAGAAGAAATGAACAAACTAGAACCTTTGTCTAATGATCAACCTTCTGAGATGGTAATTGATCATTGTTTTGATGTAAAGGGCGTCGGAACTGTAATCTTGGGTAAAGTAACGCATGGGACAATAAAACAATATGATACCTTGAAACTGTATCCTGCAGGAATTGACGTACTGATAAAATCGATACAAATGCACGATGATCCTGTTGAAGAATCTGTTTGTCCTGCAAGAGTTGGACTTGCAGTAAAGGGTGCAAAACCTGATGAGATAGGACGTGGCGATGTTATTTCTAAAGAAAGTGTTGTGGATGTTAAAACAGAGATTGAACTTGATTTTCAAAAAAACCCCTTTTACAAAAATGAAATTACCGAAAATCAGGGCTGTTTGGTAAATGTTGGGTTGCAAATAAAAGCTGCAAAATTCACATCCATCTCTCCTTTGAAATTAATATTTGAAAAACCAATAGTATGCAAAAAAGGTCAAATCGCTGTAATTCTAAAACCAGAATCTCCCACAATTAGAATTCTTGGAAGTGGCACAATTCAATAGACTAATTTAATTGAATCAAAATTAATAATTGATTATGCGAGGATTGATGATGGGGAGGTTTCAACCTTTTCATTTAGGACATTTGGATTTGGCAAAACAAATTCTTGATGAATACGATGAGGTGATTATCGCAGTTACTAGTTCTCAGTTTAATTATTTAGAAAAGGATCCTTTTACAGCAGGTGAGAGAATTGAAATGATTCATAATTCTCTAAAGGAATCGTCTCTTGATCTTTCACGATGTTTTGTTGTATCTATAGAAAACCAATTCAATGTATCTACATGGGTGTCATATCTAAAATCTGCATTACCATATTTTGATAAAGTGTATAGCGGGAATAATTATGTTTCAATGTTGTTGGGGGATTCTGGCATTGATGTTGTTACTCCTGTGTTTTTAGATCGAACTCAATTCAGTGCAACTAAAATTCGTGCAATGATTATTTCTGATGAAAACTGGAAGGACTATGTTCCTAATGCTGTTTATGAACTACTAACAAAAATTAATGCAAAAAATAGACTTACAGTAATTTCTAATTCTGACACAAATCCTACTGAACACTAATGGAACCTGTCCGATCCTGCCCTATTTGTCCTAAATGTGGTTCTAAGAGATTTGTTAGACTTGCCGGCAAAAAGGTCACTGTAAAATGTAGTTCATGTAATAAAATAATTGAAATCTAAATTTCATAGTTAATATTTGCAGCATTCTTGAAAAAATCATGGCAAAAACATGGAAGGATAACGAAATCAGCCTTGTTCCAATAAAAGATCAAACTATTGCTGTAATCGGTTATGGAATCCAAGGTGACGCACAAGCTAACAACATGAAAGACTCTGGTCTGAATGTAATAATTGGTCTCAAAGAAGGCGGTAACAGCTGGAAAAAGGCAGCAGCTGATGGTCATAAAGTAATGTCTGTTGCAGATGCAACAAAACAAGGAGACATTATACACATTTTGATTCCAGACATGATTCAAGGTCAAGTTTACAAGGATGAAATCGGACCAAATCTTTCTGAAGGAAAAGCATTGTCATTTTCTCATGCTGCTGCAATTTATTGGAAATGGATTGAAGCTCCAAGTAATGTTGACCTGATTATGGTGGCCCCAAAAGGACCTGGTTCAAAAGTTAGAGAAACATATCTTGAGAATTTTGGAACTCCTGCAATTGTTGCAGTTGAACAAGATTTTACAGGAAAAGCTTGGGATAGGACATTAGGAATTGCAAAAGCAATCGGAAGTGCAAGAGCTGGATTGATCAAAACTGCTTTCAAAGAAGAAGTAGAAACTGATTGGTTTGGTGAACAAGCAGACCTTTGTGGTGGTGCAGCTTCTATGGTGAAAAATGCATTTGAGACTCTTGTTGAAGCAGGATATCAACCTGAAATTGCATACTTTGAAGTTTTACATGAGCTCAAACTCATCGTAGATATGATTCAGAGATATGGAATTAATGGTATGTGGAGACGTGTAAGTGAAACCGCAAGATATGGTGGTCTTACACGTGGACCAATGGTGATGGATTCTGCAAATAAAGAAAATATGAAAAAAGTTCTTACCATGATTCAAGATGGTACATTCAACAGCGAGTGGATTTCTGAATATCAGAAAAACGGCAAAGATGCATTTGACAAATACATGAAACAATATGACGAACACCAAATTGAAAAAGTTGGTAAAGAAATGCGTAAAATGATGTGGCCTGATTCCACAGAATAATCTTTTTTTCTTATATTTTTCTTAATTTGGATACCCCAGTTGTAATGTGGTTGATAATTGTTGGTAATGGTGTGCCTGGACCAAACACATGATCTACTCCAGATTTAATCAAATCTTTGTGGTCTATGTCTGGAATTACTCCTCCACCAACGATGAGGACATCGTTGATATTTTTCTTTTTTAATGCCCTTACTACTCTTGGAAAAAGAGTTCCATGTGCACCATTTAGTAAACTCATTGCAACAGCATCTACATCTTCATCTTCTGCAATCTGTGCAATTCTTTCTGGAGTTGCAAAAAGTCCTGAATAGATTACTTCCATTCCTGCATCCCTGAATGCTCTACAAAGTACTAAAGCTCCTCTATCATGACCGTCAAGACCTAACTTGGCAACCAAGATTTTGATACTTCGTGATGCAGTCTTTTGTTTCATAATAATTTCTATATTTTGTATGTTTTAAAAGGTTTATTTGATTTTCATCTATCTATTTTTTTAGGTACATGCTCTAATCTCTTGAAATATATTGATTCAAAAATTAGGCTGTATTAGTAATAATAGGTATGACCGAAGACGTATGTGATTTTTGTAAAGGAATTGGATCCTCTGGTCCAAACACTTGCGTGTACTGTAATGGGACAGGAGAATGGAATAATGCTGCTCAAGCATATGTGAAAAATCATATTTGTCAATGCATTGTACTTGATAGGAAATTCTGCCCTGTTTGCAACAAAGCATGTCATCATGATACTACACTGAATCCTAAACAAAAAATTGATCCAGGTTATGGTGGAATGTCTAGTCCTGAAATTACTATAATTGCATAAATTCTAACAATTTCAAGATTTTTCTATTTTTTTATAAAATTACCTATCGTTCTTATAGTTGAGAAATTCAAGTTTATCATGTCCGAAGATAGAAAAATGTACAAATGTACATGTTCTGACTGCGGCAAAGAATCTGAAGTTCCTTTTGAACCAAAAGAGGGCAGACCAGTCTATTGCCGAGAATGTTTACCAAAACATCGTAATTGATGAATTTAGACTAGTTTCGTTTAATTAATTTTGAACTAAATTATTTCCAAGTATATCAAAAGCCTTTTTTCTTTTTTATTTTAGAGAATTTGCGACTAGTTGTATATACTCAGTTTAAATTATGTGCCAATACTAATGCAATATGTCAAACAATTCAAAAGATACCATTTTCATTGGAAAAAAACCATTGATGACTTATGTCACATCAGCAATTATTCAATTAGCTACCATGCCTTCAATCACAATTAAGGCAAGGGGGATGACTATTGCTCATGCCGTGGATGTAGCTCAAATAGTATTACAGAAAACAAAACCTGCGTTTGTTATTGGCGATGTTAATATTGGTTCAGAATCATTAGTATCTCAAGATGGTAGAAACAGAGATGTTTCATCAATTGAGATTTCCCTAAAAAGGGCAGAAGCATAAGGTTAGTTTACATGGTAACTACAAATCAAAATTCTCTTTGTTTACGTTGCGGAAAAAATTCTTTACTTACTGATGATACCACTGGAGAAAGATTTTGCAGTAAATGTGGTTTTGTGATTTCTGAGATATTGCAAGATTCAGGACCTGAATGGAGATCATTTTCAAAAGATGGCGGTACAGATCCTACAAGAACTGGTGCACCATCATCATTAATGATTCATGATATGGGATTATCTACTGTAATCAATCCAATAAACAAGGATGCGTCTGGAAAACCACTTTCTTCATCTATGAAAAGTACAATTGAGAGACTCAGAACTTGGGATAGTAGAAGCCAAGTTCATGAACCTATTGACAGAAATCTCCGACAAGCACTAAGTGATTTAAATAAATTAAAAGACAAGGTTGCAATCCCTGCAAATGTTCTTGAAAAAGCATCATACATTTACAGAAAAGCATTGGAGAAAAAACTAGTGCGTGGAAGATCTATATCTGCAATGATTGCAGCATCTCTTTATGCTGCATGCAGAGATACTGAAACTCCTAGAACATTAAAAGATATTGCTGATGCTGCAAATGTAAAACGAAAAGATATTGCAAGATGCTATAGATTACTACATCATGAATTGGAATTAAAAATGCCTGTTGTAGACTCCATTCAGTGTATTGCAAGAATTTCAAGCAAACTGGATATTTCTGAGAAAACAAAACGTTATGCAGTTAAAGTACTAAAAGACGCCCAAGAACGTAAAGAATCTGCAGGAAAAGATCCTATGGGACTTGCAGCCACTGCATTATACTTGTCATGCGTTCATAACGGAGTATCAATCACTCAACGAGACCTCGCAGAAGCTGCAGGCGTCACAGAGGTTACAATTAGAAATCGATACAAGGGACTAAAAGCAGATCAAAGCACAAAATCTGAACTTTAATTATTCTCATGTTTTCATAAAGATTGTCTTGCAGTGCACATAGTTGTCTTCTCACTAATTATATCCAAAAATTATCTAAAGATAATATGCAAATCATAAACCAATTAAACATTGAAGAGCCAGAAAGAAAAGAAGTTTTTATTGAAATTCTTTCTGACAAGTATTGTAGATTAATCTTAGAATCAATAATGAATACGCCAAAATCTGCAATTGAGATATCTCGTGAAAAAGATATTCCTCTGAGTACTGTTTATAGACGAATCCAACAACTTCATGACTCTCATATGGTTCGTACTTCTGGAATAATTACTGAAGAAGGAAAAAGACTCTTTTTGTATAAGAGCAAAATTAAAGAAGTCAATACCAGATTCTATGATGGAAAAATTACTGTTGATGTAGTTTTTAACAAAAACTAATTATTTTCTAATTTTTAATAATCGTGCTCACTAAAATTATTGCCTAATTCAATAGATGTTACTACAGTAGATTCTGTTGTTTGAGATTTCATTTTTGTATCAGGTAAGAATTCATGAAATATTTCTTGCAGTAATTGTTCTGTGAAAATTGACCAGTTACTTCCAAGCTCATGTTGAATGACAAAATGATGTGTATTTCCTTCTACCCTATGATCTGATTTCATTCCTGATGCTCGCATATAGTCTTCTAATGTCTCAATGCATCTTTTCAAATCATACCCTCCTTTGATAAATAACACCGTGTCTTTAATTACAGGCTTTATCACATTGATAATTTCATTGATGTCTTGTGAATTCATTTCGACTCCAAAAATATCTAGAATTTTTTTTGGTACTGGAATGATGCCTATTTTTTCTGTATATTTGTCCCATCGAATATATTTTTCTAAAATTTGTCTCGCCATAACATTGTGTGATATGTTGTGATTACTAGCTTCTGCTTCTATCTCTTCAACTAATTTTACTGGAAGGCGATAAGTCACACTACGTGTTTTTTCTTTTTTTGGTGGATGCTGCTGTGACTTTAATGCTTTTGAATCCAATTAATAAAAGTCAAAGTAAGATGATCATATAAGTTGGATCTATTGTTCTTAGACATTTGTTATCAGAAATGATAATTGTGCATTATTTTATAGTCTATTTCTATTCTTAACACCTTAGGAGCTAATGCAAAAGCATAATGAATTAAAAAATGGGTCAATACTGTGAAAACTGTGGGAAATTTATGAAAATTTCAGAATTAACTCATTGCTCAGATGAATGCCTGCTTTCAAGCATTCGTGATAGTACTTCTTTATCAGAAAACGAATTCAATGCAGTTTCTTGGGATGAGAGATCTGATCCATGGACATGATCCCTGAAAATTGAAGATGGAAAATCTACTTAAAGCCTAAGCAAAGTACGTCAATCGTGGACGTTACTCCAATCAATTATAGATTGACTTTTGAGCCTGATCTAAAAAAATTCATATTTTCTGGAACTGAAACAATTACTGCGGATTGTAAAAAGTCTACAAATACAATTTCCATGAATTCTGCTGAGCTAAAAATTACATCATGCAATGTAAAATCTAGGGGGAATCTTATCAAATCAACTCCGATATTAAATGAGAAAAAAGAAGAATTACAAATCAAATTAGGTGAAAAAATCAAAGGCAAAGTTCTCATCAACATTGAATTTGAAGGAATTTTAAATGATAGACTACTCGGATTTTATCGAAGCCAATACCAACAAAATGATAAAACAAAATATCTTGCTACGACACAATTTGAAGCAGCAGATGCTAGACGTGCATTTCCCTGCTGGGATGAGCCTGAAGCAAAGGCTACATTTGAAATTTCAATAATTGCCGACAATAAATTTTCAGCAATATCTAATATGCCTATTAAATCAAAGAAAAAAATTGGCAGTAAAACAATTTACAATTTTGGAAAAACTCCGATTATTTCAACATATTTGATTTATCTTGGTGTTGGGGAATTTGAGTATCTAACAGGTAAAATTGACAAGACTCAGATTAGAGTTGTCACAACAAAGGGAAACAAATCGAAAGGTAAATTTTCCTTAGAACTAGGAAAAAAACTTCTAACATCTTATGAAAAATATTTTGGGATAAAATATCCTTTACCTAAACTTGATTTAATTGCCGTACCTGACTTTGCAGCAGGTGCAATGGAAAACTGGGGTGCAATTACATTCAGAGAAACGATCTTACTCTATGATCCTAAAACATCTTCAACTAGAACAAAACAATTCATTGCAGAAGTAATCTCACATGAGATTGCTCATCAATGGTTTGGAAATTTAGTTACTATGAAATGGTGGAATGATTTGTGGCTCAATGAAAGCTTTGCAACATTTATGGCTACAAAGTTTGTTGATAAATTCTATCCTGAATGGGATTTGTGGGATCAATTCATTGAGGACGCAATGAATGTTGCAATGGGTCTTGATTCACTAAAAACAACACATCCCATTGATGTTACGGTAAACTCTCCTGCTGAAATTCGAGAAATCTTTGATGCGATTTCTTATGATAAAGGTGGCTGCATACTGCGAATGCTTGAGCATTATGTTGGGGAACCAAATTTCCAAAAGGGCCTCAAAAAATATCTGTCTGATTTCAAATACAAAAATGCTGAAGGACAAGATTTGTGGAATGCAATTGGAAATGCATCTGGAATGCCTGTCTCCTCTATGGTTCATACCTGGCTAAAACAGCCTGGATTTCCATTAATTGAAGTTCATCAAGATGGAAATATTCTCAAACTTAAACAGAAAAGATACCTGCTTGAATCTGATAAAAAATTCAGTAAGGGTTTATGGTCTATTCCGCTATCTTTAGGATTAGAGAATGAAATTTCTAAAAAACTATTCACAAAAAAATCAATGTCTATAAAATTACCTAAAAACACAGTAGGCTTTGTTGCTAACTATGGACGAAAAGGATTCTATCGTGTAAGATATGATGAAGGAATCCTTCTTGATTTGAAAATGTTAGTAGATGAAAAACGTATACCTGCAATTGATAGGTGGGCAATTCAAAATGATTTATTCTCCCTCTGTGTTTCAGGCGATGAACAAGTCCGAAATTATCTGTACTTTTCTGATGCTTACTTTAATGAGGATAGTTATCTTGCATCAGTTAACGTCGCACACAATTTGGCTTCTTTGTTTTTCCGAGCATTTGATGAAAAATTTGTAGAAGAGATTAGAAGTTATGCTGTAAACTATTTTAGAAAAATTTTATTTAATTTAGGATGGGAACCCAAAAAATCAGACAAACACACTGATGCACTATTACGCTCTTTTGTAATTTCTGCATTGGGAAAAATGAATGATGATGAGGTTACAGATGAAGCTCTTAGGAGATACAAAAAATTCCTGAAATTTCCTAGTTCTATCTCTCCTGATTTAATAGAATCCATTTGCTCAATTGCTGCATGGAATGGAAATTCAAAAACTCATGTAGAACTAACAAAACTATACAAGAATGCAAAAACCATGGAAGAAAAACTTCGATTCCTTGGTGCCATGTGTGGATTCAAAGATAAAAAGCTCTTACTTAAATCACTTGACTTTTCTCAAACCCCAAATGTTCGTTCACAAAATATGCAATTACCAATCATGAAAGTCGCTGCAAATCCATACGGTGACAAGGTTTTGTGGCCCTGGTTAAAGAAAAATTGGAAAAAATTAAACAAAAAAATGGGCCATGGAAATCCTTTGTTTAACAGAATTGTAGCCAGTATTTCTTCTGTGGCAGACGACTCTATGGAAAAAGAAATTAAAACATTCTTCAAAAATAATCCGACTCCAGGTACTGAGAGAACTCAAGCACAAACACTGGAAAGAATTAGAATAAACTCCAAACTTCTTAGACGAATGAGACAAGAATTCAAAGATGGCTAGAAAACTTGCCCCTCCAATTTTTCTTGGAATTTTTACAATTTTGGCAATAGTTTTCCTTATTGGTGGTGGAACAGATGACAAAGATGAACTACGCCAAACATTCCAGGTGGATGCGGTATACTATGATACTGGACATGTAGAAATTTCCTACCATGACAAATCTAAAAAGACAACTTCTGTAGTGATGGAAATTCTTGGAATGGATGAGTCTTTTCAAAAAACATTTTCTGATTCTCAATTTATTGAAATTGTACCATTTTCAAATATGCCAAAATATGGTTGGGCTATTCATCCAATCGTATTGGAAATTGATCATGAAGAATTGGGACACGTCCAACTAAAAACTGAGATCCATTTTATTAATGATCCTGCACCTCCTATAATCTATTCTAGACCTTAGATCGTATACAAGATTTTATTGCACCTCTGAAATCTATTTGTATAATGGATATACTTACAGATTTAAAAAAAGGAAAACGAGGAGCTATTGCAAAGGCAATAACTATAATGGAAAATGATCAAAAGGAAGCAAAAAAGATCATAAAGAAAATTTTCAAAGATACTGGAGATTCTATTATTATTGGAATAACAGGACCTGCAGGTGCTGGAAAAAGTTCCTTGATTAACAAAACAGCTGTAGAGATGAAAAAATTAGGCACAAAACCTGCAGTTCTTGCAATTGATCCTACTAGTCATGTCACTGGCGGTGCTATACTTGGTGACCGAGTCAGAATGACTGAATCCACAGATTCTGGAACTTATATCAGAAGTATTGCATCCAGAGGTGCAACAGGTGCAGTTTCTCGTTCATTACGAAACAGTATTAGAATTTTAGAATATGCTGGATTCAATCCAATCATTATTGAAAGTGTTGGTGCTGGACAAACAGAAGTTGAGATCTCTAATATCGCAGATATTACAGTTGTAGTTTTTAATCCAAATACAGGTGATAGTATCCAAACTATTAAAGCTGGTTTAACTGAAATTGGAGATATCTATCTTGTAAACAAAAGTGATCTTACTGGAACAAATCAACTATTTGATGCAGTAAGGGACTTTATTGGAGATTCAGCGAGAAATCCAACAATCCTTAAAACATCAGTCAAAAAAAATTCCGGAATTACATTATTTGCAAAAACCCTCAAAGAGATGATGATATCTAAAAAGAAATCCAAAAAGGAAAAAGACCAAAAACGACTAGAAGCCGAACTAAAGGATATTGTTTTAAATAACATCAAAGAAAAGATAGATAACATGCTGAATTCTGATAAATCGTTCTCAAAATATCTTAAAAAATTACAAACAAAAAACATCGACCCATTTGATGCAGGAGATAAAATTACAAAATCTTTGTTAAAGTGATAATATGGCTGCAAAAAAATCCACAAAATCAGAAAGTCCTGAAAAGAAAATTTTCACAGATTCTTCTTTTCCAGTAAAACGAATCTATCAAAAATCTCCTAAAAAGAGACCTGTTGAGGATGCGGGAAAATATCCTTTCACAAGAGGTATTCATCCTGAAATGTTCCGTGAAAGATTCTGGACTATGAGGCAGTATTCTGGATTTGGTGATGCTAAACTTACAAATGAACGATTCAAATTCATGCTTGAAAAAGGACAAACTGGCCTCAGTATGGCTTTTGATTTGCCAACTCAAATTGGCTATGATTCTGATTCTCCTCAAGCAGAAGGTGAAGTAGGAAAAGTTGGTGTATCAATTACATCCATTAAAGACATGATAACTGCATTTGATGGAATTCCATTAGGTAAAGTTAGTTCTTCTATGACAATTAATTCTACAGCATCAACATTACTTGCATATTACATTGCAGTTGGAGAATCTCAAGGATTCAAAAGTCATGAACTCCGTGGAACCACTCAAAATGATATTCTAAAAGAATACATTGCAAGAAATACCTACATCTATCCTCCTCAACCCTCAATGCGATTAATTGGTGATATGATTGGATACTGTGCAGAAAAAGTTCCTTCATGGTATCCTGTATCAATTTCAGGATATCATATGAGAGAAGCAGGATGTACTGCTACACAAGAAGTTGCATTCACACTGGCAAACGCTATTGCATATATTCAAACTTGTTTGGATAAGGGTTTGAAAATTGATGACTTTGCACCACGTCTTTCATTCTTCTTTTGTTGTACTATTGAATTCTTTGAGGAAGTTGCAAAGTTTCGGGTTGCAAGAAAAGTTTATGCAAAAATTTTAAAAGAAATGTTTCATGCAAAGAATCCTCGCTCACTACAGCTTAAATTCCATACTCAAACTAGCGGTGAATCATTAACTGCACAACAACCTGATAACAACATCATTCGAGTTGCAATTCAAACAATGGCAGCTGTTGCTGGTGGTACTCAATCACTTCACACAAACTCTAGAGATGAGGCACTAGCCCTTCCTACTCAAGAGTCTGCAAAAATTGCTCTTAGAACACAACAAATTGTCGCACATGAAAGTGGAATTACAAAAACTGCCGATCCTTTGGCAGGTTCCTACTATCTTGAAGAATTATGTGACCAAATTGAAGACGGTGTATGGAAATATCTTAAAAAAATACAAAAAATGGGTGGCTCTGTTAAAGCAATTGAGAAAGGGTTCTTCCAATCTGAAATCCGTGCTAATGCATATCGTTTAAAAAAAGAAATCGATGATGGTGAACGAATTATAGTTGGTATGAACAAGTATTCTGAAGAAGAAAAACAACCAGAATTACTTCGAGTTGGAGGCGATGTTGAAATTCAACAGAAAAAGGCACTCAAAAAATTACGTGAATCAAGAGACAAAAACAAATGGGAAAAAGCACTTTCTGCAATGAAAAGTGCTGCTGATACTGATGAAAACCTTATGCCTTACATAATTATTGCTGCTAAAGCATTTGCTACTACTGGTGAAATTAGTAATACATTCAGAGAAGTATTTGGAGAATATCGTCCAAAAGAAGTTTTTTGAGTAGTTTTTTCATGATATTTTTATAGGATATACTTTTTGAACATGTATTGAGTGCCAAGATTTCAGTATATACAGTCGTAAATCCCTACAATGAAGAAAATCTTTGAGTCATTTGAGAAATGCAAAATCAATTTCTCTCACCAGATAATTTGGCTAAAAAACAACCATGTAATGACTCGCTCAAAACAAGATCATTCTCCCAAGCATGAGGCGTGCCTGTATGGCTGGAAAGGCAAGCACAAGTTCTATGGCGGATTCAAGACCACCATCTACGAGTATGACAAGCCTCAGTCAAATGACCTACATCTAGTCATGAAACCCGTTCCACTAATGGCAGAACTAGTCACAGAAGGGTCTGACAAAGATGGAATTGTCTATGATCCATTTCTAGGATCTGGCAGTACTCTAATTGCATGTGAGCAGACTGGCAGAACATGTTTTGGAATGGAACTGGAACCTGCGTATGTTGACGTAATTGTAGAAAGATTTGAGAATTTTTCAGGTCAAAAGGCCGAGAAATTAGAATAATCCTATCTAAGATTATGAAATTCTAATTAAATTGACACGCCAAGTCTTGAAATCATTGTGAATTTTTAGTTAAAATTCAATAACATAAAAAATAGAATCTATACGTTATATTATGAAGTATGGCCGGCATTAAATCCCATTTTGTTCCACAATTTTATTTGAAAAATTTTGGTGAAACTTTTTTCCATTTTGATAAGAAAAAAGATAACAAAAGAAAAGTAAATTCTAAGACTGTAGCACATGGATCTGATTTCTACGGGCCAGTCATAAATGGGGGTCATCCATTAGAAGCATTATTTTCTAAAATTGAGGGAAAAGCAAATCTAGCGATTAAAGAATTAATAGAAAAGAAAGACCCAACAATAATTTCTAATACTAATTTTAAAAATTTGTGTGATTTTTTAGCATTACAATATGTTAGGACTCAGAATATGAGAATACAAATAGACGATGCAATAGGTTATGTAATTCGTGAAATGTTTTCAATGGACCATCCTGACATAGATAAAGAACTCATTAAAGATATTTCTCTAACAGAAGAATATGTTCTAAAACTTCATTTCAAGGCACTTACAGATTATCCAAATTTAGGGCAGGCAATTAATCGTATGAAATTTATCACAATAATCAATAAAACGAAGTTTCCATTTTGGACATCAGATAATCCGATCTCTTTATTCAATAGTATTGATTATTCTCCATATAGTGGATTAGGAATAATTGTGGAAGGAATTGAAATTCATTTTCCAATTAACCCTACGATAAGTTTAGTTGTGTGTGATCCAAAAAAATTCAAAAATCTTCCAAATACCTTAACTTTTCATAATGATTACGAAATTTTAAGAGAGAATTGGTTGCAGGTTAATTCTTCAACACGTTTTTTATATTCTAATATGGATAGGTTTTATCAAATCAAAAAACTATTGGATGAAAAAAAGAAAATCAATCCAAAAGAGACAAAAAATACGAAGAAAGTTATTTCAGGTAAGAAATTAGTGAAAAAACAACTTAAATTTTGGGCAGATTCAAAAATTTTAAAACTTTTAAAAATATCTGAAAATGCAAAAGACAGACCCCCTTATGTGAAACCAAATGTAAATTCAGAATATATCCTGACTGGATTCAAGCAAATAAAATCAAAATATGACCCACAAATTCAGACAACACAATTTTGAAAATTAAATATCTGAATTCTATAATTTGTAAATATGCTACAATATTATTTCATAATCTCCATTAGGATTATCTGAAATATTTCATAATATAGAATACTTCCTAAAGAGATACAAAACCAACATTCCACGAAGGAAAACTGACACAACACATCCCAGAACATATACTGAACAGCTTAATCCAAGATTGCCTAATTTACAGACTAACTGACAAGGAATCACAAAGTTACATCAAATCAAGAACTAACGTTACACTTCATGAAGGAACTATAAACAAAAAGAAGAGACTGCAAGAACAAGACCCGGTAATTAATGACTGGCTAGGACACCATACAAGGATTGGATTCGTAAAAGAACACAAGAAAAGAATGGACGAGATGGAAAAAGTACAAGGCAGACTCATGAAGCAATTCCTTCAAACTAATGAGACTCAAACAATCATGGAGTTATCTCGTGAAATAGTAAACGTAAACAAGAGACTATCAGAATTAACACTTGGTTCTCCTATAATTGCACAAATCAAAAAGAAACTAGAGGAGGTTGAAATTGGAAAGGACACCACAGGAATTTCAAATAGCCCAGAAATTATTACTCAATGATACAGTACAAGATCTTAAACTTCCAACTGACATTCCTACAGACCCTGATGAATTCTACCAAGACTTTGGATTACTGGAGCATCCGTTAACAAGAGAACCAGTACAACATCTAACAGCATACCAGTACGCAGTATGGAAAGACGGATTCAGACACAAGTATAGAGAAGTTATCAAATCACAAAAGGTTGGAATCACTACATCTAGTTTGATAGAAGACTTTCAAAAGGCAATAACAACATGCAAGGGAAAAGAAATTCTAGTAATTGCACAGGACACTGATCACGCCAAAGACCATCTGTACACTCTAAGAAAACTAATTTCAAACTCTAACAAGTATTCAAAGTTTCTAATCAGTAAACCAACTGAGTTATTGTTAAAAGATGAAGTTACAAAGGTCATGCAGCTGTTTATTCACAATCCTGACAATCCACACAAACCAACAAGAATAATCGGACTGGGCGGTTCCAATCCCGGTAGTATATGGTCATGGAAGGAAGTCGCACACATTCACATGTCTGACATTGCAGCTAGTAGTAGAATAGACGATGCAGAAGTATTTGGAGCCGCATTCTCACGTCTTGCAAACACAAACGGAACCATGCTGATAGAGTCACCACCACGAAGGCCGTCCGGAATGATTTACAAAATCTATGAAATGTCCAAGCTAAAGAAAAACATCGACAAGGACTCTGCGATAGGGCAGTTCAAGATTCATGAGATACCAGCTATAATGGCAGTCGATGCAGGGTTAATTAACCAAGAATTTCTGGATGCAGAACGTGAAAGATTAGGTCCTTTGTATCCGATGTATTACGAGTGTGATTTCTATAATTCTAGTAGTACATGGTACAAGCCCGAGATGTTTCAATATGGTGATTACGGAGAGGATATGTAGCTCGATGTTTTTTCTTATTTCATAAGTCCATCTAAGATTATGAATTAATTTCAACATCACTAATTGTTATTGAAAAATATAAGTAGATACTACAAAATTATCTGATCCGTCTAAGACATCATTTTTTTAGGAAGTTGTGATTATGTAGATTATTCCTATGATGATGATTACAGGAATAAAGTATTTCATGATATTGTTTATTTTGAGTTCCTTTGCTAAGCTAGCAGAATCGTCATTATGAACTCGCATTTGTAAAACAATGGAAAGAATTGCATTAACAAACAGAGCATAGTTGATTGTCATTACTTTATCAAAAATTGTCATGTAACCTACTGATGGAATGTCATCCAAGGCTCCTTGATGTAGATATACCAGAGAAAGAAGTAGAGGGGCAGTCAAATAAATTCTCGGGGTGTAATTACCACGAAGAAGAAATACCGTAAGAGATAATCCCGTAATTATGGAAACAGGTAAAAGGTATTTTACAGTGGATCCTATTATGGATCGTTCAACCAAATATTCTGCATTTAACCATGACCAAACGTATGTAGAATCATCTTCATTGTCATAATGATGATCTTCAACAGACAAGATGAATTCACTGATTTGCCAACCCGGTACTACTGCTGAATTATCAATCCCGCTAACAGGATCCAAAATAAATCTAATTTGATCAATTGTTTTATCTGTGCCGCTTGGTTCAACTGTAAATTTTAGAATCAAAGTTTCATAGGGAAATTGACTAAAATCCATGTTGTTGAAAAATACTCCGCTAACTTTGCTTTCATAGTAATGTGGTTCAAAGGATTCAGATTCATACAATATATCTTTACCATTAACAAAACTAAATTCAGGAGGATTTAGAGTAAAATCTGTAGGATCGTCTTCTTCCATTATCTCCATAAAAAACCAAAATTCTGCTTCATAGGATCCTGATACTTTGTTTATGTCGCCAATTCTGGTAAGTAAGATTCCAGAATTCCATAGATGGGGGGGACCATCAAAAGATTTTGCATAACGATCATCATACAAGTACATGTATTCTTCTAGATCTTCACCCTGTTTTACATGAAATCGTCTGGGTTCATCTTCGGAATGTCCATCTACATGATGTGCATAGACTGGACCAGACAATAGAATGGACATAGTAAGTGTAAATATGATAATTAAAAATAATAATTTCATACTTTATTTTCATATCTCCTCACTTAAACTTAATTTTTAAGAAATTTTCATAATCTCCATTAGGATTATTCAATAGTTCTCTTTTCCTTTCATAATTTTTTACAATCATTGAAACGATACATTTACGATGAAGATGTCATTTAGTGCAGAATAATTATATGATTAGTTCGTGTAGCTATACAAGAATATGTTAAAAGCGAAACATGTGTAATGATTTGGAAATGAAGCAAATTTTAAAACGAAAATTCAATCCGGATTCTTTTGACCGGGAAACTGTTCTGATGGGTACTTGTGAAACCCTTCTCAACTAGTTTTTTCGATAATTAGTTCTCTTTTCCCTTCAAACTTTCTCTCAATCATTGACTCGATACATTTGGGGAGAAGATACAGCTTCACAAGATGATTTCTTTGGAATTGTAATACATGAGATGCCCTCACCAACTAGAGAAATTCCAAAACCCTCCCCAAACTGCGAGACCTATACAAACTGAATCATACATCATTTGATAAAATCATAGAGTTTCACACCAGAGTATTATTCCCAAAATTTCCACCATCGCTAATAGTAATTGATTACACAAACGAAAGGTCATTTACTGATATCATGGAGGCAAGATTTGGAAAATCAAGAATTGAAAAAATAAATTTCTCATCAGGAATATCAGGCACAAAGAAGATGCTAAAGGACGACGGCCTATCCATTTTAAAACAGGGGTACAGATTCCCAAACCCTGCTACAATACTAGACCAAACAAAATCACAACTGACACGAGAATTAATTGAACAGCTGAAACATCAAGAGATGAAACTAACCCAATCAGGTAGAGAATCATTTGATCATCCAACAGGAAGACACAATGACTTGAGTACTGCATGGGAGTTGTCAATTCATGGATGTATTCAGCTGGGTTTGAAAGTTGACTTGCCTGGCAATCATTCAGTAGGGCAAATACAAGAAGAACCTGTGATTAATTATGGAATGAACTGAATTAAAAAAAAATTTTCTACATGTGCAATATTGTACACTGGGAAATGATGACGGAAAAAAATGTGATTGTGGTCATTACAATTACGAACATGTATGGATTCGACATGAAGGTTTTTGGGATGAGACTGGAATCAAAGAGAGTTATGAACAATGTAAGAAATGTTTATGTTCAAAATATCACTCCCCAAGTATATTTAATCTCAGAAGGGGAATGGACTACACTCCATGAACAATAAAGAATGAAGATCCTGACGAAAGATGCACTAGATGTGGCCGTCTTCTATTAAATCATGTAGATGTTGATCATCCATTTCAAGATACCAAGACCTTACAAGAGTAATTTGTAAAAAATAAGATTATTTCTTTGCGTTCTTTCTTCTTGTAATCCAGCCTTTCTTTGCAGCTTCAGATTTTACTTCCCAAGTTGGTCCCGGATAGCTAGTCTCATCTTTTTTTGAAGGTTTTTTCTTTGCTCCCTTCCAAATTGGTCCAGGAAAATTGGTTGACGTTCTCTTTGTAGCTACTTTCTTTGCCACTGTCTTCCTTGTAGCTGCTGCTTTTTTCTTAACAATTTTTCTTATAGCTGATACCTTCTTCTTTACTGCTTTTCTTTTAATTGTCATTGTAATGTGACAAATTTACTTGCATATCATAATGATGTGTTAATGTTTTTTGATACTCTAAACACTTCTCATTAAACAATTTCAAATCAGAATATTTCCAGTATGGGGATTGTGGAAAGGACATGTAGAAATGAATAATTATCATGTGCTGATAATTTTTCTTAATGTCTTCTGAATTACCTGAACCAGGACCTGCATGAATACATAATTCTTCTCTTTGGATAATTTTAGATACAATCAAGTAGCAAAATAATCCAAAACCCATTAATCAGTTTGTACCCTGTTAGCAGTTTTTTGTGTGTATTTCTAATTCTTCTTCGATCAAAAAATGTCTATTGCATTTATCACAGTAGTTTGGGACAAAAAATACATCCTTACCAGGTATTCCGACAGGTGGTCTCACAAAAATTTAGTATATTTTTTAGGTAATAAAACTATCCTACCAAAATTGGGAATTTGCACTGCAGTTAAATCAAATTTTATTACAGAAAATAGCATCAAGAGATTGTTGTGAAACCTTGTCTACCTAGAGGGACGACTGGTACAATCTCTCGATTGATTACATCATGTTAAAATAATATTTAAAATGGATCGTCACTTTCTGATGGATCTGTTAAGTAATACATAGATCTGTTGAAATTTTTTCAATATATGCAATTGATTCAATTCACCAAGATAATTTACTTCTCAATTAATTTAATTTTCTAAAAATCTTATTGAGACGTTACATCTACGGAGAAAATGACACAACCAGAGTATTTCCAGTATGGAAATTATGTAGATTTTGAATATGATCAATCAAAAGAGTATTCTCTTTTAATTGATGAATCATTTGAAAGTGCAGAAATTCCTCTTGAACTAGTTCTGAAAATCTAATCTATGAAATTTTACACCTATCTGCGTCCAATTTTATCCCCAATTTAGTGGCTGAATTCTCGTGGAGTCTAACCCACAATAATTTATCTAGAGTAAATTGAATAAAATAAAATCACTTAATACTGTAATTTGACGAGGTCTTTTAATTAGACTCTTTTTTGATTTTGTTTTAATTGTAGATTGGAATTTATTTTTAGGAAAACTCATTTTTGAACTATAATTTAGCATAGGAAATATTGACTATTTCTTTTAATGAGTGGCTTTATCAGAAATCAGAATTATCCTGCATAGATTCAACCTTATGGTGACTCTGCTCACTTTTTGTGATGAAAATAGACAGAACTCCTGTCAAAATTTTACAATCGAATTTTTTCTTTAAATAATTCCTGATATTTTGACCAATAGTCTTTAGATGTGCCATCTTTTAATTCTGTGTGACTGAGTTTTATGTCATTATGAAGAGGGCAATTTATGCAAAATTCTTTTTTCGTTGATTCCAATTATTCGTTCAATATATAACATGCATAGCACACTAGCATTTTTCACATGTGATTTCGTTTATCAAAAATAAATCATGTTTTCATATGTGAGAATTTTGTATTAGTTTAATTATCAAAAATGTCTGCTTAAAATCATGAGCATTGAGGGATTGTATATGCTAAATACTCCAGAGTATACTGAAGAAAAAATTCATGAAGCTCTTAAAACATTATACACAGATAGAAAAAATGAATTTAATGAATTATCTCTAGTATTTCTAGGAAAAAAGAAACTAAATGAAATGGAAAACTGGAAGGAATTTGTTTTAAATTTTTGTTTGGATGTGGGGGACTCTTTTAAAACATGGACTAATCAAAAACCCCCTTCTGCAACTTCTCCACAAAAAGCTCTGACTATTCTAAGACAAATTGGTAATGGGAAGACATCCATGAATCAATTAACACATGTGTTAAACATCGCATATAATCTATCAGCAGAATTCAAAGAGATCTACCGACGTTTGAAATAACATCTTTTTAGAAACTTTACTATACTAGGTACAATAGTCAATTTAACGATTTTTACAGGATGTATTAATTGATATTTTTTCCACAATGTGGACATCTTTCTGCCATCTCAAGTTTTGTATCCGATTTCTGTATGTTCTCAGATGACAAAGTCAAGCATATGTCCCATGGACTAACAACTATGTCTTTGTAAATAACATAAGGGTGCTCCATCCTATCCATAACTGAACAAAGTTTGTCAAATGGAATGTCTTCTGTAATAACTTTGATATGATCAAATGTGAACTTATTAATTGGAATATCCAAGAAATTCTCAACATCCTTTTGAAATTTTGTAATTCGTGATAGTCCTTCAAGAATTGTCCTATCGCTAATGAACTGATTAGAATTTCCCAATAAAAGTTTTCGTGTTTTGTTGTTAAACATTAAATCAATTATGTCCCTTAATGGTTCATCACCTTGAAATTTGATAATATTCTTTTTAGGCATTGAAGATATCGTGAGATCTGTTTTGTATTTTTTCCCAACTTCTAGCATTTTTCTTGCAGAAATTGGTGAATAACTTCCTGATTTGTTTGGAATTATGGCAAATGCTCTTCTACTTTTTTTCCAATCTTCAATAATATCTTTGAATTTTGTTTGTTTACTAACTTGAGTAACATCTTTGAACATTATGTCCTGAGTGCTATGTTGATATTGAGAATCAGGGGTAGGATTTTTGCGTAAATGCTCTAAAACATCATATCCACCTACAATCCCTATAGGTTTGTCATTGTCTTGAACTACAAGTGCATCTATTGTAGATTCTAAATATTGGGCACACATCTCTGTAGCAACCCAAACTTCTCTTTCTTTATCTACAAAAACACAATCTGTAACAGTTAATGTGTCTGGAAATAATTCTTCCAATGTTAATTCCATGAGTCCTTTGCTAAAAGATTCCATTTTTCTCACTTTTATCTCATAAATTTAGTATATTAATTGATTCATTATTACTGTGTTATAAAAATAAAAGGATTTCCATGTAATTCTTATGTTATGTCTTTTTCTAAATAATTGAATCTCTCTTATCATTTTTGAGAATTGAATGTGGTGGCTTTATGCAATAAAATTCATTGTAAGACATGTCACGAGATGTTCCAATATCAGAAAGATCGCTGAGAGAATTGTTTTCAGAAAGACTAACGTGGTCACTATGTATCCATATTGACAAAGGCAAAGAAGTATGGGTTGTCACTGGAATGTTGGTTCAATATTTGGAATCAGCTACGGATTCAATCATTGTAAGAGATGAGAAGCACAATCCAATTGGCACAATTGGAGGAAAAGAAATAATGGAAAATTTGCTAAAGAATCCAACTTCGGGTTTATTCTATGGAACCAAAGTAGAAGACATTATGGAACCAAATCCTGTTGTAGTGTCAAAGGAAACAAAGTACAAAGATTTGATGAATTTTTGGAGGCAGAGAGGCAGAGCATATGCTGTAATTCCTAACGAGTGGGGTTTTTACTCTGTAATTTCCGCACAAAAAATTCTAGAGATTGGTAAGAGATGTATAACTAATCTTACAATTGAAGACTTGCCAAAAAAGAAACTCGTGACATTCAAAAAAGAAGATACATTTGGTAATGTAATTAATTCAATGTTTGAGAAAAAAGCAAGAAAAATTTTGCTAGAAGGTTCCAACAAGTATCTTAGTGATAGATTAATCATTGAAGCCATTTCAGAGAAAATGAAGCATCTAAGAGAGACAGATGATTTTCTAAATGAAGCAATAAACATTGTAGATTTAGAAGAAGCCAAAGTAATTGTTGAGAATTTGAAAATCAACGAAGTAGCATCTATGATGTATGATATGGCCCATCCATTTGTTATTCACAAAGATTGGCTTGTAACACCGTGGGATATTTGTAATATTTTGCTATCCCCAGAGATTACAGAGTATGCGGTAAAATAAAATACTGACTATTTCTTTAAATCAATATCTATTTCAGGTTTGATTCTTAAGATGTTTGAATCATTAGTGATTATACCATTGTCTGATATGTTTACAGAATCAGTTACTTCAAAGAAAAAGAAATTTGGCATTACACATACACATTAGTGTGAGAAACAAAAATCATTATGAGTACTGTTTTGACTGAACCTGAATGGCATGCAGATGTAAAGACTAATTCAAAAATAACACTGGTGATTGTAGATATGCAAAAATTATTCTTGACTGAAAAAAAATCTCCTTGGATGAATAAAAAACTATTATCCATAATCCCAAATATTGAAAAATTAATTAAAAATAGTGGAATACAAAATGTAATATTTACTCGCTTCACACCGCCTAAGAATTGGCAAAAAGAACAGGATTCGTGGCAAACATACTATAGAATAAATCAAGAAATTACTACAAGTATTCTGGGAACTGATGCATTAGATTTAATTGATGATTTCATTCCATATGTTTCAAATTCAGTTGTAACCAATAGAAAAAAATCCGCATCAATATTCATGGCAGGCAATTTTTATTCCAAAATAAAAAAACAATCCTCACAAATTCTAGTTTTCACAGGCGTTGAAACAGATTATTGTGTTCTTTCAAGTGTGTTAGATGCCATTCATTTAGGATATTATGTAATAGTAGTAATGGATGCATGTGCAAGCAGTAAAAAACAAGGTCAAAAACATGCAAAAGGAATCTTTGAAAGATTTCCAGAACAACTCTGGATCATCTCTACAAATGATTTGATAAATCATCTACAAAGACCAATAAACAACTTTTAGTTCTAAATTCAGCTAGAAAAATCCCTTGGGGAATTTTAATACTAATTGGAGGGGGACTGGCATTGGCAGGAGGTTTTACCTCGTCTGGACTTGATTTACAGATTGCTGACCAACTATCATTTGTTGGAGGAATGGATTATTTTCTGATAATGCTCATAGTTGTTGCAGTTGCAATCTTTTCAGGCGAGCTGATGAGCAATACTGCAGGGGTAGCCCTACTGCTACCCATAATGGCATCTTTGGCTGCAACAATGGATGTTAATCCAATTTTACTTATGGCGCCTGTTGCAATTGCTATGAGCTATGGGTTTATCATGCCTGTTGCAACGCCTCAATGCAATAGTGATTGGAAGTGGATTTGTCACAGCCAAAAATATGGCAAAGTTTGGCATTCCGTTAAATTTAATCAGCATATTTTTAGTGTCTGTTGTAATGGCAACACTTGTTCCTTTGGTCTGGGGATAATTTAATTTTAAAATTCATTTATTAATATCTAAAATAATTAAAAACTAGGTTTGATTTGTAATCAGATGAACGAATGGTGTCCAGACTAACAAAATTGCAATACCCACACCAATCATAAAAACAATTGTATAGTATGAAAGTTTTACATCTCTATTCCTTAAAGCATAATGTAGGATAATCCAACTAACTCCCCATCCTATCAGCATGATTGTTTCTTTTCCACTATATGAACCGATTGCATCTACTCCTGGAATCCACGCTTTTCCAATTTCATGAATCATCAATTTTGATTCTTGGGAGAGTACACTTAGGGTATGAGATACAGATAATGATAAAATTCCTATCATTGATGAGATCATTGCTGCTGCTGCAATGCCATTTTTCTTGTCGGGTTTTTGATTTTCTTGAGTCATTTCAAACCGCCATAAGTTTTGTTATTGCTGCTCCAAGAACAAATGCTATCATCAGAACGGTCCAAGCTGTAGCTATCATCGTCCCTAATGCATTTCGTAATCTTTCATCAAAAGGTATTGCATCCTTATACTTCCAAAGAATAAAGGTAGAAGCTATCACAATAGGGAGTGGAAAAAGTGCAATGTGTTCTTTAAATTCAAAAAAAATTTCATGAATTTCTGGAAATGTAGAAATAAAAAACTCTCGTGGTCCCCCAGGGCCTCGATAAGCTGTATAAATCCAATTACCAGTAACTATGGCAAGGACGGCAAAAACAGATGAAATTGTAGCTAAGATCCTAAGATCTCTATAAGCTCTCAAATGTCCTAACAATAAACGCCATCCAAGATATCCTGCCGCAGAACCGAATATTACTCCCAAAGTTGCAAAAATTCCATGAATTGTAGCAATGGATGAAAATGAAAAACAATCAAAGTGCGATAAGTTACGAGAAGAGTTTGAAAAAGTAATGTTTGAAGCGAAGGAGAAGATAGAAAAAGTGATGAAAGAATGCCAATGAAAATTGATGAAATAG